>PLSD01000041.1 GCA_003164135.1 Acetobacteraceae bacterium
CCAGGCGAGCACGGTCAGGTGCGTGCAACTGGCCTTAAACAGCATAGGGGCAACCCACTCTGACCCGCGCTTTGCCATAATGAGATTGGTTTGCTTTCGGTTATTGCCACTGATCCTGCCAAACACTTGCTTACCGCGGATGGCCCACCCGTGAGGACGGTGCGTATGGCTGACGAAGCCGCTTTCATCGAAATACACTACGTTTGCTTTGCCATGGCAGCCTATCCAGTGCCGCAAGGCGCGCAGGGACGATATTCTTTCTTCGTAACGACTCTCAGCATATTTGGTCGTTTTTTTTAGTGATCTTGAGCTTTTTCAGCGCAACCCAGATCGAGTTGATCCGTACACCGAAATGGGCTGCCCGCTCTCGCAACAATGCGTCCGGAAAGTCTTGAACATGAGCAGCAAGTGCTGCCTTATCCAACTTGCGCCGACGTTCTTTGGCAGGTTTCGGGCGCAAATCTGAGGCGCCAAGCCAGCGGTATAAGGTCACTCGGCTGATTTGAAACAATCGCGCAGCTTGCGTCGGGCTGCCGCCCCCACGCACATAGCCGACAACACGCTCACGTAAATCAACACTGTAGCTCATCATTCACCCCCACAAGGTGGCAAATATTAACACGTAATATTGTTAATGTGAATCACTATAAAATATAAAGTTAGAGTATCCATCTAAAAGATACTCTAACCCAAGCTTTTCACGGCCAACAGAAAACCCCGGCAGTCACCTGCCGGGGTTTTTGTATAAACCGGCCTGCTTCAGGGCTGGCCGGTCGTTGCCGCGTAGGCCACCGTGGTCGGCACCTGCGGCGGTTGAGCAGTCGCAAAACTATCCAGTGCCTGTGGTGTCTGCAGCGCCAGCACGGCTTTGAATTCGGCGCTGGTGTTCAGGCAAAAGAACGAACCCTGCGTTTCCGCGCTCACCGACTGGTTGTTTGCCAGCAGCGTCACGAAATCATCCTCCCGGCTTTGGCCGGCACCTCCGCCGACGCGGTGGAAGTAGGTGTCCATCACATGCTGTTCCGCCAGAATATGCGGTTGGAACGTGGACATGAAGGTATCATACTGGCTCTGCTGCCCACACGAGAGCGCACCGACCATCAAAGCCGACTTCAGCCCGATAACATTGAACGCCTGCTGATAGGTTGCCTCTTGCGCCGGAGTAATTCTAACCCTGTGGGTCGTGGGGGCGGGTACCGCCACCATGGTCGGGTAAATATGCCCCACCGGCGGCGGCGGCGGCGGTGCAATTTCCACGACTGGCCCCGGTTTGGCGCAACCCGCTAATGTCAGCATGGTCAGGCCGATCGCCATCCCGGCTCCACGATAACCCCCGGCTGTCCGCGTTGAATGCAATGTGAAATCCTTCTGATTGATTCGAAAATATAATTTCCACGACATCAATACAGAAAATCCGCAACGTCGCCAAGGCACAAATCACCCTGATTTAATCGCATAACCCATTAACAATAAAACATTTCAATGAAAACGATGAATTTGTAATCCGCGCTCACACGCTCACCACCCGCAACGCATTGGTGGTCCCCGGCTGTCCGAACGGCACTCCAGCCACCACCACGATCTCCTCGCCCTTCTTGGCGAACCCTTCCAGCCGGGTAATTTTAACCGCCTGCGCCACTGCTTCGGTCATGGAATGCACCTCGTTTGTCAGCGCGGCATGCACCCCCCACACCAGCGCCATGCGTCGCGCCACCTCGGTGCTGGTAGTCAGCCCCACCACCGGGCAGTCGGGCTTTTCCCGCGCCACCCGCAACGCGGTGGACCCAGACTGCGTCAGCGCCACAATCGCCTGCGCACCAATGGTATGCGCTACCTGCACCGCCGCCGCGGCAATCGCATCGGCCGAGGATTTCTCCGGCGCCGGCCGCTTTGCATCGATCCCCCGCCGCCAATCCTCGTCGCGTTCTACGCGCGCGATAATCCGGTCCATCATATTCACCGCCTCACGCGGATACTGCCCGGCCGCCGACTCCGCCGAGAGCATCACTGCGTCCGCCCCATCGTACACCGCGGTCGCCACGTCGGAGGCTTCGGCCCGCGTCGGGGCAGGGGCTGAAATCATGCTTTCCAGCATCTGCGTGGCCACCACCACGGGCATGCCCCGCTGCTGCGCCGCACGAATAATTCGCTTCTGCGCAATAGGCACATCCTCGGGTGGCAACTCCACGCCTAAATCGCCGCGCGCCACCATCACGGCATCCGCCAGGCGCAGAATTTCATCCAGGTTTTCAAGCGCCTGCGGCTTTTCCAGCTTGGCCATCACCAGCGCCCTCCCAGCGGCCAAATCCTTGGCCCGCGCCACGTCCTCTGGCCGTTGCACAAACGAAAGCCCGACATACTCAATCCCCAGCGGCAGCACGAAATTCAAATCATCAATGTCCTTCGCCGTCAGCGAGGGAATCGGCAGCACCACATCGGGCATATTCACCCCTTTCCGGTCGGAGAGCACGCCGCTGTTCAGCACCTCGGTCAGCAGATGGTCCTCGCGCTTGCGCAACACCCGCAGCCGCAGCTTGCCGTCATCCAGCAACAGCATCGAGCCAATTTCCGCCGCCTCGAATATTTCCGGATGCGGCAAACACACCCGCCGCGAATCGCCGGGCGCCGCACTCCTATCCAGCGTAAACTGCTGCCCCGCCTGCAAAGTCACCCGCCCGGACTGAAACTGCCCCACCCGCAGCTTCGGCCCCTGCACATCCGCCAGAATCCCAATAGGCCGGCCAAACTTCTTCTCCAACGCCCTTATCATCCCGATCCGCGCCGCATGGTCGGCATGGCTTCCGTGCGAAAAATTCAGCCGGAACACATCCGCCCCGGCCAGAAACAACTGCGCCAGCACCTCCGGCGTGGCGCTCGCCGGCCCCAGTGTCGCGATGATCTTGGTGCGGCGGTGGCGGCGCAGGCGTTCGGTCATGCAAACCTCATAAAATCATTACAGCACGAATATCGTTGACATTGGTCAGCGTCGGCCCGGTGACGATCAAATCACCAAGAGATTTAAAAAAACTGTAGCTGTCGTGTGCCGCCAGGCTGCCCACCGGATCCAGCCCCAACTCGCGGGCACGTTCCAGCGTATCCGGGCCGATCATCGCCCCGGCAGCATCCTCGGTGCCATCAATCCCATCGGAATCCCCCGCCAGCGCGTAGGCGTTCTTCGCCCCACCCAGGGCAATCGCCATGCTGAGCAAAAACTCCATATTCCGCCCGCCGCGCCCCGGTTTTTCCGCGCCGATCGTCACGGTGGTCTCGCCGCCCGACAGCAGCAGCACCGGCCCGCTCTCGGCCAACGCCAGCCCAGCCATGCCGCGCCCAACCTCAGCGGCTTCGCCTTCCAGCGCATCCCCCAGTATTCTCACCGTCATGCCGCTGGCTTGCGCCGCCGCGCGCAACGCCAGCATCGGCGTCGCAATCAGCCGGTAATCCGCCCCCTCAACCCATGTCGGCCCAGACCCGATCACCGCCGGATCATCACCCGGAACATCTGAAATTGCCAGTGTCACCAGTCTCGCCGGCGCGCACGCCGCCGCCAGCTTCCCGCCTTTAATCCCCGAAAGCTGCCGGCGTATCCGGTTCATCGTCGCAATCGGCGCACCGGAGGCCAGCAGCGCCTTGTTCACCAGAATCTTGTCCTCCAGCGTCACCCCCGGTGCCGGCAGCGCCAGCAGCGCCGAAGCCCCGCCCGAAATCAGCGCTATCACCTGGTCTTCCGGCCCAAGCCCCCGCACCGCCGCCATAATCTTCCGTGCCGCCGCCTCGCTCGCCGCATCCGGCACCGGATGCGCCGCCTGCAAAACCTCGATTTTCCGCGTCGGCACCCCATGGCCGTACCGGGTCACCACCACACCCTCAATAGCCGCCTGCCTTTGCGGCCACGCGGCCTCCAGCGCCGCCGCCATCGCAGCCGCGGCCTTTCCCGCACCAATCACAATATTACGGCCCTTGCCCGGCGGCGGCAGATGCGGGGCCAAGCAAACCGCCGGATCGGCGGCAGCAATAGCCGCCTGGAATATCGCGCGCAGACGATTGGCGGTATCATGCTCCACAACGCCACTATGCCAGGAGCCCCAGGATGAGCAAACCCGAGATCGACGCCGCCCAAACCGAAAAACTGGAAGCTGCCGCCTTCCATGCCCTGGTCGCGCACTTACGCGCCAACCCGCAGGTGCAAAACATCGACCTGATGAATCTCGCCGGCTTCTGCCGCAACTGCCTCTCCCGCTGGTACCGCGAGGCCGCCGCAGCCCAAGGCATCCCCCTGTCAGATCCCGATGCGCGCGAAATTATCTATGGCATGCCCTACAAAGAGTGGCAGGCGCAGCACCAAAAACCGGCCAGCTCGGAAGCTCTGGCTGCCTTCGCCACCAAACCGGGGCATTGACGTTGAGGGTTCTAACCCTCTATCCCCGCGCTCCCTGAGAAGTGAGGATGTACCATGGCGCTTGATGCAACGGATGAAAAACCGACCAACGTCGCGGGCGACCGTCTGCGCAGCATTATCGACCGCATCGAGCGGCTCGAGGAAGAGCGCAAAGCCCTCGGCTCGGACATCAAGGACATCTATTCCGAGGCCAAATCCGCCGGCTTTGACGTAAAAGTGCTGCGCCAGCTGATCCGCATCCGCAAGCAGGAGCCCGCCGAAATCGAAGAGCAGGAAACCCTGCTGGACGTCTACCGCCGCGCCATCGGCATGTGAGCCTCTCCGCCACCCGCGTGGCGGAGAATCACGGCTGCCGGTGCATGAACCGGGCCTTCGCCCGCGCCGGGTCGGGCAGGGCGCAGGTCCGCGCGAGGTGCAAAATCGCCACGCTGAACAGTGCCAGCACCGCCGCACCCGAGACATTGCTCAGCGTCCCGGTGCCGTGCAGGGGCCCAAGAAACGTAATCAACCACAGTCCACCGAAATAAGGGCCAATCCACCACGCGCCGCGCCATTCCAGATGCGCCAACCCGCCATGGGTCACCAGTTGGTGCAGGCAATACAACACAAACACGGCAAGCAACCCGCCGAACAGGTGATCCACCACGACCGCCCCCGCCCAGAACACCACCAAGTTGGCGACAATAAACGCCAGCGGCGCGATAACATCGGCCCACCGCAGCCGGAACGGCCGTGGAAACTGAGCCTCGGGCAGCGTCCTGCGGAATGCGAACAGCACCACCGGCCCAACGCCATAAGCCAGCACGCCGATGGACGAGAGATACGTCACCAGCACCCGCCAAGACGGCAACGGCAGCAAAAACAGCAACCCGGCGGCAAAACTTAAAGCCAGACTCGTAATCGGCACGCCACGCGCGGAAATCTGCGCAAAACGCCGTGGCAGCAGCCCCGCATCCGCGGTGGCATAAATCACGCGCGACGCCGTGGTGTTGTAAATAATTCCGGTCCCGCCGGGTGAAATCGCCGCATCCGCATAAAGGGTCACAGCCAACCACGTCAGCCCAAGCCCGCTCGCCAGCCCGGCAAATGGTCCGGAAATGCCGGGGAATTTCAAATGCCCCCAGCCCTGGGCAAGGTCCGCCGGGCTGAGTGCACCGATAAACGCGAGTTCCAGTCCGCAATACAGCAATATGGAGAACAACACCGAGCCCAATATGGCAAAGGGCAGCGCGCGCGATGGATTGGCGGATTCGCCCGCCAACTCAATGGCCTGCCGGAACCCGAGATAAGTGAAAATAATCCCGGACCCCGAAACAGCGGCAAAAACCCCATCTGCCCCCGCCGGCGCGAACCCGTATTGCGTGAAGTTCTGTACCCGGAAATGCACGCAAACCAGCGTAACCACGGTGAGGGCAGGGACCGCCAGCTTCCACCAGGTAATCGCATTGTTAATCCGCAACACCAGCCGGATCGCCAGCAGATTGATGACGAGAAACACCGCCATCAGCCCTACCGCCGCCCCAAATCCCCGCAGCGTGAGCACACCCGTCACCGGCACGACCATGCCCGGCAGAAAGTTATTGCCGTAGGATACCACCGCCACGGCCTCAATAGGCGCCACCGCGACATAGGCAAGAAAATTGATCCAGCTCATCACCTGCGCCGCCAGCCGGCCAAAACATAAATCCGGAAACACAATCACCGCCCCCGGCTGCGGAAACATGGTGGACAACTCGGCGAACACGAACGCCAGCAACAGCACCGCCGCCCCGCCGATCACCCAGGATATCATCGCCGCCGGCCCGGCAATCTTCGCCGCAGTCAACGCCCCGAACAGCCAGCCGGAACCTATCATGCCTCCCAGGCTGGCAAATAACAGGCCCAAAGGACCAGCGTCGCGTCTCAGTCCCGGTGCGGACATGCAATCTCCTACTTTAAAAGTATAGATAGCGGCTTCCCCCGGCACAACCAAATGCTGCCCCGGTTTGACCTCGGCGCAGTAACGCTTACATCTGGCGGCAACATCGAAGGAGCGGTTTTTCATGCGGCATTCAAGGATCGTCCGGCACCCAGAGGGTCTCTCCAGCAGCGGCACTGACTTGCCCGCCTGGAACCTCAACGACCTCTACGCCGGTCTGGACGACCCTCGAATCGCCGCGGACTTACAGTCCGCCCAGGACGCCGCCGTCGCCTTCGAGTCCCGCTACAAAGACAAACTAACCGGCCTGAGCGGCGCGGACCTCGCCGCCGCGGTACATGAATACGAGCGCATTTCCGAAGCCCTCGGCCGCGCCGCCTCCTTCGCGCAACTGCTGTTTGCCGCGGACTCCAACAACCCCGAGCACGGCAAATTCTACCAGACCATGTCCGAGCGCGTGACGCTCATCAACACCCACCTGCTATTCTTCACCTTGGAACTCAATCTCCTCTCGGAGCCCGATCTGGCCGCCAAACTGCAAGACCCCGCCTTGTCCCGCTACGCCCCCTGGTTCCGCGACCTTCGTGTCTTCCTGCCGCACCAGCTCTCCGGTGAGCTGGAAAAACTGCTGATGGAAAAAGACGTCACCGGCCACGCCGCCTGGAGCCGGCTGTTTGACGAAACCACCGCCGCCATGCGCGTGCCGGTGAACGGCGAGGACCTCACGCTCTCGGCCGCCCTCAACAAACTCTCCGACCCTGACCGCGCCACCCGTGAAGCCGCTGGCAAAGCCGTCGGCGAGGCCATGGGCCGCAGCGAAAAACTATTCGCCCTCATCACCAACACCTTGGCGAAAGATAAGGAGATCGACGACAACTGGCGCCACTATCCCGCCCCCGCCTCCTACCGCAACCGCTCGAATATGGTGGAAGACGAGGTCGTCGAAGCCCTGAGTGCGGCGGTAAAAGCCTCCTACGCCCGCCTCGCGCACCGCTACTACGGCATGAAGGCAAAATGGCTGGGCCTGGAAAAGCTCGAATACTGGGACCGCAACGCGCCCCTGCCCGGCGATGACGACCGCAACATCCCCTGGCCCGAGGCGAAAGCCACGGTGCTGGCCGCCTACAGCCGCTTCAACCCAGCCCTGGCCGCGCAGATCGAGCCGTTCTTCAGCAAAAACTGGATCGACGCCGCCCCCCGCCCCGGCAAATCCGGCGGCGCCTTCGCCCACCCCACCGTGCCCTCAGCCCACCCTTATGTGCTGATGAACTACCACGGTCGCACCCGTGACGTGATGACCCTGGCGCACGAACTCGGCCACGGCGCCCACCAGCGCCTCGCCGCGGACCAGGGCTACCTGATGTCCGGCACGCCGCTAACCCTGGCCGAAACCGCCAGCGTCTTCGGCGAAATGCTCACCTTCCGCTCCCTGCTGGACGCCGAGACCGATCCGCAGCGCCGCCGCCTCATGCTGGCCTCCAAGGTGGAGGACATGCTCAACACCGTGGTCCGCCAGATCGCCTTCTACCAGTTCGAACTCAAAATTCATGCCGAGCGCCGCACCGGCGAGCTGCTCCCCGCCCGCATCGGCGAAATCTGGCTGGAAGTGCAAACCGAGAGCCTCGGCCCGGTCTTCCACTTCGCCGAGGAATACCGCCTGTTCTGGGCCTACGTCCCGCATTTTGTGCACTCGCCGTTCTACGTCTACGCCTATGCCTTCGGCGACTGCCTCGTGAACGCGCTCTACGCCGTCTATCAAGAGAGCGCCGACAAAGCCGCCTTCGCGGAAAAATACACCACCATGCTCCAAGCCGGCGGCACTTTGCGCCACAAGGAACTTCTGGCCCCCTTCGGCCTGGATGCAAGCCATCCCGAATTCTGGCAAAAAGGTCTGGACGTGATCGCCGGGTTTATCGACGAACTGGAAGCATAGACGAATTGGAAGCATAATGGCCGAGCGTGAAGGCAACATCTTTGGCGACATCGGCCGCTTCGCCCGCACTTCGAGCGCGGTCGGCGGCATCGCCGCGCGCATCGCCGGGGAGCGTGTTCTCGGCATCAAAACCGACCAAGCCCGCCACGCCCAGGATTTGAAAGCCGTGCTGGGCGGCCTCAAAGGCCCGATGATGAAGGTGGCGCAGTTCCTCTCCACCGTGCCCGATGCTTTGCCCCCCGAATACGCCGCCCAACTGGCCGAGCTGCAAGCCAACGCCCCTCCCATGGGCTGGGCATTCGTCCGCCGGCGCATGCAAAGCGAGCTGGGGCCGGATTGGGAGAAAAAATTCACCAGCTTCGGCCACGAGGCCGCCGCTGCCGCCAGTCTCGGCCAGGTCCACAAGGCCGTGCTGCCGGACGGCACGCAAGTCGCCTGCAAGCTGCAATACCCGGACATGCCCAACATCGTGGAAGCCGACCTACGCCAGGTGAAAATGGCCATGGCGCTCTACCGGCGCATGGATAATGCCATCAACCAGGACGACATCTACGTCGAGCTATGCGAGCGCCTGCGCGAGGAGCTGGATTACAAGCGCGAGGCCGCCCAGATGCGCCTCTACCACGCCATGCTGGACGGCATCCCGGACATCAACGTGCCCGAGCCGGTGCCCGAATACACCACGCCCCGCCTGCTCACCATGAAATGGCTGAACGGAGTCGGCCTGAAAACCTGGCTGGAGGGCGACCCGAGCCTGGAGCAGCGCAACGCGCTCGCAACCGCCCTTTTCCGTGCCTGGTACATCCCCTTCTACCGCTACGGCGTCATCCACGGCGACCCGCATCTGGGCAACTACCAGGTCAGCTCCTCCGGCGGCCTCAACCTGCTGGACTACGGCTCGATCCGCGTCTTCCCGGCCAAATTCGTCGGCGGCGTGCTGGAACTCTACGCCGCGGTGCGCGACGCAGACGAAGCACGCGCCCGCCACGCCTACGACATCTGGGGCTTCAAGGGCATCACGGACGAGCAGATCACCATCCTCAACGACTGGGCGCAGTTCCTCTACGGCCCGCTGTGCGAGGACCGCGTCCGCCCGATCCAGGAGGACGGCGACACTCAATTCGGCCGCGCGGTGGCACAAAAAGTTCACGCCGGCCTGCAACGCACCGGCGGTGTGCGGCCGCCGCGAGAATTCGTGCTCATGGACCGCTCCGCGATCGGCCTTGGCTCAGTATTCATGCGCCTGAAAGCGGAGTTGAACTGGAGCCGCCTGTTCCATGAGACTGTCGACGACTTCGACGCCGAGCGGCTGACGGCGCGCCAGCAGGAGGCATTGCGCATTGCCGGGGTGCCGGAGGCGAAGTAGGCCTTTTGGCAGTGAACAAAAGCATAAAAGAGGACGTTAATGGCGATTTTTAAACGTGGCCTGCGGGAGGGTTTCATCTCCCGCGCGTACCGGAAGGTTCTGCATTCCTTCTATGCCAACGATCTGTGGATCGACCTGCGTCTGCACGCCAAGCGTGAGGCGGTAGACTACATCATCGCCCATATGGGCGAGGCAATGGTGCTACCCGACCGGCTGGACCTGCTGAAATTCGCCCTGTCGCGCGCCTCCGCTGACGGTCTGGTCATGGAATTCGGCGTCGAAAAAGGCGCCTCGCTGCGCCATCTGGCCAGCCTGACGCAACGCAACGTGCATGGTTTTGACAGTTTCGAGGGCCTCCCGGGCGACTGGAGCGGCACCAAGGAAGCCGCCGGCGCCTTCTCACTGCGCGGCCGGCTGCCCAAAGTCCCCACCAACGCGATTCTTCACGTCGGCTGGTTCGATAAAACCCTGCCGCCCTTTCTGGCGGAAAACCCCGCCCCCTGCGCCCTTATTCACGTGGATTGCGACATCTACATCAGCACCGCGATCATTTTCGAGCAGCTACGCCCGCGCATCGGCAGCGGCACGGTCATCGTCTTCGATGAATATTTCAATTATCCAGGCTGGCGCGCCCACGAATACAAAGCGTTCCAGGAATTCATCGCCGCCACGGGGTTAAAGTATCGCTATCTCGGGTTTTCCGCCGAAAAAGGCCATGTATCGGTCATTATTCTTTAACTTCTGCCTGCATCTCCCAGACTTTCGGCAGGTTACGATACCGGGAACCGCCCCTAGCTGGCGGCTGGTGCTCTTGAATAATTACGCCGCCTCCATCATGGTGCGGCGCAATTGATTGCGTTTTTTAGGGAATGGTCCATGCGTCTAGCGGTTTTAAAAGAACGTCGTGCCGGGGAAGCCCGTGTGGCGGCGACACCAGACACGGTGAAAAAGCTGATCGGGCTTGGCCTGAGCGTTGCTGTTGAAGCAGGCGCCGGGCTCACGGCCGCGATCTCCGATGATGAATTCGCCGCCGCCGGCGCGCAAATCACCGCCGACGCAGCAACCGCCTTGAAAGGCGCTGAAATCCTCTTCGCCGTGCAGGCGCCGCAGGCTGACATCCGCGCCCTCATCGCCCCCGGCACCCTGCTGGTCTGCACCATGAACACTTTTGGCGACCCCGAGCTGGTCCCGGCCCTCGCCGCCGCGAAAATTGACGGCGTGGCGATGGAAATGATGCCGCGCATCACCCGCGCCCAGAGCATGGACGTACTCTCCAGCCAGGCGAATTTGTCCGGCTACCGCGCCCTCATTGAAGCCGCCAACGCCTTCGCGCGCGGCTTCCCGATGATGATGACCGCCGCCGGCACCGTGCCGCCCGCCCGTGTGCTCGTCATCGGCGCCGGCGTGGCCGGCCTGCAGGCCATCGCCACCGCGCGCCGCCTCGGCGGCATTGTCTCGGGCACGGACGTTCGTCCCGCCGCCAAGGAAGAAATCAAGTCCCTCGGCGCCGTCTACATTGGCGTCGATGACGAGGAATCCGCCAAGCAGACCGGCCCCTATGCCGGGCAGATGTCCGAGGAATTCCGCCAAAAGCAGGCCGACCTCATGGCCACAACCGTCGCCAAGAACGACATCATCGTCTGCACCGCCCTGGTGCAGGGCCGCAAGGCGCCGGTGATCGTCACCTCCGAGATGGTCGCCTCCATGCGCGCGGGTAGCATCATCATCGACCTCGCGGCTGATTCCGGCGGCAACTGCGCCGGCACCGTGCCGGGCGAGACCATCACCACCGCCAACGGCGTCACCATCATCGGTCACCGCAACTGGCCCTCGCGCATCGCCGTGGCGGCCAGCCAGCTTTACGCGCGCAACCTGCTAACCTTCATCACCACGTTCTGGGATAAGGACGCAAAGGCGCCGAAGCTGACCGAGACCGACGACATCATCAAGGGCGTGCTGCTGACCAAGGGCGGTCAGATCATCCACCCGAACTTCATTCCCGCAGCCGCTTAAGGGGGGCGCAAAACCATGACACCAGCTGATTTAGCCGCACAAGCGGCAGACCTCGCGCATCAGGCCAGCGTACTCGCGCAGAACGCCGCCGGCGTTGCCGCCGTGGCCGCGCAGAACGCGCCCCCCGCCGCGCCCTTCGTCTATCTGTTTAGCATTTTCGTGCTGGCGATCTTCGTGGGCTACTACGTGGTGTGGAACGTCACCCCGGCGCTGCATTCGCCGCTCATGGCGGTGACCAATGCCATCTCCTCGGTCATCATTGTCGGCGCCATGCTGGCCACCGGACTGCAAGGCAGCAATGTCGCGCATCTGTTCGGCTTCCTGGCCGTGGTGCTGGTCAGTGTTAACATTTTCGGCGGCTTTGTGGTGACCAACCGCATGCTCTCGATGTTCCGTAAAAAGTAAGGCCCCCGTCAGATGAACCAGTCACTTACCGCCTTCGCTTATCTGGTCGCCGCGGTCCTCTTTATCCTGGCTCTGCGTGGCCTCTCGCACCCCACCACCTCGCGCCGCGGCAATCAGCTCGGCATCATCGGCATGACCATCGCCATCCTGGCGACGCTCCTGCACAGCGGCATGTCGCTGGCCGGCGTGGCGCTCATCGTGCTGGGTGTCGCCATCGGCGGCGCCATCGGCACCGTGGCGGCGCTGCGCATCAAAATGACTGCGCTACCCCAGCTCGTCGCCGCCTTCCACTCGCTGGTCGGTCTGGCCGCCGTGTTCGTCGCCGCCTCGGCACTGAACGCGCCGCAGAGCTTCAACATCGGCACCACCGGGCATATCCACCTGGAAAGCCTGGTCGAAATGTCGCTTGGCCTGGCCATCGGCGCCGTCACCTTCACCGGCTCGTTGATCGCCTTTGCCAAACTGCAAGCGCTCATGTCCGGCACGCCGATCACCTTCCGTGGTCAGCATAAGCTCAACCTCGCGCTGGGTATCCTGCTGTTTATCCTGATCGTGGCCTTCATCCTCTCCGGCGGCGACAAGATCCTGTTCACGGCGGTGGCGATCCTGGCCCTGGTCATGGGCTTCCTCATCATCATCCCCATCGGCGGCGCGGACATGCCGGTCGTGGTCTCGATGCTGAACTCCTACTCCGGCTGGGCAGCCGCAGGCATCGGCTTTACCATCGGCAACATGGCGCTCATTGTCACCGGCGCGCTGGTTGGCTCCTCAGGCGCCATCCTGTCCTACATCATGTGTAAGGGCATGAACCGCAGCATCTTCAACGTGCTGCTCGGCGGCTTCGGCACCTCCGGCGGCGAGGCCGTGGCCGGCACCACTTCGGGCGACAAATCGGTGAAAATCGGTTCCGCCGAGGACGCCGCCTTCATCATGAAGAACGCCTCCAAAATCATCATCGTGCCCGGCTACGGCATGGCGGTATCCCAGGCGCAGCACGCCCTGCGTGAAATGGGGGACGTGCTCAAAGCCGACAACATCGTGGTCAAATACGCCATCCACCCGGTCGCCGGCCGCATGCCGGGCCACATGAACGTGCTGCTCGCCGAAGCCGGCGTCTCCTACGATGACGTGTTCGAGCTGGAAACGATCAACAACGAGTTCGCCTCGGCGGACGTGGTGTACGTGATCGGCGCCAACGACGTCACCAACCCGGCGGCGAAAACCAACCCGGCCAGCCCGATCTACGGCATGCCGATCCTGGAAGTCGACAAAGCCAAAACTGTGCTGTTCGTGAAGCGTTCCATGGCATCGGGCTACTCCGGCGTCGACAACGAACTCTTCTTCCGCGACAATACCATGATGCTCTTCGGTGACGCCAAAAAGATGACCGAGGAAATCGTCCAGTCCCTGAGCCACTAAGCTCAATCAATGTAAATTTAAAAGGCGGGTCGCTTGGCCCGCCTTTTTTATATTCGCGGCCCCACCGCCTAAAAATAAATCAGTAAACTTCCCTGCCGTAAAATAAGGCATATTTTCGCCTACCTCCCGGCGGGTGGCATTGCTCAACAGTAATCATTTAGGATACGACCAGTGCAAGCCGGCACACCCGGTTCGCGCTATATTGTCGGCATGACGGAGAGATACATCTGTGAAGCATTTCAAACGCCTTCTGGTCGCCAACCGGTCCGAAATCGCCATCCGCGTCATGCGCGCGGCGGCGGAACTGGGCATTCAGACCATCGCCATCTACCCGGAGCACGACAAACTCTCCCTGCACCGGTTCAAGGCGGACGAGGCGTACCTGATAGGCCGCGGCATGGGCCCCATCGAGGCCTATCTCTCCATCGAGGAAGTCATCCGCGTCGCCAAACAGGCCAACGCTGACGCCATCCACCCCGGCTACGGCTTCCTCTCCGAAAACCCCGACTTCGCCGAAGCCTGCGCCGCCGAGGGCATCGTCTTCATCGGCCCGTCGCCGGACACCATGCGCCGCCTCGGTAACAAAGTCGCCGCCCGCAACCTGGCCATCTCCGTCGGCGTGCCCGTCATGCCCGCCACCAACCCGTTGCCCGACGACGCTGCGGAAATCAAACGCCTCGCCGCGCAAGTAGGCTACCCCGTCATGCTCAAAGCCTCCTGGGGCGGCGGCGGACGCGGCATGCGCCCCATCGAGTCCGAGGACACCCTGCTGGAATCCGTGCAGGCCGCCAAACGCGAAGCCAAAGCCGCGTTCGGCAACGATGAAGTCTATCTGGAAAAACTGGTCAGCCGCGCCCGCCACGTTGAGGTCCAGCTCCTAGGCGACTCCTTCGGTAACCTCGTCCATCTGTTCGAGCGCGACTGCTCCATCCAACGCCGCCACCAAAAGGTCATCGAACGCGCCCCGGCCCCCTATCTGAACGAGTCCGAACGCGCCGAAATCTGTAACGCCGCCCTCGCCATCGGCCGCGCCACCAACTACTGCAACGCCGGCACCGTCGAATTCCTGATGGATATGGACACCGGCAAGTTCTACTTCATCGAGGTCAACCCCCGCGTCCAGGTCGAGCACACGGTCACCGAAGTCGTCACCGGCATCGACATCGTCAAAGCCCAGATCCACATCGCCGAGGGCGGCCACATTGGCAACTTGCCGGAAACCGGCGTGCCCGAGCAGAAGGATATCCGCCTCAGCGGCCACGCCCTGCAATGCCGCATCACCACCGAGAACCCGGAAAACAACTTCATCCCGGACTACGGCCGCATCACCGCCTATCGCGGCGCCTTCGGCTTCGGCATCCGCGCGGATGGCGGCACCGCCTACGCCGGCGCGGTCGTCACCCGCTTCTATGACGCCCTGCTGGAAAAAGTCACCGCCTGGGCGCCAACGCCCGAGGAAGCCGTGGCCCGCATGGACCGTGCCCTGCGCGAGTACCGCATCCGCGGCGTCGCCACCAACCTCACCTTCCTGGAAGCCCTGCTCAACCACCCGGACTTCATCGCCAACCGCTACACCACCCGCTTCATCGACAACACGCCCGAACTCTTCCAGGTCCGCAAACGCCGTGACCGCGCCACCAAACTGCTGCGTTACATCGCGGACGTTACCGTCAACGGCCACCCGGAAACCCGCGGCAAACCACTCCCGGCCGCGCATGGCCGCGTCCCGGAAGCACCCCGCTTCGGCAACGAGCGCACCGACGGCACCAAACAAATCCTCGACCAGATTGGCCCGAACGGCTTCTCCAAATGGATGCTCGACCAAAAGCGCGCCCTGGTCACGGACACGACCATGCGCGACGCCCACCAGTCGCTGCTCGCTACCCGCATGCGTTCCTACGACATCATCACCGCCGCCAAAGCCTATTCGGTCGCCCTGCCGCAGCTCTTCTCCCTGGAATGCTGGGGTGGCGCCACCTTCGACGTCTCCATGCGCTTCCTCTCGGAAGGCCCGTGGGAACGCCTGCGCGGCATCCGTGAACGCACCCCCAACCTGCTGCTGCAAATGCTGCTGCGCGGCGCCAACGGCGTCGGTTACACCAACTACCCCGACAACGTGGTCAAATTCTTCGTCAAACAGGCGGCCGAAGGCGGCATCGACCTGTTCCGCGTGTTCGACTGCCTGAACTGGGTGGAGAACATGCGCGTCGCGATCGACGCCGTGGTGGAAAGCGGCAAATTGGCCGAAGGCGCGCTCTGCTACACCGGAGACATCCTCGACCCCGACCGCGGCAAATACTCGCTCAACTACTACGTCGATCTCGCAAAACAACTGGAAGCCGCCGGCTGCCACATCCTCGCCATCAAGGACATGGCCGGCCTGCTCAAACCCGCCGCCGCCAGCGTGCTGGTCAAAGCCTTGAAGGAAAACGTCGGCCTGCCGATCCACCTGCACACGCATGACACCTCCGGCATCTCCGGCGCCACAGTATTCGCCGCCGTCACCGCCGGGGTGGACGCGTTCGATGCCGCCATGGACCCCATGTCCGGCCTCACCTCGCAGCCCTGCCTCGGCTCCCTGGTCGAAGCCTTGCGCCACACCGAACGCGACACCGGCATCGACCCCGACGCCATCCGCCGCATGAGCTTCTACTGGGAAGCCGTGCGCGGCCAGTACGCAGCGTTCGAGAGCGACCTGCAATCCGGAGCCTCGGAAGTCTATTTGCACGAAATGCCCGGCGGCCAGTTCACCAACCTGCGCGAACAAGCCCGCTCACTCGGCCTGGAGACCCGCTGGCACGAAGTCGCCCGCGCCTACCGCGACGCCAACGACCTCTTTGGCGACATCGTCAAAGTCACGCCCTCCTCCAAAGTCGTGGGCGACATGGCGCTGATGATGGTCAGCCAGAACCTCTCGGCCAAGGACGTCGCCGACCCGGCCAAGGAAATCTCCTTCCCGCAATCCGTCGTCGAAATGCTGCACGGCGACCTCGGCCAGCCCCCCGGCGGCTGGCCCGAAACCCTGCAGAAAAAGGTGCTCAAAGGCAAAGCCCCCATCACCGTCCGCCCCGGCTCGCTGATCCCCGCGGCTGACATCGAAGCCGTGCGCAAAACCGCCACCGAGCGCTGCGGCATCGAGTTCAACGACCAGATACTCGCCTCCTACCTGATGTACCCAGAGGTCTTCACCAACTTCAACGCCTCTATGCGCACCTACGGCCCAGTCTCCGTCCTGCCGACGCCCGTCTACTTCTACGGCATGAAACCCGGTGACGAGATCTCCGTCACGCTTGAAACTGGCAAAACCATGATCGTCAGCCTGCAAACCCTGGGCGACACCGATGAAGACGGTAACGTCCGCGTCTTCTTCGAACTCAACGGCCAGCCCCGCGTCATCAGCGTGCCCAACCGCAACGCCACCGCCGCGCGCCCAGCCCGCCGCAAAGCCGACGAAGCCGACCCCAAACAACTCGGCGCCCCCATGCCAGGCTCCATCGCCGCCATCCTGGTCCGCGAAGGCGATACCGTCACCCAGGGCGAGCCACTCCTCGCCATCGAAGCCATGAAAATGGAAGCCCAACTCACCGCCCCGCGCGACGGCACCATCAAAACAATCCTCGTCCGCCCCGGCGAACAAGTGGACACCAAAGACCTCCTCATCGAATTTGCGTAAGAGGTTAGGGTTTAAGTGAATAAGGCCAGGGGCGCTTTGCCCCCTGAACCCGCTTTAACCGAACTCACGAACGAAGAGAGAATGGCGGCGTTTTGATTGGATGAATCCTTTGCCGGCACGACGCCGGCGGTCCGGAGCCTGGCGGCGAGGTTCCCGATCAACTCGATCCCCGGCGGACCGCCGTCTTCAGATGGGTGGATGATGACGTGGTCGATCAGCGCGCGGGCAGCCTCACGGGTTTCAGTCGCATCGTCCGCCTGGATGGCTTTATGCAAGGCTTCGATCTCGCGCCGGTAGACTTCGCCCAACTTGGGGTGCAGGGCCGGTAAGGCGGGCACCTTGGTTCCCACGTCTTCCAGGAGCGTGGCGCGCCGGGCCTCAAGCTCGTTGAGCTTCTGCTGCAAGCCGGGCATCCGTATGCCGTCCGCGATCGCGTCAACCAGGTTGGCGAGTTTTTTGTCGATCATCGTCAGCTCTCTTTGGCCGGTAGCCTTAGCGGCTGATGCCTGTGCAATTGCTTTGTTCCACTCCTCGGCCAGCTCTGCGACAAAAATTGCGACATGTTCCGGCTTCATAAGCTGGCGGCCGAGCGCTTCAAGGACGTGGGCTTCCAGCTTGGACCGCCGGATTGATACCTTATTCTTGCAGGCTCCGTTTATCGCGGCTCGGCAGCGCAGGTAATCCTGACCAAAGGCAGCAAAGGTATTGTCACAGCAGCCACATACGACCTTGCCGGTCAGCAGGTGCTTCGGACGGCGATGCTCCCAAAAAGCGTGGTCTCCGTTCTCGGCTGGTGCGGTTCTTGTCCGCGGCCGGTCTGCGGCCAAGCGATCTTGGACCCGCGCCCAGACCTCATCGCTGATGATCTGGAGAGCAGGCCGCTCTTGAGCCACTAGCTTGTCCTGGTCATTGCCGCGGCGCTGCCGCTCGCCAGTAATCGGGTCTTTCACCGTATTGTGCCGGTTCCAGACGAGGCGTCCGACGTAAAGCGAATTTCGGAGCAGGCCATCGACCCGCTTCGGCCGGCCTCGGATTGACGAGTGGTACCAGATGCCACCGCCGGGGCCGCGCACCCCCTCACCATTCAAATCGCTGGCAATCTTGAACCGGCTTGCACCTCCGGCATATTCACTGAAAATCCGGCGGACTATGGCAGCGGCTTCCGGGTCAATTTCGCGGAGTCCCCGTTCGGGCTCGCCATCCTCGCCGAGCCGCTTGATAATCCGGTAGCCGTACGCGGGCCGGGCAAGATTCCGCCCGGCCAGAATCCGGCCTTCCAGGCCTCGATGCGTCTTCTGGGCCAGGTCCTTCAGGTAAAGCGCGCCTATCGTGCCCTTCAGGCCGATATGCAGCTCCGAAAATTCCCCTTCGGACAATGTGACGATTCGGGTGCGGGCAAAGGACGCTTGCTTATAGAAGCCGGCGATATGTTCCTGGTCACGGGATATGCGGTCCAGACTCTCCGACAGTACGACATCCACGGCTCCCGACCTGATGAACGAGAGAAGCTTCTGATAGTATGGGCGGTTTAGGCTGGCGCCAGAGATCGCATCGTCGGCAAATATCTTGCAGACGCTCCAGCCCTCGCGCTCAGCCCGTACTTTGCAGATACGAACCTGATCCTCGATTGAGGCGTCACGCTGGTTATCGGAGCTGTAACGGGCGTAGATGGCGACACGAAGCGTCATGGGTTGTGTTCCCGCCGATTTTCGTTTTGGTTAGAGCGGCTTGGGTGGTGGAGGCCGCAAAATAGTTACTTGGCATCGGTGCTAGCCAAATACTCAGCAGCGAGCTTGCGGGCCGTCTGCCTCGCCAGGGCCCGGATGAACGCCTCAACATTTTCCTCAACGCTGGCATTAAGGTTGGCTGGCACGGCAGCCGCGCCTGATTCCAGACGTTCGGCCTCCTCCATGCCCGCGAACGGCTTCTCGGCCACCAAAGCCTTAACTTTGATGACCATGCCAGACGACGGACGAGGGGAGCAGCGTGTACCCATGGAAAGGAGGGTAGCCGCCCGCCCGGCGGTAGGCTGGAGCAACCGATGGCCTGACCCAGCGCGCCTAAAAACAATCCCCTGGCCTGATAAGGGGCCGGAGCCATCAGCTTGCGCGGAGAAACGGGGCGCCGCAACTGGCACCCCCGTGCTATTACTTGGCCTTCCGGCCGCGCGCCTGCGTCTCACCCCCACCGGCCACCAAGAGCCCCAAGGGGGAAGCGTGGGGGACGTGACGGACACCTCATGCCGCGGGGTTCTTTGGTGAGTGCGTGACCAGGTAGCAGTGCAGCACCCAGGACCAGAAAGAAAAACTGCGCCAATCCGTTGGGGCGGCGCTGAAGTTCGCGGCGAGCATGACGCGCACGGCGCCGGCAGCACCTTGTTGCACAAACGGGGCGCTCTCGCCGGTGCCGGTGATGACCTGGTAGCGGTCAAGCGCCGGGATGGCCCGGGGACCGAGACTTTGCAGGTAATCGAGGTCAAGAGCCGCCCCTGAGCCGGTCACCTCCCGGCAATGGGTGACATCGTACTGTGCGACGATCCAGGGGAAATTGAGGCATGTGGCCATATAGAGCGTAAGCAGGGCGGCGAAGGCATTGGCGCGCAGCAGCCAGGCATCGGAACGCGCCAAAAGGATCCGCAAGATGATCAACACGAGCCCGGCGAAGACCACGAGCATCCAGATAAAACTGGCAAGACGCAGCTCGCTGAGTGAGTAGACCTGCACGTAAAGCCAGAGGCGAAAGATGGATGAGCCGACCAAGGCCAGGTTTTGCGCGATCCAGAGCACCACCAGCAGGCGGACGCGACGAGATGCGGCCGGCGGGCTGCCCGGCCGCGTTGCCAGGATGGCAAATCCGCCCGCCAGCAAGGCCGTCAAGATCAGCGGGTAGGCGCCGCGATGTGCGTAGTCCGCGTAAGTGAGGCCGGTGGGGAGTGTGGCGCCTCCCCACAGATAGGCCGCGTCCAGAGCCGTCTGCAGGGCAAAAAGCAGGTTGAACAGGATGAGGGCGCGGCTGATGGGTGCGGTGCCGAACATGGCAGCCCAGGCGCCGCCCCGCGGGGGACGGGTGACCGACATGCGGGCCGGCCGCGGCGGCGTGAGCTGCGCCAGGAACGGCCAGACCACGCTGGCGAGGGCCAGCCAGAACAACAGCCGCACCGGTGTGAGTGCCTGCAGGAGCACCAGCGGGTTGGCAGCGGACAGGGCGGAAGCGATGATCGGGTTGGCGTCAGCGAACAGGCCGAGGAACACGGCGCCGCCCAGAGCCGGGAGGAGCCAGCCGAGCAGGGAGGCGAAGCCGCTCCGCCTGGCTGGGAGTGGTTTGCGGCCACGCCAGGTGCGGAACAGGTCGGGCCCCACGCGCCAGACTATGCCGCCGAGGATCGCCTTGGTTCTGGGCCAGAGCTCTGCTTCCTCGCCGCTCACACAGGCGGCGGCAAAAGCGGTGCCGAGCACGGAGAGACCAAAGGCGAGGGCATCAGGTTCCAGCAGCCATGGAATCTGCGCCAACAGAATGGTGACCGCAGCACCAGCGAGCTGGTCTGACCCCGGGCGGCTGGCCGAGGTACCGTAGGCGGCAGCAATGATGCAGCCGGCAAACATGGCTACTCCCGCACCGGGCGCCTGGCCGAAGCACAGCCAGTCGCCCAGGGCCACCAGCAGGAATAGGGCGGCGAGGGCGCACGCTGTACTGCCGCGGGCAAACCGCGCGGTGGCGGCAGGTAGAGCGAGATCGGTCACGGGCGGGTCTCCTGGTTGTGGGATGATGGGAAGCGACAGCCACCAGCCATCCAGCAGCAGCGTGCGCGGGAGGGTGACGTGGGGATAAAAAGTTCTTTGCATTACAAAGTTTCCGGGTAAAATTTTTAGGCCGGGCTGGTGCGCAGCAGCACGGCAGCTTCCTCGGCGTCGCGCACCACCTGCTCCAGCACATTGAGATAGCCGGCGTAGCGTTTCCGCCCCGCCGGGGTGAGGCGGCAGGATGTATGGGGGCGGTTGTCAACAAAGCTCTTTTCAATGGCGACCATCTCCGCCTCTTCCAGAACCTGCAGGTGGCGGCTCAGATTTCCATCGGTCAGCTTGCACAGCCGGCGCAGATCGCTGAAGGCCAGCCCTTTCGGGTGCGACACAAGACAGGTCAGGATGCCGAGCCGTGCCTTCTCGTGGATGACACGGTCCAGCCCCTCATAGGCATAGCGTCCTTCAGTCGTCTTGCTCATGCGCGCCTCCGGCAAGGAGCAGAATAATGGCCGCCAGCGCCTCGCCGATGCCGAAGGGCAAGGCCATGGCCCAGGGTGAGAAAGCGTGGGGAACCTGTGCAAGGGCAAGGCACGCAAGGCCGGTGGCCGCGTACCAGAACCCGGCAAGACGCATCGGCGCGGGCAGAGTGCGGCAGGCGGAAAACACGCCAAGAGCCAGGATGATCTGCCACAGCCCTGGGAGCATCCAGGCACATTGCGGCGCGTACCAGGCGATGACAGCCGTCAAAAGCCCTCCGGCCGCGCCGGCTGGGAGCAACTGACCGGCAGCCTCACGCACCATCTCGTCGGCAAGGCCGGAATGGGCGCGCCGGGCACGCAGAGCAACATCCGCGGCGATGGTGGAGCAGGCCAGGAGCGCGGTGATGGTCCAGAGTGTCAGGTAGGCAAGCAGGTGTGCCCCGGGAGCGGGAACCAGAACGGATTGCAGGTACGCGGCTGCAGCTGCCAGCAGCGCGGTGAAACCGATCGCCGCCGGGCCGTAGAAACGGAACTCCGCGCTGCGCGCCAAATGGCTGCGCATGGTGCGGATGCTGTCCAGGGCTTCACCGAGATCGTCCATATGGATTACCTTGCTTTGCAATGTAAAGTACGTTGCAGGACAAATTTGTCAAGCGCCCTTTTAGTTAGACGGCTGTGCCGCTGAGTACCTCGGGTGAAACAAAGGGGGGCCCGGCGAAAGCTACAAGCCTGCGTGGTTGACTTGTTTTGTACCCCGCCAGACAAGGCCGTATGACCCGCAAGCTACTCCTGGTTGGCGCCGGTGGCGCGTTTGGCTTGCGCCTCGCGCACCGGCTTGCCGCGTCCGTGCCGTGCGAGTTGCTGGTGGCGGGGCGTTCCGCGGCACGGTGTGGCAAGGTCGTCGCGGAAGTCCGCGGGCAGTACCCTGAGGCGCTGGTGTCACCCGTGGTGCTCGATCGCGAGACGGTCACACCGGCGCGATTGCGCGAGTTGGAGGCATTCATCGTCATTGACGCGGCAGGCCCGTTCCAGGGGCAGGCGCCGCATCTAGCGCAGGTGGCGATCGAAGCGGGCTGCCACTTTATCGACCTTGCGGATGCGCGGGACTATGTCGCCCGGTTTCCCGAGTTGGACGCTGAAGCACGGACCGCCAATGTGCTCGCAGTAACTGGCGCCAGCTCCACCCCAGCGCTGTCCAACGCGGCACTGGATGTACTCACTGCCGGCTGGCGGACGGTGGAGCGCGTGACCGTCGCCATCGCCCCGGGCAACCGTGCACCGCGCGGGCTGGCGGTAACACAGGCGATTTTGTCTTACGTTGGCAAGCCGGTGCGGCTGCTGGAGGGCGGCCAGTGGCGAATACGGCCGGGCTGGTCCTTGCTGCAGCGGCGGGCGCTGCTAGGCCTGGGCAAGCGCTGGCTGTCACTGTGCGAGACGCCGGACCTGGACGTGATTCCAGCGCGCTTTCCCACCGTGCAGACGGTGCATTTTTTCGCCGGGCTGGAGCTGGGTATCCTCCATGTCGGGCTGTGGGCTTGCGGGCTTCTGGTGCGCGCTGGGCTTGTCGCCTCGCTGGCCCCGGCGGCAAAATTTTTTGTCGCGGCGGCAACGCTGTTCGAGCCGTTCGGCTCCGACCGCGGCGGGATGTTGGTGGAAGTCAGCGGCTCTGGTGCGGATGGCAGGCCGGCGAGTGCCAGTTGGTCGCTGGTGGCTGAGGCAGGGGATGGGCCGAATATTCCGGTCCTGCCGGCCTTGGCGCTCATCCGGCGGTTGCTTGACGGCGCCGAGACGCGCCGGGGTGCCTGTGTCTGCGCCGGGCTGCTGCGCCTGGATGAGATGGAAGCCGAGTTTGCCGCCTTCCGGATTACGACGGCTCAGACCAGCGCCAGCTGAGCGGCTTGCTTCGGCGCTATCGTTGCCTCCGGATCGATGAACATGCCACGCTGCTGGAACGTCACACCCAAAAACGGATGGCGCATCTCCAGGGTGAAGCGGAACACCTGCGGGCTCAGGCTGGTGTGGGTGACACGGCAGGTGCCAGGTGTTACCCAGGCCGGAAGGGACAGCCGGAAGCGGCCAAACTGCAAAAAATAGCCACGGCTTTGGAACACCAGGGCGCCGCCCGTCACGAACACGTCCAGCTCCATCCCCAAGCCCCGATCCGTGCGCTCCTCCAACCCGCCGCCGCGGCCGAGGCCCTTGGTCGAGCGCACACAGTTGGCAGGCCGCCCAGCTTCCAACAGCCAGCGCTCCCACACCACGCCACCGCGCCCATCCGGGTAGACAGGAACCTCGGTCTCTACGTCTTCACCGTTGCGGCTGAGCAGCGGCTGGCCTAGCGGCGTTGCCGCCCAAGCGAACAAGGCGCCGAGCCAGGACCGCCGCACGGTAAGCACGCCGCGATAGACGACGGGCGCATGGAAGGCGGCAAAGCGGCGCCTTATGTCCGAGGACAGACTGGCCCAGTCCTCGGATGGCAACAGGGTTTCGATTTCGAGCGGCTTGGCGTGCATCATCACCTCCTGCAAGTGTCGGAGGAGCTTGTGCGAAGACTGTGCCAAAGAAATTAGTGATGTTTTTCAACGCCTAAGCATGACAACATGTACACAAGGTACACAGACCATCAGGGGGTATGTAAACTTTGTTTACATACGAGGAATTTTGTTGCAGCATCGCTTCATGCTGTTCCACGTCACCAACGCCGTCGCCCTAGCAGAGTGCGTGGCGCTCGCCGTTTTGCTCGCCGTCTGGGCCGATAGGGTCGCCGGGGCTTGGCTGTTGATCCTGTTTTTGACCGGTGTTTCGCTGTGGATCACCGCGAACGAATTACCCACTTGGTTCGGGCCAGGCGCCGCAAAAGCCGGCCTTTATTTGCTCTGCACTGCACCGCTGGCTTCAGCGATCTTTTTCAACTTCGCCGCCACCTTCAGCCGTTTCCGGCTGGCGAGCTGGATCATGTGGGGTATCTGCGTCCTGGCGGCAGCTTCTGGGGTGGCGGCCGCGATCCTCGGACCTGGCTCGTTCCAGTTGGTGCGCGGGTTGGGCTACCTGGCCTTCCCAAACAAAATTGGTTGGGCTGCCAGCTTGATATGGGCCGGCCTCGCCGCCGCTGGGCACGTCGTCCTGGCCCGTGCCTGGTGGATTCAGGGCGAGCGGCAGCGCCAGCAGATCACCGCCATTGGTGTTTCCAGCGTGCTGGGCGCCTTCAGCATGACCGGCTACGGCATCACCGTATTGCATTTGCCTTTCGCGCCCTGGCCGTTGGCGTTGTTGCCCGCCTACCCGCTGGCATTGGTCTACGCGATTCTCCGTTACCGCGTGTTTGTGGCCAATGACTGGGCGCAGCGTGCGCTGGCATGGAGCGTACTAACGGCACTTGGCGTGGGCATCATCGCGCTGGTGACAATGCTTCCGCTGGGCACGGGCGGCGTGGGGCGGATTGCTTCCGGTGGCCTTATCGCAGTGCTGTGCCTGGGTTTGGCCGGGCCGGTTCGAGCGTTGGCCCTGCGCGCAGTGTATCCGGGTGGCACGGCGGGCGCGGATGACATCCGCCATTGGCGGGCCAGCCTGCGCCCTGCTGAAACCCTGCAGGACTTGGCCGCGCGGGCGGAGGTCGTTTTATCACGCCGTCTCGGAATCGCCGTCAAAGTTAGCTTCGACGGCGCGGCGTCTGCCCTGAGCCAACCCGCCTTGCTGTGCGCCAGCAACGCAGAGGGGTTTCACACCACGTTGTCAGGTTGGGACGCAGCACCTCCCGGCCCGCGCCGTCTGGCGGAACTGTTCGGCACTGTGCTGGCGGATGAGGCAGACCGGCTGGTGCGAGCCGAGGTGCTGGCGGCGCGTGAGCGCGAACGCCAAACCGAAGCGCGGCTCGCCGAGCTTGGCGCCTTGGCCGCGACCATCGCCCATGACGTGCGCAACCCGCTCAACATCATCCGCATGGCGGCAGCCGGCGTGGAGCCGGAAATGCGCAGCGAGATCGACGGTCAGGTGTCGCGCATCTCGCGCTTGGCCAGCGACCTGCTGGACTACGCCAAGCCCTGGGCGGTGACCGCGTGGGAGATCGACGCCGCCGCGCTGTTTTACGCCGTGGCCGGGCGATACAAGGGCGTCGAGTACGGGCCAGGGGTTGTCGCGGGCGCCGCGCTGCGGGCTGACCCGCAGCGGCTGGAACAGGCACTGGTGAACCTGCTGGACAATGCCGCGCTGGCGGGCAGCCGCGTGCTGGTGGATTTTGAACGGGTGGAGGGTAAACCAGCGATCATCGTCGCCGATGACGGCCCCGGTATTCCCGGGGAGATACGTGACCGGCTGTTCACCCCCTTCGTCTCCCGCAGCCCCGGCGGCACCGGGCTGGGGTTGGCCATCGTTGCGCGGGTGATGGCAGCGCATGGCGGCGCCGTGAAACTGGCCAGCCGCCCTGGCTGGACCACCTGCTTCGTCTTGGAGTTTCCGGCATGAGCCATGGGCGCATTCTGCTTGTCGACGACGAACCTGCCTTCCAGCGTGTCGGTGGCGCTTGGCTGCGGGGACTGGGGCACGAGGTGGTGGTGGCGTCGGACGCGCAAACCGCGCTGGCGCGGTTCACCGACAGCGCGCCGGATGTGGTGTTGCTTGACCTCGTGATGCCGCCGCAGCTCACGCCCGAGGCTGGCCTTGCCCTGATCCCGCACTTCGCACCTGTACCTGTCATCGTGCTTACCGGCCACGCCGACCATGAGCACGCGCTGCGCGCCGCGGAGGCCGGCGCCTGGGATTTTCTGGCTAAGCCGATTGACCCTGACATGCTCCGCTTTGTTGTCGGCCGGGCTATCCGCCAGGCGGGGCTGGAGCGCGAGCTGCGCGAACTGAAGGCGGCGCAGGTGACGGCCGATCTCGGCCTGGTGGGCAACGCTGAACCAATCCGGCGCCTGCGCGAGATGATCCGGCGGGTCGGCCCCACCCAGGTCAGTGTCGTCATCCTGGGCCCAACCGGCACTGGCAAGGAGCTGGTGGCCCGCGCGCTGCACCGCGTGAGCCCCCGCGCGGCGGCGCCCTTCATGGCTGTGCATTGCGGCGCCCTGGCCGATGAGTTGCTGGAGAGCGAGCTGTTCGGCCACGTGCGTGGCGCCTTCACCAACGCACACCGCGACCGCATCGGCCTCATCGAGGCAGCGCACCGCGGCACGCTGTTTCTGGACGAGGTGGGCGAGATGCCGCCGCCGATGCAAGTGAAACTGTTGCGCGTGTTGCAGGAAGGTACGTTTACGCCCGTCGGCGCCCACGCGGAGAAGCGTTGCGACGTGCGGGTGATCGCCGCCACCAACCGCGACCTCGCCGCAATGGTGGCGGAAGGCAGCTTTCGCGAGGACCTGTTCTACCGGCTGAAAGGCGTGGTGCTGCACACGCCACCGCTGGCCGAGCGGCGGGAGGATATTCCACTCCTTGCCGTCGGATTTCTGCGCGCGGTGGCCCCCAAGTTGAGGCTAGGTGCCGAGGCCGAAGCCTACCTTGCAGCCCGGGCCTGGCCGGGCAATGTGCGCGAGCTGCGGGCGCTGGTCGAGGCCGCCGCAGTGCTGGCAGACCCGGCCCAGCCAGTGTTGGATGCCGAGCAGTTGCGTTTCGCCGCAGGTGAAACCGTGGCCCACCCCCCACCCTCAATGCCAGGGACGGGCTCGTTGCACGACGCAGTGGCAGCACTGGAGTCGCGGATGATTAGCACCACGCTTGCCGTCTGCAACGGTAACCAGTCCGGGGCCGCCCGCCAGCTGGGCCTCTCGCGCTTGGGGCTGATCAAGAAGCTCGCGCGGCTGGGGTTACGGCCTGTTTCGTATTCTGATGATGCTGGTCAGAGTGGTTAGCCCGAAAGCAGCAAGTCACGTTGGTTGAGTGCCCCCGCAACCACCGACGATCTAACTACAGAACAAACCAAACCCGCGCCAGAAATAGCGCGGTTTTTTTGTGTCTCGGAGTCAGGCAGATACAGAACGGGTGGTGAGGCATGATGCTGTGAGCGGCGCCGAGGACACGTTGCGTGGCGATCCTCACAATGATACCCTGCGGAAATCGGCAAGCAGGGCTGTGTAGGTTACGAAGAAGCGGGCGGCCTGCACGCCGTCGACGACGCGGTGATCCCAGGACAGGCTGATGGGCATGATCAGGCGCGGCTGGAATTGCGAACCATCCCAGACCGGGGTCATTTTGGTGCGGGCTGCGCCGAGGATCGCGACCTCCGGGGCGTTTATGATCGGTGTGAAGCCGAGGCCGCCCACGCCGCCGAGCGAGGAAATAGTGAAGCAGCCGCCTTGCATGTCGCCGGGTTTGAGTTTGCCATTGCGTGCCTGTTCGGCGAGTTCAGCGGCCTCGGCGGCGATTTCGGTCAGGCCTTTGGTGTCGGCGTTTTTGATGACCGGCACTACCAGGCCGTTGGGTGTGTCCGCCGCGAAACCGATGTGGAAGTAGCGTTTCAAAATCAGTTCTTCGCCGTCGAGCGACGCATTGAATGTTGGGTGTTTTCGCAGGGCGATGGTGGCGGCCTTGATCATGAAGGCCAGCATCGTGAGTTTCTCGCCGGCCGTGTGGCGTTCCTTGTTGATGTCGACGCGAAACTTTTCCAGGTCAGTCACATCGGCTTCATCAAAATTGGTGACGTGCGGGATGATGATGGAATTGCGCGACAAATTGGCGCCGGAGATTTTTTTGATTTTTGAAAGCTGGATACGCTCGGTTTCGCCGAATTTCGCGAAGTCGACTTGCGGCCAGGGCAGCAGGCCAAGCCCCGCGCCGGTGCCGGCTTGAGGTGTTGCATTGGGGGCGAGTGCCGCTTTCATGAAATCCTGCAAATCACTCTGCTGGATGCGGGCTTTGGGGCCGGTGCCGCGCACGAGGCTGAGGTCGATGCCAAGTTCGCGGGCGGCGCGGCGGATGGAGGGCGACGTGAGGGGAAGTGCCCCGGTTGTGGCAGCGGCAGGCGCGGCGGTTACCGTGGGCATGGATTGGGGAGGCGGCGGTGCAACCGTCGCGGCTGGTGGCGGGGGAGGTATTGTCTGCGTGGTGGCGGCGGCCGGCTCCAGCAGGATCAGCGCGCTGCCGTGCTTCACCCGGTCACCGAGTTTGACCCTTACCTCTTTGATGGTCCCGGCCATGGGCGAGGGTACGTCAATCGTGGCCTTATCGGATTCCAGCACGACGAGGGCTTCATCCTTGGCAACCATGGCGCCGGCGACGGCGAGGATTTCGATAATCGGCACGTCCTTGAAGTCGCCGATGTCGGGCACGAGAATTTCGATGATTTGCGTCATGGTGGTGCTCATATCGTCCAGGGGGCGGGGCGGTTCTGGCCGGCGCCATACTTTGCGGCCGCTTCCCGCAACCGTGCATGTTCGATGGTGCCTTCGCGCGCCAGGGCTTCGAGTGCCGCGAGAACAATACTGTGCCGGTCCACTTCGAAAAATTTGCGCAAGGTGGCGCGCGTGTCGCTGCGGCCGAAGCCGTCGGTGCCCAGTGCGATAAAACGTGCCTCGACATACGGCGCGATGAGTTGCGGATACGCACGCACATAATCCGTGGCGGCGATGACGGGTGTTTTGCCCGGCAGAAGTGCTTCGACGTGGCTGCGCTGTGCGCGTGGATCGGCACCCAGGCGCCGGGCCCGTTCGACTTCCGCCGCATCCTTCGCCAGTTCGCTGAAGCTCGTGGCGCTGAAAATCTCGCTGGCGATGCCGAAGTCTTCGAACAGAATATCCGCCGCCGCGATGACTTCCCGGAAAATGGCGCCGGAGCCCAGCAGGCGGACTTGTTTCGGCCCGGACATGTCGCCCCGTGTAGCGAACCGGTACATGCCTTTGATGATGTCCGCTTCGGTGCCCGGCGTGAGCGAGGGCTGCGCGTAGGTCTCGTTCATTACCGTGATGTAGTAAAATTCGTCGCGTTGCTCCTCCATCATCCGGCGCGCGCCGGTATCCATGATGATCGCGAGCTCGCCGGCGAAAGCGGGGTCGTAGGCGCGGCAGTTTGGGATGGCGGCGGCCATGATGTGGCTTGAACCGTCCTGGTGCTGCAGTCCCTCACCGCCCAGCGTGGTGCGGCCGGCGGTGGCGCCGAGCAGAAAGCCGCGCGCGCGCTGGTCGGCGGCGGCCCAGATGAGATCACCCACGCGCTGGAAGCCGAACATGGAGTAATAGATATACACCGGCAGCATCGCCAGGCCGTGCGCGCTGTAAGAGGTGGCCGCCGCGACCCAGGAGGACATGGCGCCGGCCTCTGTGATGCCTTCCTCCAGCAACTGGCCGTTGCGGGCTTCGCGGTAATACAGCATGGAGCTGGCATCTTCAGGTTCGTAGAGCTGGCCGACGGAGGAATAAATGCCGATCTGGCGGAACAGGCTGGCCATGCCGAAGGTCCGCGCTTCATCGGCGACAATGGGCACAATGCGTGGCCCCAGTTGCTTGTCTTTCAGCAGACCGCCCAGCATGCGCACGGCCGCCGTGGTAGTCGACATTTCCTTGCCATCGGATTGCAAGGCGAACTGCGCGTAGCTTTCCAGGCTGGGGATTTGCACGGTCTCCGGCGCATTGCGCTCGCGTTTGGGCATGTAGCCGCCGAGTGCTTCGCGCCGGGTGCGCAGGTAGGTGAGTTCCGGACTGTCCTGTGCTGGCTTGCAGAAACGCAAGGCGGTGACGTCTTCGTTCGACAGCGGCAGATTGAAACGATCGCGGTATTCGATCAGCGCCTCGACATCGAGTTTTTTTGCCTGATGCGCGGTCATGCGCGATTCACCGGCACCGCCCATGCCGTAGCCTTTTTTGGTTTTGGCCAGAATGACGGTGGGGCGGCCCTTATGCGCGCGCGCGGCGGCGAAGGCGGCGTGGAGCTTGCGGAAATCATGGCCGCCACGCTTCAACGCAGTTATTTCGGTGTCGGACATTGTTTCGGCCAAAGCGGCTGAACCCGGTTCGCGCTCGAAGAATTTCGCGCGGTTATAGTCGCCATCCTTGGCGCCGAGGGTCTGGTATTCACCGTCCACGGTTTCGGCGAAGCGGCGCAGCAGCACGTGGTTGGTATCGCGCGAGAACAGCGCGTCCCATTCCGAGCCCCATAGTACTTTGATGACGTTCCAGCCTGCACCGGTAAAAAGTGCTTCCAGCTCCTGGATGATCTGGCCGTTGCCGCGCACCGGGCCGTCGAGCCGTTGCAGATTACAGTTGATGATGAAGGTGAGGTTGTCGAGTTTTTCGCGCGCCGCCATGGTGAGCGCGCCGATGGATTCCGGCTCGTCCATTTCACCATCGCCGAACACGCCCCAGACATGGCGGTCCGTTGCGGGTTTTAGTTCCCGGTGTTCCAGGTAGCGGATAAAGCGTGCCTGGTACGCCGCACTCATGGGGCCGAGGCCCATGGAGCCGGTGGGGAATTGCCAGAAATCAGGCATCAGCCACGGGTGCGGGTAGGAGCAAAGGCCGTTGCCGCCGACTTCCTGCCGGTAGTTGGTCAAGCGTTCCTCGCTTAACCTGCCTTCGAGAAATGCGCGCGCATAAACGCCTGGGGCCGAATGCGGCTGGTAGAATACCAGATCGCCGGGAGCTTCGGCGGAACCCGCGCGGAAAAAATGGTTGAAGCCAACTTCAAAAATTTCCGCGGCGGAGGCGTAGCTGGCGATGTGCCCGCCGAGGTCGCCGTACGCCTGGTTTGCGCGCATCACCATTGCCAGTGCGTTCCAGCGCAGGATCGAGGTGATGCGTTCTTCGAGCGCGAGGTCGCCGGGGTAGGCTCCCTGACGCTCCAGCGGAATGGTGTTGCGGTAGGCGGAGAATTGCTGCGTTGGGTCGGAAGCGCCGATCTGGTGCAGCGAATCCGCCAGTTGATGCACGAGAAACTGCCCGCGCTCCGGGCCCGAAGCGGAGATGACCGCCGAGAGTGATTCCAGCCATTCGCGGGTCTCGCCGGGGTCCGGGTCCGGGGTGCGATTTTGCTGTGAGCTGGGAATGGGAGTGCTTCCGTCCATGGTAACCTGCTGTTGTTTTGCGTGATGGCTGTGGCTTGCAGGTGTAGCCGGAAATGCGCCGTGGAACTTGCTGAACTTGCCGTGGTTGACGGTTATTTAAAGCATATTATATGTAAATATATATCATATGGAGCATATAATGCCGGACATCGATCTGGATGCCACAGACATTAAAATCCTCAACCTGCTGCAGGAGGATGCCAAGCTGACGAATGTGGAACTTGCCAGCCGGGTGAATCTTTCCCCCTCTCCCTGCCTGGCGCGCGTGCGGGCGCTGGAGCAGCGGGGCATTGTCAGCCGCTACGTGACGCTGCTTGATCCGCTGAAAGTTGGACTGGGGATCAGCGTGTTCGTGCAGATCGGCATGGAGCGGCAGGTGGAGCGGAATCTGGAGGATTTTCAGGCGGCGATCGCCAGCTATCCCGAGGTGATGGAGTGCTACCTGATGACCGGCGATTTTGATTACCTGATCCGGGTCGTGGTGAAGGACATGCCGGCGCTGGAACGCTTCATTGTCGACAAACTCACGAAAATTCCAGGAATTTCCAATATCAAATCAAGTCTCGCGCTGAAGCAGGTGAAATATAAGACCGCACTTCCCCTGCCGGAGAAGCGATTCGCAAGGTAGGCATGTGGCCCGCAACAGAAAAGGTACGGCGGCGAGGCTTTCCTTTTTTTTTGTTTCAGACCAAGATGTTGGGTGGCATGAACGATCCACATGAGTACGGTTGCAAAAGGGAGAGAGTGTGACAGGGTATGGTGCGAGCAAGTAAACCAGTTCAGGCTCAAGTAGCGGCGGTTTCCGCGAAACCGAAGGCCGCGGGTGGGCGCCCGTTAGTCCGGCTTGCGCCCGGCGAGGCGGCGGATGATTCCGAGGCCAATGGGAAGAGTGGCGATGCGCGCAAGCCGCCGGCGAAAAAGCGCGGCGACGATGTGCGCAAGCGTGTGCTCCAGGCGGCGTTGGATTGTTTTGGCGCTTTTGGGTTTGAGGGAACCTCGACGCGGGCCGTGGCCAGCCGGGCCAAGGTAACACATACGCTGGTGCTGTATCACTTCCAGTCCAAAGAGCAGCTATGGATTGCCACGATGCAGGATGCGCTGGACGCCTATGGCGCGGCGATGAAAGATAACTTCGAGCATTTGCACGAAAGTACCGCCGGCGCGGCGTTAACGACCTTTATTGAGCAATTCGTCCGCATGTCCGCCAACAAGCCGCAAATCCACCGGATTTTGACGATGGAAAGCAATCAGGGCACGGCGCGGCTGGATTGGATTATCGAGCATTTCATCCGCTGGCATTTTACCCTGATCCGCGACCTGATACGGCGCGGCCAGGCAGAAGGGACCGTGCGGGAGTTTGATCCGGCGCGGCTCTACTATCAGATTATCAGTATGGGCGGGACGCCGTTTACGATTGCCACCGAGTATAAGGCGATGACCGGGCGCGATGTGTTTTCGGAAGCGGAAATTTTGCGGATTATCGCGTTCATCCACGAGATTGTTTTTAAATAGTTCTGGCCCCAAATGGATTCAGCCGAGGCCGCTCAGGTCGCCGAAGGCGTTATGCACGACCAGGGCGTTCCAGAACTCCTTGAACCCCGAGAGTTTGCCGTCACGAAACTCCTGCACGCAGATGTAGGTCTGGTCGTAGACGGTGCCGCCGGGGGCGCTGTAGCCGGTGTATTCGACGATCAGCCGGTTGGGGTCCAGCAGCGGGTGGACCACGATGTTGCTGAATTTTACTTGCACCATGTCGCACACCGCGCGGAACACCGCACTTGCGCCGGCTTTGCCCTCCACCCGTGCCGGCATGCCGACCGATGGGCCGAAGGGGAGTTCCATGACGATGTCGTCGTGCAACTGGTCGTACCAATGGGTCATGTCGCGCCCGAAATCGGACAGTAGTTTTGTGGCAAGGGCGATGTTGGAATCGCGTATTTTGTTTGTATCGCTCAACTGACTCTCCTTTGTTTTTTTAATGGTCCTGGGTGATGGGTTGTAGAATCTGCGCCAGCGTCGCCGCCAGGCTGCCGGTATCCTCACCATTTGCCGCGCGCCAGCCGACATGGCCGTCCGGGCGGACCAGAACGGCGCCGGTGGCGCTGGTGCCGCGCAAGGCAGCCCAAGTGCCAGAAGGGTCGGTATAGTCACCGCCTGGGCCGATGCTGACGACGGCGATGGATGTTCCAGTAGCCTGCGTGGCCTGGGCCGCGGCGTCGCGCCAGGTATCGGCGCCGCCGGTGAGCAGGGTAAAGCGTCCGCGGCCCACGAGGTCCAGCGTCGAGACCTTGTTGGCGCCCTGGTACACCCAGGCGTGCGGCAGGCGGTGGCCGGGGCGCGTGACGGGGATGTACTCGTCGCCCATTGGGCTTTGCACCGGCGCCGGCGTGCCGTCGGGCACGATGGCGGCGGAGTCGTAATGGAAGCCGATTTCCACGTCATGCGCCTGGAATTCCATGCGCTGGGTGTTGGCGACTTCGCTTAGCCGCTGGCGGCGGGTGACGCCCTCGGGGGTGTCGGAGAACAGCAGCCGGAAGGCTTGGCGGTTCACCTCCACCGGCGCGCCGGGGATCAGCCCGATGCCGGCATCGATGACCAGATGGTTCTGGAAGGTGAGCAGGGCCCAATTGACGTTGCGCGCCGCCACGGGCCGGCGCTCGGTCTCGTAGGTTTCCAGCAGCGCCTCGCCGGCTTTGCCTTGCAGCACGGCGGCGAGTTTCCAGGCCAGGTTATGCGCGTCCTGGATGGCGGAGTTCAGCCCAAGGCCGGTGGTGGGAGGGTGGCGGTGGGCAGCGTCGCCCGCCAGGAAGATGCGGCCGCGGCGGTACTCGCGGGCCAGCACGCCCTGGACTTTCCAGTTGTTCATGCGGATGACGCGCGGCTCCAGATCCGGCAGGCGCAGCAGGTCTTGCAGGCGCGGCACGACGGATTCCGCGTCGAACTGCTCCGGGTCGTCAGGCTGGAAGGCGAAATGCAGCAGCCATTCCTCGCTGTGCCGGTCGTAGTGTTTGGGGCCGAGCGCCACCATCACGCCGCTGCCCCAGGAGCCGCCTTTTTCCGGGTTGATGAACCAGCGGATCATCGGGCTATCGTCGTCAATATAGGCGCTCACGTCCGCCGCAAAGTGGCAGGTGACCATGTCAAACAAACGCTCCATGCCGTCCATCTCGATGCCCAGGGCGGGGCCGACCGTGCGCCCGCCGTCCGCCGCAATCATGTAGCGTGCGTGGACTTCGTAGGTTGTATCGTCATCGCGGTTGAGAATTGTTGCCACCACGCCGTCATCATTTTGCGTGAAGGATTGCAGCGCGTGGTGATAGTTGAGCTTGGCGGCCGGCAGGGTGCGCGCGTGTTTCAGCAGCAGCGGCTCCAGATGCAGTTGCGCGTAATTGGCGGAGCGAACCGGGCTGTCGCGCTCATAGGCTTCCTGCAGCGAGCCGCCGCCGAATGCGTCCATCACATATATGGTTTTGCGGTCCAGCTCGCCGGTGCCGCCGAGCGAGGTGTACCAGCCGACGCGCGACATGTTCTCAGCCGGGGTGCTGAGGGAATAGATTTCATCCGCAAGGCCTTCTTCGCGCAGGATCTCCATGGTGCGTTGGTTGAGGAAATGCGCTTTGGGCGCGGGGGAGGTGGTGGGGTAGCGTTCTACCAGCCATGATTCGACGCCGAGCCGTGCGAGAAAAATAGCGAGGGACAGGCCGCAACCGGCGCCCCCGACGATGAGTACGGGTGTATGGATGGTTTTCATCGGTCTCTGGTCTCTCTTTTCGTGGCGTTTGCGTGGTGCGTTCCGTGCGGCGATGCCCAGTCTTTGTGTCGGGCGGTTTTTCTGGCGGCAGGCTGACTTAAACTGACCATATTGTCAAGATTGTTAGGCTGGCCTCGGCCGCGAAGGTAATGAATATTTGATCTGTCCATGGTTTTCGTGGTTTGTATTAGGAAGTCTGTGTTTATTGTTGACCAAATGGTCATGATATGCGAGGCTGAGGGCAATGAATGACAGGCTTTGGCGCACCCCGCCCTGGCTAAAAGTTAGAAAGCAAAAAATAAAGGGAGTTACCGATGTCCAGTACAACACGTGGAATTATTCAAAAGTTCATCGACCATATTACGGCTTGTGAATTCGTTGAAGCCTTTGGCCTGCTCAACAAGGACGGCAAATATATCGTGATCGGCAAGACCCCGGCGTCGGGCGTGTATCATGGGCCGGAGGATATTTATGCGCGGCTGCTGCCTGTTCTGGCGGCATTTCCCACGCCGCCCCAGCTTACCTTTGGCGACGTGGTAGTGGAAGGCGATAAAGGCATGATCCGCGCGGCGGGCACCGGCGTTGGCCCCACTGGTAACTACGACCAGCCTTACTATGTGTGGAGCGTGCGCGTTGAGGGCGACGGGTTTGCCGAGATGATCGAATTTCTCGACACCGCGGAACTTGAAGCGGCGGCCTTCGGCAAGGAAAAAATCTCCGCGTAAGACGCGCGGCGTTTGCATTTTTAAGGACAATTTTATGAGGATTGCCCGTTTTAAAACTGACGGCGCCGCGCGGCTCGGCCTGGTGGTTGACGCTGGGGTGATCGACATCGCAGCACATCTGCCCGATGCACCGGATTCGATGACGGGGCTGTTCGGACGTTGGGCGGCGTTTACCTCGCGATTACAGGCGCTGGCCGCCCAAGGGAGGGCTGACTATCCACTTGAGACGGTGGTCCTGCTCTCGCCAATTGAACGGCCGGGAAAGATTATGGGCATAGGCTTGAACTATGCCGATCATGCGGCCGAGGCGGCAATGGAACTGCCAGCGGACCAGCTTTGGTTTTCCAAAGCCTCGACGGCCATCAATGATCCGTTCGGCGCGATCCAGCGGCCAAAAGTTTCCGGGGCGCTGGACTATGAGGCGGAATTGGTGGCGGTGATTGGCCGGCGCTGCCGCCATGTCAGCCGGGAGGAGGCGCGCACGGTTATTTTTGGCTATTGCGTGGGGAACGATGTGACAGTGCGCGACTGGCAGTTCAAAACCTCACAGTTTGTGCTGGGAAAATCTTTCGACACGCATGCGCCCATCGGGCCATGGATTGTCACCGCCGATGCGATCGATCCGCATAATCTGGAGATTCGCAGTTATGTGAATGGCGAGGAGCGCCAGCACTCCAATACGCGGCATTTTATTTTCGATTGCTATGCGATGGTCGAACATCTTTCCAAGGCGATGACGCTGGAGCCTGGTGATTTAATTTTCACAGGCACTCCCTCGGGCGTTGGCGCGGTGATGAAGCCGCCGAAATTTCTGGCCGCGGGGGATGTTGTGCGGGTTGAGATTGATGGCATCGGCGCCATTGAAAATCATGTGGTGAATGAATAAGAAAAGGCACGTGACCTTGCGGGCACATGCCTTTTCGTGGGCCACGTGCCGGTTGTGGATTATGCCGGGTGAGCAAAGACCGGCGTAATCAGCCGTTCCTTGATACGCCATTCGCCCGAAGGCTGTTTCGTATAGAGCTCGTCGATATCGGCAATGAAAGTTACGGTGGGCGGTTTTACCGCTGTTTCTGAACGGAACAGGGTCAATACGGATTGAGCTTCAACCTCGCCGCTTTCGCGTTGATGCAGACGAATATTTCCCATTGTGTGGCGTGTGGTCACATGCGCTTGTGCTTCCCGCGCGCCCAGGAAGGCACGGATGGCGGCGATGCCGGCCAAGGTGCCGGGTTTTGGGGTGCCGGGCCCGAAAGTCAGTTGTGCGTCCTCGGTGAACAGGGTCTCGCAGGCCGTCGCGTGGCCGTGATCCACGAGATAAGCGAACTCGATGATACAGGCGGAGATGGCGAGTGCCGTCTCCGGACTGGGTGCCTTTGGCTTTGTTGTCACGTCGCGGGAGCCTAGCGCAGCGGTATGGAATCGAGTGAGCGCGGGCCGGTGTTCGGGCGGATTTTCAGCACCGATTCAGGAACGCCTTCCTGTACGCGGCGGTAGAGATCTTCGGGGTCGAAGTCGACGCCGATGGGGTTGATTGCGAAGGACTCGGAGACGAAATAGGCATCGCCTTCCGCATCGGTATCAAAATTCTCGACCTGTAATTCAACCTGGTTCTGATCCGGGTCACGATAATAGAGCGAGGTGGTTGGGCCATGATTCACTGCCCAGATAGGCGTGATCCCGGCGCCCTTCAAACGCTTATAGGTGCCCATGAGATCACTCAGGCTGTCGTAGGTAAAGGCCAGGTGGTCGATGCCCGCCGTGCCAGGCGGCTTGTCGGCCAATATGGGAATATTCAGCACGGCGATGCGATGATGTTCTTCGTCGTAGGTGAGAAATGTCAGCGCCTCATTGGCGTAGGCGACGCGTGCGACGAGCAGGGTTTTGTACCAATGCACGGTTTGCGCATAGCGCGGGCTGCGCAGCACCACATGCGCGAGTTTGGAGGGTGAAATGGGTTTGAGTTCGGCGGGGAGGGGGGAGTTTCGGGTTTGTGCCGTTGAAGACATGGGATACAATCCTGTTTTCTGAATGTGTTATAAAAAGTCGTTTAATCAGCCGCCAAGGCTTCGGCGACAGTGGCCGCTTTTACCCATTTATCGACATGGTGCAGGCTGTGGCGGATCATGACCTCGCCATCTTGCAACTGCATGGTGTCAAATGCGCCGGACTCTATGCCGCGCTGCGTGCGCTCGGTGTTGGTCACGTCTTCGAGTAAAATTTCAGCGAGGCGAGCGACATAGAGCTCCTGCTGCAGGCGTCCGCGCGCATCGGTGGCATCGGGGATATGGAACTCTGCCTCCCAGCGGGTTTCGTTCACGCTCACCGGCCAGAAGCGATGCGACCAGAAGCCGCCGGGGGAGAGGTCGATGTGGAAATTGGGGAACACCCAGGTGACATCCACCGCCCAGTGTTTGGACCGGGTCGGGTTGACTGCGCTATGTTCCAGGAACTTTTGCATCTCCGCGGTTCCCGAGGCGCCCAGCACATTGCCGGTGTCGATGTTCGCGTAGGCCAATTTTTCGACCATGGCGTTTTCCGCCGGTGCGTATTCCGGATTGCCGAAAGTTGAAACCTGCCGGTGCGGTCCCCAGAATTCGCCGCTGATGGGGCGCGAGAACGGGTTGATTTTGTTCGCGAAGGTTGTGCCGATTGTGGCCGGGTGGATGGTGGGGATGTGGTAGGTTTCCGCGAAAGCGTCGGCGATGACTTTCCAGTTGGCTTTTAACCTGGCTTCGAAAAACACCGATTTTGTGGAATTGCCCCAGACCATGCCGGCAAAAGCTTTGCCGAAGTCACCCAGGAAGGTCTCCAGTGATACTTCCGGTGTCTCTTGATGGTTGATGAAAATCCAGCCTTCCCAGACCTCGGTGGCAATCGGCTTCAGGCCGCATTTTTCCTTGTCCACGTCGAAGAAATTGCCGGCGTCGGGTATGCCCAGCAAAGTGCCGTCGTTGCGGTAGGTCCAACTATGGTAGCCGCAGCTGAAGCGTGAGGCCGTTCCGCGCTCAGCCAGCACGACCTGGTTGCCGCGATGCGCGCAGACATTGTAGAAGGCCTGAATTTTATCGTTGCGGTCGCGCGTGATGACGATCGGCGCGTTCCATATTTCGATGGTTTGTGTAACAAAGCTGCCTGGTTCGGGGAGTTGTTCGACACGGCCGACAGTGAGCCAGGCGCGTTTGAAGAGATTTTCCCGCTCAAGTTCGAAATAGGCCGGGGAACGATAGGGATCAGCCGATACGGGCGCGGTGCTGAGTTTCGCCCGCTGGGTGAGGTTGGGGGTGCATATGCTGGCGAGGGTTGGCATTTCGTTCATGACATTGCTCCTTGTTCAGGCAACAGGCTTGCTTCAGGTAACAGGCTGGGCGCCGCGCAGAATGCGAACTTTATGGGGGTAGGGAGAGTGGGGGGCACGTGGCTGCCCATGCAGCTCCACGGCCATTGCAGCCTGCGCCAAGGTGAGCAGTAATTGGAACAGGCGCAGGCTGGCGGGGGGGAGTTCGGTAAGCGTGAATTGATCGACATGGGCGATGATGTCTTCGGAGCGCGCCAGTATCGCATCGTAAAACGCGCGGATCTCCGGCATGCTGTGGCGTTCGCGCATTTCCCAGCGCTCCTGCGCGGTTTCGCCGGCCCATTCGGGAACGAAGGGCAGGAGATCGGAAAATCCGTTAGGTAACGTGGCGGTCTCTGGCATGGCGGTGTGTCCCATTTGCACTTATTTCGCGGTGTAGCCGCCATCGATGGCGAAACTGGCGCCGGTGACGAAGGAGGCGTGGTCGGAGAGCAGCCAGACCGCCGCCGTGGCGATTTCAGCGGGCAGGCCAAGGCGGCCGATGGGCTGCTGGTCGATCAGATATTGCTCCAACCCCGGCGCGCCGGCGATAGCGCCGGTGAGCATGGGGGTGAGGGTGGCGCCGGGGAGGATCGCGTTCACGCGGATGCCCTGGGTGCCGTAGTCGATGGCGCCGGCCTTGGTCATGCCGACGACGGCGTGCTTGCTGGTGACGTATTCGCACGCGGCCGGGAAGGCGGTAACGCCCGCCGCGGAGGCGGTGTTGACGATGGCGCCGCCACCGTTTTTCAGCATTTGGATAATCTCGTGCTTCATGCAGAAGAATGTGCCGGTGACGTTGATGTCCATGGCGCGGCGGAATTGCTCGGCGGTGAGTTCGTGCAGCGCCACGCTGTTTTGCGGCACGGCGGCGTTGTTGAAGGCGCCGTCGAGCCGGCCGTAGGCGGAGACAGCGGCGGCGACCATGGCCGCCGCCTGGGCTTCCTCGGCGATGTTGGTGCGGATGAATTGCGCCGTACCGCCGGCGGCGGCAATCAGGCGGACAGTCTCTTGCCCGCCCTCAACGCCAATATCGGCGATGGTGAGGCGCGCGCCGGCTTTGGCGGCCAGCAGCGCGGCCTCACGGCCCATGCCGCTGCCGCCGCCTGTGATGATGATTGATTTTCCGGTGAGGTTATACATTCCTGGTTTTCCTATTTTTCAGGCGTGGCCGGTTATTTTTTCCAGCAGTGTTTTTAAATCCGTGGGCAGGGCGTCGCCGCGCCAGGCGACGTGCTGGTCTGGGCGTACGAGCAGCAGGTTGCGCTCGTAGATGCCGCGCAGATCCGGCCGGTTCAGCTGCAGGATATTGAGCGGTATCCAGAGCCATTTCGCCGCTTTTTCCAGCGCGGCGGTATCGGTTTCTGTGAGCGTGACGAGCGTGAAATAGCGCCCGAGTTTGGCGTGCAGGCTGATGCCGTCTTCCAGGAACACATGCGGCAGGCGTGCGCCGGGCCAGGTGGAGGGTTGGTATGTTAGCGGGTTGACCGCGGGGGCGCCGGGTTCGCTGATGATGACAGGTGAATCGTCATAGCGATAACCGAGTTCGACCCCCCAGCTTTCGTTTTCAGCATTGCCGATGGCGGCGATTTGTTCACCGGCGGTATGGCGGCGTGCATCGCCGTCCAGGCCTGCCGCATCGAGATCGCCAGCCTCGGCGTAAATTTGGCCGATGGCGCCACGCACGCCCATATGGCGGCGGGAGGCTTCGAGGTGCCACCAGGCGGTATGGCGGCGTTCACGGTCGTGCGCCTCAAGCAGCCGGGGTGCGCCCCAGCCCTCCAGGCTGGCGGCGAGCATCCAGGCCAGGCCGATGGCGTCGGCGATGCCGGAGTTCATGCCATAGCCGCCGGTGGGAATGAATTGATGCGCGGCGTCACCAGCGATGGCGACGCGGCCGGTGCCGTAGGAGGAGGCGACGACAAAATGTGCCGACCATGGATTGGCCTGGAGGATTTTATAGTCGAATTCTTGTCCAGCCCATTCTTCCAGTACATCTTCCGGGCGCATGGTGGCGGGATCCATGCCGGGGAACAGCCAGCGTTGCAGGGTCCAGGTGTCTTTGTCGTTCTGCGCGATGAGCGTGCCGGTGGCGGATTGGTAGTGCCAAGTGACGCCCCAGCGTTGCAACACGGGGAGGTCCGTGGAGTGGAAATGCACCATGTAGGCGGAGGCGACGTTGTAGTCGCCATCGGTTTTAATGCCGAGGTTACGCCGCACGGTGCTGCCGCCGCCATCGCATCCGGCCAGATATTGGCTGCGGATTTCGGTTTCGGCACCGGTGAGTGCGTCGCGCACCACCGAGGTCACGCTGTCCTGGTCCTGGCTGACAATGCGCTCGAACGCGGTGCCAAAGCGGACGTCGATGAGCGGGTTCGCGTCGATCGCCGTCTTCAGGACAGGCTCGATGACAATCTGGCTGACGCGCAATCCGGCTTCGCTGGCCTGGGAGCCGTCGTTGCGGGCTTTTATGTGGTCTTTGACCTGGTTGGCCGATGGATAGGCAAACCGGTGCAACTCGTGCCCAGCCAGGCTGGTGACCCAGGAGATATCAAAACAATTGTCGCGCGGCACGCCAACATCGCGGAGTTTTTCGGCAAGCCCGAGGCGGCTGTAGAGTTCCATGGAACGGCCGTTGGTGAGGTCCATTTTTGGATGCGCGGTGGTGGTGGGGTTACGTTCCACCAGCACCGAGCGGACCCCGAAGCGCGCAAGTTCCAGGGCCAGGGTCATGCCTACGGGGCCGCCGCCGGCGATGAGCACGGGAAGTTCAGGGATCATGCGGGGAAACTCTCCGGGCAGCACGGATTGATCATGGGTCGATGGCGTTCTGGCATGGCGTCCCCTTGGAGCGGCCTTTCCGGCCGGCGTTCATTATAGACCATTTGGTCAGGTAGTGTTGGTGCAAGCGGGCACAGCCGTCAAGTTGAATTTTACAGTCTTTGGGCGGAATGCCCGGAGCGGATCATAAATCCAGACAAAATAACGATGAATTATCCAACAATTTCAAGTTATTTGCCGGTGTGGCCCAGCGCGGCCCTGGGCGGAGAAGAAAAGATATTGACCGAGCGGTCAGTATTAGATAGCGTCCGCGAAAATGCGGCACGCGACCGCCGGGGGAAACAAGATGAACGAACAAAGCGGTGCGGGCGCTGCCCTGCAGACGAATTTTACCCGTGCGGCCGGTCTTTCGCATGCGCCGATGCCACTGGCTCCCTACCGCTCGGCCGCGTTTTTTGAATTGGAACGTGCTCAAATTTTCGAGCGTGCCTGGCTTATGCTCGCGCGGGTTGAGGAGCTGGCCGCGCCTGGTGACTTTGTGGTCAAGAGCGTGCCGACCTGCGGCAAGTCGATCATCATCTCGCATGGCAAGGACGGCGGCATTCGCGCGTTCCATAATAGCTGCTCGCATCGCGGCAGCGAGGTAGTTTCGCTGCGCGCCGGGCATGCGGCACGTTTTGTCTGCCCGTATCACCGCTGGACCTACGGCACTGAAGGGCAGTTGCTGGGGGTGCCTGACGAGGCCAGTTTTTTTGATATCGACAAAAAAACCTGCGGCCTGAAGCCGGTGGCCTGCGAGGTTTGGGAGGGCTGGGTGTTTATCAACCTGCAGCGTGAACCGGAAGTTTCGCTGGCGGCGTTTCTGGGGCCGTTCGCGGCGCATTTGCAGGGGCTGCATTATCAGGCGGCGGACCATCCGGTGGTGTTGAGCGCGACGCTGGAAGCTAATTGGAAGGTGGTGGCGGACGCGTTCATTGAAACCTACCATATTCCTGTGATCCATCCGCAGACCATCGGCACCACGTTTTCCTCGCGTGCCAATCCATTTGCCCGGTTGATCGACGCCACGATATTGGGCGCGCACCGGGCGGTTTCGATGTATGGCAATCCGGATTTTCGCTTCGACGAAACGCATTTCGTACACAACATCGCCTATAGTGCGGCGGCGACCGGCAGCGTGATCGCGGCGGCGACCAAGGAAGGTGCAGTGAATTTTCTTGATCATCCGGCGGTGAATCCGGTGCGTTCGGGCAGTTGGTCAATGGATGTGAACCATTTGTTCCCGCATACGCATATTGATTGCGGGCCGGGCGGGTTCTGGACGCATCAGTTCTGGCCGGTGGCGCCGAACCGTTGCCATTATGAGGTGCGCTTTTACGTGCCCAAGGCGGAGAGCGCGCACGAGCGTTTCCAGCAGGAATTATACATCGGCCGGGTGGTGGAAATTGTGCTGGAGGATTTGAGCAACGTGGCGCGGACTCAGCGCGGGATTGATGGAGGGGGGCAGGAATTTATGCAGTTGCAGGATAGCGAAATCGGGATTCGCCACGCGCTGGAACAGGTGATGAAATGGGTGGAAGCGCCCACGGTCGCGCAGGCATTGGCATGACCGGCGCCAGCAGGCAGCTTCCCGCCGGATTTGCCGAACTTCAGCGGTTTACCGGCTTGTGGGCGGGCGAGACGACGAATGCGCGCATCGCCGCGCGCTCGTCCTCGGATATGCCTACGATTCGCGAGTTTTATGACGCGGCGGTCCCGCGGCTGGCGGAGGCGCTGGCGTATTGCGCGCAGTTTCCGTTGCTGGAAATGCCAGCCGAGGCGGCAAATTTATACAGGCTGATGCTGGGGCTGGCGCAGGCGACGATCGCCGTGGAAATTCATGGCCAGCCCAGGGCGCCTGGTACGCCCTGGCCGAACAGCATTGTGCTGGAACAGGGCGCGGTCCCTTTCGGCTAAACGGCACAAATAACAACAAGGGAGTTTAAAAAATGTCTCAGCTCAAGGGGCGGATCGCGATGGTTACCGGTGCGGGCTCCGGCCTTGGCCGGGCCAGTGCGCGCGCACTGGCGGCGCGCGGCGCGTGCGTGGCGGTGGCGGATTTAAATGATGAGGCGGCCGGGGAGACGGTGGCGCTGATTACCGGGGCCGGTGGTGAAGCCTGCGCCGTGCACATCGACATATGTTCGGAAGAAAAGATCAAGGCGGCGACCGAAGCGGTGGTGCGCAAATACGGGCGGCTGGATATTCTGCACAATAACGCCGCCTATGCGCCGGGGCATGTGTTGGCGAACGATATCGATATACTAACAATATCCACGCAAAACTGGGATATGGTGATGCAGGGTACGTTGCGCGGCACGATGCTGGGCTGCCGCTACGGTGTTATTGAAATGCTGAAGACTGGCGGCGGCAGTATTATCAATACGTCGTCGATGTATGGGGTCAGTGCGTTTAACCAGATGCCGGCTTATGGTGTTTCCAAGGCCGCGATTAACATGCTGACGCAGAATGTGGCCACTGCCTATGGCCGCAAGGGTATACGTTGCAATGCCGTGGCGCCATCCATGATACGGACGCCGATGCTGGAAGGGGCGGTACCCGAGGCGTTCATCACCATGAATGCGGACGCCACGCTGGTGGGGTATCTCGGCATACCGGAAGATATTGGAAATATTGTGGCGTGGCTTGCCTCCGATGATGCGCGTTATATCACCGGCCAGGTGATTCATGCCGACGGCGGGTCCACAGCGCATCTGCCGACCTATGCCGATGCACGACGGTTTTTCGGCGAGGTGTAAGGAGCCGGCATGTCTATTGAAACCAATAAAAAGCTGGTGCAACAGGCTTACGATTATCTCAGCACGCGCAATTTGCCCGCCTTGTTCGCGCTCATCCATGAGGAGGGATCATGGTCCGTACCTTACCGGCCCGATATGTTCCAGTTCGCCGGTTTCCGCGACAAGCAAGGGGTGTCGGAACTGCTGACGAACTTTTTGTCAGGGTTTGACAAGTTCAGTTTCAAAGTTGAAATCATGACGGCCGAGGACGACCGTGTTGCTGTCGAAGCGCGGTCCGAAGGCGTGGGGCCTGGGGCGGCACGCTACGAGAATGTGTATAATATGATTTTCATCGTTAAAGATGGCAAATTATATACGGTACGGGAATACTTTGATCCGTTCCAGGTAGTTGCATATGTAAATCAAATAGGGGCCTGACTGCGCGATCAATCCGGTGATGCCGCGAGATGCCGGGCGGCGATGTAGCCGAAGGTCATAGCCGGCCCGATGCTTGATCCGCCACCGGGGTAGCGGCCGCGCATCATCGTGTTGTTGTCGAGACCGGCAGCGTAAAGGCCAGGGATGGGGGCGCCGTTGGGACCGAGAACCTGCGCGTGTTCGTTGGTGTCCAGCCCCGCGAGTGTGCTTAAATCGCTGGGCCTGATTTCCAGAGCGTAAAATGGCGGCGTGCGCAAAGCTCCCAGGGCCGGGTTGGGTTTGTGACTCGCATCGCCCATGTAGGCGGAATATTCATTGCCGCCGCGGTTGAAATCCGGGTCATGTCCGGCGTCGGCGTAGGTGTTGAAGGTGGCGACGGTCTGCTCCAGCGCGGCCGCGTCGAGTCCGATTTTCTCTGCCAGCGCGCGGATGCTCCCAGCCTCGACGATGTAGCCTTTTTTCACCCAGGGGGAGATGGGAAAGGGTGCCGGTTTGACCATGCCAAGACCGTATTTTTGTACGGCGGTGTGGTCGTTGATCTGCCAGATTTTCGTGACGCCCTTGGCTTGCGTGGTGGTGCCGAAATTCTGGTAGTGGAAACTCTCGTCGACGAAACGCTGGGCGGTGCGGGCGTCGACCATGATCGAGCCGGGGCAATGCCGGTCGAAAAACAGTGAGGGAAATTTGGCGAGAGTGCCGTCCTTGTGCTTGAGCGCGGACGCAGGCACCCAGATGCCGTTGGCGGCATTGCCCTCGTTGAGCGTGCCGCCGGCGGTGATGCCCATGTTGATGCCGTCGCCCTGGCTGCCTTCAGGCTGGAGCGACCAGCCGGCATCTGCCTGGGCAACGTATTTGCGGCGCATTTCCGTGTTGGCGCCAAAGCCGCCGCTGGCCAGAATCACGCCGCGCCGGGCAAAGAAATTCACCGTGCCGCCGCGATGGTTGGCGCGCACGCCTATGACGATGCCATTTTCAAGCAGCAGCTCCTGGGCGCGGTGTTCGCTTAACAGCAGCATCCCGGCATCGGCGGCGGATTTAAGCAGCCGGCCGGCCAGCGCATTGCCGTTGGCCAGCACGCTGCCGCGCCGGCCAAGGGCACGGTCTCGCGCGTAACCGAGCATGCGCTTGGTGGTGAGTTTCAGGGCGGCGAAGGATTTATTCCACATCGACATCATGAAGGCATCGGCGGGGCTGAGCTGCATGCTGCTGAACAGGCCCATTTCCTGGATTGGCGGACGGAGTTTTTTGAACCAGGGACCCATTTCCCGGGCGTCGTAATCGGCGGTCAGCAGGCAGCGTCCGGTTTTCCAGCCTGGCTGGCCGGGGGCGTAATCAGGGATGGTGCTGGCGGTTAGGCGGAGGTCTGTGTTCTGTTCGAGGTATTCGAGCATTTTTGGCGCATTTTCTAAAAACGCATCGACCTTGGCGGCGTCATAGAAATTGCCGAGCACCGCGCGCAGGTAGGTCGCGGCTTCGGCGCGGCTGTCGCTCACGCCAAGTTCTGGCTGGTGATGATTTGCGGGGATCCATACGCCACCACCGGAGAGGGCGGTGGTGCCGCCGAATACCGGCGTGGCTTCGAGCAGGGTCACCTGCAATCCGGCTTTGGCGGCGGTGATCGCGGCGGTGAGTCCGCCGGCGCCCGAGCCGATGACGATGACATCTGCTTGCATGAACAACTCCCTGGTTCCCCGGTGTACGGACCTGTTGGCGCGTAGTGGGTTTTATTTGTGGCGCCGGACGTTGCTGGCGCGGTTTCCACCTGAGCGGCAAAGTGCATATAACTTTCCAAGTGGTCAATAAAAAAATCAGGAATTCCGTATTGAGCCGAACTAAGCAACGTAAAAACAGGAAACTCCGAGTGATTTCTCTGGAATATATTGCGCAAATGGTCAGTATAAGTTAGTGCTTGCGCGCCTAACATTACAGTTGCACTTTA
>PLSD01000120.1 GCA_003164135.1 Acetobacteraceae bacterium
GCCGCCGCTTAAATCACGTCCGTCCGAACCCAACACCGTCAAATATCTACGGATCGTGACCGGCGCTATCACCACCGCACTCGGGGCAAGCATGGAACTGGGTCGACGGCGCGAGGAGGGAGAGCACATCTCTGCTCCGAGACCCAAAGCGCCGCTACCCCGCAAGCGGGAGAAGAAGGTACGGATCATCGGCGATCAGGCTCATGGACTGATCCGTGGCGCGAGATCACATTTCGAAAACGGCAGGGCGATCGACGAGGGCGCGTATCTTAAGCCCTACAAGAAGCTTCTGGTCGACGTAACGACCTCGCAGGCCAGCCTCGATAAGGCGCTCGACCTTGCCGATGATCTCTTCAACGCGCTTGAGTCGGTTGACCATCGCGTCGTTTTGGCACCGGCCGATGCGCAACTGGGGCGCGGGGAGGTCGACGAGCGCGAGACCGCCCCCAAGCCGCGCGACCGCTGGCAATATAGCGGGCTCTGGTCCCCCCTACCGTCCGACAGTCGTTTATGTTGGGGCAGTTGCCATTGGTCTATCGGTCATCGAGATGTCTGAGAATGTCACGCTCCGCTACGTGAACGGCAAATACATCCGCGAAAGCGAGTATGTTCCCCCGCGTAACCGGTATCACGTCGACGACAGTTGGACGACGACCCGCGATCTTCCATCGGGACGTTTGCGGATTGTTGCTTATTCACCTTACGGCAGAGTGAACTGGTCGACACAGTGGCAGGAGAGAAAATCTGCGTCACTACGTGGCCAGATTAAGAGTATCGTCGAAGCGATCGAGGCGATGGCGCCCAACCTCGTGGCAAAGCTAGAGGAGGCTGACCGCCAAGCCGAGATTCGTCATCGCGAATGGTTGGCCGCGGAGGAGCGCCAGCGGCGCGAGGAAGATCGTAAACGCGTCGGCCAGTCAATCGCTGAAAGTAATGCCGAACTTCGGCAGGTCATCGAGCACTGGTCAAACGTGATGAGCATCGAACACTTCTTCGCGGGCGTGGAACGGCAGGCAAATGACCTTCCGGAGATCGACAGATGTCATGTCCTCGAACGACTGACTCTCGCTCGTTCCTTTTTGGGGAGTCAGGATCCGCTGGATTTCTTTCGTAGCTGGAGAACGCCGGAAGAGCGTTACGCTCCACGCTACCCTAATGACGAGCAGGAGCGACAGGAGGCAGGCTAAGCATGGCTTCGGCGCAAACTGGATAGACCTAGGAAGCGCCGCGAGGCCGTCGATATTTGAGGTGCTAGGCCTATTGGACCGTTGGAGTCGCCAAGAGCGAATAGCTTGTGCTCCGGCCGCCGCCGGCATCCTTGGCAAGAATGTCTCGCTTCACCAGGTCATCGATGTCTCGTAACGCCGTATCCTGGGAGCACTTCGCAAGCTTGGCATATTTGGACGAGGTAAGTTTGCCGACGAAACCGTTGAGCAAGCGATTAATGATCGTGCGTTGACGTTCGTTCAGAGGCTCATCCGCATGCATCTCCCAGAACTTTGCTTTGTTCAGCACGTTGCCCAACAGCTTGTCGGCCCCTGAAAAAGCCCGATCGAGGCACTCGAGAAACCACTCAATCCACGCGGTGATATCTAGGTCTCCTTTTTGGGTGGCTTCGAGTATCTCGTAATATCCCTTCAGCTCGATACGGATTTGCGCTGACATGCTGTAGAAACGTTGCGGACTTTCCTCGGAACGAGCCAGCGCCATGTCGGCAATGGCTCGCGCAATGCGCCCATTCCCATCATCGAACGGATGGATCGTAACGAACCAGAGATGCGCAATGGCGGCACCAATAACCGGATCGACGGTCTTGTCCTGGTTAAACCAGGCAAGAAGAGCCTGCATCTCGCGCGCAAGTTTTTCCGCTGGCGGACCTTCATAGTGGACGCGCTCACGTCCGATGGGGCCAGATACCACCTGCATTGGCCCGGAGCGGTCATCTCGCCACCCACCAACCGTAATCCGGATCATGCCACTGCGCCCCGTGGGGAAAAGGGCCGCATGCCATCCGAAAAGGCGCTCCTCAGTCAGGGGCTCGGCGTAGCGCTGGGTCGCATCAAGCATCATTTCAACGACACCTTCGACGTTTCGATCGACGGGCATGAGGGCGCCAATATCGATGCCCAAGCGTCGCGCGATCGAAGAGCGAACTTGCTCGCGGTCGAGCACCTCGCCTTCGATCTCGCTCGATTGGGTTACATCCTCCGTGAGAGACTGCAGGATGGCCTCGGCACGGAATTGAAATCCCATGCCCTCCATACGCCCAATCAGCCGCCCCTGGTGATGACGCACCGCCGCCAGTTGAGGACCTATCTTTTCGTGATCCCAGCGAAAGTTCGGCCAATCACTCAATTCATGAATATAAGTCGCCATTCACCGCATCCTTTGCGGTGAATATAGTGCGTAATCGCCGCAAAGAGCAAGCATATTCCCCGCAAATTTGCGGTGAATATGCTTGCTAATCACCGCAGAGAGACGCCGAGGTTACAGCACGGGCACTGGGGCGGTCAACGGAGGGGCAGGCCAACTCGCGGAAGTTCGCGGCTGAAGCCAAAATCAGTATACCACGAACTACGAATGGGATGCTTTATCTAATGACATGCTACAGCGGATGACCGCCAGCTGTGCAGCAGAATTCCTTATTTTATAAGGTGTTAAGCAATGATTGTTGGTGCATAGTGGTTTAGAGCCTTTGCACTATCGGCATGACTGAGAAATCTCTCTTCCGAAAGTCGCAGCTGCCCTAACTGCTTGGGCGAGAAAGCCCCTGATCGAAGGGCCGCTTCGCGCCCACTATCGTCATTCTCGGGACTCACCGCTGAACCCGATAGCGGTCATTCATCCTGGTTCTGCAGGTTCTGGAATATTAGGATCAAATCTCAAGGCCCCAGAACCTGGCAATATGATACGCACCAGATATTCCTGCATCAACAACCCCAAAGGCAGCACGCCCTCCTCCTGGGATTGCCGCATCTACGGGAAAGCCATGCCCCATTTCTGGAAGCGTCCACCATTCGACTAATGGCAGTTTCGCTGTGCCCCAGGTCCGCCGGCGTATTCCGGACGCTGCTACGTCGTCAAAACTAGGCACGTCTCCGAAACCGTGTATCCCACTCCACTGAACGGCTAAGGCCGCCCCATTGGCTGGATCGATGGCCCGGTCTCGTTCACCATGCCAAATTGAAATACGCGGCCATTTTCTCGGTCTTTGGGTTATTGTTAGTTTGCTCGTGATGGCACTGACCAGCGTTTCGCGGGTGGTAAAGGGATTTGCATGGTGCATCTGAAGCAAAGCCGAAGCCGCATTACTTGCAGAGCCAACTGGCATACCGGCGACCACCGCGCCTGCATTGAATACTGCGGGATAGGCTGCAAGCAGCGCTGCCGTAAGTGCGCCACCCGCAGATAGTCCGACGACGAAAACCTGGCGCTGATCGGAGGAAAATCTTTTGATGGACGTGCGTACCATTTGCCGGACCGACATCGCCTCCCCATATCCGCGTTGCGTATCACTGGGGCGATACCAGTTAAAGCATCGGCTAGCATTGTTGCGGGCAACTTGTTCTGGCAATAGGAGCGGCAGCCGCAAATGATTGGCAAGAGCAATCCAGCCAGAATTCGACGCAAATGATTCCGCATACTGACCACAGCCATGCAGAACGACGATCAACGGTGCATTGCGCCGAACGAGCTTTTCCGGCGTGTAAATAAACATCTTCAATTGGCCTGGATTGGACCCAAAATCAGATATTTCTATGGTTCTGCCAATTGGATTTGCGGCCTTAGCAGTTGTAAGCAAGCCAAAACGACCAAGCGTTGTCAGAGATCGGAGTAGCGATTTGGTCTGCCGGGGAAGAGTCAGGCGAATTTTTGGAAATCTAAATTTGCGCTGTCTTGCCATAATACCTCATACCAGAAAATTGTGGTTGTTACTGTCTGAGGCAAGCATCTGTGTCCTACGACAATTCCGGCTCGTAAATTGAATTTATGATAGATATAGATAAGGATCTTTTCTTCTTTATAAAGTGGCGCTGCCGTGGAACGCAGAAAAAAGAAAGCCTATTGCTCCGGTGTGACCGTTGCCAAGATCAATATGAGATTAGGTTGAACCGGCAGGTTCAAGATAATCTCCTGAAATTGGTCGCTAAATTATATAGCTAGTGCCGCGAGTCATTCATATT
>PLSD01000018.1 GCA_003164135.1 Acetobacteraceae bacterium
GGCGGATAGCAAACCGACTCGCACAAAAACGTATCCGACCCGCCTACGTCATAGCTTGGTCACTGTGGCGACGAGCTCATCAAGCCGTGGCACAACAGGCACATTTTATATCTAAAGTGCAACTGTAATGCTAAGCCGGTTGACCCCGATGACGCCGAGGGCCAGCGCGCCCGCCGCGCGAGTGCAAACCGTATCCTGACCGTGCTGAAGGCCGCCCTGAATCTTGCCTATGCGGATAGCAAAGTACCCAGCGATGACGCATGGCGCCGCGTGTCGCCCTTCAAGAACGCCAACGCCCCGCGCATCCGTGATTTTACCGATGCCGAGGCCAAGCGTTTGGTGAACGCCTCCAGCGAGGCATTTCGTCCAATGATACAGGCGGCTTTGCTTTGCGGTGGACGGTATGGCGAATTGGGCCGGCTTCGCGCTGCTGACTTCAATGCCTCCACTGCCATGCTGCACATCCGGGCGGGCAAAACCGGCAAGGCGCGAGACGTGGCGCTCACGGAAGAGGCGGTGAAGTTTTTCACGGTCCAGGCCGCAGGCAAAGCTAGAAACGCGCTGATGCTCACACAACCGGATGGCACTGCGTGGGGTAAGAGCGACCAAATCCGGCCCATGAAAGCCGCCTGTAAGGCCGCCAGCATCGCCCCCACCATCGGGTTCCATATTTTGCGGCACGCCTATGCGAGCCGTCTGGTTATGGCCGGCGTACCCCTCGGGGCTGTGGCGGCGCAGATCGGCGATAGCGAAGTGACGTGCGCCAAGCACTATGCCCATCACAGCCCGAAATCGGTGGCCGACGCGGTACGCCATGCCACGGCAGAATTGGGCATCGTGGCCGAGAGCAACGTGGTGTCGATGAGTGGCAAGTAAGGAGTATATACGCTTGACGTACACATATATACGCAATACATACATACCGTGATCAAAGGCTTTCACGACAAGGTCACCGTCGCCCTATTCCAGGGGCTTACCCCGAAGGGCGTTGGCCCTGATGTGGTGAGGCGCGCAAAGATGAAGCTTGACCTCTTGGAGGCTGCCGCGGCGCTGGATTTCCTGCGCTCCCCGCCGGGCAACCGCCTGGAAGCGCTGAGGGGTGACCGGACGGGGCAACACTCGATCCGCGTCAACGATCAATGGCGGCTCTGCTTCACGTGGCGCGATGGTGATGCTTACGATGTTGAGTTTTGTGACTATCACTAAGGAGGGTGAGATGGCGATTTCGAGGGAAGTATTGGAGGCCGGTAGAGTCGATCTGTCCGATGTCATCGACACGACGACCGCACCGCTGGCGCCAATCGCGCCAGGTGTTCTGCTGCGCGAGGAATGGCTGGAGCCGCTGGGCATCACGGCCTACCGGCTCGCCAAGGATATTGACGTGCCGCCCAACCGCATGACGGCGATCATTGCCGGCGAGCGCGCCATCACGGCCGATACAGCGCTGCGCCTGGGCCGGTATTTTGGCACCGATGCGCAGTCCTGGATGAACCTGCAAGCCCGCTACGATCTGGCCATGGAGCAGCGCGCGCACGGCGAGGAGATTGCGCGCACCGTTCGGCCGCGGGTGGCGGCATGATATCGGCCGAGGCAGCCTATTCACGGGGTGATGCGGTAGAGAAGCGCCGGGTGCTCATGCAGGCTTGGGCGGATTGGTGCTTTGGTCGGAAGTCCCGACGACACCTCGCGGTAAATAGAAAAACCTCACCAAAACAAACGTTTGCGCAAGCGCTACGCCTACTAATATCGGCACCGGGAGTTTGGGTCCTGCTACTCTCTGAATTGAACATGCCAAACGTCCGGCCTCGCGAGGTAAACGTTCTTCAAATGTTCCGGCTACATTGACAATAACGAGTTTATGCGCTTGTAGTGAGTTCTTTCTATAACTGGATAAACCTTTCATTGGATCATGTCAGAAACCCATATGCGCCCGGCGCGGGTAACCCACCTCCAGAACTGGCGGGCCGTACTGATGTCCTAAAAAAAACAGAGACAACGTTGCTTCGAGTGGCTCTACGGAAGCCGGTGCAATATCCCATTATGGTTGGTCTCCGAGGAGTCGGTAAGACAGTTTTGCTAGTGAAGTCGCGCGAACTCGCTGAGGAAAATCACTTCCTGACAATAGATGTTGAAGGTCATGAAGGTAAAACCCTACCTGAATTGATAATTCCCGGCTTTAGGAAAGCGCTTTACACTCTAAGCTTAATTGAGGGAGCAAAAGAAACAGCCCGGCGCGGCATCCGCATATTGAAAAGTTTCCTCGGCGGCTTGAAAGTTAGTGTCGGAGGAGTTGATCTTGGCGTCGATGCCGAGATCGGAACTGCCGACAGTGGTGACCTCGAAGCGGATTTCCCCGAAATGGTTATCGTTCTGGGCGAGGCCGCCGCTGCTGCCGGGAGAGCCGTCGTCCTAATCTTTGACGAACTTCAATACTTAAGCACGACGGAATTTAGCGCTCTAATTATGGCGATGCATAAGGTCAACCAGCGGACGCTGCCTGTAGCGCTTATCGGCGCCGGTTTGCCGCAAATCTTGGGCCTAGCAGGAAATTCAAAATCCTATTCGGAGCGTTTGTTTACGTATCCCGAGATTGGCGCGCTTTCCGAGTCAGATGCCATGTCTGCCATTGTGAACCCAGCGACAGAAGAAGGAGTGGAGATCGAGCCGGCCGCCGTCCAAGAGATTATGAGGTTAACTGGCCGATATCCTTACTTTATCCAGCAATGGTCACATGACGCCTGGAACATCGCGACCGGCGGCTCGATCACAAAAGCCGATATCGACCGTGCCACTCCAATTGCGATCGCGTCATTGGATGAAAGTTTTTTCCGAGTCCGTTTCGATCGCTGCACCCCATCTGAAAAGCGATACATGAGGGCCCTAGCAGAGCTTGGTTCGGGGCATCAACGCTCCGGAGATATCGCCGATAAAATTGGAGTTAAGTCTGCAAGTGTTGCCCCGACCAGGAGCGCATTAATTAAAAAGGGAATGATTTATTCTCCCTCGTATGGAGACACGGCATTCACTGTTCCGCTATTCGACGAGTATATGAGACGCGCAATACCTAAATTTGTTCCTAAATTTGATCCCGACGATGAATGAGCTTGGCCAAACCATTGCCACACTGCCGATCTATGTACGCAATTGCGGCTCCAACGGCGGCGCTTGCAAGGCTGATTGGTGCATTGGCCTACCGGCCCGCGCCACCAACGTCGTGCAGATGCACCGGGCCTAGATTTTCTGCATCTTCGCGGCATTTGATAATATAATAGCGTGTTGGCGCTCCCGCCCTTTTTCAGCTTCGCGAACGACAGATAGCTGATGGGCGCTCGACAAGGTGGAGTCTGATTTCATGCGAGCGGCCAAGCGAGAAACGGCGCGTTGAAAAGGGTCGTTAGGGCTTGATTTAATCCGGGCGCCTAGCCCGCGCAACTCAACGAGATCGAGCGCGAGAAGGGCTATGGCCTCCGGAACGTCTGGCAGCAAAATCTCTCGGATTGACGCGATATAGTGAAATTCTTTGGGGCCATGGAGATTCAGCTCGACTGGCCCATTCACCACCAATGTGGCCACCGGTTCGCCGTCAAACAGGACTTCTCCTTGGGCCATGGTATTGAAGGGCCCAACGTCCCAGCTAAGCCGGTGCCGGATGGTTTCCAACCACTCGTACAGAAGCAGAAACTTTCTGAGGAAGATGTCCGCCAGTCCGCTAATCTTGTTGCCAGATCGGACGCTTCATAGATTGGAAGGTAGAATATTTTTTTATTAAACAGAAGACACCGACGCTGACTCAGCGCCAGCTCCCACGCAGGGCGATACTAAAGGCCCCTTATTCCTTCTTTAACCTGACCCCAGGCCCTTCTCCGTTTTCATCAATGAAAAGTACACCGGCGCCTCCAAGAGCGGTCCGGATGGCCTCAAACGGATCGCCGAATCACTGCGGCCAGTCCTGAGCGATGCGGCGCGCGCGTCTCGGTGGGGCCGCTTCCAGGACAATGGCCGGCGCGAAGCCCAGGCGACGGCCAAGCAGCAGACGGAGAAGGCCGGGGCAACGGAAGCGGAAGCCCAGCAACTACGGGACGAAAACCGGCGGCTCAAGGACGCCATAAGGGAATGGGTCGACGTGTATGATGACGGCTTGACCGATGACCAGGCGGCCCAGCTGGCGGCGCTGGCGGACCGGATGCGCTCGGCAAACCGGCACGTAGTAGGGGCAACCAATACGCCGGTAGAGCATCCGCGCCAGGATGGCGGACCCGCGCCGGGGAAATGACAGAAGCCAACCAAGGATAAGATGGCGGCAAGAGTCCGGCACCGTCCCGCGCCGTATAGTGAGTACGGATTGCGCGCCGTAACGATTACGTGCCGTAACTCATTGAAAAGCCTTGGCGTCCCGTACGAGATTCGAACTCGTGTCGCCGCCGTGAAAGGGCAGTGTCCTGGGCCTCTAGACGAACGGGACGAGGCAGGAGCGCATTAAGCCAGGGGGATAAATTTTACAAGCCATGCGGTGGAATATTTCCTGCACCGCCGCAACGGCGCCCCAACCGGCCACTTTTCAGTGGGTTGGGCTTAAAACCACGCTCACCCGCCCGCTCGCTGGGTCCACCAGCAGCAGGCGGTCGCCGGCTGGGCCATTCACCCACACCGCCACATCGCCCCCCGCCCCCGCAATGCCGGCAATATGCTCACCCGGCGCCAGCCCAGCGCCTGCCATGGCCACGGCAACGCTCCCGCCCGGCACGGCCAGCGGGGCCACCACCATCGACGCCACGGGCTTCCTGGCATAGATGCGGTGGATGACCGTCCCGATAACCAGCGCCGTGCCAAGCACGATAAGCAGCCCCATGCCGCCCACCAGCGCCTTCAGCCCCCGCAAATCCTTCTGTGGTTGATCCCGCATATCCACTCCCTGAAATAACCGTCACCGCCGCGCCGGAAGATGCCGGCGTGCGGCTGGACATGTTCCTGGCCAGGGCCATCGGCACCATCTCGCGGTCCCGCGTCAAGAGTATGATCCTGGAGGGCCTGCTCACCCGCGACGGCACCATCACCGCCGATACCTCCGAGTCGGTGCGCCCCGGCGCCACCTACCGCCTCCGCCCGCCAGCCCCCGCCCCCGCCACGCCCCAAGGCGAGGCCATCGACCTGGCCATCCTCTACGAGGACGAATACCTCCTGGTGCTCAACAAACCCGCCGGCATGGTGGTTCACCCCGCCCCAGGCAACCCGGACGGCACACTGGTCAACGCCCTCATCGCCCATTGCGGCGAGAGCCTCACAGGCATCGGCGGTGAGCGCCGCCCCGGCATTGTCCACCGGCTGGATAAAGACACCTCCGGCGTCATGGTCGTCGCCAAAACCGAGCTGGCACACACCCGCCTCTCCGCCGCCTTCGCCGCACGCGACCTGGAGCGTGAGTACAAAGCCATCTGCTGGGGCATCCCGTCGCCCACCAGCGGCGCCATCCATGGCGACATCGGCCGCGACCCACGTGAGCGCAAACGCATGGCCGTGGTCACCCGCAACGGCAAACACGCCCTAACCAATTACCGAATAATTCGTAACTTTGGCACCGCCGCGGCCCTGCTTTCCTGCCGCCTGGCCACCGGCCGCACACACCAAATCCGCGTCCACCTCGCCCATATCGGCCACCCGCTGGTCGGTGACCCGGTGTATCTGCGCCGCCGCCCAGCCGTCGCCAAAACGCTCGCGCAGCCAGCGCTGGATCTCGCGCTGGACTTCCCCCGCCAAGCCCTGCACGCGGAAACCCTGGGCTTTTCGCACCCTATCACCGGCGTACTCCTGCGTTTCTCTGTCCCCCCGCCGGCAGACTTCCAGGCACTCGCAGATGCATTGCAAGCATGCAGTTGAAACAGGACTGCACAGGTCCTTTTTGATTGACGAAGTGCGCGGGCACCCCATAGACTGCTCTCCGAACTAACCCAACGGGCCAAGCATCTGGCCGGATTGTTACTGCCTTTTAAGGGGTAACCCCGGCAAATGCTGGTAAAGATACGTAATCCGGACGGTAACGTTATTATGCTCTGTCCATTTCGTTATGTGACGCGCCGAATCCCTCGGGCACCACAAAACGGAGAAAGTTTTTAGGAGAATCCACTTAATGGCCTCCACCGTTTCAACTCTCGGTCCCGATGCCAGCCTGACGCGGTATATGCAGGAAATCCGCAAATACCCAATGCTGGCGCACGAGGAAGAAGAACGCCTCGCCCGCGCATGGCGCGACACTGGCGACCAGAAGGCCGCGCATACGCTGGTCAACTCGCACCTGCGCCTCGTCGCCAAAATCGCCATGGGCTACCGCGGCTACGGCCTGCCCGTCGGCGAACTTATCTCGGAAGGCAACGTCGGCATGATGCAGGCGGTGAAACGCTTCGACCCCGATCGCGGCTTCCGCCTTTCCACTTACGCAATGTGGTGGATTCGCGCGGCAATTCAAGAATATATCCTGCATTCCTGGTCGCTGGTTAAAATGGGCACCACTGCGTCGCAAAAAAAACTGTTCTTTAACCTGCGCCGGCTCAAAGGCCAGATGCAAGCCATCGACGACGGCGACCTGCAACCTGAACAAGTCGCCAAAATCGCCCACCTGCTGGACGTGCCCGAACAGGACGTGGTCAGCATGAACCGCCGCCTCTCCTCGGCCGACAGCAGCCTGAACGCCCCCATTAAAATGGACGGCGATGGCGAATGGCAGGATTGGCTCGTCGACGACAGCGAAGGCCAGGAAAGCAAACTCGCCGAACGCGAGGAACTCACAGGCCGCAAAGCCCTCCTCGCCAACGCGCTCAAAACCCTCTCGGAACGCGAACGCCACATCCTGGTCGAACGCCGCCTGAAAGATAACCCAACCACACTGGAAGACCTCTCCCAGCACTACAATGTCTCGCGCGAACGAGTCCGCCAAATCGAAGTCCGCGCCTTCGAAAAACTGCAAAAATCAATGAAAACCCAAGTCGCCGAACAACGCCAAGCCGTCCGCGCCGTACAGGCCCGAATGGCCTGACACCGAGGTACGGGGTGATCTGGGGAAATAAGGCGAGGGGGCGCTGCCCCCTCATTCCCCGCCAAAGGCTCGCCTTTGGAATCCGCTAATTAAGGTCTTGGAGGGAGGGGGAACTCGCCAGCCAAGACCTTTTTTTATTTACCCCGGTCCAAGCAGGCGAGTTCCCCCTCCCTCCAAGACCTTCACTAATGCCGATCGAAGGGCGCGGCCCTTCGTGGGGGTCCAGGGGGCAAAGCCCCTTGGCCTTCCTACCCAAACCACCCCGTATCCTTGGCATTGGGCCATCGTGGCTTATAACGCCGGGCATGAGCACACTTGATCCTACCGACTGGTCCGGGCTACGGGCTTTGGGGCATCGGATGATGGACGACATGGTCGACCATCTGGCCGGCATTGCGGCGCAGCCGGTGTGGCGGCCGTTGCCTGATGAGATTCGCGCCGGGTTCTCCGCACCTTTGCCCGCCGAAGGCACCGCGCCGGAGAACGTGTACGCGGCGTTTCAGGCGAACATTCAGCCTTACGTCACCGGCAACACGCATCCGCGGTTCATGGGCTGGGTGCATGGCGGCGGCAATCCGGTTTCCATGCTGGCCGAGTTGCTGGCCGGGGCGATGAATGCCAACTGCGGCGGGCGCAACCATGTTGGCATTGTGGTGGAGCGGCAGGTGATTGCCTGGGCAGCTGAGATGCTGGGCATGCCGGCACAAACCAGCGGCGTGCTGCTCACCGGCTCCTCCATGGCCAATTTCATCGCCGTGCTATGCGCCCGGTTCAAGGCGTTGGGCACGGATGCCCGCGCCAACGGGCTGCAAGGCGCCAAACTCACCGCCTACGCCAGCGCCGGGGTGCATCGTTGTGTGCCCAGCGCGCTGGACATGGCCGGGCTTGGCATGCAGGCGCTGCGCAAAATCCCGGTGGACGCCGATTTCCGCATGGACCTTGAAGCCCTGCGCGCCACCATCGCCGCCGACCAAGCCGCCGGCTGCACCCCTTTCCTCATCGTCGGCACCGCAGGCTCGGTGGATGTCGGCGCGTTCGACGACATGGCCGCCCTCGCCGAAATTGCCAAAACCCATAACGCCTGGTTCCATGCCGACGCCGCTTTCGGCGCCCTCACCGCGCTCTCACCCACCCGCAAACACTTCCTCACCGGCATCGAACACGCCGACTCGGTGGCGTTTGACTTCCATAAATGGGCGCAGGTCACCTACGACGCCGGCTGCGTCCTCATCCGCGACCCCGAACTGCACAACGCCACCTTCGCCCAGGCCACCAGCTACCTCGCCGCCGCCCCGCGCGGCCTCGCCGGCGGCCAACCCTGGCCGTGCGACCTCGGCCCAGACCTGTCTCGTGGTTTCCGCGCGTTAAAAGTCTGGATGACCCTCTCAGCCTACGGCAGCGAACAACTTGGCGGCGTGGTCGACACCACCTGCGACCTCGCGCAGCACTTGGCCGCCCGCATCACCGCCAGCAACCGCCTGGAGCTGCTCGCCCCGGTCAAACTCAACATCGTCTGCTTCGCCATCGCGGGATTCACCGACGCCCAAACCGCCGATCTGGTCGCCGACCTCCAGGAATCGGGCCTCTTCGCGCCCTCCACCACCACCATCGGCGACCGCATGGCCATCCGCGCCGCCATCGTCAATCACCGCACCCAGCGGGCGGACGTCGGTGCCCTGGTGGACGAAATCCTCCGCCGCACTGCGGCCTTGACCTGCATCAATGACACCGCGCCCCCGCTTGCTACGCGGTAACGCCGCACAATGGGACTGAACATGACCGCCAGCGCCACCGACTACGACGTCATCATCATCGGCGCTGGCCCCGCTGGCCTGAGCCTCGCCGGCTCCCTCGCCGCCCAGGGCCGCAGCGTCGCGCTGGTGGAAAAACTTCCCCGCGAGGCCCTGGAATCCCCCGAATTCGACGGCCGTGACATCGCCCTCACCCACCGCTCGGTAGAGCTGCTGCGCGAGCTGGGCGCCTGGGCGCACATCCCCCCGGCCGACATCTCCCCCATGGGAGAGGCGCGGGTGCGCAACGGCAACTCCACCCATTCGCTGCGCTTCCAACCGCCGGGCACGCAATCGGAATTTCTCGGCCAGCTCGTGCCCAACCACATGATCCGCCGCGCCCTGTTCGCCGCTACCGCGGACCACCCCAACATCCACCTGCTGGCCAACACCGCCGCCACCGGCATCGTCACCGGCCCGGACTCCGCCAGCCTCAGCCTCGCCAATGGCACCCAGCTCACCGCCCGCCTCATCGTCGCCGCTGACACCCGCTTCTCCGAAATGCGCCGCCGCATGGGCATCACCGCCAAGATGCAGGATTTCGGCAAAACCATGCTGGTCTGCCGCATGGCGCACGAGCAACCCCACAACAACATCGCCACCGAGTGGTTCGGCTTCGGCCAGACCATCGCCATCCTGCCGCTCAACGGCACCGAATCCCAACCCAACATGTGCTCCCTGGTCGTCACCCTCCCCGCCCGCCCAGGCGAGGCGCTGATGGCGCTCACCCCGGAAGCCTTCGCCACTGAAATCACCGAGCGCTACCAGCACCAGCTCGGCGCCATGCAACTGGTCAGCACCCGCCACGCCTACCCGCTGGTCGCCGTCTACGCCGGCCGTTTCGCCGGTGAGCGCTTCGCTTTGGTGGGCGACGCCGCGGTCGGCATGCACCCCGTCACCGCGCACGGCTTCAACTTTGGCCTCTCCGGCCAGCACATCCTCGCCACCCTCATCGCCGAGGCCAGCGCCGCGGGCCAGGACATCGGCGCCCCCAACGTCCTGCTCCGCTACGAGAGCCGCCACAGCCGCGCCACCCTGCCGCTCTACCTCGCCACCAACGCCACCGCCTTGCTCTACACCGACGACCGCCCCCCCGCCCGCGCCCTGCGCGGCGCCGTCATCCGCGCCGGCGAACACCTGCCACTTGTGCGCCGCATGCTCTCCTCCGGCCTGATGAAAGGCGCCCCCGCCCGCTCACCGCCGCGCGCGCGCTTCTCTCCCCACGCTAAAACTCAGTTGTAAACGCCCCCGCCCCTGGCATAGACTCTCCCGGCGGCAGCCCAAAAATTCAACACGGGCGCCGGAAGATGGGGACACATGACCAAAGCACTCGAAAAACATCTCGCCGCCGCCCAACACGGCTTTCACCTGCCGCCCGGTGCACGCGAAATCATCCTGCTCCGCCACGGCTCCACCGTGGGCGAGACCGTGCATACCCTCCCCTTCGGCGACATCATCCTCAACAACCCGCCCCTGCGGCCGGACGGCCACGCCCAGGCCCACGCCGTTGCCGCCCGCCTGCGCCACGAGCCGATCACCCATATCTTCGTCACCAACCTGCAGCGCACCCACCAGACCGCCGCCCCGCTGGCCGCCCTCACGGGCCTCACCCCCATCGAAATCCCCGAGCTGCACGAGCTGCACATGGGCGAATGGGAGCATGACTTCATGGAAAAAGCCGCCGCGGGCCACCCGCTGGTCAAGCAAATGCTCGCCGAGGAGACCTGGGAGGTCATCCCCGGCACCGAGCCCACCCCCGCGTTTACCGCCCGCATCCGCGCCGGCATCGCCAAAATCACCGCCATCATGGCGGAAAACACCACGGCGGTCGCCGTCGTCCACGGCGGCGTCATCGGCAAAATCTGCCAGCAGGCCACCGGCAGCCGCCCCTTCGCCTTCTTCGCGCCGGACAACGCCTCCATCTCCCGCCTTATCGTGAACGCTGACGGCCACTGGTCCCTGCGCAGCTATAACGACACCGCCCACATGTCCGCCCGCTGGTAACGCAACCCCTTGCAAAACCCCGGCGATCCCGGTCTATTCGGCCACTTGGCCCCGCATAATCGACGGACGGATTTAAGGTAACCAGCATGGACTCTCCCCCCGCCCCCACCAAGCGCAAAGGCGGCCCGCGCCGCGACCTGATGGAGCGCGAACTGCTGGACTGCGCCGCCGAACTGTTCGCCGAAAAAGGTTTCGCCGGCACCAGCCTGCAGGACATCGCCAACGCCGCCGGCGTCGGCCGCACCACTTTGTACCACTACTTCGGCAGCAAGGATGATTTCCTCACCGCCCTGGTCGAAGACGTCACCGTCGCTGCCTCCAACGAATTGCGCGAACTCGCCCACGAACCCGGCGCCAGCTTCCACGCCCAGCTGCTCAAGGCGGCGGAAACCCTGGTCACCCGCCAGCTCGCCCGCGCCGTGCGCTTCAAAGTGCTGGACCGCGAGGAAAATCACCTCCCCACCCCGCTGTTCGAGCGCCATCAGGCCGGCAAGCGCGAGGTCCTCGCCAAAATCTCCGGCCTCATAAAATCCGGCATCCTCGCCGGCGAATTCCGCCCCGTCGACGCCAACATCGCCGCCCTGAGCTTCATCGGCATGTGCAACTGGACCGCCTGGTGGTTCAACCCAACCGCCAACAAATCCGCCGCCGAAGTCGCCGCCATCGTCGCCGGACTCGGCGTCAGCTCCCTGCTCAACCACACCCCCCCCACCGGCGGCGGCACCCCGCACGAAATCGTCCTCGGCATCCGCACCGAACTAGACCGGCTGGATCAGCTGCTCGCCGGCAGTGGCACCAAACGCTGATATTCCTCCAACCGCTGCCGCAAAACATCCGGAATCGGCACTGAGCTCCTAACCGCCGCGTTGATGCACACGGGCGACAGCACCGCATTGAAACAGGCTGCCCCTGTATCGTCCTTGCCAACCACCTTCAGGTCAAAACTGCGCGTCCGCAGCGCCACCACGTACACCTCCATGAAAAACGCCTGATCCGGCCACAGAGATTTATGAAACTCAAAATGCATCGCCTTCATCGGCGTGCCCAGCCCGAGCTCACCCAGCCGCTGTTGCAGCGGCCGCCCAAGCATCTCGGCCAGAAAATAATGAAACGCCTCGACCGCATAGTCCGCGAAGCGCGGCGTATAGACCACCCCCGCCGGGTCGCACTCCCCCCACGAAACGGTTTTATGCAAACATACAGCCGTCATCACGATCTCCCCCGACCCGCACGTTAGGTTTGCCCCCCAACCGCCGCAAGTATAATTTAACCATAAACGTCGAATCATTGACACATCCGTCGACACCCCCGATAATTCCGCCCCAGGGAGAAAAATATGGTCGGCGTAAAACAGCCAATTCCAGGCGTGGTCTACCCCCCAGCCGAGCGTCTGCGCGCCTATCTGGCCGCCGGCGAACTGCCTGAAATCGGCCTCGCCGAAGCCCTCTGCCGCTCCTTCGCCACCCACGCCGCTCGCCCCGCCCTGCACAGTCCTGAAGGCAGCATCACCTACGCCGAGCTGGACAGCATCACCGACCGCCTCGCCGCCGCCTTCTGGTCACTCGGCCTGCAACCGCTCGACCGCGTACTCTTCCAATGCGGCAACTCGAAAGAACTCGTCTACGCGCTGGTCGGCTGCCTCAAAGCCGGACTCATCCCCGTCTGCACACTCCCCTCCCACCGCGAGCGCGAAATCTCCTACCTCGGCAATCATACCGAAGCCCGCGCCCACATCGTGCACGACGACGACCCAAAATTCGACCTGATCGACTTTGCCCAAACCATGCGCGCGGAAATCTCCAGCATGCGCCACATCATTTCCCTGCGCGGCCAGCCCCGCCCTGGCATCTCCCGCCTGGAAGACCTCGCCGCATCCCAAAACGCCGCCACCGCCCACCATGCCGTGCGCGAACTCCCCCGCGACCCCTTCCAGGCCGGCATCTTCCAACTCTCCGGCGGCACCACCAGCATCCCCAAAGTCATCCCGCGCATGGCCAACGACTACCTCTTCAACATGCAGCGCACCGCCCAATGGCTCGGCTACGGCCCCTCCGACACGCTCTTCATGCCCATGCCGATGATCCACAACGCCTGCATGATCTGCTTCCTCGGCCCCGCCCTCATCTCCGGCGCCGCCTTCGCCATCCCGCGCGACATGACCCCCGCCGCCTGGGGCGAAGTTTTCAACGCCCACCGCCCCACCTTCATCGGCCTCATCCGCGCCCTGCTGCCCCGCCTGGAAGCCATGCTCGATGAAGGCCACGCCAGCATCTCCAGCGTCCGCGCCTTCTGGAGCCCCGATGGCGCCCGCGTCTTCCGCGAAAAATTCCACCGCCCCACCTACGCCATGTTCGGCATGTCCGAGGGGCTGAACATGTACACCAAAGCCACCGACCCGGACGAGATCATCGACACCTGCGTCGGCCGCCCCATCTCCTCTTGCGATGAAGTCCGCCTCGTGGAGCCCGGCACCAACCGCGAAGTCGGCTTCGACGAACCGGGTGAACTCACCTGCCGCGGCCCCTACACGCTGAGCGGCTACTACAACGCCCCCGAACGCAACCTGGAAGCTTTTACCCCCGACGGCTTCTACCGCTCCGGCGACCTGATGATAAAACGCCAGATCAACGGGGAGACCATCTACGCCTTCGCCGGCCGCGCCAAAGACATCGTCAGCCGCGGCCACGAAAAGGTAAATTGCGAGGAGCTCGAACACGCCCTCTCCACCCACCCCGCCGTCGCCGACTGCGCCATCGTCGGCATGCCCGACCCGCGCCTCGGCGAACGCATCTGCGCCTACATCGTCGCCAAACCCGGCCAAACCGCCCCCACCGTCGCGCAACTCGCCGACTACCTGCGCACCTACGGCCTCGCCAAATTCAAATGGCCCGAACGCATCGAAGACGTCCCCTCGCTAAACCTGACCAAAGTCGGAAAGTTGGATAAAGCCGCCATGCGCCAAGACATCGCGCAAAAACTCGCGGCGGAAGCAGCCAACCCTTAAATTTTCGCGACCCGCAACGCCTCGCGTACCCGCCCGCCCGTCTGCGCACCGGGCAACTGCATGATTTCGCGCCCAGCTTCCAGCAACAGCGGCAAATCCACCCCCGTCGCCACATTCATCCCCTCGAACATCCACACCAAATCCTCAGTCGCGACATTCCCCGTCGCCCCCGGCGCGAACGGGCACCCGCCCAACCCAGCAGCGGAGGCATCAATCACCTCCACCCCCGCAGTCCACGCCGCAAACGCATTAGCCGCCCCCATGCCGTAGGTATCATGCCCATGAAACGCCCAGCCCGGCACCTGCGGAAACCTTGCCATCGCCGCCGTGAACAGCGCCGCCACATGCCCCGGCGTTGCCCGCCCGGTGGTGTCGCACAAAGCGATTTCCGCATTCGGCTCCAGCGCCACCAACTCGTCCAGCAAATCCAACACCAACTGCGGCGCAATCTTCCCCACAAACGGACAATCAAACGACGTCGCGATATTCAACCGGAACTTGATCCCCGCCGGCAGCATCGCCGCGATCTTCGCATAGTCGCGCACCGACTCCGCCGGCGTCCGCCGCACATTGTTCAGATTATGCCGCTCGGAAGCCGAGAGAAAAAACGCCACATGCCTCGCCCCGGCCGCCAGCGCCCGCTCGGTATGTTTTTGCGTCGGCACCAGCACCTGCGCATCCAGCCCCGGCAACGCCAACGCCGCCGCCAGCACTTCCACCGCATCCGCCAACTGCGGCACGGCATTCCCCACGAACGAGGTCACCTCAATCCGCCGCAGCCCCGCCGCGTAAAGTGCGCGCACAATCCTGATTTTTTCATCGGTCGGGATAAACGGCCCCACCGACTGAAACCCATCGCGTGGCGCCACCTCAACAATCGTCACACCGCGCATCAAATCACCCCTTCCGCCCGCAACGCGGCAATTTCCGCTTCCGGCAGCCCCAGCAGCCCGCCATAAACCTCATCGTTATGCGCGCCGATCCGCGGCCCGGTCCACCTCACCGTCCCCGGCGCTTCCGGCACATGCGGCACAATACCCGGATGCAGCACTTCGGTGCCAAACCACCCATCCTCCACCCGCCGCACCATGCCGCGCGCGATATACTGCGGGTCCGCCGCGCAATCGGCCGCCGTATACGCCTTGCTGCTCGGAATATCCGCCTCGTTCAACCGCGCCAGCAGCTCTTGCGCATCGAGCTTACGCGTCCACTGCGTAATCAGCGCATCCAGCGCCGCCACGTTTTCCACCCGCGCCTTGTTGCCCTGGTAGCACGCCATCTCCGCCAGCTCCGGCTGCCCCATCGCCTTCGCCAATTTAGCAAACAGCGGCTCGGAATTCGCCCCAATCAGCACCCAACAACCATCCCGGCTCGGATACGCATTGCTCGGCGCCGCCGTCGCCAGTCCACCACCCGAGGGCTCGCGGATTTTCCCCAACGCCCCATATTCCGGCAACAGCCCTTCCATCAGGCTCAGCACGCTCTCCGTCAGCGCCGCATCCACCGTGCGCGCCTGGCCATCGCCCCCCACCCGGTCGCGGTGCCACAGCGCCGCCATCAGCCCAAACGCCGCATAAATCCCGGAAATAGAGTCCCCAATGCTCACCCCCACCCGCACCGGCGGCAGGACAGAAATCCCCGGCGGATGGTTGGTCAAATACCGTAATCCCCCAATCGCCTCACCAATCACGCCAAACGCCGCGCGGTCCCGGTACGGCCCATCCTGCCCATAGCCCGAAATATGCGTAATAATCAGCCCCGGCTTCACGCCGCGCATCACCGCAGGCCCCAGGCCCAATTTCTCCAAATGCCCCGGCCTAAAATTCTCCACCACCGCATCGCACTGCGCCACCAGCCGCAGCACCAGCGCGCGCCCTTTTTCGCTCTTCAAATCCAGCGTCACACACCTTTTGTTGCGCCCATGCACGGACCACCACAGCGAGTGCCCGTCCACCATATCGCCCCACTGGCGCACCGGGTCGCCCTGCTTGGGCTCCACCTTGATAACATCGGCCCCCAGATCCGCCAGCAGCCGCGTACAAAAAGGTGCCGCCACAAAATGCCCGAGTTCCAGAATCCGCAGGCCCTCAAGCGGTGTCTTCAAAACCTAGTCTCCCTCAACCGTAACGCGCCACACCGGCATAAAAATCCAGCAGAGCCTGATTGAAATCGCGCGGATTTTCAATGGTCGGGTAATGCCCCGCATCGGGGATCATCATCACATGAGTATCCGGATAATCCCCGCGCATCTCACTAATGAAATACTTGCGGTTATGCACGCCCTCATCCTCGCCCACCAGCAGCATCACCGGCACTTTTGTCTCACGCAACCGCTGCGCAATCCCCGCCCGCCGCTCCGGCGTCAAATACGGCGGCGTCACAAACGCCGCCACCGAGGTCAACTCATGCGCCTTGGTAAACACTTTCAGTATCTCAGGACTGTTCAACACCTTCGGCCCCCAGAACTGCCCATATTCCAGCCGGTCCCGGTACACCGCCATCATGCCCTGCTCACGCGCCAACGCATGCATGCGCAAAAAATTCTTCTTCCCCGCCTCGCCCAGCGGCTCATAGGGTTTGTGGTTCTCGTCGGAAATAATCATGCTCGCCGAGGAAATCACAATCCCCTTCACGCGCTCCGGTATCCGGTCGAACAAATGCAGCGCCGTATTCGCCCCCCAATACGCCTGGCCGAACAGATAGAATTTATCCACGCCCAGATGATCCAGCAGCGCGATCTGATCCTCCGCCATCCGGTCAAAATTATAAAATGCATTGGCCTGCGCAGGGTCTTCCACATGCGTGGTCAGCCCATGCCCGCGAATATCCGCCGCAATGGTGCGGTAGTATTTCGAGAACGCGGGAACATTATCGTCAAACCCCTCGATGTTCGATGTCAAATTATGCACCAGCACCAGCGCCTCGCCCTGGCCCTCGTCGCGGTAGTTGATCTCGATTCCATTCAGCGCAAGTTTCGGCATTACTTCGCTTCCCGCATCTTCTGCACAAGGGGTTCATACTCGCGCTGCAACGCCGCCCAGCTCTCCCCGGCAATCCGCCCAAACTCCTTAATCCGGTCCGGCACCACATGATACGGCGGCCGGTTTGGCCCAGCCACCATCCATCCGGCCGCATCCATCCGCCCCTTCTCCAGCGCCGTGTTATGAATCTGGAACTGCTCCCAATCGCCATAACAAATCGTCGGCAGCACCGCCGTGGTCATCTTATCCGTCAACGCCAGCGCCGCGGACCAATCACCGCTCACCTTCGCCGCCGCAACCAACTCACGCAACGCCACCGCTGGCGCCGGCCCACATGAGGCGCTGCTCGACCAGAACGCCACCGCCGTCTCCGGGTCCAGCCGCGCCGCCGCGTAAAACTCAGCATCCATCGGCATCAAGCGGATCCTCCCCTTCGATGCTTTCTGGTCGCGCAAATACGTCGCCGCACTCGCGATCTTTGCGCAAATCACCTGCGGAATTTCCGCCACCTGCGCCCAGAACGGCGGCGGGAAATCAAACTTGAACACGAACGAATTCGCATAAATGCAAACCGGCATCTCCGGCACCGCTTCCGCCAGGTCGCGGTAGAACTGCGCCGCCATATTGGCATCCGGCTTATTCCACATCCCCGGCCCCACCATGGTGCCGTCCGCGCCCAGATCATACGCCGCCCGCGTCTGCGCAATCGCCTCGCGCGTGCCCAGCGCCGTGGTGCCCGCAAACACCGGCACCCGCCCGCGCGCCGTTTCCACCAGCGTCTTAATAAACGCCTGCTTCTCGGCAACACTCAGCGCCGCGCATTCACCCAGCGTTCCCAGGCTCAAAATCCCATCCACGCCGGAAGCAATCAGCGCCTCCACCACCCGCGCCGTCTCATCCAAATCCACCGTATCGGTCGAGCGCCAATCAGAGGCATTGCTCGTCGCCGGCGTCGGAATAATCGCCCACGCGCCCTTAACGTCAGCGGCCGTCAGCCGGGTTCTACGAATCGTCATATTTCAACTCACCTTTTCTTAAAGCACGCAACTCAAATTCACGCCTGATACAGCCCGATCGGCCCTTCGGTCAGGTTCACAATCACCGCCTTGGTCTGCGTGTAATGGTTCAGCGTCTCGGCACAATTCTCCCGCCCAAACCCGCTCTGCTTGAACCCGCCCAACGGCTGCCCCGGCACAAAATTATAATACCGGTTAATCCACACCGTCCCGGTCTGCATTTCGCGCGCAAAACGATGCGCCCGCGTCAAATCCTTCGTCCACACGCCGCCGCCCAGCCCGTAATCAGTATCATTGGCCAGCGCCAGCACTTCATCCTCATCGCGCCAGCCCAAAATACACGTCACCGGGCCAAAAATCTCCTCGCGCGCAATCCGCATATCGTTGCGCACATTGCTGAAAATCGTCGGCTGAATGAACAACCCTTTCTCGAACCCAGCAATCGAAGCCTTCGCGCCCCCCGCCAGCACATGCGCGCCCTCGGTTGGCCCCAGCTCCAAATACCCGGCCACCTTGTCAAACTGAATCTTTGACGCCTGCGGCCCCAATTGCGTGCGCGGGTCCAACGGATCACCCTGCCGCACATTGCCAATCTGCGCACTGAGTTTTTCCAGGAACCGATCCATCACCGACTCATGCACAAAGGTCCGGCTGCCGGAAATGCACACCTCGCCCTTGTTGAACACGGTCGACATCACCACCCCCTCGGCGGCCGCATCCAAATCCGCATCGGCACAAACAATATTCGCGGATTTCCCCCCAAGCTCCATCGTCTGCGGAATAATATTCTGGCTCGCATACTGCATAATCTTGCGCGCCGTCGGCTTCGAGCCAGTGAACGAGACCTTGCGCACCAGCGGATGGCGCACCAGTGGCTCGCCCGCCTCCGGCCCATACCCGGTCACGATATTCACCACCCCCGGCGGCAAAATATCTGCGCATTCCTTAAAGAATTCCAAAATCGCCAGGCCGGTGGATTCCGCCGGCTTCAGCACCACCGTATTCCCCGCGGCCAGCGCCGGCGCCACCTTCAGCGCCGTGCAATACAGCGGAATATTCCACGGCACAATCGCGGCACACACCCCCAGCGGTTCGCGGTGCACCAGCAGCATGCTGTCCGGAAAATCCGTGGTCTCACCATGAATCTGCAGCGGCAGACTGGCAAAATAATCATACACCTCCGCCGTCGCCGGAATATCGAACATGGTGGAATCGGTAATTGGCTTACCGTTATCCACCGTCTCCATCATGGCAAAATCCGCCAGCCGCGCGCGCAACCGCCGCGCCATTTCCTGCAATATAATCTGCCGCACGCGCGGATGCGTGCGCGACCAAGTCTTAAACGCCCGGTGCGCCGCCTGCACGGCGCGGTCCACATCCACCGCATTACCGGCCTGAATATGCGTCAGAATTTCCCCCGTCGCCGGGTTGCTCACCGGAATGGTCTTGCCCGAATCCCCGCCCACCCAGGCGCCATCAATGAAATGCCCATAGCTCTCCAGAAAAAGCCCGCGCCGCGCGCCGCCGGTAGCTCCATCCATCGCCATCACTCCCTAAAATCCTGGTTCCAGTCCCGCCGCATCAACTATTTTTAATCATTATCATCCAATACTCGACACAACCGTCGAAAATGTCAACCCGCTACACAAACCGCTCCCGCAGCCAGCCAATCACCCGCGCCGCGGCCACCTCCTGCCCGTTCTGCTCATCCAGGCGCAGCGACTGCCCATGGTGGTTGCCGCGAATATCCGCCCGCTGCTTGTCCCGGCTGCCGATACTGACAAAAATCTCCGCCGCATCGGCCGGAAACACGCTGTTGTCGCCGGTGTAGTAAATCATCAACACCGGCTGCTGTATCGCCCCGCCGCACAGCTCGAAGGACGCGCGCGAGCTGTTCGCCGACCAGGTGGAAAGCCAGCTTTCCGGCGTGCAAACCCGCGCAAACCCCACGCTCCCCACGTTGGAGACCAACGGTTCCGCCCCCCAAACACTGCCCCAGCGCCGGTCGGAAGGGTCCAGCGTGGTATCAAAACAGCGCAAATCCGCATCGGTGCGCCACACCTCGAAAACCCCAGAGAAATTCGCCTTCAGCGCGCTCCCCTCGCCGCTTTCCTTAATTCGCGCCTTCTCCGCCATGCGCTCTTTAATCGCCGCCCGCGCCCGCGCATCAATCCGCGCCACCCGCGCCGCCTGCGCCTCACGGTAGTGGGCAATAAATTCCGGTGCATACCGCGCCCCACCTTCCTTACCCGGTTTAAACCCATTCGCCGAGCTGAACGGGTCCAGCGCCGGATCCACTGAGAGCGGATCGCTCTCATCGGTCACCGAGGGGTCAATCATATTGCGCAGCAGCTTCCCCTGCCCCGGATGCGGCGCCACAAAAATAAACCCATCCGCCACGGGCAACGCCGCCTCACCCAGCTTCGCCGGCCGTCCACCAGGTGTGCGCGTCAGCCGCTCACCCGGTGCCCGCTGCGACTGCTGGTTATAAAACGCAAACAGCCCCGCCCCGCCGGAATTGCCCAGCTGCACAATATGCTCAAACCCCAGCTCGTTCAGCTTCACCATCCCGGCGCCCACATCCAGCACCGCCAGCTCATGCTCCAGCCGTAAATCATTCCCCACCGTGCGCGGTCCCTGCACCCAGCAGGCATACCCCGAGGCCACCAAATGCGGCACCAAATAATGCGAGACCAGCAACTCGCGCGGATGCATAATAAACACCACCGCCCGCTCGCCGCCCTGCGCATGCAAATACCCCAGCACCGGCGCCCCATCGGCCGTCATTATCGGAAACACCTGCGTCGCCATCCCCGCCGGCACCAAAGCCGGGTTCCAGGAGGCACCACGCAGCCCAGCGGTCACCCGGCGCTCAAGTTTCGGGTCTTCGCTCTTCTCGCTCATCCGCCAGCCCCCCGGTAAAAAACAAACGCACCCACCGGGCGCCGCTAAGGCTCTTGTTCTGCCCGATCCTCGCAACACAACTGGACCGGGCGCGGCGCGACACTCTCCACCCCCGGTCTCCGCAATCCAATAATCGACACAACCGTCGAACCTGTCAAGACAACGCCCCGCGCCGGGCGGGCCGCCGCACTTTGAGACTGTTTCAGAAGTCGCTCTGGCGAGTCGGATAGCGGTGATTTGCGAGCACCGGAGCGCAGCGTACTTCAGTACGTGAGCACCGGAGCGTAGAAAATCGCCGCTATACGGCCGCCGGAGTGGCTTCTGGAATGGTCTCAGACGTTCAGCAGCAGATGCTCACGTTCCCAGGAGCTAATAACCCGCAAATACGTCTCGTATTCCAGCCGCTTCACCGCCACCAGAACATCCACCAGCTTATCGCCGAGCACGCCGCGCATCGCCTCGGACTTATCCATCACATCCAGCGCGTGGCTGAGTTCGCGCGGCAGTGTGTACTCGCCGGAATACGCCGAGCCAATCTGCGCCGGCGTCGGCTGCAACCCTTCCACCATGCCCAGATACCCGCAGGCCAGCGTCGCCGCGAACGCCAGATACGGATTGGCATCCGCCCCCGGCACCCGGTTTTCCACCCGCATGGCCGAAGGCTCGCCAAACGGCACCCGCAAGCCGCAGGTGCGGTTATCATACCCCCACTGCAAATTAATCGGTGCGTTGGAAAACCTCGTGAGCCGACGGTAGGAATTCACATTCGGCGCATAAATCGGCATCACATGCGGAATGTATTTCTGCAGCCCCGCGATGTAGGAGAGAAACAGCGGGCTCGCCAACCCATCCGGCCCCGCGAATAAATTCGCCCCCGTTTTCGGGTCCACCACACTCTGGTGCACATGCATCGCCGAACCCGGCTCCGTCCCCATCGGCTTGGACATGAAGGTGGCATAAATATCATGCCGCAACGCCACTTCCCGCACAGTACGCTTAAACAAAAATACCTGGTCGGCCAGATTCAGCGGATCTCCATGCAGGAAGTTAATTTCCACCTGCGCCGCGCCCTCTTCATGGATCAGCGTATCCAGGTCGAGTTCCTGCAAATCACAAAAATCATACATCTCCTCGAACAGCGGATCGAACTCATTCACCGCGTCGATGGAATAAGACTGCCGCCCCGTTTCCTGCCGGCCTGAACGCCCCACCGGCGGCACCAGCGGATAATCCGGGTCAGTATTGCGCCCCACCAGGTAAAATTCCAGCTCCGGCGCCAGCACCGGCTTCCAGCCCTTGGCTTCATAAAGCTTCAACACACTGCGCAGCACTTGCCGAGGCGCCATCGGCACCGGCGTGCCGTTCGCGTATTGGCAATCATGAATAATCTGCGCGGTGGGTTCATGCGCCCAGGGCACCAGACGCACGGTATTGGCGTCGGGGATCAGCTTGATATCAATAATCGCCGGATCAGTCAGCGTATCCTGCGGGTCTTCCGGATATTCGCCCGTCACCGATTGAATAAATATCGCCTCCGGCAACCGCGGCGCGCCGCCTTGAAAAAACTTCTGCGCCGGCATGATTTTCCCGCGTGGTATCCCGGTAATATCGGGCACCATGCACTCAACCTCCGTAATCCGATGTTCATCGAACCACTCTTTTAAATCGATTGTTTTATTCATTTTATCCTCGAAAAAATACGGCGCCCAGAAATATGGGCGCCGTTGGCAGGCTTACTGGAGCACGCTGGTCCAGATCTGGTTGAATAGTTTGTACTGTGCACCACGCAGCGGCGCCAGGAACTGCAAGCGTTTCATATCGTCCGCGCTCGGCACAATCAGCTGGGTTGCCAGAATACCGGTGAGATACTGCTGGCTGGCCTGATTCGGACTGGCATACTCATTGAAATTAGAAAGATCCGCCCCCGTATGCGCACTCAGAATAAAGTTGATGAACTCCAGCGCCAGCTGTGGGTTCGGAGCGTGCGCCGGAATCGCCATCGTATCCACCCAGATTTCCGTACCCTGCGACGGCAGATAATACTTCAGATTGGTGCAGCTGCCATCGGCATAACAGGTCGCAATATCGCCGTTATACGCAGTGGAAACCGCAATCAGCCCGCTCTTCATCTGGTCGCGCGCCGGCGTCTCATCGACAAACCCTGCAAAATTCGGTCGCTTTTTAGTCTCCACGATCAGCTTCGCCGCCGCCAGCCACTGGCTCTCCTGCGAACAGTTGAAACCATAGCCCAGATACGCGCAGGCAGAAGCAATCTGGTCACGCCCCTCACCCTTGGGCAGCACGAAGGGAAAATTCGGATTCACTTTCGGATCATACAGCACGTCCCATCCGGTTCCCGGATTGGGAATCTTTTTCGGGTCATAAACAATGCCCGTCGTGCCCCACTGGTAGGGAATCGAATATTTATCGCCGGGATCGTAATCTGGATTTTGAAATTTCGGAAACAAATTGCCGAAATTGGTGATCTGGCTATGGTCGATCGGCTGGATCAACCCCTCATCGGTTAGTTCCGGTACGTAATAACTCGAAGGCACCACCACGTCATATTGCGAATCACCGCCCGCCTTCAGCTTCGCCGCCATTTCGGCATTGCTGTCGTAATCGGTCTCCACCACCTTGCAGCCGCATTGCAGCTCAAAGCCATCAATAATGCTCTCGGTGATATAGCTCGACCAGATGAACAAATTCAGCGTCGGTGTATCAGCCTGCGCAATGCGCGGGGCCGCAACCCCCATCGCAAACAACGCTGCGGCAACATAACGTATCGATCTCATTTGCCTTATCCTCATGCTTCCTGCCGGCTCGCATCATCGCGATGCCTTGTGATAAAAAAATGTACGATCGCCAGCACGACGATTGTGGTAATCATCAAAGTCCCCAACGCGTTGATCTCGGGCGAAATTCCCTTCCGCGCAATGGCACTGTAAATATAAATCGGCAACGTCACACTGCCGGGGCCAGAGGTAAAAAAGCTGATGGTAAAATCGTCGATCGACAGCGTAATCCCCAGCATGAACCCGCCAATAATCGCCGGCTGCACCACCGGCACTACCAGATACAAAAAGCTCTTGATCCCATCCGCATATAAATCATACGACGCCTCGAACAAATTCGGATCCAGCCCCGCCAGCCGCGCAAACACCGTCAACGCCACATACGGCACCTGAAAGGTGATATGCGCAATTACCATCGTCCCCAGCCCGGCGCCCAGCATCCCCGTCGTCCGGTGCACGAAGTTAAAGAAAATCAGCTCGGAAATACCAAACACCAGGCTCGGCATGATAATCGGCGTGTAAATAATCAGGCTCGGCATGTTGGCCATGAACCCGCGCGCGTTCGCCACCCGGAACCGGCACAGCCCATACCCCAGCAATGTCCCCAGCGCCGTGGAAACCGTCGCCGAGCCAATCGCCAGAATCAGCGATCGCTGCAACGCCACGAACACCACCCCGTCATGAAACAACACATTATACGCGTGCAACGAATGCCCCGCCATATTCGGCGCCGGCGCGAACGAATAATACGCCACCAGCGCCAACGGCGTATAAAGCAGCACATAAACCGGCCAGGAAATCCCCGCCAGCATCCCCCTCACCCGCGGCGGCACCACGGTGCTCATATCGTCGCCTCCCCCTCGCCGCCAATCTTGCGCGTCAGCACCCTGAAGGCCACCAGCCCAGCGCCGGTAAACACCAGCATGATAATGGTCAGCGCCGCGCCATAAGGCCAGTCCGGCGTTTCAGTGAACTGGTTAGCGATCAGCGAGCCGATCATCAGCGCCCGGTCACCGCCCAGCAGTTGCGGCACCACGTAGTCACCGAACGCCGGAATGGCGACGAAGATAACACCCGAGAGCAGCCCCGGCACCGTTTGCGGAAACACCGTATGCCAGAACAACCGCAGACCCGAAGCGTATAAATCCCGCCCCGCCTCCACCAGCGTCCAGTCCAGCTTCTCCGCCGAGGCGTACAATGGCACGATCATATATGGCAGGTAGTTGTACGCCAGCCCCGTCGTCACCGCAAAACTACCAGGCGCAATCCCCAAATCCGGCGGCACAATCCCCAGCCAATGCGCCACCCAGGTCACCGGCGCATTGGGGCCCAGCAACTCCAGCCACGCGTAGGTGCGCACCACCTGGTTGGTCCAAGACGGCAAAATAATGAACAACAGCAACAACGGCCGCACCGAGGCCGGCCGCGTCATAATAAAAAACACCAGCGGATATGAGAGCAGCGCCGTGACCACCGTGGCAATCCCCGCCTGCTGCACCGAGCGCAGGAAAATAATGATATTCCCGTCATCCCACCCCAGCAGCGAATACCCCGCCACCTGCTGGAACGGCGTGGTGGACAGCGGCAGCACCGGGTTGCCGTAGTCATCGGCCGAGAAAAACCCGATCCCCAGCAGCACCGCGCTCGGGATCAGCAAAAACAGCACAATCCAGAACAACCCCGGCCCGGAGGTGATCCACAGCCGTATGGCGCGCGACCGCGCCTCGCCCTGCGCCGCGGTCCTCATGGCTCTATCAGCATGATGTTATCCGGCTTCAACTCCACCGCCACCGCTTCCCCCGGCCGCCAGCTCCGCTCCGCTGCCTGGTTATTGGTATCCAGCGCCAGCACGAACCCGCCGCCGGCCAGCTCGATCCGGTACTGCGTCGAGGCCCCCATATAAATCGCCTCATGCACCGTGCCGGGAAACACATTCGGCTGGCCCTGCGGCGCATGCGTATCGTTATAAATCCACACCTTCTCCGGCCGGATCATCGCCATCCGCGCCGCACCTATCTCCGCGGCAATCTGCAACGTCCCAATCGGTGCCGCCGCCGCCCCGCCGCCCAACGGATTAATCGCCCAGATATTCGAGAGCCCCAGAAACTCCGCGACAAACACATTGCGCGGCTTCTCGTACACATCCAGCACCGGGCCTACCTGCTGCAACTGGCCGCGCGACATCACGCCAATCCGGTCGGACATAACCAGCGCCTCATGCTGGTCATGCGTGACGAAAATAAACGTCATCCCCAGCCGCTTCTGCATGCGCAGCAGCTCAATCTGCAATTCCGCCCGCAGTTTCGCATCCAGCGCCGAAAGCGGCTCATCCAGCAGCACCACCTCCGGCTCGTTCACCAGCGCTCGCGCCAGCGCCACCCGCTGCCGCTGCCCACCAGAAAGCTGCCCCGCGTTACGCGTCGCGAACTGCCCAATCTGCAGCAGCTCCATCATCGCATCCACGCGTTTTTTGCGTTCCGGCTTCTTCACGCCCTTCATGCGCAGCCCAAACCCAATATTCTGCTCCACGTTCAAATGCGGAAACAGCGCGTAGGACTGGAACACCGTATTCACCGCGCGCTGATACGCCGGCACGTCCTGCATCTCCTTACCCGAGATCAAAATCCGCCCCGCATCGGGCGTCTCAAACCCCGCGATCATGCGCAGCAGCGTGGTTTTCCCGCATCCGGAAGGCCCCAGCAGGGTAAAAAACTCCCCCGCGCGAATTTCCAGGTCGATGTGGTCCACCGCCGGAATGCTCCCGGCGAAAATTCTGGTAATGCCGGAAAGCGAAATCGCCCCCCGCGCGGCCTGCACCGGCGCCGCCGGACTCGTCACCACCCCGGACATCAGCACCGGCCCTGGGGTCTATGGATCAACACAGCGTCAGCCGATGGTCTGCTCAGGTGCCACGACACGCAATTCCCCGTTTTTGTTGCCCAGCCAGTCTCGCCCAAGCCGCGCGGCCCCGTCAAGAATAATTGACCGGCCGCCCCCCATTCTCCCCCCAACAGGTTTTTTCGTTGCCGTGCGGCACATAAAAGCGTACAAGTGTTGATAATTCTAAACACCCGGAACGCTCCCACATGCCCACCACCGCCCCCTCGGACGACATTGGCACCCGCCTGCGCATGGTCCGCCAGATCTACGGCCTCACCCAGCGCGAACTCGCCCGCCGCGCCGGCGTCACCAACGGCGCCATTTCCCTCATCGAGCAAAACCGCGTCAGCCCCTCCATTTCGTCCTTGAAGAAAATCCTCGACGGCATTCCCCTCTCCCTGGCGGATTTCTTCACCCTCAACTTCGCCGCCTCCGACCAGGTCTTCTTCACCTCCGGCGAGCTCACCGAAATCGCTTTCGGCGAGGCCGTTTCCATGCGCATGGTCGGCGGCGGCCTCAAGGAGCGCGCCCTGCAGATGCTGCAGGAAACCTACCAGCCCGGCGCCGACACCGGCGAGGAAATGCTCCGCCACCAGGGCGAGGAATGCGGCATCATCGTCTCCGGCTCCCTCGCCATAACCGTCGGCACCCAGGAGCAAACCCTCCAACCCGGTGACGCCTACTACTTCCGCTCCGACATCCCCCACCGCTTCCGCAACCCCGGCCCTGCCCCCTGCGTCCTCATCAGCGCCAACAGCCCGCCCAGCTTCTAAACCCCGGGCCGGCTCGCTAATCACGCTTCCGTTTATTGTAAATTTTACCTAAATCCTTTAAGAATTTACCTAAACCCTTTAAGAAAAAGAGTTTATGGAGATTTAGCAACCCATATCTGCATTGGGACATCGACGATGTTAATACGCTTGTTCACACGGCAACCGCCTCTCATGTCAACCGCCCGCCCCGGGGTGACGCACCGGTTCTTGCGTGACAAAAAGGCCGACACGGCGGTCGAATTTGCCCTGATCGGCGCCGCCTTCTTTCTGTTCATATTCGGCATTTTCGTAGTCTCCCTCGACCAGTTTTTACAGATGACGCTGGACGACTCGGTCCGCAACGCCGCGCGCGAGGTGGAAATCGGCCAGATCACCGACGGCGGCGATTTTCTCACGGCGGTCTGCAACGAATTCGGTATCGCGGCGCCCTATTGCACCTCCACCCTCCAGTATTCGGTACAAACCAGCGGCTATTTTGGCGGGATTACGCCCGCGACACTATCCGCCGGCGGCACGTTGTCCCCTGGCAACACGTTCCAGGTGCTAAATTCAACCTTGCCGATCCCGCCAACGCCGTCTTCGGCGGGCGTACCCGGCGCGGCGCAATTTCTTCTCGTCCAGGTGGCCTACCCGCTGCCGTTTAAAATTTTGGCGGTGCCGGGTGGCGTGGCGACCGAAAACGGCACGCCCTCGCTGCTTTCAACCGTGGCATCGGCAATGGAGTAATAATGTTGCGCAACGTATTCCGGAACAGACTATTCCAGCACAGGCTATTCCAGCACAAACTCGGCCGGCGGAGCATCGCGGCCGTTGAATTTGCGCTGGTTATGCCCTTGCTTCTGGTTATGTTCATTGGCACCATCGAGGTGCTCACGCTCTACCGCACCGAGGCAAAGTTGAATGCGGTGGCCTTTAACGTGGCGCAAGAGATTTCCATCTCGCAATCGGTTTCAACTGACCCTGAATCCAACGAACCGCTCCAGCCCGTGAACGCCCCCAACCCGGCGACCGCGGACTCATCCACCGAGAACGTCGTCTCCCTGAACGACCTCTGCCAGGGGGCCGTTTTAGGCATGTCGCCGTTCCCCGCGGCTGGCATGACCATAGCCATCGCCAGCATCACCGAGGAAGCTGGACCAGCTGGCATGCCCCAAACCTCGTCCGCCTACTCTGGCGGCGCCACCAGCGGCCCGTATTTTGACGAGTGGGAATCCGACAGTACCGTCGCAGCCGGCGGCACCTGCACAACCCCCACAAACGCGACTTCACCTACCATGATCCTCTCCGGCACTGGCGCGTCCGCGCCCATCACAATCGCCATGCCCCCCTCATCAACCAGCTTGATTGCCTACCCCTGTGACAATGCAATCATCGTCCAGGTCAGCGTGCCCTACGCCGGCATCACGGGCCTGATCCTGCAAAGCCGTCCAACCTTGACGCAGACCGCCTACCTTCGCTGGCGCCCGGCACTCCCCACCACCGAGCTGCAATGCACCGGCTGCACCTTGGTGCCTTCCGCCTCCGACCAGTCAGCACAGCAAATCTGTAATGCCAACAACACCCAAGCCTACAATTAAGGAGATCCGAAAATGCTCGCTTCCTTAATAAAAAAGATATTCCGCGACAAAAGGGCCGCCACGGCGGTGGCCCTGGCCATTATGACCATCCCCCTGCTGATCGCGGCCGGCGCCGCGGTCGATTTTGCCCGGATCGCCTCCGCGCGCACCTTGCTGCAGGCCGCCGTGGACAGTGCCGCGAGCGCCGCGGGCGGCGCATGGCAAATGTCTGAATCCAGCACCCAAGCTAATCAGATCGCCACATTTGTATTCAACAGCACCGGCGCGCAGTTGCCGAATTTTGTCACGGTCCAACCGGACGCTGATGGCAATAAGCCCACCGTTACGCTTGCCTGCACGGGAACCCCCGCAGCCACCGGCTCCACGCCCAGCCAATGCGGCGGCACTGCCCCGTTTTCAACCACATTGTTCGCCAACTGCACCAAAGGCGTTGAGTATTGCGTCCAGGTGACGGCTACCGTCACACTGAATAATTCCATCCTTGGCTTTCTGATCCCATCCGAAGTTCTCACCGCCTCCGCTTACGATTCTGTCGGGTACGGGTACAGCCAGAATTCGGTCCCCATTCCCGCGGGGGCGGGGTTCAACTCGGCGGGTGACTATAACGTTGGCGCCGCCTACGCCGTGCCAATGGACGGCCCGGGCGGCACACCTGATTACAATAAAATGCCAAACGCCAACTCCAAATGCAGCTCCACACCACAACTCTCCACCTTCGCCAAAAATGGGGTTTATGCCCCGGCGGCAGGCGTTACAGCCTGCAACTACCTCTTTATCGCGGATTCCGCCGGAAACACCGGCACCGGCGGCACACTTGCGCTCTCGCAAAACCAGCCGATTGCCTTCGCTTATTCCAATAAAACCGGAGGAAATGGCTACACCAGTTCAAATTACACCACCAGCACCACGAATCTGATGATCTCCACGGGCTCTAGTTCGAGCGGCTTTATTTACTACCCGAACGGTTCGGCGGTCCTAGGTCCCGGCACCCCGGCGGTTACCTGTACGGCCGCTCAGACAAATTGCACGCCTCAACCGGAAGGGCCGCCAACCAGCACGCCGCTATTGGCCAAATGTCCGGACCATACGTTGTATGGGTCGCTTGACAGCAATAATGATGGCGCGCCGCTATCGGATAGCTTGAACATCTATTCCTCGGCTTACGAGATGCTCGGCGAGCCGCCGACCTATGAAACCAACCATGTGCTGACACCGTTTGTGTCAACCCTCGTCAACACCCAAACCATCAACGGCCAGACTTACTACGTAAGAGCCGTCTGCCCGAATTACCCCACCACGGGCACGCAAATCAGCGCCCCTGTCAGCGCCGCTTACGGCAGCTTTGCGGGTGCGAATGCATTCTCCTCCTGGTTCCCGGGTAAGCCCTTCACGGACAGCGCAGCCGCCCCGGCTACGGATTCGAGCGGAAATGCCATAACCACCGGCATCGGAGATATTTTCCCGCCAACCGTTGGCGGCTGCACACCGGCCACCAATTCATCCGACGGTGGCGTCACGCCGGCAAGTGACGACCCCTGGTGGGGCTGGAGTCCGTCGAACATTAACCCGGGTAATTGTACAACCCCGCAATCAGCTAATTACACTAATTGCGCACTGATCATTGAACCATTGGGAACGAGTGCTCCCACGGATAGCAACGGCGTGGTGCTCATGCCGGATTATTATAACACGATCGAGACCCCAACCGGCACGGTTCTGGCACTCGACCCGGTCTACGATGGCATGACCTACGTTGACCCCGTGACCGGCGTAACCGTCGTGAACAACGATCCCGCGTTCATCTCTGGTGTTCAAGATGGATACACGCCCACCAACACGACCCCGGCGAGCGTAACGATTACAAACGCCACCACGACACATGGCAGCACCACCCCACTTTATGCCAACACGAAGTATGTCGGAGACATCCTCGTCACCCAAATCCCCGATAAAAACGGCAACAAACCAGGGCTGGACCACAATCCCCCACTGGGAACCTCGCACCAATGCTATAATCCATCGGTAGCGACCCAGAACCACGGCTACATCCCGCCTGGTAGTTCCACGGTCGCCAAGGGGTACACAGCCAGCGGCCGTGCGGTCGACGCGATCCAAAATCCGCAATTGGGGGCTGTTGTCTGCAACTCCAATCCGCCGCAGGCTTATGCGTTATACTGGAACGACCTCGGAACCTATGAAGCAGACGACCTTGGCTACTGGAACGATTCCTATCCGTTCGAATGTTCCGTGCCCCCTATAACCAACGCAGGCGGCGGGTCGTCGCTCCTATCCGGATAACATGGCCCCATGAAACCGGCCGGCTACCTGAGTCCAGGTAACCGGCCGGTTTGCCCCTAATAAATTGCCGCAGCAACATTCAGCCGGCCAACAAACTCCCAGCGTGAGCTTCAATCTTCTTCACCTGCTCGGCGGTCAGCATCTGCTTCCATCGGCCGATTTCACCACTCCGCCCCGCATGATGCGTATGCCATTGGGTCTTGGGGTCGAGCAAATCGCCCGAAATCGGATCCCGCAAAATATCCCGCAGCTTCGGCAGCTCCGCGATATATTTTTCAACCGCCCTCCGGCTCACCCCATCAAATATCGTTTGAATGGCATCCGCCGGCAGCTGGTAACCCAAATGCGCGGCGATAACCTGCACCGTCGCGGGGTCCTCGAAAAATCTTGTTTCGTATTGGAACAGTTTCGCCCGCCGGTCCTTGGCATACCCCCGGCATAAATCAGCGGCCGCCACGACAAAATCCAACGCCCGATCGAATTTATGGCCATGGGAGAGCATCAGAGACGTCACCGCATCACGCGGGTCGCGCATCGTAACCAGAATTTTTGCCGATCGCGCCGCCAGCTCAAGAACTGTGCCCTCATCGCTGACCTCATGCGACTTAACCAGATCAATCACATTACCCCGGCCAAAATCCTCAAAGCCATGCTTGCCGCTAAAAAAATGCGATTGCAGCCTGTCCTGCCCCGCGGCGATATGAATTTGCCGCACGACATTAAAGGCCCAGGTCGAGGCACTGCCATACATGCCCAGGCACCAGATCACCTGGCCAGCCATACCCACCCCTGCATTTGCATCAAACCAACGGCTCCAAGGTGGCAATCACCTGTGCGGCCGTAATCAACTTCGTGCATTCAAACTGCCGCGGCGTATTAGCGTGGCGCGGGCACCACAGAAAATCCCTGTGGTCAAAACGGTGCCGGACATCATTCCAGCAGGAATTACATGCATGGTAATTAATCACGCGATACGGCGTGGTGAATTCATTCGTCGGATGCGTAAACCCGGAAATCATCACCACCGGCACGCCCGACGCCCAGGCCAGCCAGGACAAACCACTGGAAAGGCCGATGAAGGCTTTCGCATGCCGCATCCAGCGCACCCGCTCGGCCAACGGCTTATCGCCCGTCAAATCCTCTACCCCATGCGGAATGTGGTTCCATACAATCCCACCGCCATGCACGGATTTCTGGTCGATGCACACCACCCGGTAGCCCTTGGCCTTCAGGTAACTCACAACCTCATGCCACCCGTTCGGGTTATTCCAGTATTTCGCCTGCGTCGTGCTCTGCACCGCGATACACACGTAAGGCTCATCAATCGGCGGCCCCTCGTCCACAAGCCCGAGTTTCGGCGCCACTTCCGCCGGGTCCACCCCGAGAATATATCCGGCGGTACGGTGCAGCCCAACCAGCCGGAAATCGCACGGCTGCCACACCCTGTCCTCATCGTCGAAGAACAGACCGATGCAATACGTGGCATAATACTCTTCCGGCTTTACCTCTTCATGCGTGATGAAGTTAATCTCGGGATAGGCATCACGGTAAAGCGGAATCAGCAAAGCTGACAACGCGCACGTCAGCTTGCATTTATGCTTCTCCTGGAACTTCGCCGCATAGGGAAACCACCCCATAATGTCGCCAAGCGTGCCAACGGGAAACTGCACCAGCACTTTCTCGTTCTCGGCATTATACTCATGCTGAAAGAAAACCTTGGCATCGTCGAACACTTCAACACCGAAGCGTATGTAATAACGCTTCGTACTATTGATAAAAGTTGCACCTGGACTGCTCTCAAACAGGATGTTTCCCGTATCCAGGTCACGCAGGCGCACCCGCCATGGTTTACCCTCGGGTATCGCGACCCGCGCACCCAGGTTGAAATCGAACCGGATACCCAACGGTCCCGACTGTGCCGGCACCGCCGAAGGGAGCGGATAAGGCCCCTTATCCTCGGGGCTTTTGGGTGCCAGCACCTCAGGCTCGGGCTGCGCACCAGCCGAAGCACCGGCGTTCTCAACCGGCACTCCGGCCATAACGTCTGGTCCCATTATATCTTTATCCGCATTCATCAAGCTAAAAGGAAAATCATCTCATACGGCCGTCATCAGAATTTTACCTTTAGCCAGAATGCGGCAGGATTGGAATCTGCGTTCCATGCTGCAAGGATGTCTGGAGCATATCGTAAGCTCCCCCTCCAACCGGGCTGGCGGAGGCCGAAATGGTATTCACCGCCGCCTGAGAATACATGCTTGCCGAAATTGGCAGGAAACCGGCCGCGAACGAACTGGCATCCGAGCCACTGGTAAACAGATCAGCCAGCGTTCGCATACTTGCCGTACCTGGTCCACCACTGGTGGCAGCGGCCCCCGGGCGCAGGAAATCCATTGCCGGTGTTGTCGAGAACACTGTCGGGTCGATAATCACAACCTGACCCAAGCTGTTGGAGCCTAGCTCGAAATAGTCTCCGGCAAAGCTCTGCGAAGGATCGAAGTTCAACGAGTAGCTGGAACCATTCAGGACCAGCGCCAACGTATTACCCGCCCCCATCGTAATGGTATCCGCCGTCGTATAGCTGAAACCAGTCAACACGATGCTATCGGTCGTGATGCCACCAGCGTCAAATCCGCTGATAACCGAGGCCGGCAGCGTGGTTCCACCAATCGACAAAGTCCCGTTGCCACCAGCAAAGTTAATGCTGCCGGCCTGCGTGGCGCCGGTCTGCAATATCTCCGTGCCGCCGGCGCTGATAACCGTACCGCTGGCCGTGCCGCCGGAAAGCACATACTCAATCCCGCCGCTGAGTACCGTGGTACTGCTGGCCACGCCACCAGAATACACATTCTGCGTGCCGCCGCTGCTCACCACCGTGCCGCTCGCCGTACCGCCGTTGAGGACATATTCCGTACCACCGGCGCTTACCGTACCGCTGGCATTGGTAGCCGAGGTAACACCCGTGGGCAGCACCAGCACAACGCCGGTGGAAACAACAGCCCCCGTCCCCGTCGGCGCGGTATCCGTCGCACCGGGCAGAATAATCAGGTAGCCACCAGCACTCACGGTAGTGCCACTAGCCGTGCCGCCAGAAGATACAACTTCAACACCACCACTTTTCACCACAGTGCTGCTGGCCGAGCCACCCGAGTACACAATCTCACTGCCACCACTGCTGAGAGTCGTGGAAATAGTCCTGCCATTGGTCGCTTCCGTCCCGCCAGAGCTGACAATCGTCCGGCTCGCCGTGCCGCCCAGCAGCACCGTCTGCGTGCCGCCATTGCTGATCACCGCACTGGTGGTGCTGCCGCTGGAAAGAACATTCTGCGTGCCGCCAGAGCGAATAATAATGCTGCTGACAACGCCGCCGGAATACACATTCTGCACGCCGCCGCTGCTTACCGTGGCACCGCTGGCCGTACCGCCCGCCATAACATATTCCACCGCGCCCGCGCTCACCGTGGCGCTGACCGTGGAGGACGAGGTAATCCCCGTTGAGGTGAACAATATCACCCCCGTGGAAACCACCGTCCCCGCCGGCGCGGTATCTGTCCCACCCGGCAGAAGCACCACATACCCGCCGGCCGTAATCGAGGCACCGCTAGCCGTGCCGCCAGACGACAGCACCAGAATGCTGCCGCTGCTCACCACGGTACTGCTGGCATGCCCGCCCGAGTACACAATTTCGGTGCCGCCACTGCTCACCGTCGTGGAAACAGTGCTGCCAAAGGCGGACTGCGTACCGCCGGCCTTCACAATACTACGGCTCGCCGTACCACCGGAGGAGACAATTTCCGCACCGCCGCTGCTCACCACCGTGCCGGAAGCCGTGCCCCCGGAAGACACCACCAGGCTGCCACCACTGCTTGCCACCGTGCTGCTGGCCGCGCCGCCGGAATACACATACTGCACGCCGCCACTGCTAACAGTGGTGGAAACCGTCCTGCCGCTTGAGTACACCGCCTCGGAACCGCCATTCAGCACCGTGGTGCTGCTGGCCGCACCGCCGGAATACACATACTGCACGCCGCCACTGCTAACAGTGGTGTTGCTGGCCGTGCCACCGGAGAGAACATATTCAACGCCGCCCGAGCTCACGGTAAATCCGCTGATAACGCTGGTGGAAACGGTAATGCCCGCAGGTGCCACCACCACAACGCCCGAAGACGTAACCGTCCCCGTCGTCCCGGTTGCCGTTCCGCCCGGCAGAATAATCAAGGTACCGCCGGTGCTCACCACCGTACCGGAGGCCGCGCCACCCGAATACACGATCTCGATGCCGCCGCTACTCACCACGCTGTTGCTGGCAACACCACCGGAGGAAACAATCTCAATCCCGCCGCTGCTCACGGATACCGAGACAGTCTTGCCGTAAACGGTCTCCGTACCGCCGCTCTGCACGATAGAACCGCTCCCCGTGCCGCCGGCAAACACCATTTCGCTACCGCCGCTGCTTACAACCGTGCCCGAATCCACACCACCGGAGGAGAGCACCTCCGCACCGCCGCTGTTCACAACTGCGCCGCTGGCAACGCCACCGGAATACACCAGCACCAGCCCGGTATTACTGATCACACCGCCGCGGGCCACGCCGCCGGAGGACACAGCTTCAATGCCACCACTGCTCACCACCGTGCCACTTGCGACACCACCAGAGTACACCGTCTCGGTGCCACTCACCGTGGCCGAAACCGTCGTGCCATAAGCCGACTGCGTGCCGCCGGAACGAACCACCGTACCACTGGCAATACCACCGGAAGACACCACCTCCGCGCCGCCACGGTTCACCACCGTGCCAGAATCAACGCCACCAGACGACGCCACCAAGCTACCGCCACTGCTCACCAGCGTGCCGCTGGCCACGCCGCCAACGGATACCACCAGGCTGCCACCACTACTCACCACAGTCGCGCTGGCGACACCGCCAGAGTACACCGTCTCAGTCCCGCTCACCGTCGTGGAAACCGTCACGCCGTACGCCGACTGCGTGCCACCCGAACGAACCACCGTACCACTCACGGTACCACCTGCAGACACCACCTCCGCACCGCCGCTGCTCACCACCGTGCCAGCATCAACACCGCCGGAGGACGCCACCAGGCTACCGCCGCTACTCACCACGGTCGCACTGGCCACGCCGCCAGAATACACCGTCTCGGTGCCGCCACCGTTGATCGTCGTGGAAACGGTCACGCCACTAGCATACACAGCCTCAGTGCCACCGCTGAAAACAGCAGTACTGCTTGCAACGCCGCCCGAATATACATTCTGAAAACCGCCGCTACTCACCACGGTGTTGCTTGCGGTACCACCAGAGTAAACATACTCAGCGCCACCGGGACTAATCGTCAGACCGACAGCCGCGCTTGCATATACCGTAAAGCCAGTGGGTTCATACACCACAACGCCTGTAGCCACAGCACTGCCAACCGTCCCGACGGCCGACCCACCCGGCAACACAATCAAATATCCGCCGCTGCTTACCACTGTGCCAGACGCGACACCACCAGAATAAATAACCTCAATACCGCCGCTGCTTACCACCGTACCACTGGCTATACCGCCAGAAGACACAATCTCAGTTCCGCCGCTGCTGATCGTTATAGAGATGGTGGTGCCATAAACGGTTTCCGTGCCGTTGGCTTTCAGTTGGTCACTACTCGCCGATCCTCCTGCAACAACCGTTTGATTGCCACCGCTGTTAATGACAGCTCCTGAATCCACGCCACCGGAAGACACCACTTCCGCGCCACCGCTGTTCACCACTATGCCGCCGGCTACACCGCCAGAATACACCAGCACCAGCCCGGTATTACTGATCACACCACCGCGGGCCACGCCGCCGGAGGACACAGCTTCAATGCCACCACCGCTCACCACCGTGCCACTGGCCACACCGCCCGAGTACACCGTCTCGGTGCCACTCACCGTGGTGGATACTGTGGTGCCATAAGCCGACTGCGTGCCGCCGGAACGAACCACCGAACCGCTCGCGGTACCACCGGCAGACACCACCTCCGCGCCGCCGCTGCTCACCACCGTGCCAGAATCAACACCGCCGGAGGACGCCACCAGACTGCCACCACTGTTCACCAAGGTGCCGCTGGCAACCCCGCCAACAGATACTACCAGGCTGCCACCACTGCTCACCACCGTGCCACTGGCCATACCACCAAAATACACCGTCTCGGTGCCACTCCGGACAATAGTAGAAACCGTCCTGCCGCTGGCGGATACAGTCTCACTGCCCCCGCTGCTGACTATCGTGCCGCTGGCCGCGCCACCGGCAAGAACATACTGCGTGCCGGCGCTATAAAGCGTGGTGCTGCTGGCGATGCCTCCGGAATAGATCAACTGCGTACCGCCGCCACTCACGACGTTGCTTCTCGCCGTACCGCTGGGCAGAACAAATTCTATACCGCCCGAGCTTACTGTTAAACCGGTGGCAACGCCCGACGATACTATGTTCGCGGTAGGTTCATGAATCACAACACCTGTGGAAACAGTCACCCCGCCCGACAGAACCGTAGCCCCGTTTGCCGAGCCACCAGGCAGAACCACCAAGTATCCACCGGGGGCAACAACAATGCCGCTGGCCGTGCCGCCAGAGACTACAAACTCCGCGCCGCCCGTTTCTACAGTCTCGACCCCACCGACACTCACCGTGGTGCCAATACCCGCACCGCCCGAGAATACGTACTGAATCCCACCGCTGTTCACCAAAGTGGCCGACGCTGTAGCGCCGACATATTCTACGCCGCCAACATTCACCGTGGTGTTGGAAGTCACGCCGCCATACGCCAGAACGCCATTGACATACGCGGCACCCCCAGCATAATCGACCCCCCCGCTATTCACCGTGGCGCCAATGCCTACACCGCCGGCGTAGACACCTTCACTGGCACCACTGTTGATTATGGTACCGCTTGCCACGCCGCCGCCGAAGACTCCGTCAAACCCGCCGCTGTTCAGCGTCGTCGCGTAAGCCACGCCGCCAGAATAGATCTCGTCGAAGCCACTGTTGGTGACGATCACGGCTGAGGTTGTACCCGCAGCTAAATACTCGCCACCCCCCTTAATCACCGTGCCGTAAATGGTGCCGCCAGATACTACCTCCAAGCCACCTTTGCTCACCACGGTACCGCTGGCCGCGCCACCGGAATAAACCGTTTCAACACCGCCTCTACTAACCACGGTACTTCTGACTGTACCGCCGGAAAGGACATCCACGCTGCCGCCAGCGCTCACGGTCAAGCCGCTGGCAACACTGGCATAAAGGGTCACTCCCGTAAGAGACACAGCCACGACCCCGGTTCCAACGGCAACCGCACCGGAATTAATCGTTCCACTGACAATGGACCCCGGCAGCTCGATCAGGGTTCCGCCGCTGGAGATCACCACACCGTAAACGGCACCACCGTTTACAACCAATGTGCCGCCGCTGCTCACCGTGGTGTTGCTCGCGGTCGCGCCGTTATCAATAACCTGCATGCCGCCGCTATTTACCGTGGTGCTGCTGGCGGTCGCACCGTTATCAACCGTCTCGATCCCGCCGCTGCCAATCACCGTGCCCGATGCCGTGCCGCTATAAACAACTTCCGAGCCACCGCTTAGAACCGTGCCATAGGTAATACCGCCAGACACTGTCTCGGTCGCGCCACTAATCACCGCCGTGTTGCTGACCACGCCGCCGGAATACACAACCTGCGTGCCGCCATTTAACGTGGTGCTTCTGGCAAGGCCGCCGGAATACACGTTTTGCGTGCCGCCGCTGCTAACCGTGTTACTGATGGCCGACCCACCGGACAGAACGTATTCCGTCCCGCCAGAACTCACCGTAATGCGGCTGGCCGTGCTCGCATATACGCTGCCCGTTATCGGCCCCAACACCAGAACACCGGTGGACACGACCGCCCCGCCCGTCAAAATCGTCGTCCCGGTAAGCGTTGCACCCGGCAGAACAACCAGATACCCGCCGCTGCTAATCGTATTGCCGACAGCACTGCCACCGGAGACAATCAGCTCAATCCCGCCGGCGTTGATCCCGGTGCCGCTCGCCGTGCCGCCAGAATTGACGAGTTCAGAACTGCCAGAGCTTAGCAGAGTGGAAACGGTCACGCCGCCTGAATACACCGTTTGCGCGCCGCCGCTGCTAACAGTAGTGCTGGTGGCAGAACCATAAACCGACTGTCCGCCCCCAGCCTTCACCGCGGTACCGCTGGCCATCCCGCCGGAAGATACCGTTTCCGTGCCGCCACTGCTCACCACGGTGGCAGAATCAGTGCCACCGGAAGCCACCACCAAGTTGCCCCCGGCGCTAACAATAGTACCGCTCGCCGTGCCGCTGGAGGCCACCTGCTCAACGCCGCCAGCACTGATCGTCGTGGAAACCGTTCTGCCGCCCGACAACACTATTTCAGTGCCGCCAGAACTCACAATCGCGAAAAAGGTCACGCCGCCGGAAGATACCGTTTCTGTGCCGCCAGCCACCTTGGTGCCGCTCGCCGTGCCGCCGGCAAGTACAAATTCAACGCCGCCGGAACTGACAACGCTACTGGAATCGGTGCTACCCGCGGAAACAAACAGATCGCCGTCACTTTTTACCACGGTACCGCGCGCCGTGCCGCCGGCAATTAAATATTCAACGCCGCCGGAACTAAGCACCGTGGAAACGGTAAGGCCGCCGGCCAACACTGAAACCACGCCACCGCTGCCCGCGATACCTAGGCTGGCAACACCGCCGGAATATACGTTCTGGCTGCCGCCGCCGCTGACCACCGTGGAAACCACCGTGCCATAGACATACTGCCCGCCAACGGACAAAACTGTCGTATTGCTGGCGGTGCCGCCAGACGAGACATATTCGGCGCCGCCACTGCTGACCACGGTACCACTCGCCGAACCGCCGGCCAGAACATATTCGAAGCCGCCGCTGGCCACCACGCCACCAGCTTCCGTACCACCGGAGGATACAAACAAAATACCGCCGCTGCTTACAACCGTGCTGCTGGCCATACCGCCGGAAGAAACCGTTTCAATGCCAGCAGCACTAATTGTCGTGGAGCGAGCCAAAGCACCTGAATACACATACTCAGTGCCACCGCTGCTAACGGTGGTGCCACTGGCAGCACCACCGGAATAAACGTATTGCGTGCCACCGCTAAGAATCGTGGTGTTGCTGGCCGTACCACCAGACAAAACGTATTCAGTAGCGCCGGGATTGACGGTTATCCCGCTGGCAACACTTGTATAAACCGTTACACCCGTGGAGGCGACGACCAACACACCCGCGGCCAGGCTGCTTCCTGTCGTCCCGGTTGCCGACCCGCCTTGCAGAACAACAAGGGTGCCACCGCTGCTCACCACCGTGCCGCTGGCCATACCCCCGGAATAGACAACTTCTATGCCGCCGCTACTCACCACCGTGCCGCTGGCAACGCCACCGGAAGAGACGATCTCGGCACCGCCTTTGTTCACAATCGCCGAAACGGCGCTGCCGTAAACTGATTGTTGCCCGCCGCTACTCACCACGGTGCCGGTGGCCCTACCGCCCGAGGAAACCACTTCCACGCCGCCACCGCTAACCACGGATCCAGATTCCGCACCGCCGGAATACACCTGCAGGCTACCGCCCGTCCGGACGGCAGCGCCACTGACAACACCGCCAGACGACACAATCTCAGTGCCGCCGCGACTCACCACCGTGCCGATCGCCGTACCACTGACAAGCACGGTTTCAGTGCCGCCACTGCTCACCACCGTGGCGGAGTCAGTACCGCCGGATGATATAATCAGGCCGCCGCCGCTGTTCACCACCGTGCCGCTGGCCGAACCGCCGGTCAAAACGGTTTCGCTACCACCAGCATAGATCTTGGCGGACCGCGCCGTGCCGCCGCTGGAAACTACCAGCGCCCCACCACTGCTTACCGTCCCGCCGACAGCTGAGCCGCCGGACAACACCGTCTCCGCGCCGCCGCTTCTCACGGTCGTGGACACCGCCCGGCCAAAGTCAATTACAACTTCCGTACCACCGCTGCTGATGACCGTGTTGCTGGCAGTACCTCCAACAGACACAACCTGCTGGCCACCGCTTCTTACCGTGGTGCCGCTGGCGGTGGCACCGGAAGCCACAGTCTGGCTGCCGCCACCGCTCAGCGTCGTGAAAAACGCCGAGCCAAAGGCAGTTATAACTTCCACGCCACCGCTGCTGACCGTGGTGAAATATACCCGGCCACCGGAAGACACCGTCTCCAGTCCGCTACGGGCCACCACTGTGCCGCTGGCGGTGCCACTCCCCGTGACGATTTCCGTGCCGCCACTACTGACCGTGGTGGAAACGATCAGCCCGCCGGAAGACACCGTCTCCAATCCGCCGGTGATAACCACCGTGCCGCTGGCAACACCACCCGAAAACACCGTCTGGCTACCACCAATGGCCAGTATCGTGGAAAACGCCGTGCCATAGACCAATTGTCCGCCGCCGCCGCCACTGCCCACCAACACGCCACTCGCGGTACCACCAGACAAAACAACTTGCGTCCCACCACTGCTCACCGTCGTGCTGACAGCCAAACCACCTGACGAGACGGTCTGCGCCCCGCCATTGCTCACGACCGTGCCGCTGGCGGTACCACCGCCATAAACCACTTCCGAGCCGCCGGACCTAACCGTGGTGGCGCTTGCCACACCGCCGCTAGAAACTAACTGCGCCCCGCCACTGCTTACTGTCGCGCTGACAGCCGACCCGCCGGACAGCACAGTTTGCACGCCACCGCTGCTCACCACCGTGCCACGGGCCGTACCGCTGGCAAAAACCTCCTGGGTACCACCAGACCGCAACACGGTGGCACTGGCAACGCCGCCGGAATACACACCCTGCACGCCGCTGCCGCTCACCGTGGTGGCGCTCGCCGTGCCGCCGGACAGAACATATTCCACGCCGCCGGAACTCACCGTGGCACTGGCCGTGGTGGTGGAGGTCACCGTGTACGACTGCACCAGCACAACGCCGGTGGAAACAATATACCCGCCGCTTGCAACCGGCGCGGTATCCGTGGCGCCCGGCAAAACAACCAGATAACCGCCGCTGCTTACCGTGCTGCTGGCAGCGGTACCGCCCGACGAAACAATTTCAATGCCGCCAGAGTTAATTTTCGTGTTGGAGGCCGTCCCGCCCGCGGATACGATCTCCGTGCCGCCACGGCTGAGCGTGGTGGAAACGGTCGTGCCGCCAGAAGATACAATTTGGGTACCGCCACTCAGAACGGTGGTATTGCTCGCCGTGCTGCCGGACGACACAATCGACGTAACACCACTGCTAACTGTCGACGCCATAATCTCTTTGACCTCTTCCCGAGCAACACCTTAGACTTTGGGTTCCCTGAACAATGAACCCATTACCTAACAATGCAAACAGTTACGCGCCTTAACCCGCAAAAACAAACAGATTTTTGTACGTAATCGTTCTGTTACTATAAATTCTTACCACCGGCCGCAAAATCGTATTCACGAGAATTTTTGTGTATTTTCAGGGCATTGTCAAATGAACACACCGTGATAACACACCCAGCGTGCCGTCCCCCTGGCGGGGGAGCGCCCCGGCTTCACCTGCACGCCCAAGCCCGGAACAATTCCAGGAACAGTTCCCAGAACAATCCTCTGCAATTACAATACGTTTCCCGGCCATCCCGCAGCCTCAACCCCCCGGCTTCAACCTATACGGCACCACCCCGCGCTCCGCCGTCCCCATATCCAGCGCCCGGCCCATCGGCGGCACGGAGCGATGACGGCAATTCGTCCGCTCGCACGCCCGGCACCCTGGCCCAATCGGGTCCGCCGCGTCCGGGTTCCCCAAATCCAGCCCCGCCGCATACACCATCTGCGGCGCGTACCTAATCTCGCACCCCAGCACCACCGCCACCGCGCGCGGCCGGCTCAAATACGAACCCCCGCCCCGCCCAACGGTCCGCGCAATGTTCAAATAGCTCATATTATCCGGCGTACTGGCCAGTTGCACCAAAATCTCCCCCGGCCGCGCAAACGCCCGGTACACGTTCCACAGCGGACAAGGCCCGCCAAACTGCGCAAACTGAAACCGCGTCGCACTGCTGCGCTTCAAAATATTCCCCGCAATATCCGTCTTGGCGAAGTAAAACGGTATCCCCGGCAGCTCCGGCCGCTGCATCGTACTCAACCGATGGCACACCTGCTCAAAACTCGCGCCAAACTGCCGCTGCAACTTTTGCACATCATGCCGCACCGCCGCCGCCGCCGCATGAAACCGCCCATACGGCAGCATCAGCGCCCCGGCAAAATAATTCGCCAGCGCAATCCGCGCCAACCCCAGCGCCTCCTCGGTGGAAAACTTCGCCCGCCGCAACTCGCGCTCTATCAGCGGCCGCTGCTGCAACTGGCCGATCACATGCGCCAGCCAGAACATCTCGCTCTCCGGCGCCGCATCCTCCGCCAGGTACAGCCGCTTGCTCCCCCGGCTCAACCGCCAGAATACCCCCTCCGCCAGCATCCCCGGCGTGCTGGCCGTGGTAATGCCATGCACATCGCGCAAATACCGCCGCATATCCTCGCGCAAGCTGGCCGGGCTGAACCCCCACTCCTCGAACATCGCCTCCGCCGCATGGTCCAGCGCCGCAAAATGGTTCTGCCGCGACTGCACCCAGTCACGCACCTCATCATACGGAAACCGCGGCGCCGGCCCACCGGCCAGCGCCTCACGCTGCTCCGTCTGCCCGGTATAGGCGCGGTACAGCGTCATAAACGCCTCCGCGAACGCCGGCGCCGCCCGCACCAGCGCCCGCACTTCCGCCTGCGCCCCCGGCATCGCCCGGAACAGCGGATCGCCCAAATCCTCCCGCAGCTGGCTCTCCCGCCGCGCATCCTCGCTATCGGCGAAATACGTCTCCGGCACGTTCAGCACCACCGCCAGCCGGCCCCGCAGCGCCACCGTCAACGGCCGCTGGTCGCTCTCTATCTGGTTCAAATAACTGGCCGAAATCCCCAGCTTCACCGCCAGCGCGGCCTGTTTCAGCCCCGCCTGCTCACGCAGCCGCCGCAACCTGTCGCCTGCAAAGATTTTCTTATCCGTCACGCCCAATAATTCGCAAAATTTGCAAACAAACGCAAGCCGTTTGCCTTTATCCGCAAGCCCTACTCTGGACGGGGCGTCATTTTGGCGTAATGAACCCCCGAACCTCGTGCGTTCAGCGCGGCATGTCCCGTGCGCGCGCAGCGCGGGAGACCGCCTATGCGCACAGCACCCGGCATTCTCTGAGAAAGGAAGTACATCCATGAACGAAAGCGTCCTGCCGAAACCGAAGAAGTCCGTCGCCCTCTCAGGCGTTGCCGCCGGCAATACCGCTTTGTGCACCGTTGGCCGCTCAGGCAACGACCTGCACTACCGGGGCTACGACATCCTCGACGTCGCGGATGCCTGTGAGTTCGAGGAGATCGCGCACCTCCTCGTCCACGGCACCCTGCCCAACGCCTCGGAGCTGACAGCCTATAAGCAACAGCTGCGCGCGCTGCGTGGCCTGCCCGCCGCGGTCAAAACCATATTGGAAGCCATTCCCGCCGCCGCCCACCCGATGGACGTCATGCGCACCTACGTCTCCGCGCTCGGCACCATCCTGCCGGAAGCCCACGACCATAACGAGCCGGGCGCGAAAGACATCGCCGACCGTCTCATGGCCTCGCTGGGTTCGGCGCTGCTGTACTGGTACCACTTCGCCACCAACGGCAAGCGCATCGAGGTCGAGACCGACGACGACTCCATCGGCGGCCACTTCCTGCACCTGCTGCACGGCAAGGCGCCGTCCGCCAGCTGGGTGCGCGCCATGCACACCTCGCTGGTCCTCTACGCCGAGCATGAGTTCAACGCCTCCACCTTCGCCGCCCGCGTCGTCGCCGGCACCGGTTCGGACATGTATTCCGCCATCACCGGCGGCATCGGCGCCCTGCGCGGCCCCAAGCACGGCGGCGCCAACGAGGTCGCGTTCGAAATCCAGAAGCGCTACAACAACCCGGACGAGGCGGAAGCCGACATCCGCGCCCGCGTCGCCGCCAAGGAAGTCGTCATCGGCTTCGGCCACCCGGTCTACACCATCGCGGACCCGCGCAACGTCGTCATCAAGCGCGTCGCCAAAAAGCTCTCCGATGAAGCCGGTTCCACCAAAATGTACGACATCGCCGAGCGCCTTGAATCGGTGATGATGGACGCCAAGAAAATGTTCCCGAACCTCGACTGGTTCTCGGCCGTTTCCTACCACATGATGGGCGTTCCCACCCTCATGTTCACCCCCCTGTTCGTGATCTCGCGCACCTCCGGCTGGAGTGCGCATGTCATCGAACAGCGCATCGACGGCAAGATCATCCGGCCCTCCGCCAACTATGTCGGCCCGGAGAACCTGGAATTCGTGCCCCTGGCAAAACGCTAACCACTCCCCCCGCCAGGCCCAGCCCGGCGGGGGTTTTTCTTCTTAAGGGATTAATACCATGCCTTACTTGCGCGCATCAGACCTCCCCACCCAACCCGCCGGCGAACGCTTCCGCGCCCTCCTCGCCCGCCCCGGCATCCTCCCCCTCCCCGGCACCCATAACGGCCTCGCCTCGCAACAGGCAAAAGCCGCTGGCTTCGCTGCCTGCTACCTCTCGGGCGCGGCCATGACCGCCTCGATGGGCCTGCCCGACCTCGGCATCATCACCGTTGATGAAGTCTGCTTCTTCATCAAACAAGTCTCCCGCGCGACGGGCCTGCCGGTGCTGGTCGATGGCGACACCGGCTACGGCGAAGCTTTAAACGTCATGCACATGGTCCGCGCCTTCGAGGACGCCGGCGCCGCCGCCGTGCACCTTGAAGACCAGATCCTACCCAAAAAATGCGGCCATCTGAACGACAAAAAACTCGCGACCCCGCAGGACATGGCAGCCAAAATCTCCGCCGCCGCCCACGCCCGCCGCCACCTCTACATCATCGCCCGCACCGACGCCGCGGCCTCAGAGGGCATGGACGGCGCCGTCGCCCGCGCCAAACTCTACATGGAAGCCGGCGCCGACGCGATTTTCCCCGAAGCCCTGAACACCGAGGAAATGTTCCGCGAATTTGCCCGCCGCATGCCCGGCGTGCCCCTGCTCGCCAACATGACCGAGTTCGGCCGCACGCCGTTCTACACCAAAGACCAGTTCGAATCCTTCGGCTACAAAATGCTGATCTGGCCCGTCACCTCGCTGCGCGTCGCCGCTCTGGCGCAGGAAAAACTCTACAAATCCATCATGAAAGACGGCGGCGCGCAAAACTGCGTGGATCAAATGCTGACCCGCAAAGACCTCTACGCCACCATCGACTACGAAGGCTTTGAAGCCCTGGACGCCACCATCGTCAAAACCATCGTCCCGGAAGTCATCACCAAGTAAAGTTTTGGCACTGCGGATTCACCAAAACAGGGGGCTTTGCCCCCTGTTTTTTTGGGAACTATATATTTGACTCCCTAAACTTGCGGCAGTTGCTGATTTGAAGCTGGTGGACATATATAATCTGGCACTTTCACGTAATGGAATCGCACTCCCATTACCACTTGGAGTCAGGCTATGTTGAACAATCCTCTTTGGTTTAGCGCAAGTTGGGTCAAAGGAACATGTAACGATGCCGTGTCCGCTCGCTTGCTGACAAGCGCCGCTTTGATAGCTGTTGTTCCGGTGTTTCTTCTCTGTAGCACAGCCTCCCGCGCCGAAGAGTTTTGTCCGGCTTCGGTTGTAACTGAACAGAAAGCCGTTACAGTACCTAAAAATTATCAAGCGTTTAAGGACTCGGATTTTCAAGACCCGCTTGATCCTAATAGACTGTATATGGTGCAATTGTTCGATGGAAAGCCAAGCTCCTATGATAGCATTCGACCCGATCAATTCAAAAATAATATGTTAATTTGGAACCTTCGAAACTTGGAACCAAACGCTGTTTTTTGGATTAATTGTTATTATACAGATACGGAAATAAACTTGGCTGAGAAGCTTCCGAGCAACCTGTCTTCATGCACGGTGCATTATGTCGATGCGGCGCATGTTTTCATGCAAGGCGAGCCGGTAATTAAGTCTGTTGAGTGTCAATAGTGCCTGTAACGATCTTTATTCTCGGCAAAATGCCGTCTACACAGTCAAAGTCGGAATAAGGAGTCAAATATATAGTTCCATTTTTTCCCCCTAAGCCACCCCCGCCAGCGCCACCCCCGCCCACGGCAACACCACCTGGTCATTACTCCGGCAAACACTAACCACCCCCGCAACCCCCACCGGCAGTTGCAACGTAAACCCATGCCGCCCCAAACCAACCCCCGCCGCGCGCAAATCCTCCCGGAACAAATTCGCCAGCACCCGGCAAACAGCCTGCCCCCCAACATAAACATCCAGCGAAACCGCCTGCTCCGGCGCCGCCAAATCCTGCGCCCAGCCAATCACCACATCCGGCCCCGCCGTCTCCAAATACCCGCGCAACGGCCCCGCAACACCCGGCCATGTCTCAATCTCCGCCCGCCGCGCCAGATACTGGCAAATCACCTCAAGCTGAAACCCCTGCTCCAGCCGCGGCAACCGCATTTCCTCAGGCGCCACCTGCCCCGGATACAACTCACCAAACTCCGCCGCATTATGGAACTGCTTGCGGAAATATTCCCCCATGAATGTCTCCGCCGGGCACCCTTCCGCGAAAATCACCTCATGGTTTTCCGTCTCGACGTGGAAATACGTAATCGCATCCACTGCCTTCGCCTGCGTAATGCTCACCCCATTCACCAGCCGCGCCGCATGAATAAACACGCCATCAACGCAAATCGCATGCCCCGGCGAAACATAAAGATCGCGCCCCGGCATCCCCCTGGCAATGGCCCCGGCCGCAATACAAACCGGCAGCACCTTCGCATGGTTGGCAAAAGGCGCCGCATAACTCCGGTGCCCGATCCATTTAATTTTTTGTAACCCGGAATGCATGGTTTTCACTTCCATGCCGATCCGCAGCGCCTCCACCGGCACCTCGCCCTGCGCCGTCGCAATGCGCGTGCCCTTCGCGTAGCAGGTAACCTCGGTAATCACCGTTCCAACCGCACCATCACTCGCAATGCTGAAATTCCCGGCGGAAAAATTGCCCACCAGGCCAATGGTTTCACTCGCCGTCGCGTTGCTCAGCACCAGCCCACTGCCCGCGACATAGCTGCTGGCGGTCGCCGCGAAATCGGTAAGGTCGATGCGGTCCGCCATCGTAAACCCGGCAATCGTCACGCCGCTCGCCAGCCCCACGCTATCCCCGGAAATGCTCCAGCCCGCGCCGGAGGCAAAACTAATATCCTGAAAATCAAGAAACTGCGTGCCAACCCCAGCAAGCCCGCCGGTTGAGGTCCCAGAAAGCTCCAGCACATCCGCCACCGCCGCATCCGCCACCACATTCCCGGCAAACACCGCGCCCGGGTCAATAACCAGCAGGCTCGCCGCCGTGCCGAACTGCACGGCATCCCCGTTCCTGCTGCCCGCACCACCGGCGATGGTCCCGGCATTAATAACCGTCCCGCCATCCAGATAAACCCCCGCACCGCCCACGCCGCTAATAGCGTAGGTGCCGCCAGTGCCGCCCGGGCCGCCGGAAATAATACCGCTGTTCAGCAGGTATCCCCCCACTACATCGGCACCGTTGCCACCCGTGCCGCCGGCGCCGCCCAAACCATTGATATACCCGGCGCCACTAATCCCGCCACGCCCCCCGGCGCCACCGGCGCCGCCGGAAATCGCGGCCAAATTGCTCAGCCACCCGCCAGCCGCCAGATCCACACCGTCGCCGCCCGCCCCGCCGGTGCCGCCAAACCCGGCAAGCGCGCCAATTCCGGCACCACTGGCACCATTGCCGCCATTACCACCGGCACCGCCCGGCGCAGCGGCAACCGTCGCATAATTGGTAACGGTGCCCAGCCCCACCATGTCGACAGCCATGCCGCCATTGCCGCCATTACCGCCTTTTGTGGCGGAAACACCCGTGCCCAGGGCACCGCCGGTATTACTGCCGGCCGTCCCCGCACCACCGGTAGTGCCCACCCCGGCGCCAACCAGCCCATAATTGACCAGGCTACGCCCCACCGTCGAGGCCACCAGCACCCCGTTCGCCCCGCCGAGCGTGGGCGCGACAACACCCGCACTGGTAATGATCAACGGGCTCACGTAGCCGCCACCTCCAAGCTTCACGGTCGTTAGGATTGCAGTTGAGATCGTACTCCCCGACATGGCCGGTTATTCCTCTCTTGCGTCGTGCTTCCTGGGAACCGACAACAGAGCAATAACCATAAAATGTAAAGGGGCGTAACCTTGGCCACGGCCGCCGCCTCAACAGCACGTCACCTACGGCATAGGCCCATTTTGCGAGTCGTTGTTTTTTCGACACAAACCCGCACAAATTGGGGTGCAAGCAAAAAATTAAGCCATACTAACAATGCATTAAAACACTTTCCTCACAAGTGTTTCACGTGAAACACCCCCCTGGCCTCACACCGCCTGTGCCGCGGAATACCCGCTGGACCACGCCCACTGGAAATTATACCCGCCCAGCCAGCCGGTCACATCCACCGCCTCGCCGATCACAAACAACCCCGGCACCTCCCGCGCACCCATGGTCTTGGAAAACAGGCTCGCCGTATCCACCCCGCCCACCGTAACCTCGGCCTTGGCGTAACCTTCCGTCCCCGCCGGTACCAGGGTAAACCGATTCATCATTTCCGCGGTATTTCGCAGCGCCTTATTGGGCATATCGCCGATGATATGGTTGCCCAGCGGCGGTTGCAGCATCGCATGCGCGAGGCGCGCCGGCAAAAACTCCCCCAGCACCGTCTTCAGCTCAGCCTTCTTGCGGCTGGCCTTACGCTCCAGCAGCACCTCATAAGCATCCTGCCCCGGCAGCATATCCAGCACCAGCGTACCCCCCGGCGGCAAATAGGAGGAAATCTGCAAAATCGCCGGCCCGGAGAGCCCCCGGTGGGTAAACAGCGTATTCTCCCGGAATTTCCGCTTGCCGTAACTGGCCACGGAATCAAAGGAAACCCCGCTCAACCCTTGCATCCAGGCCCAACGCTCGCCGGTGAACACCAGCGGCACCAGCCCCGGCCGCGTCTCCACCATACCCAGGCCAAATTTCCGCGCCATGTCATAGGAAAACCCCGTCGCTCCCATTTTCGGGATCGACAAGCCTCCGGTCGCCAGCACAAGTGCGGTAGATTCCACGGGCCCCGCATCGGTTTCCACCCGGAAATTATCGCCGCGCGAAATATCGGAAACCGTGTGCCCGGTGCGCAACTCCACCCCGGCCGTGCTGCACATGCCGAGCAGCATAGCCAGAATTTCCTTGGCGGAACCGTCGCAAAACAACTGCCCGAGCTTCTTCTCGTGGTATTTTATCCCCTGGGCCTCCACCAGCGCGATAAAATCCTGCGGCGTGAAGCTCGCCAACGCCGACTTACAGAAATTCGAATTCTGCGAGATAAAATTCTCAGCGCCCACCTTCGTATTGGTAAAATTGCACCGCCCGCCGCCGGAGATCAGAATCTTCGCCCCCGGCTCCGTGGTGTGCTCCAGCAGCAGCACTTTTTTGCCGCGCCGGCCCGCCATCGCGGCGCAGAACAGCCCCGCCGCCCCGGCACCGATAATCACGGCATCGTAGTGTTTATTCGCCAAAAACTTTGCTCCGGGTGGGTATCACCAGCGGCCCGTGTAAGCGTTTGGGACCGCTAAAGCAAAAAACCGCCTTAATCGTTGACCGAAAGCACCATAATCGGGTCGGGGATTTTATCCGGCGCGATCTCCTGGTCCAGCGGCAGCACCGCCGTGCCGATGGCAAAAAACTCGATCACATGGGTCTTCCAGCCAAAACTCCCCTCATGAATATCCACCCCCACCACGCCTTCCGCTTTTGCAGCGGCGGCCTCGAACTGCATACGCTCCACCGCGATTTCGCGCGCCTCGTACATCGCCGCGGTGAAATTCTCCAGCTCCACATTGCGGCCCACGGTGCCCAGACCAGAGAGCACGCCGCGATGCGCGACGTGATAAACGCAACTGCCCATCACCATTTCCACCGGCCGGTAACCGGCGTGCAGCAGCGACCAGAAATCCTGCCCCGACAAATCCGAGGTGAACGGGCCGCCGTCATGCGCACGGAAACCCTTATGCCCCTCGCCATGCACGACCCCGGTGCCGATGGCGATGAATTCCAGCAACTGCTCATCCCATTCCAGCCGCTTGATGGTGAGTTTGACGCCGACAATGCCATCCGCGCCCATGGCGGAGGCTTCCGCGCGCATGCGCGACATCGCCAGTTCGCGCGCGTGGTACATGGCTTTCGAGAGCACATCCATTTCCTGATTCTTCGACCAGGAACCGTACTGGATGCCGACATGGTAAACGCAGGAGCCAACGCACAGGCCGATCGGCTCGAACCCCGCCTTGCGCACCAGCAAAAACTCGTTGACCGAAAAATCCGAGGTGAACACGCCGGTGGAATGCGCGCTGCCGCGCAGGCCTTTCAAACGCTCCTGCGCGTGTACGGGAAGATCCAATGTCATGGCTAAATAGCTCCCTCTTGTTCATTGCTGGCGTAGGACTGGTGGTGCGCTTTGCTGCCTTGCAACGGCGTTTTGCCGGCGCACATGTCCACGACCATGGAAATATCATGCGGCAGCGGCGTGCCCCGCCGCGCGTCCACCGTAGTGGCGATGACGATGTAGCGCGCGAGGTATTCCTTGAACTTGCGCTCATTCACCTCGCGTTCGCGGTCAAACATCTGGGAGAAGTTCACATGCGCCAGCACGCCGTTGCCGCGCGGGCGGGCGGATTCGCGCAAATTCGCATGCGCCTGGTTGCGCACATCGTTCCACAGGCTGGAAAGCTGCGGCGCCTCGATATTACCCATCCAGGCCTGATTGGCGCTGTTGTTCCAGTCGCTCAGCCATTGGTAATGCGCGCCGATGGCAATGCCGGTCGGCACCACATCGGCCTCCAGCAGCTTCACGAATTCCAGCGCCGGCACGGTGGCGATGATCGGGTCGGCCGAGGGCGGCAGGCCGTCCACCTTCACCGCCGTGCCGATGAGCGTGAAATCCATGCTCTCGCCCGCTTCCAGCGGAATGGTGCGCATTTTCACATCCAGCACCGCATTGGCGCCGCAGGCTTTGGCCTCCTGGCCGAGGCGCTGCAACGCAGCCTCCCAACCCTGCGAATGCCCCAAAGTCCAGGACCAGCCGTAATGCAGCCAGCAGGTGGCGGAAATGGCGGCGATGGGTTTCAACCCATGCGAGCGCGCGATGAGCAGTTCAGCCGGGGTGAGCGTCGCCATCCAGGGTTTGGTGCCGTTGGCCGAGCCTTGCAAACGATCCAGCGTGGCGGTGGGGATTCGGTTGCCGCGCAGGCTCATGAGGATATCCGCCTGGCGGCGCATTTCCTCCGGGCTGGCGTTTTTTGGTTTGAAGCGGTCGAGCCAGCCCATCAGCTTGCCATGAATTGTTGCAAGGAACTACTCAAGGTTTGCGCATGGGCCGAGGCTTTCTTGGTCTCGTCCGCCAACCGCGCGAACCATTCCGACGGGTCCAGCGTTTTGGTGTTCAGCGTAATGCCGCGCACCACCATGGCGATGCTGGCGGTCAGCCGCCCGGCGTTCTGTTCCAGGCTGTAGCGGTTCTCGCCAAGTTCGATGGTCACGCCGGTGATTTTCGCCGTCTTGGCGAAAAAGCCCTTTTTCTCTTGCACCGTGACAAGCTCGGGCATCGCCTCCTTCAGCCGCCGCGCGAAGGCGCCGAGGTTGCTTTCCGCATCGGCGGAAAAGCGCCGCAGCCACGCGGCCTGCATGTCGAAATCCATATCAGCGCTCATGGGGTCTCGCGTTCCGAATGATTTCGTTTCATTTTTCTGCTCTGAATGACAACAAACATGAAAGCCAACCCAATAAACGCATAGGCCAACACAAGCTCGATATCATGGAGAATTTTCGAGGGTACAAAGGACATTGCCGCAAGCAACAACATGCCGGCAAGCCAGGCAATTAGACCACGGTTCATTTCTCGATCGCCCGGGCATTGGCGCCCTGCATGCCGTGCACCAGTTTGTCGCGGATTTCGGCGAGTTTCTGCTCCCGCCCGGCATCCGCGGCGGCAACTTCGCGCTCGATGTCGATGACCTCGTTCATGCTGGCAATGGCCTCGTCCGCCACCTGCGCCAGCACCTCGATATTGCGCGGATCGCCGCCGAGCGAGCGGGCGGCGGAGGTCGCGGCCTCATGCGCGCCCTTGGCGGCGAGCAGAGTGATCTGCCGGTTGGCTTCTTCCAACTTGGCGGAAGCCTCGGCGGCGTTGCGGATTTCCACCTGCACCACGGCCTGGGAGGCCACAGCCATCAGGCGGGGGATGACCACCAGCAGACCGTTGGAAATTTTCATCATGCGGGTTTCCGCCGCCGAGCGGTTCTGGCCGATGATGGGGATGAGCATGGCCGAGCCGACCAGGGCCTCGCGCATGTCCGCCACCTTGCCACGGAAATTGGCAATGGCGCCGCGAAACGCCTGGACCTCGGCAGCATCGGCGGCATCGCCCGTAGTGATGGCGTGCTGGCGCTTGGCTTCCAGCTCCTCCTGCGCGCGGTCCAGGGCAATCTGCCCGGCCGCGATTTCCACTTTCAGCCCATGCAGGGATTGGCGGATAGCCAGGGCCTGCTGGTCCAAAAGTTCGATGGTGACGGCGAGGTCCGCCTTGGTCTTGCGCGCCTTGGCCTGCTGGTCGTCCATTAAAGTAAGGAATTTCTTGCGGTTTTCGGCAAAGCCTTTGAAGGCGGTGTTGGCATCGGCGATGACGCCTAAAAATTTGCCGACCAGCCCCTTGCGCGCGCCGGTCTGGGACTCTGCCTGTAAATCCTGAATGCGCAAAATCTTGATGCCGTCGATCACCGACGCAGCGATGCGCCCAGCCTCCCCGGCATCGCCCAGGCGCACCCCGGTGAGCAACTGGCGGGAAGCGGCGGCGATGTTGGCCAGCACACCGTCACCATGCGCGAGCAGGGTCGTGGTCTGGGAGAAATCAATTTTAGCGGCGGAGGCCTGCGCGGCGGCGAGGTCTTCTGCCGAGAGGTTGGCGACTTCCACCAGCCGCTGCGGGGGTGGCTCAGGGGCCAGGACCGGGTTGGCCGGGGTCGCGGCGGTAACCGCCTGCACCGGCGCCGGCGCTGGCGCGTCCAGATTGTCGAACACGGACAGATCGAGCGGGGCGGCGGAAATTGTCTCGGGCATGTTTAACTCCGGCGGATGCGGTAAGCCTAGCGTAACCCCGCGTGGCAGGGCAACGGGCACAAAAAAAGGGCGGCACCCTGCGGTACCGCCCCTGTTTGGTTGGCTTGAACTTGGTTGGCCGGAGAGTTTAGTACTCTTCATCCGCGACGTAGGAACCGATGCGCTGCACCAGGTCCGGGTTACGTCTGGCCAGGATCGCGCCATAGATGAGCGAGAAGACCAGCAGAGCGAGCGCCAGCTTGGGGTACAGGCTGAACGGATAGGGCTGACCCGGCTGCACCAGACCCCAGAGCGGGAACAGCATGAACGCCGTACCGAGCAGGGGGATGATAAGGTGCTTGATCGGGCTGAAATCTTCCCGGTGATGCTTGAGCATATACACCGGCAGCGCCAGGTTGGTGATCAGGTATGTCACGATAACCGGTATGGTGCCGAGGGTGCCGGTGTCACCGAACAAGGTCACCGGATCGATGCTGTAGATGTAGCCAAACACCAGCACGATGATCAGTGCCACAACGATGTAGGTCCACATCGCGATGTGCGGGGTTCTGTGCTGCGGGTGAATTTTGCCGAAGAACACCGGCAGCAGGCCCTCGCGCGAGGAGCTGAACAGAATGCGCGCCTGCGCATTGGTCAGGCCGATGAGCGAGGAGAAAATGCTGGTCACGCCGGCGATGTAGGCGACAATGAGCAGCCCGGCAGCGGAAGCCTTGAAGGCATCGACGAAGGGAATGGTCGAGGCGCTGATCGCGGCCAGATTGTTCTTGAACGCGGTTTCCGTTGCGAAGGCGATGAACATGTAGAGGATGCCGATGGCCAGCGTGCCGGTGATGAGCGCGCGCGGCACGTTGCGGCGGGGATTGGTGGTTTCCTCCGCCAGCATCGCCGAATTTTCCCAGCCGATGAACAGGTAGATGGCGAGTGGGAAGCCAAGGCCGATGCCTTTCCAGCCGCCGGTGACGCTGGAGAGCAGCAGGGGTGCCATGGAGATGGAGGCCCGGTTGACCCAGAGCATAATGATCGCGCCGATGAGCAGCAGGATCAGCTCGAAGTAGAAAAAGATCGCCGCCCAGGTGGTGGACAGGCTGATGCCGCGCGACACCAGCAGGCCGACGATGCCGGTGACGATAATGCTGAGCACCTGCCAGGGAATGTTCCAGCCCAGGAAGAGGTGCAACGTGCTGGCAGCCCAGCCGCCGGCAATGACGACGACCGAAGAGGCCGCGATGCAATAGCCGACCACGACGAAAATGGAGGCGGCGGCACCTGCGAACGGGCCGAAGGACATGCCTATGAAGGTGACGAAAGAGCCGGTGCTGGGGCGGTATTTGGAGAACTCGGCCAGCGTGTTGGTGAGGAAGAGGATGACCACCATGGCTGTGAGAATGGTCAGCGGCGCACCAACGCCGGCGCCGGAGACGATAAGCCCGAAGCCGAAGAAGAAGCTCATGGCCGGCGCGATATTCGCCAGTGTGGAGGCAATAATCTGGGATAATCCCAAACTATCCTTGGCGAGGCGATGCCCGTCCCGTGCTGGTGCGCTCATGGTTTTTGTTCTCCCTTTTTTTATGTGCTGCGTGTAACGGCACGGTAAGCTTCGGTCTAAAGACGCAATTCGTCAACATGGCTGTCCGGGGACAGGCCTTGGAGGCCAAATTCCATCGGGAGTTGCGGAGGATAGCGGGGGGAGCGCCCGCCACCATCCCGTTTTGTTACAACCCCTTGGTAGGCTTACGCTTCGGCGATCAGGCGCCCGCTCTCCTGCACGCCAAGGGCCTGGAGGGTTTTCAGTGCGGCGTTGAGGCCGCGGTTGAGTTGCTGGGCGCGGCGGTTGGCGCCGGCTGAGCGTTTGGCGAAACGGGCGAGGGCGAAACGCAGAGCCTCGGCGAGACCGGCGGCGTCCTCTTCCTCGATCTGGCGCAGTTGGGCGGCGGCGGCGGCGAGGTTGCAGGCACCAAGCCGGCCCATGGTCTCGGCGATATCGGCAAAGGCGGGGGAAGCGGATTTGAGCGCCATTTCCACCACGGCGGCGGCGTCGGAGATTTCATTTGGTTTGCCGGTGAGCATTAAGGTGTCGAGGTATTGCAGCTTGCGGCTGAGGTCCTCAACGAGTTCGAGGCCCTGTTGCAGAATGCCTGCAACCGGCAGGGGCTCTGGGCCAGGCGGGAGGGGACGGAATTGCCCGGCAATGCTCATTATTTTGATTCTTTCAACACCGTTGCGATGGCCTGGGCGAGATCTTCCGGGGCGACATTATAGGTACCGGCCTGCAGGGCGCTGCGTATCTGCGCCACGGCGGCATGGTTGATACCGTCGGCGGCACGGGAGGCGCCGAGCAGTTGCGTGCCGGTTTGCGCGGCGGCACTCAGGGTCACGGAGTCCGATTGCGGTGCCGGGGCGCTGCTGCCGGCGGTTGGTACAGGCGGCGCCGGGGGTGCGGACGTTGCGGTTTCCAGCGGCAGCGGCGTTTGTGCGAGAGGCGGAATGGTGTTTGTCATGCGGCTATCGCGCTTTCAGATGTCATGTCACGGTCAAGGAAGGCCAAGGCGGTTTCGAAATCGTCCAGGGCCGGAATGTTGTTTTCAGTGTTGGCCCGCAAAAGGGTGTAGCGCAACGCGGTGTAGATCGTCATCAGCGCGGGGCCGAGCGTGGTGCCGTTTTCCGTGTCCAGGATGCCGGTCATGACGTTGAGCAACTCATCCGCGCGGGCGATCATTTCAGCTTTGGTGGCAAAATCACCTGCCTCGATGGCGGCTTTGGCGCGGCGGCCGTATAGGCGCAGGCCCCGCCAGCCGGGACGCAGCCAGTTCACATCGGCCTCGCCGTCGAACATTCCTGCTCTGTAATTTATCGTCATGTCCATGGTCATGCGCCGTTACCCCTACCCGCTGCTGCTGGATGTGCTGTTGAAAATGCTGAGATAGGACTGCGTGATCGAGGCGGCGGTGGAGGCGTTTTCCGCCGCGGTGTATTGCGCGATCAGCAATTGGATCTGCGTGTTATTCTGCTTGGTGATCTGGGCCACCTGGGAGTCGATGGAGGTGACGACGCCTGAGAGCGAGGCGGTTTGCGCGCCAATGGAGCCGGTGTTTTTGGTGGTAGTACCGCTGGTGTTGGTGGAGCTGCCCGAGCCGCCGATGGCGCCGGTGGTGATGCTGTCCAGCGTTTTATAGATTTGCCCAACCAGGGCCTGCACCCCGGTGGGGTTTTGGGCATAGGCGGCGGTGAAAGCGGTGTTGCTGAAGGAGACCGTGCCGGCGCTGCTGACGGTGAGGCCGATGGCATTGGCGCTGAGCCCGCTGGCGGCGGCGCCGCTGACCGCGCTGAGCAGCTGGTTGGATAAATCCGTGGCGGTGAAGTTGCCGAGCAGCGGGCCGGACTTGGCGGCGCTGGCGCTGGAGGCGGGGACAAACTTGGTCTCCTTGGCGATAAGCGCGATGGCCGCATTGAGCGAGCCCGCCACCCCGCCGACGGCCGCGGAAAGGCTGGTGGGGGCGGAGCTGACGCTAATGCTGGTGTTGCCCGAACCGGCCAGGGAAATGGTGAGGCCGGAGATGGCGCTGCCCAGCGTGTTGGTGGTGCTGGTAACCGGCACGCCGTTGATGGAGAGCGTGGCGTCACTGGCGGTTTGCGCCCGGATTTCCGTGCCGCTGGTGGCAGCACCCGAGGCATAGGCGAATTGAGCCAGCGCGCCGGTGCCGGTGACGGAGAATGCCTGGCTGCTGCCGGTGGCGCTGCCTTGCAGCACCAGCCGGGCGCCAGCCGCCGTGCCGATGATGCTGGCCTGCACGCCGCCGGGCGTTTTGTTGATCGCGGCGGCGATGCCGTTGAGCGTGAGGCTGCCGGAGCCGACGGAAACACTCTCGGTCTTGCCGCTTTTTAAAGAAAAAGTGAGCGAGCCGGCGCTCCCGGAGAGTTTTGCGGCTCCCGAGCCCAGCACGGCGGAATAGATTTCCTGGGTTTTCGCCAAAGTGACATTGGTGAGGTTGTAGGTGCCGGTTTGCGCGCCGATGGCGGCGCTGGCGGTGGCGACCGTGTTGGCGCTGGTGGTGACCGAGCGGTTGTTAATGGTCGAGACATCCTTAATGCCGGCCAGCGAATTGGATAAAGTGGAAATGGCGCCGCCGACGTTACCCCAGGCCGAGATGTCAGCTTTGTCGGTGGTAACCTGCGCGTTCAGGCTGGTGATCGGCGCCTGCAAACGCGCCTCAACCGTGCTGATTTCGCTGGAGACCTGACTGGAACCGAGACCGCCGACGGTGGACATGAATGCACCTTATGCTGGTTAAAAAAAGCGCTGGCGGGATTTTGCTCCCGCCAGCCGGAGTGGAAATTTACGGCAGCAGCGAGAGGTAGGATTGCTGCAGCTGTGTCGAGGACTTCAACGCCGCCACGCCTGCCTGCGCCTGAATTTGCGCTTCGGTCAGCTTGTTGCTGACTGCCGGAATGTTGGCATCCTGCACCACGCCGAGCGCGGTGGTGAGGTTCTGGCTGGTGGTGTTGAGGTTGTTGATGTTGGCTCCAAGCGCCTGCTGCACGGCGCCGAGCTGGCCACCCTGGTTGTTCAGGGCGCCCAGCGCGTATTTCACCACGTTGATCGCCGTGTTGGCACCTGCCGTGGTGCTGACGTTGATCTGCGAAAGCGCCGTGAGCGTGGACTTGGAGGCCAGGCCGATATTGCTCGCGTTGCCGAGCGTAAAGCCGCCGCTGGACTGGAACTGCACTTGGCCCTGGATAACCGCCGAGGCCGTACCGGCGCCGGTTTTGATCGTGGAAGCCGCGCCGCCGACGGTTTTCAACGAGCCGGAAGAAGTGCCGGTGATGTTGATGTTCTGCCCGGCAGCCTGGGTAAGGACGAGGTTGCCAGCGGTGTTAACAGCCGCGGTGATGCCGCTGGTGGGAGACTGCCCATTGATCTGCGAAGCGATACCGGCGGCGCTGGAGGCGTCGATGGTCTGCTTGGTGCCCAAAGCGGATCCGTTGGTGCCACCCGTGCCGGTGCCGGCCTGGATGTTAAAGGCATACGCGCCGTTGGCTCCCGCCGTGCCCAATGCAAGGGTGATCGAGGTGGTAGCCTGCGCCTGAACGCCGGTGGTGCCGGAGAGATTGTTGATGGCCGACGCCAGCGTGGCGGCGGATTCCTGCTTGGTGTTGGTGGCAACGGAGGCGTTGCCACCGGTTCCACCGGTGATGCTGACTTCAGTCGCCGCGGTGGTGGCGACGGTGAATTTACCCGCCGCGCCGGATGCGATTTTGGCGGCCGAAGCAGCAAGTGTGACGGCGGCGCTGGTTGCCTTCACGTTGGTGCCGTAAACCGTGGCACCGTTGACGGTGGAGGCGTTCATGCCGATCGCGCTGGCCGAAGTGTTGGAGATGCTGAGGGTCTGCGTCTGGCCCTCGTTGGCGCCAACCTGGAACTGCACGCCGGAGAATGAACCGTTGAGCAGGCTGATGTTGTTGAACTGCGTCTGGTTGGCGATGGTGGAAACCTGGCCTGTTAACTGACCGACGAGATTTTGCAGCGATTGCGCCTCCGACGGGGTCTGCGTGCCGTTGGCAGCCTGCACGGAGAGGGAGTTGAGCTGCTGCACAACGCCGATCTGCTGGGTGATGGCGCCCTGCGCGGTTTGCAGCAGGGAGACACCCTGATTGGCGTTGGAAATAGCCTGGGTAAGACCGTTCAGCTGCGAGGTGAAGCCTTGCGCGGTGATGAAGCCGGCCGGGTTGTCAGCGGGAGAGTTGATGGAGAGGCCGCTGGAGAGCTGGCTTTCAAGGTTGTTGGTCGAGTTGGAGGTGTTGGAAATTGAGTTGAGCGCTTGCAGCGCCCCGGTGTTGGTAAGAATAGAACCTACGGCCGACATGGTGAGCTCCTTGGTTTGTGGTTGCCGTACCCCTTAATTCGGGGGGAGGAGCGGAAGTTTTCCTGAAATCGCAACTTTAAATGGATTATCTTTTTGGAGGTGGTCATGACTGCAGCCGCACGACAGGGCCGGACGCGGTGACAAGGGCGGAAAAGCGCCGCCCGCTGGAAGGATTGGTGAGCAAAATCGTGTCGCCAATACGCCCGGTCTGGTCGGCCATCGCCTCGATGGAAACATCCACCCCGCCGCTGATGACCTCTACCGACACAGTCTGCCCCGCCTTGACCACCACCGGCTGGGCGATGATGTCCGGCGTGAGAATGGTGCCGGTGGCCAGCGACATCATCGCATTGGCGCCTATAAGCTGCGCCGGATCGGCAAATACCTGCCGCCCGGCAAAAGCCGCCACCGGCTCGCGCGCTAAAGTAATGTCATCCGGCCCAATGCTCTGCCCGGCCGTAACCGGACGCGCCGCAATCACCACCGCCTCGGACTGCGCCACCGTCACCGTGACATAAAGCGTCCACACCGGCGACGAACAATGCGCCGCAGCCTGCTCATACGGCGCAACCCCGCTGATGCTGACCACCAGCGGCACCGCGCACGCCTGCATGTACCCCGCCCCCGTAACCGGACCCAAAGTCACCACCGCATCCGCCGGCACCACCGCCAACGCCGCCTGCCGGATCGCATCCGCCACCACCCCCTCCGCCTGCGGCGCCGCAAATGCCGGGGCGGCCAGGAATGTGAGGCTGAGGCACAGTAAGGCCAGGGGGCTTTGCCCCCCTCGACCCCCCAGCAAAGGCACGCCTTTGCAATCCGCTAATAAGGGTCTTGGCGGGAGGGGGAACTCNNGAGTTCCCCCTCCCGCCAAGACCCTCATTAATGCCGATCGAAGGGCGCGGCCCTTCGCGGGGGTCCAGGGGGCAGAGCCCCCTGGCCTTACTGTGCCCTCAGCCCCACACACCCTGGCCATCCCCGTCATTCGGCGGCGCTCCGCAGGGCGGGGTGGTCGAGGGTGGTCCAGGGGGGTGGGGCGGATTCGGTGGCGGGCAGGGCTAGGGCGGCGGCGCGGGCGCGGGCGCCGTGGGCGAGGGTGGCTGTGAGGTCGTGGATGGCGGTTGTGAGCGCGGTTTTCCAAGTATCGGCGCGGTTTGTCAGCTGGATAGCGCCGAGGGTGGCGGGGGTGTCGAGGCGGTCGTCGATGAGGAGGTGGCAGCCGGCGGCGGCGGCGATGAGGGTTTTGTAGTGGTCGGCGCTGGTGTCGTGGCCGGCGGGGCGGACCAGGATTTGCGGGGCGAGTTCGGCCATGGCCTGGGCCCAGGCGAATTCGGAGGGTTGCGGCGAGATGCGGGCAACCGCGCCGGAGTAGGTGGAGCCGGGGCGTTCCACGACGATCCAGGAGGCGATTTCCAACGTGCTGTTGATCAGGCCGGTGAACCAGGGCGGGGCGATGCCTTCGTCGACCCAGAGCACGCGGGGGCGGGTGTTGAGGCCGGTGCCGATTTTCAGGTCTTCCCAGATATGGGGGGACAAAGTGGGGCGCCAAAGCGTGACGGATTGGCCGGGGGCGGTGAACTGGCGGAGTTGTTTGACCAGCCCCGGCGAGGTGGCGAACAGGCGGGTGGCCACGGCGATGGCTGGTTTGGCGCTGGGCGGCGGGGGGTTGGTGAATACCGCGCTGTAGGCGGGGCTGCCGGGTAAGGCGGCGGTGAGCGGGTTGACGCGGAGCCAGGCGCTGGGGGCGCGGCGGCCGAGGTCGGCGGCGGTGAGGGGTTCGGGTGCCCAATCGGCCTCCAGCGCGCCGGTGCGGCGCAGGGCGCGGGCGGCGTTGAGGATTGCTTCGCCGGCAACGGGCGGGCCGCTGACCAGCAGGCTGATGGGGTCGGCCGGCTGGCTGCGGACCAGGCCGAGGCGTTGCTCGGAAACCAAGAGATCACCGTGCAGGGAGAGTGCCGGGTGGTGATATGGGTCTGACCAGGGCAGCGCGCGGGCGGCGGGGGTGCCCTGGCGGAAGGCGAATTGCGTATCCGGGCAGATGGTCTCGGCCGGGATGATGAAGGAGACGTCCGGGGTCCAGGCAATCCGCCCGCCTTGGGCGCGGAGCTGGGCGCAGAGGTCGATCCAAAGGGCGTCGCCGGTGAGGCTGGGGAATGTGCAGGCGGCCAGGGCGGCGGTGCGGACCATGATGGCGGGCGGTGCGGCGGCGCTGGCTTCCTGATCCACCATCAGCCAGCCGCCGGGGCCGGGGTCGTCGGACATGTGGCCGGCGCCGAGGCGGGTGTCGGCGCCGATGACGATGGGGCCTTGCACGGTGAACTGTTTGGGGTTGCCGGAGAGCGGCACCAGGGTACGGGCGGCAACCAGGGCAATGCCGGGGTCGATAAGGCGGGTGCGCAGGGCCTCGGCCCAATGCGGGGTGGCGGGGTGGGCGCGGGCGTCGATGATGGCGGTGTAAGGGGTGACGGCCAGGGCTGCTGCCTGGGCGAGGGCCTGCGCCGGGGTGAGTGTTGCGGTTGGCGGCACGGCGAGGACTTTGCCCTCAAGGGCGGCGGTTTGTTGGGTTACGGCGGTGAGATAGCTGGTCATGGCCGGGTTGAGGACCGTGCCGGCGAGGATGATCGGGCCGCTGAGTGCCGGGCCGCTGAGCAAAGTGGTGAGCCAATGGTCCAGGGCGGCGACCTCGGTGCCGTCGACCAGGAGGATGACCGAGGTGCCGGGGTCGGGCGCCAGGCGCAAATGGTGGAACAGGCCGAGGTGCTGGCGGTTCTGCACAGTGGCGGGGATGCCGGCGCGGGTGAGATGCGCGGTGACGGCTTCCGCCGCGCGGGCGCAGAAATCAGCGGCGGGGATGCTGTCGCGGCAGCTTTGCGCGCTGCGGGTGAACAGCGCCTCGGGCAGCCGCAGCACTTGCGCGCCGGTTTCGGCGAGGCGGAGCTGGTAGTCGTATTCCTCGGCACCGGCGCGGGCGGCATCGAAACCGCCCAGGGCAAGCAGGGTGTTGGCGCGGTACCAGACCCAGTCGCCCAGATAGGCGGACTGGCGCAGGCGGGTGATGTCCCAGGCGGGTTTCTGGCGGACCCAGGGGCCGCCGTCGCGCGGGACGATTTCGTCGCAATAGATAAGGCCGGCGGGCGTGGTGGCGGCGGTGAGGGCGAAGCGCAGGATGGCGTCGGCGGCCAGGGTGTCGCCAGCGTTGAGGACGGCCACGTAGTCGGCGGTAGCGGCGGCGTGGTTGAGTTCGGCACAGAGTTGGCGGGAGAGGTCGCCGGGGGCGGGTGGCGAGGTGAGGGTGGTGTAGCCGGGGATGGCGAGGGCTTCGGTGGCAATGATTTTGACCGAGGCGGGCAGCTGCCACTGGCCGCGCAGGGATTCCAGGGTTTCCGTGACGGCGGCGGCGCGCCCGGCGGGAGCGGCGATGATGATGGCGAGGCGCGGCAGGTCTGGGGTGGCGGCGCGCAGGGCAAGCAGGCGGGCCTCGCCGCCTTCGTCCAGGCGTTCGGCCGGACGGAGGCTGGCGATGGTGCTGGGCGGGGCGTTGGCCACCGCCGCCACCGGGCCGCCGAAGCTGGGGATCACGCGGCCGCGGCTGGCGCCGATTTCGGTGAGGAAGCCGACCATGTCGGCGGTTTCCTCGGCGAAACCGTCCCATACCGCAGGCATGAAGTTGCGGGCGAGAATAGCGTCCCAGGTGCGGGTGACGAGGTCGCGCAACGGGCGGGCGAGGTCTTCCTGCGGTGACGGTTCGCTGCGGTTGAGCTGGGAGGTGAGGTAGGCGGCGCCGTCCGCCATGCCGTTTGGTACCAGGTGGGAGAGCGCGATGCCGGTGTCCTGCTCGATGCGGTTGAGTTGTCCGGCGGGGTTGGCCAACAGGTCATGGTAGGTGAGCCAGCTGCGCGATAAATGCCGGGCTTGGCGCTCGCCGGAGGTGACGTAGCTCATCCATAGCAGCAGTGCGTGCGCGCGGGTGAGGCCGTTTTTGTGCTGCTGGCTGGAGGCGGCGGTCCAGGGGTCACGGAAAATATGCACGACATGGGGGTTGTGACCAGCCTGGAGGGCGGCGCGCTCGTACAACGGCAGGGTGCGGCAGAGGTGCGGGTGCTTCAGGCCCCAGACTGGATTAGCGACTGGATAAGCGACTGGATCAGCGGCGGTGAAGCGGCGGCGCAGGATGGCATCGAGGCGGGAGAGAAACGGTGCGAGGTCCGCACGGTCCGCCCAGCCGGTGGGCAGGCCGCGCACGTCGGTCCATTCCACGCCGAGGCGGTTGAACAGGTCAACGTCGAACTCGATCAGCTCGGGGATTTCGTAGAAGCCGAGCGGGTTGTGCTCATTGGGGTCGGCCTCGTTGAAGAATTTGACGCCCAGGCGTTGCAGCGCGCCGGAAAGTGCTGAGGTACCGCTGCGGTAATAGCCGACAATGAAAATGGCATCTGACACGGAAGCACTCCTTAAACGTAGTTGAACAGGCTGAGGCTCTGCACGGTGCCAAATGTTTTCATGGCGGCCTGCAAGGCGGTGAGGGTTTGGTCCAGGCTGGCGATGGCGACCGGGGTATTAATGGCGGTCGCGTTCTGCACGCTGGTTTGGACCTGGGTGGATTGGTTGGTGTTGCTGGCGGCGGCGTTGGTGATGGCCTGCAAGGTGACGCCGTTCTGCGCCTGCGCGGTGACGACGTTCTGCTGGTACTGCCCGAGACTGGCGAGGCTCTGGTTGAGCACCTGGTTGGTCTGCGCCACCTGGGCCGGCGTGCTGCCCGCCGTGGATAGGGTTTGGTAAATGGTTTGCAGCAGGGCGAAGGCCGATTGCGGCCGGCTGGGCGCCAGCGTGAAACTGTCGCCCGAGGCGGGAGTGCCGGTGATCTGGTAGTCAACGCCGGCGAGCTGCACGGTGTTGCCCCCGGTGGTGGTGTTGCTGGAGAGCGTGCCGCTGGCCAGAGTGGTGCCGCCCTGGGACGCGCTATAGCTGCCGCCGCTGCCGAAACTGACCGTGATCGCGGAGGTGCCGGACTGGAACGCCGCGGCCGCCGCCGCGTTGACCACGCCCTGCGGGATGATCTGGCCGGAGCCGGTGTTGCTGCTGGCGGCGGCCACGCTGGCGGTGCCGTCCCCGGTGAGGCCGGAGACGAAAACCTCACCGTTGGCGATGGTGGAGGCGGTGGTGCCGGCGGTGATGGCTGCCTGGCTCTGTGCGCCGTCCCCCATGTAGACGATGGCGCCGCTGCCGCTGCTGGCGGTCTGGAAGGGGGCGACGCCGCCGCGCGAGCCGCCGAACAAATAGGTGCCGTTGGGCGCGGTGGTGTTGCCGATGGCCAGCAACTGCTTGGCCGCGGATTGCACCTGACCGGCCAGAGCGTTGAGGTTCTGCGAGCTGGTGGTGCCGTTCAATGCGGCCTCGACCACCGACTGCACGCTGTTCAGCAGGCTGCTGGTGGATTGGTAGGCGTTGCTGACGCTGCCGAGCTGCACCTGGATGGCGGCCTGGGTGTTGTTGTCGTTGGCGAGCGCGCTGATCTGGTCGTTGCCCAGGGCCGCGGTCTCGTAGGCCGCGGGGTTCTGGTCGGGCGTTTGCACCGCCAGACCAGTGGAGATCTGCTGCTGCAGCGTGTTGATCTGGGCTTCCTGCAGCGCCACGTTGGCATTGAAGTTGGTGTAGAATGAGAGGTCCATTTTGGTCTCCTTCAGGTCCGGGGGGCGGCGGGCCGCCAGGGGCGGTCGCGTTCCAGGCGTTGTTCGGTTTCGCGCTCCACCGCCAGGGCGGCTTTGCGCAGGGCCTCGGCCAGGGCGCGGCGCTGCACTTTGACCTGGCTGAGCTTGGTGACGGCGGTTTCCAGCTGCGCGGCGGCGACGCCGGCGGCGTGCATGATTTGACCCTCGGCGCCGTGCGAGGCGGCGGAGAACTGGCCGGCGCGGCGGGCCTGGGATGCCGGGACGATGGCGCCGTCCTGCCAGCTTTGCGCGAGGCGGGTGCGGTAGGCGGCGAGGATGCCGCGCTGCTGTTCGGCTTGGTGCAGGGTGGCGTTGTGGCGGCGGATGGCCTCCAGCGCCTGGGTTTCCTGTTCGGCGGCCAGCATGGCCAGCCGGTTGAGGGTGCGGGGTTTCATGGTTGTTGCTCCGCCAAAGCGGTTTGCAATGCGGTGAGGCTGGCGGCGAGGTTGATGCCTTCGTGCATGTCCTGGCGCAGCACCGCTTCCATCGCGGGGGCGCGGCGCAGGGCTTCGTCGAGCAGCGGGTCGCGGCCGGTGGCGTAGGCGCCGAGGTCGATGATGTCCTGCTTTTCGGCACGGCGTGCCCAGAGCGCGCGGAAGCGCGAGGCGAGTTTTTGGTGCGCGGGGGTGACCAGGCTGGGCATGGGGCGCGAGAGGGAGGCGACGATGTCGATGGGCGGGTACATGGCGGCTTCGGCGAGGGCGCGGGAGAGTACGATGTGGCCGTCCAGCACGGAGCGGGCGGTGTCAGCTACCGGGTCGCCGACATGGTCGTCGCCTTCCACCAGCACGGTGTAGATGGCGGTGATGGAGCCCTGCGACGAGGTGCCGTTGCCGGCGCGCTCCACATAGGCGGCGAGCGCGCCGAAAACCGAGGGCGGGTAGCCCTTGGTGGCGGGGGGTTCGCCGACGGCGAGGCCGATTTCACGCAGGGCCATGGCGAGGCGGGTGAGGGAATCGACGACCAGGAGGACGTGGTTGCCTTGGTCCCGGAAGTATTCGGCGATTGCCGCCGCGCGGTAGGCGCCGTGCAGGCGGCCCAAGGCGGTGTCGTCCGCCGGGGAGGCGATGACGACGCTGCGGGGGCGGGCGTCGCCCAAATGTTCCTCGATGAATTCGCGGATTTCGCGGCCGCGTTCGCCGATCATGCCGACGACGACAACATCGGCGCTGGCGTGGCGGGCCATCATGCCGAGCAGGGTGGTTTTGCCCACGCCGCTGCCGGCGAACAGGCCGATGCGCATGCCTCGGCCCATGGTGGCGAGCGCGTTGATGGCGCCGACGCCGACATCGAACACCTGGGAGATGCGGGTGCGGGCCATGGGGTTGAGCGGCACGCCAAGGAGCGGCCACGGCTGGGTGACATTGGGCGGAGGCAGATTGTCGAGCGGCTGGCCGCGCGCGTCGAGGATGCGGCCGAGCAAAGCGGGGCCCATCAGCGGGGCGGGGGCGCGGCTTTCGACGTGGACGCGGGCACCGCGGGTGACGCCGCGGGTGCCTTGTTCGGGCATGACCAGCAGGGCGCCTTGTTCAAAGCCGACAACTTCGGCGGAGAGCAGGTCCGTGCTGTTCTCGGTCTCGATAAGGCAGCGTGAGCCGATGGGGGCGCGGATGCCGCTGGCGTGCAGGACTTCGCCGTTGGAGCGGGTGATGCGGCCGAAGCGGCGGACGGGGTCGCGGGAAAGGGCTTCGCGCAGGCGCTCCTGGGCCAGGGCGCGGATATTGTCCATCTGGATCATGGCGCTTCACCGCCGGGCAGAGTGAGGGCGGCGCGGATGCTTTCCAGGCGGCCGGTCAGGCTGGCGTCCCACTCGATTTTGTCGAGCGGGTCGCCGTCGGGGGCGATGATTTCCACCAGCACGCCGCCTTGGGCAACGGCTTCATCGGCCAGCAGGCTCGCGGTTTCGGGCGAGATGAGCGGGAGCAGATGCGCGTGGTCGGCGGGGTTGAGGCGCAGCAGCAGGGTTTGGCGCGGGCCGCGCTCGGCGGCGGCTTCGCTGATGAGGCGGGTAACGAGGGATTGCAGGTTGGCGGGGTTGGTTGCGGCCTCGACGCCGGTGATGTGGCGGGCGAGCAGGAAGGAGAGTTCGGTGACGAGATCGGCGAGATCGCGCTCCTTTTGCGCCAGCGGGGCGGCGAGTTGCGCCCAGGCGGCTTGCAGCGCGGCGGCGGCGGATTGCAGGGCGGCTGCTTGCGGTTCCATGGCGGCGCGGATTTGCGCCTGGGCTTCGGCACGGGCCTCGGACTCGGCTTTTTCGCGCAGGCGGGAGATCTCCTGGCGGACGCGGCGGGCGATTTCGGCCTCGGTTTCGGCTAGGGTTGCGGTGTCCTGCGCCAAAACTGCCTGCACGAAGGTTTTACCACGAGTGCGCGAGACAGTGACGAAGCTCATAATTCAGCTCCGTGCTGCAGGTGTTGCATCGCCTGGGTGAAGATGGCGCCGAACATGCCGAGTACCGGCGCGGCCAGGGCCAAAGCGGCGCGGGTGAGCAGGGCCACGGTGAGAGCGCCGAGCGCCCAGCCGGCGAGGCTGGCGGGGTCGAAGGCGGCGGGCTGGTGGCGGGCTGACCAAATGAACATCACGGCGAGGGTCAGCACCGCGGGTTTGAGCAGTTTCGGGGTATTTTTGCCGCGTTTGGCGGCGGATTCCTTGGCCATGCGCGGCTCCTATTTCACGGTGGGGTCGGGGGCATGCACCACCACCACGACGCGGCGGTTTTGGGCGCGGCCGATTTCGTCAGTGTTTGGGGCGATGGGGGCGAACTGGCCGAAACCTTGCGCCGCGAGCTGGGTGCCGCTGACGCCGTCGCTGACAAAAAGCTGCACGACGCTGACCGCACGCTCGGCCGAGAGCGACCAGTTGGAGGGGAATTGCGGCGTGGCGATGGGTTTGTCGTCAGTGTAGCCCTGCACGACGATGGTGAAGGGGGCGGGCATGTTTTTAAGCCCGGCGCCGACCTGGTGAAGCAGGGTGACGGCCGCCGGTTTGAGCGTCGCCTGGCCGGAGGGGAACAGCACCGAGGCGTCGAGCTGGATGGTGAGGGTGAGCGGCTGGCTCTGGATCGAGACCTCGTGCTTGTCGATTAAAGGCTGCAACAGCGCGGTGAGTTTGAGTTGCAGCTGCTGCAGGGAGAGGACCTCCGCCGCGAGCTGGCGCGCCATTTCCTTGGGGAGTTTGGAATTGGCCGAGGCCGGGGCTTCAACCGGCTTGGGGATGGGCGACGGCTGGTGCTGCAATATGCCCCGGCTGGCACCGGAATTTTGCACGACCGAAGGCGGCGTGCCGTGGAAGGCGGTGACGAAACTGGCGGCAATTTCGTCCTCCTTGTGCTTGTTGCGCGAGGAAGAGGCATAGAGCACGACGAAGGTGGCGAGCAGCAGTGTGAGCAAATCGGCGTAGCTGATGACCCAGCGCTCGTGGTTGGCGGGTTTTTCCGGTTTTTTGCCGGAGCCGGGAATGGCGGTGCGGGACATGGTCAGGCTGCCTGTTCGGTTGCGGCGACGCGGTCATCAGCGGCGTCGGCCTTGGGTTTGGGTTTGGGTTTGCCCGCGTCCGTGAGGAAGCTTTGCAGGTTCTGGCGGATGAGGATGCCGGGTTTGCCCTCGGCCAGCAGGACAAAGCCCTGGATGACGACGTGGCGCTCGCGCTCCAGCTCGTGCGCGAGGTACTTGAGCCGGTTGCCTAGCGGCAGCGCGATGAGGTTGGCAAAGCCGACGCCGTAAATGGTGGCAACAAAGGCGGTAGCGATGCCCTGACCCAGCTCCTCGGGGTGGTCGAGGCGCATCATGACGTGGATGAGGCCGAGCACGGCACCCATGACGCCGATGGTGGGCGAGTAGCCGCCGGCGGCTTCCCAGACTTCGGCCGGAGTTTCCTGGATACGGCCGGTGTTCTCGGCCAAGATGCCGAGGATGGCGGGCAGGTCCTCGGGCGAGGTGTTGTCGATGATCATCTGCAGGCCCTGTTTCTGGAACGGATCTTTGACGTCGCCGACGACGTTCTCCAGCGCCAGGGTGCCCTGGCTGCGGGCCAGCGAGGACCATTCGGCGACCTGTTCGATGAATTTGCGCAGGTCAGTTTTTGGAGGGTTGGCCAGCCAGAAGATGCCTTGCATGCCGGTGAGCACGCGGGCGATGCCAAATTGCGTCAGCAGCGCCGCGAAGGAGCCGCCGATGACGATGATGACGGCGGTGAGGCTGCACAAGGAAGACAGCGGGTCGGAGTCCGACAGGGCGCCGCCGATGATGACAAGAAAGCCGCAGAGCAATCCCAGCAGGCTCGTCATGATACGGTTTCTCCCTTCAAGGCGGCATTCATGTGGATCGCCAGACTTTCCAGCGCGCGCTTGCGGATTCGCGAAGCGTAGCCCTCGCTCAGGTCGAGAATGGCAGCGACCTCGCGGTTGTTCATTTCGTCGTAGAAATGCAGGGCCAGCACCTGGTATTCGAGTGCCGGCAAGGTTTTGAGGGCCTCGACCAGGAGGTGGCGGGCGTCGGCGCGCAGCAGCAGGGCAAGCGGGTCGTCGGGCGAGGTGCCCCCCATGAAGGCGGCCGTGTCCACGGCGTCGGCGTCGAGCATGAACTCGCCGCGCCGCTGCGTACCGTCGCGGCGAAGGCCGTCGATCATGGCGCCACGGATGCGCCTTGCGGCGAAGGCTTCGAAGGCGACGCCGTGGGTGCGGTCGAAGCGGCCCATCGCCTCCAGCATGCCGATGGCGCCCCATTGCAGCAGCTCGTCAAACTCGGCCCAGGGCATGCGTGATTTGAGCATGAGCGCGGTGCGCTTGATCCAGCCGCCGTAGAGCGCGGTTAGATGCGGCTGGTCCGGAGTGAGGGTGGCAGGGCCGTTATCCATTGGCGGCGCCCGGCTCGGCGGTGTGGACGACCTGCAGGGGCAGGGTTTCGGGAATTTCCTCCAGCGCGAGGACGGGGATGATGCCGCCAATGGCGCGCGCGATGGCGCGGCGGATGACGCCTTGCACGACCAGCACGGGTTTCAGGCCGCGCAGGCGCATGGCGCGGGCGGCGTTTTCGGCGGCCTGGCGCAGATGCGTGGCGGTTTCGGCTTCCACCTCCGGGCCGAGGCCACTCTCGCGCCCGGTGCGCAGGGATTTGGCGACCAGCTCCTCCAGACGCTGTTGCAGCACGGCGACGCGCAAAGTTGGCTCAGCGCCCGCGACCTGGGTAACGATGAAGCGGCCGAGGCGCAGGCGCACGGCGGCGAGGAGTTTTTCGATGTCCTTGGTGCCGCCGTCGGCGGCTTCGACCAGGGCCTCGCCGATGCGCTCGAAGTCGCGGATCGGCACTTCCTCGGCCAGCAGGCCCTGCAGCACCTGGCGGATGAGGCCGATGGAGAGGTTGGTGCGCAAATCTTCCGCGAGGCGGGGGGTGGTTTCGGCGAGGCGGGTCATCAGGCCCTCGACCTGCGGGCGGCCGAGCAGTTCGGCGCCGTGGCGTTTGAGGATTTCCGCGAAATGCGTGGCCATGGCGCTGGGGGCGTCGACCACGGTGTAGCCGAGGTCTTCGGCGGCGGGGATGCCGCCCTGGGGGATCCAGACCGCGGCCTGGCCGAAGGCGGGGTCTTTGACGATGCGGCCGATGCTGAGTTTTTCGGTGACCATCGGGCCTTCGATGGCGAGCCATTGGCCGGGCCATGCTTCCCCACCGCCGATGGAGGCGCCGCGCAAGGTGAAACGGTAGCCGTGCGCGGGGAGATCCGAGGAGTCCCGGATATGCACGGCGGGGACCAGGAAGCCCATGGCGCGGCCGTAGCGCTGGCGCACGGCGGTGAGGCGGTTGAGTAGACGCCCCTCCCCCGGCCCAACCAGCGGTGCCAGCGCGAAGCCGATGTTCATGCCCAGCGGGTCAACGCCGGTGACGTCGATCAGGGAGTCGGTTTTGACCTCGTTGTTCTGCGCGGCAGCGGGGGCAATGCCGGCGGCGGCCGCTTCGTCCTGGGCTTTGGCGGTCTGCGACAGGCGCCAGGCGGCGGTGCCCAGGGCGGCGGCGAAGATGAGGAAGGGGACGTGCGCCATTTGGGGCACGAGGCCGATGGCGCCCATGATGGCGGCGGCGATGGCCAAAGCCTGCGGGTATTTGCTGAGCTGGGATTTGATCTGCTGGCCGATGTCCTCGCCGGTGGCGACGCGGGTGACGACGAGGCCGGCGGCAACGGAAATGGTGAGCGAGGGGATTTGCGCGGCAAGGCCGTCCCCCACCGTGAGCAGCGTGTAGGTGCGGGCGGCGTCGGCCAAAGGCAGGCCGTCCTGCAGGGTGCCGATGACGAGGCCGCCGAGCATGTTGACTACCAGGATGATCATGGCTGCAACGACGTCCCCCCGGACGAATTTGGAGGCACCGTCCATGGCGCCGAAGAAATCGGCTTCGCGGCGCAAATTGTCGCGGCGGCGCTCGGCGGCTTGCGGGCTAAGGATGCCGGCGTTGATTTCGGCGTCGATGGCCATTTGGCGGCCGGGCAGAGAGTCCAGCATGAAGCGGGCGGAGACTTCCGCGACGCGGCTGGCGCCCTTGGTGACGACCATGAAGTTGATGATGATGAGAATGACGAAAATGATGCCGCCGACGACGAAGTTACCGCCGACGGCGAACTGGCCGAAGGATTCGATGACGCGGCCGGCCGCACCGGGGCCGGTGTAGCCGTTGAGCAGGATGGCGCGCGCGGTGGCGACGTTGAGGGCCAGACGCATGAGCGTGGTGGCGAGCAGCACGGAGGGGAAGGAGGAGAATTCCGACGGCGAGGGAATGTAGAGGCTGGCGCCGAGGATGACGAGGCCGGCGGAGATGTTGAGCGCGAACAGGAAGGAGATGGCTGCCGGGGGCAGCGGCACCACGAGCATCGCCAGCACCAGCAGGATGACGATGGGGCCGGAGAGCTGGGTGGCGCTGAGCGAGCCGGGGCGCGGCAGGATGGCGGCTTCAGCCATGGATCAGCCCCGGAATCGCGTGGAAGAGGTCGATGGCGTAGTGCTCGACGCCGCCCAGCATGAGCGGGCCGGCGGTGGTGGTGAGTGCGGCCATGCCGGCGAGTTTGAGCACGAAGGGGATCGAGGCTTCACGGATCTGCGTGGCGGTTTGCAGGATGCCCGCACCCAGGCCGATGATGAGCATGAGCAGCAGCACCGGCCCCGCGAGTTCCGCGAAAGCCGTCCACGCGCCGATGCTGACACCGTTTGAGGTCATGCCCCGGCCTCGTTCGCGGCGTCCATGTCCTCAGCCAAGGCGGTGACGCGCACGCCGTAGCGGTCGTTGGCGACGGCGACGACTTCGCCGTAGGCAAGTTTTTGGCCGTTGGCGAAAATGGTGAGGGGTTCGCCAACCATTTGGTCGAGCGTGACGACCTGACCGTGGCGGAGCTGGCGCAGGTCTTTGACCGTGATCTGGGTGCGGCCGAGTTCGACGGTGAGCGCGACCTGCACGCGGTCCAACACGTTTTTTCCGGTGATGGCGGGGGCGCCGCGGGTTTGCGGCTGGATGCGCTCCAGCTCGACACGCTCGTGTTCGGGGGCCATGTTTTTTTCGCCCGCCGTGGTGGTGCGTTCTTTCTGGTCGGCCATGGATGCGTCTCCTTCAGTGGGGCCGTCCGCCTTCACGCGGCAGCAAACGTAGCCGTCGTTCTGGCCGTACTCGGCGTGGAACAGGTCGATGCCGCCGGAGACGGCGATTGCCTCCGGGGACAGAGCGAACGGCAGGATTTTGCCGGGATGCAGGGCTTCGAACACGGCCAGCGGCACGGTGACGCGGGCAAGTTCGAAGCAGATGTCCACCGGCGTGGTTTCGGCGAGGGTCTCGATGGCCGCGGCCCAGCCGGCGTCGGCGCCGCGCTGGCCGAGCAGGCCCGATTGCGAGGCGACCTTGGCCTCCAAAGGTTCGAACCCTGCATAGGGGGCAATGAGCTTGATGGTGCCGGTGCCGAGCGCGGTTTCGAAAATACCGGTGACGCAGATCATCCAGTCCTGGCCGTCGGCGATGGCGAGCATGCCGGTGGCATTTTCATAAGCAATGGGGGTGAGGTTGAGCTGGGCCAGGGGGCTTAACGTTTCCTGGATGGTCGCCAGGGAGAGGTCGATCATCTGCTTGCCGATGCGCGCTTCCAGGGCGGAGAGCTCGTAACGCTCGAACGGGTGGGAGGCGGTGGCGCCGCACATGGCGTCGACCACGGCGCCGATGAGGTCACCGTCAATCGCCAGGAGCATGCGGCCGCGTAAGGGGGCGAGTTCGCTGACGCCGGCGAGCATGACCTCGGGCAGTTGCGACATCGCGGCTTCGTGGCTGGTGACGCCGTTGATGCAGCTGAGCAGCTGTACGCTGTGGCGCATGCGCTGGAACAGGGCGAAGGCGATCTGGCGCATGAAACGGTCGGAAAGGTTTTCCATGAGCAGCGAGCGCAGCTGCGGGGCGCGCATGGAATCCAGCAGGTCGAGGGCTTCGACGTCCTGCGGTTGTTCAAGCATAGGCGCTTACCCCGCTGGGAGTGGCGGCAGCGGGGGTGACGGCTGCCACGGGGGATGGGGTGGAGGTGGTGGCGCGCTGGTTGTTGGCGCCGTGCTGGCCGGGGTTTTGCGCGCCGCCGCCACTGACACCCGCCTGGCCGAGGGTGAGGCCGGTGGCGGCCATGGCTTGGCGCAGGCCGTCCATGCCCGCGTTGAGGAGCTGGGCGGTTTGCGGGGTGCTGGGCACGAAGAGGACGTTGACATGGCCGTTTTGGCCGAGGGCGAGGTGGACGGAGAGATTGCCGAGGCCGGGAGGGTCCAGCTGGAGCACCGCGGTGGTTTGGCTGGCGTGGTGCATGGCGGTGACGGTGGCGGCCAGGGCGGCGGGGGTGGCAGCGGTGGGCGGCGTGGTGGGGGTGACGGCGGGCGCGGCGGTGACCGGCGCGGGGGGGCTGGGGGCGGTGGGGGCGAGCGTGGGCTGGGCGGCGAATGCGGGCGCGGTGGGGGTGGTGAGGGTGGTGAGGGTGGCAGGAGCCGGAGAGGTGATTGCGGGGGTGAGGCTGGTGGATTTTTTGTCGCCAAGGGCCGCCGCGCGGGGGGCGACGCTGACTGCGGCTGACACCGAGGCAACCGGGGGGGCGGCCAGGGGCGCGGTGAGCGCGGCTGGGGATTTGGCGGCGGGCTGGGGCGCGGTGGCGGCCAGCGCGGCGGCGGCGCTGGCCGGGGCCTGGGGGGTTGGCGCGATGGTGGCCACGGGCGCGTTGACGGCGGGGGTGACTGGCGGCGCGGCCGTGGTGCTGGCGGCGGCCGGCGTGGCGAGGCTGCCGTGTGCTGGGGCGGCCTGGGGGGGCGGAAATTGCGCCGGGGTGGGGGAGGATGCGTCCGCGGCGGCGGCGGATGTGGTTGGGACGGTGGTTGGGGTGGTGGTTGGCTGGACCGGCGCGGCTTGGGATGAGGGCGGCGCGGTATCCGGCGCGGCGGGTTCCGCCGTGATGGCGCCGGGGACGGCCGGGATGGCCGTGCCAAGTGTGCCGGGGGGCGCTTTGGCGGCGGCGGCAGTGATGCCGGTGGGGGGGGGTGCCGCGGGGCTGGCCGGTGCATGGGCTGGGGTAGCGGCAGGGGTGGCGGCGCTGAGAAGCATGGCGGCAAAGGGGCTGAGGCCGGGCTGGGCGGGGTCGGTGTGTTTGCGCGGCGCGGTAGCCGCAACCGTGGCGGCGGCGGCGGATTTGGTGTTGTCCGGGGTGGCTTTGGCGGGGGCGGGTGCCGCGCCGGCCTCGGCAAGGGCGCTCGACCATGCCGCCGGGTTGGCGGATTGGGGGGTGGATGTGCTGGGGGTGGCAGCAGTGGGCGCGGCTTGGATGGGAGCGGTAGCGGCGGTCACACCATTTCCTCCGTGGCGCTGATGGTGATGCGGCCTTCGCCGGACAGGCGCAGGGCGACTTCCACCACCTCGGACTGCGCGGCCAGGGCGTCGGCGCGGCGCATGGGGGGGCCGCTGCGCAGTTCTTCCTTGAGGACTTCGACCTGGCGGGCGGAAAGATTCTGGAAGAAGCGGGCGCGCAGGGATTCGTCGACCAGGCGCAGCGCGGGGGCAAGTTTGTCGCCGGGGACCTCGCGCAACAGGATTTGCAGCGAACGGTCGGTGAGTTTGCCGAGGTCGAGGAAGGTGAACAGGTTTTCGCGGATTTTCTCTGCGGTTTTGGTGTCGCGCGCGTCAATGGCGCCGAGCACCATATCCGACATGCCGGTTTGCAGGTGGTTGAGGATGTCAGCGGTTTGCTTGGCGCCGCCGAGGTTGCCGACGCGGCGGCCGCCGGTGGCGCTATTGCTCATCAGCTCTTCGAGCATGTCGCGCAGCTCGATGACGGCACCGGGGGAGACCACGTCCAGCGTCGAGAAACGGTAGAGGGATTCGGCGGCCAGGGGCTCGGGCAAAAAGGTAAGCAGGTTGGCGCCGATTTCGTGCGGGATGTGGGCCAGCAACAGCGCGATGGTCTGCGGGCGCTCGTGGACCATTTGCATGGCGAGCGTGCGCGGGTCGGCGTTGGCGGGCAGGTGAAAGGCGGAGCGGCGCTCGGAGCGGCTGAGGCGGTCGAGGATTTCGCGCGCCTGCGTTTCACCCAGGGCGGAGACCAGCACGCGGTTGAGGAATTTCATGCCGTCGCCGCCGACGCCGGTGATGCCGAGGTCGCTGGCGAAGGCGAGCATGATGTCCTCACGCACGGCCGGTGGGGTGGCTTTGAGTGTGGTCATGGCAAGGGAGATGCGGTTGACCGCGGCTTCGTCCATTTCGCGCAGTACAGCGGCTGCGGTTTCCTCGCCCAATTCGCGCAGGACCATGGCGGCGCGCTCGGCCCCGCTTAGCTGCGGGGCGGCGAGTTGCTTGGGAGTGTCATTCATTGTCTTCGGCCCAGGTTTGCAGGAGGCGGGCGACGCCGGGGATGTTGCCGCCGGCCTGTTCACGCAGGTCCGAGAAGTCTCGCGGCGGCAGCGCCACGGGCATGGAGCGCTGCGGCGGGGGCGGTAGGAGGGCTTGGATGTTGATGGTGCCGATGCGCCGCCCGACCGGCAGAGCCAAGCCGAACAGCAGGGCGGCGGCGGCGAGGAGTTCCAGCAGCCCTTGGGTGAGAGGTGCCGCGGCCTGGGCCATGACGCCGGAGGACAGGCTGGTGGCGGGTTTCTGGAAGGAGGCGGCAAGGACGTTGACCGTGACCTGCGGGTAAGCAAAGGCGCCGGCGATGGCAGCTTTCACCTGCTCAGTGGTGACGGCGCCGAGTGCGGCTTTATTCAGGACGACGGAGACGGCGACGGATTTTACCGTCCAATCGGGGTTGGTGATGTCGCTCTCGCTCTGGTCGGTAACGTAGGTCTGGTCGAGGTTGCTGCTGGTTTGCTGCGGCTGCGCCGGAGTTGCGGGCGGTGCACTGGTGGCGCCGGGGGTTGGGGGCGTGGCTGTGGTGGGGGATGGCGGCTCGTTGGAAAGGGCGCCGGGGATGCCGATGGCCGCCATGGAAGCGCCGTACTGGCTGGACTGCGCGCTGACCTGATGCGTGACCAGATGCGAGGGGCCGTAGGATATTTGGTGGATATGCTCCTGGGTGAAGTCCAGGTTGGCGGCGACGTCCGTTTGGAAGTTGCCCGCGCCGACCAAGGGGATAAGCAGGCCCGCGATGCGCGCGGCGGCGCTGGTTTCAACCTGCGCGACGGTGGCGAACTGGGTGCCGGTGGTCATGTTGTCCCCCGCCGGATAGACGGCGACACCGGAGGTGGTTTCCACCGTGACCTGGTTGGCGGACAGGCCGGGGACGGCGCCGGCGACCAGGTTTGCGATGGCTTCGCCTTGCGATTGCGCGGTGGCGTCGTCCGCCTGGATGACGACGGAGCCGGTGGGCTTGGGTTGGTCGGCGAGGAAGGGCGTGTCCGGGGGCAACGCGAGGAAGACCTGGGCGCTGTGGATGCCGTTGAGGCTTTGGATGGATTGTTGCAGCGAGAGTTCCAGCGCCTGCACCGCCATGGTGGATTGCGCGAGGTCCGAGGCGGTCATCGGCGCATTTTCCAGCTGCGCCCAGGCGGTGGAGACATCTGAGCCGGGCACCTGGGCCTCGCCCAGTTGCAGACGCGCCTGTGCCAATTGCGGCTCCGGGACAAGAATGATGTTGCCGGCGGCTTGCAACTGATAGGGGATGCCGAGTTTTTGCAGCTGGGCGATAACCTTGCCGCCGTCGGCGGGGGAAAGGCCTTCATCCAGAACGACGTAGGGCGGGCCTGCCATTTCCAGCCAGACCACCACGGCGAAGGACACCGCGATGACGCCACCGGCCGCCCAAAAGATTTTGGGCAGACGCGCGGCTTGCGCCCGGACCTGATGGAGAAGTTCCCGGCCGGATTGCATTAGAACTGCATGTTCATGATGGATTGATAGGCGGAGACGACCTCGTTACGCACAGCCACGGTGGCGTTCCATGCAACCTGGGCGCGGTCGTTCGCGACCACGGCCTTGCCGAGCGTGGCGCCGGGAACGCCGGCGGTGAAACCGGCCTCGGCGGTGGCGGCGGAGCCTTGCGTGGCACTGACGTTTTGCAGGGCGGTGTTGATGAGGTCCAGGAAGTTACCCTGCGGTGACGCGGGGTTTGTGGTTGAGGGAGCCGCCGCGGAGAGCAGGGGGCTGGCAACTTGTAGAAGCGCGTTGGTTAACATGCCGTGGTTCCCACTAACAAAAATGAAGGGATGTGAAAGGAAAAATTTGGAACAAAATGGGGCTCATTTATCACTCGTTCCTTAACGGTTTTCTAAGACCCCGTTATGCGCGGTGGCGTTTCGGTCCGGGTGCATGGCGAAGAGGATGGTCATGGGGATGGGGATAGCGGGGGGAGGTTGCTGGAATGTTAAAATGACGACGTGGGAGTAAAATAGTTAAGCCGGAACGTGGTAAGGTGATGCACGCCGGGAGTGCCGGGGCTGCGTATAGATTGGTTTTTTGCTGGTTTATGCTGGCCAAATATAAATCATCGTGAATTTCAGCGGACGTAAGCTTTTTTTCATAACTGTTTGCCATAAGCAGGCGTATTGCGCAGCGTGCTGGCAGCATGCCGGAGATGCCGCGCAACGGACCGACAGCCTGTCCAGGTTGGAGGATCGCAACACATTGCAGGCTTCAGGGAGAGGGCACATGGCTGGGATTGAAGCAGAAGCGCCTGAATTCCTCCGCGCCGCGGTAGCTGGTGCGGGCTGATATGCCGCTTGTAAGAGGCGGGGTGGCAACCTCGCCCGGTGGTGTACCGCGCGAGCAGCTTGATAGTACGGATGCGGGGCAGCGAAGGCGCGCGGCGAAAGCCCTGGCGGGAGGGCGCGGCAATGCGCCGCTGCTGGTGTCGTGCCTGGGTGTGGAGACGGATGCCAATGTGCGCGCCGCGTTGTTTGCCGGGCTTGTTAGCATTGGTGGCGAGGCCGTGGCGGCGCGGATTGCTGCGCTGTTGCGCATTGGCGATCCGGGCTTGCGGGGCGGGGCGGTCAAGGCGCTACAGCAATTGGGCGACGCGGCGGAGCCCGTGGTTGATGCGCTGTTGCGCGACGTGGATGCGGATTTGCGGCTGCTGGCGGTTGAGGTGACGCGCGCCTGGCCGGCGGAGGTTGCGGCAGTGCGCCTGCTGCGGGTTATCGAGGATGATACGCATGTGAATGTCTGCGCCGCGGCGGTGGATGTTGCCGCCGAAGTGGGCACGCCGGCGTTGCTGGGCGCGCTCGCGCGGTTGCGGCTGCGCTTTGCCGGCGAGCCGTTTCTGGCGTTTGCCGCCGAGGTCGCGCGGGCACGGATCAGGGCCTCGGACCGGCGGCTGCCATGACGGCCGGGGCGGATTGTATCGCGATTTCGGAATTCGAGTTCCAGAAATTCCGCGACTTTTTTTACCGGCGGACGGGTATATCGTTTGGTGACAGCAAGCGATATTACGTTGACAAGCGGCTGCTGGAACGGATCGGCAAATCCGGCATGGAGAGTTTCGAGCGGTATTTCGCGCGGTTGCGCCATGATGTGGGCGGCGAGATCGAGCAGCTTATTAGTCTGTTTACCGTGAACGAGACCTATTTCTACCGCGAAGAGCATCAATTCGACTGTCTGGCGAACCATATTCTGCCCGAGCTGACCTCCCATTTGCCGCATGGGGCGCGGATACGCATTTGGTCGCTGCCGTGCTCGACCGGTGAGGAGCCTTATTCGATCGCGCTTTACCTGTTGGAGAACTGGCCGGAGATCGAGGATTATGAGGTGGAGTTGCTGGCCTCCGACATTGATACCGCGGCGCTGGCCGCCGCGCGGACGGGGATTTATACCGCGCGCGCACTGCACAGGTTGCCGCGCGATGTGGTACAGCGGTATTTTTCCAAGCTGGACGCGGATCGTTTCCGGCTGTCCAACACCATCCGCCAGGCGGTGAATTTTTCGCAGGTGAACGCCAGCGACCCGCACGCAATGCAGCCGTTTGCCGAAATCGACGTGATTTTCTGCCGCAATATGCTGATTTATTTTGATGACCGCTCGCGCCAGGGCACGGTGGACGCATTTTACGAGAGCCTGTGCGAGGGCGGCTTTGTATGCGTCGGGCATTCCGAATCCATGAGCCGCATTTCATCGCTGTTCAGGGTGCGGCGGTTTCCGCAGGGCGTGGTGTATCAAAAGCCGGGAGACTACCGGTGAATATGGACATCATTCCTAGCACCCCGTGGCGCCCCGGGAATGAGCGGGCGTGGATTCTCGTGGTCGAGGACTCCATGGTGGTGCGATTATATTACCGGCATCTGCTTGAGCGCGAGGGGTATGGCGTGGATGAGGCGATCAACGGCATTGAGGGGTTGGAGAAGGCGTTTCGTACACGGTTCAGCCTGTGCATTGTTGATGTGAACATGCCCGTGATGGATGGGCACCGGTTTTTGCAGGCATTGCGGCACGAGCCCATGACCCGGGTATTGCCCGCCCTGGTGACGACCACTCAGGCCGGCGAAGGGGACCGCCGGGCCGCGATGGCGGCAGGGGCCAATGCCTATTTGGTGAAGCCGGTACCGGGCGAGCTGCTGACCTTGCAAGTGGCGGCTTTGCTGGGCCGGGCGGCACGATAAAGGTAAATTGCGGGGGTGGGAGCGACCGGAAGAGTTTCTTAACTGGGCCTCAATACTTGGGGTCCACGATACAAAAATCCCGACCGAAAATCAGCCGAATGGAGCCTTAAGTAAATGTCAGTTATTCTTGTTCTCGACGACTCTGCCACAATGGTCATGAGCCTGTCGCATATTCTGAAGGGCGCTGGTTATGAGGTGGAAACCGGCATGAATGGCCGCGAGGGCATTAATAAGTTGGGAGAAGGCATCAAGCCTTCGGTGATTCTCACCGATCTCAACATGCCCGAGCTCGATGGTATCGGGTTTATCAAGGAGGCGCGCAAGATTGCCGCGACACGATTCACGCCTATTATCGTGCTGACCACGGAATCCGGTGGGCGCAAACGCGATGAGGCACGCGCGGCCGGTGCTTCCGGCTGGCTGACCAAGCCGGCGGAGCCGAGCCAGTTGCTTTCGGTCGTTAAGCAGCTCTGCCCGGCGAAATAGGCGGGCGGGCCATGGCCGATACGACGGAAGCCAATGAACGGTTGGTATGCGCCATTCTGGCGGAGCAGGTTTCGACCCTGCGCGACCGTATGGATGCGAGTACCGCGTTTGATCTGCTGTGGCGTACCTCGGCCTTGCTCTCCTGGCTTTCTGGCCTGCTGGGGGATTTGTCCCGGCATAACGCCAACACCACCCCGGTGCTGGAGCGCGAGCGGGCGGAGGCGATTGCGGAAGTGGCAGAAATTCGGGGAGAGCTCGATAAATTAGCCTTTTTTCAGGCACAGCGTCAGGATTTTGCGCGGCAGATTGCCGATTGCGTGGTGACCGCGCTAGAGCGCATGGCGGTGGCGGAAATGCCGGCGGGGACCAGTTTTTCCTCCGGCGACCTGGCTGCCCTTTATGTCAGCGATGACCAGCGCAAACTGCATGATGCCGTGGTGCAGCGGTTGAGCAGTTAAACCCGCTTTTCAAAGTGACACGCCTGGTATTTCGTGCCCGGCCAGATCGCCATAGCCCCCTGGTAGCAGGGGGCTTTTTTATGGCTTCCTGATGCCGGGCTGTTGCTGTTGGGGGTTAATTTTTGATTAAGAAACAAAACGGGGACGGATAATTTAAGGCCTCGGCGGCTGTACGCTCACGCTGCGATCATACTCTGTGATGAATATCACTACGATTATTCTAACTCATAAAAATGATGATGGGTGCAGTTGTTCATATTTTAATTTACGAAATTTTAAGTCCGGTGGTTTAAGGAGGGGATGTGGTTGTGTTTGGTAACAATCAGCGTTTGGGACGCTCCCGCCGGCGATCTGTTTGGGAGTTACCCGAGAAATTCTTGGTAAAATGCAAGGCAGGACGCGATGCAAGTGGGGTTTCTGGATTTTTATGGCAGTCTTCTGAATGTGCAGCAGCAACGCTCTGACCTGATCGCCAATAATATTGCCAATGCCGACACGCCTAATTTCAAGGCCATGGATGTGCCGTTCGATACCGCCTTGGCTGCACAGCTTGGTGACGCAAGCACTGGCGCCGCGCCGCAATACCGCGCGGATGGCACGGTGGGGCTGAATGGCAATGATGTGTCTCTGGATAGCGAGCGTGTGGAAGCGGCCGCGAATGGTGAGCAGATGATGGGCGCCACGGCATTCTTGCATCAGGCGACCGCTGATCTGGTGACGGCGCTGCGGCCAAATCCGAGTGGGATTTGAAGAGTGTTGCAGGCAGAGAAATGTACAAGCAAAAGCGGAGGGCGGCATGAGCGGTTCTGATATTTTTGGTATTGTCGGCAGTGCGCTGGATGCGCAAAACGCTCGCATGGGAGCGATTGCCTCTAACCTTGCCAATGTGGATTCTATCACGCCGCCGGGGGCGACGCCTTATCATGCGCATGAGGTGGTATTTGAGGCGGCGCCGGTGACTGGTGCAGCCTCGGACATGGGCGTGCAGGTGGCGGGGACGGTGCAAAGCAATGCGCCGGCGGTGCAGAAATATGACCCCGGCAGCCCGTATGCGAATGCGCAAGGTTATGTAACTGGCTCGAATGTTAGCCAGGTGAGTGAAATGGTGGACCTGATCGACAGTTCCAACAGCTATGCCGCTTCCGTTGCCGTGCTGCAGCAAGCCAGCCGGATCGACCAGCAAATGCTTGCCAGCTTTCAGGTGTCAGCATGACCAATCTTGCCGTTTCCAGTTCCGCCAGTGCCGCCGCGAATGCGGCAGCCGTGGCGGCTTCGACCACCGCGACGAAGGCGGCATCCGCAGGGGCGGGGTCCGCGTCTTCACTCACGCAGGCAAATTTTTTGCAATTGTTGACGGCGCAGTTGAAATACCAGACGCCGACGACGCCGGCGAATCCAACGCAGATGGCGCAGGAATTCGCGGCGATTTCCACGGTGGACGGCATTAATCAGGTGAACACGCAGCTGGCCTCCATGCAAAGCAGCACGGCGGCGGCGCAGATGGCGCAGGCCTCCGGGCTGGTGGGCAAGCAGGTGGCGGTGGCGGGTGATACGCTGACCGCCAATGCGGCGGCCAAAGCGGAAGGCGCGTTTAATCTGGCCAACGCGGCGCAGAGTGTGAACGTGAGTGTGGTGAACCCGAACGGGACCGTCGCGGATACGATTAATCTGGGGTCGCTTGCCGCCGGGCAGCAGAGTTTTGCCTGGGCCAATGGCACGCCGGGCACGCAATATACCTATCAGGTTAACGCCACGGATGCCGCGGGCAATGCCGTGAGTGCCACGCCTTACAGTGTTTACACCGTCGAGGGCGTGAACGTTTCCGGCTCCTCGCCGACGCTGAACGTACAAGGTTCGGCGGCCACCCTCCCCGTCTCCTCTATTCAAACCGTTCTTGGAGCTTCCTCATGACAATGCAAACCGCCCTGTCCGGCCTGACCGGCGCCCAGACAGGTCTCAATACTGTATCTAACGATCTGGCCAACGCGAGCACCACGGCGTTCAAAAGCCAATCAGCGTTGTTTGAGGATATTTATCCGGCCGGCGCGGGCAAGCTGCCGGGTATCGGCACCGGGCTGGAGGGGATATCCTCCGACCTGACGCAGGGGGCGCTGACCGCCACTGGTAATCCGCTGGACGCGGCGATTCAGGGCAATGGTTATTTCGTGACCGAGAATAACGGCGCGCAGCAGTATACGCGTGATGGAGCGTTTCAGCTGAATTCCAACGGGCAGCTGGTGAGCGCCAACGGGTCGAACGTGCTGGGATATGCGCAGACTGCGAGCGGCTCACTCGGTAGCACGCTAGGGCCGATTACCATCAATACGGGATCAATGGGGGCGAGTGCCACGGGGAATCTTGGGCTGACGCTGAGCCTGAATTCCGGCGATGCGGTGATCCCTTCCACCACGGCGTTCAGCGCCACCAATCCGGCCTCGTACGATCAATCGACCTCGGTGGTAACGTATGACTCGCTGGGCAATGCCAACCGGGTCGGACTGTATTTCGTGCAGAATCCGGCAGCGAGCGCAGGGGCGGTGCCGGGCTGGACGGTATATGCGCAGCCGCAGCTGGCCAATGGTACCAATGCGGGGACACCGCAGACGCTGACCACGCTTGGTTTCACCTCGGCCGGTGCCTTGAGCAGCGGCAGCCCGGCGACGCTGAATGTGAACTGGGGGAATGGCGCCGCGAATTCGGCCATTGCGTTTAATCTGGCTGGCACCACGCTGGCGGCGCAAAGTTTCTCGGTGGCCGGGATTACCAATGATGGCTACGCGCCGGGAAGCTACAGCGGCACGACGATTGGCACCAATGGCGCAGTGCAGTCCACCTACTCCAATGGGCAGACGGTCAGCGCAGGGACGCTGGGGCTGGCGAATTTTATCAACCAGGAAGGGCTGACGCCAGTTACCGGGAATCTCTATTCTGCATCGGCAACCTCCGGGCAGGCAGTCCTCGGCACGCCGGGCACTGGGCTGGCGGGAACGTTGAGCGGGGGCAATCTGGAGGCGTCGAATGCGTCGACGTCCTCGCTACTGGTGTCGCTGATCCAGTACCAGCAGGCGTATCAGGCGAATACGTCGGTCATCCAGACCGAGCAGCAGGACAGCCAGCGGCTGGTGCAGATTTAAGCCATGCAAAGCAATTCCCTTTACACCAGCATGGCGGGGCTGCAGGCGATTAACGCGCAAATGCAGGCTGTGGCATCCAACCTCGCCAACCAGCAGACGCCGGGTTACGCGGCGGTGCAGGCAATGACGGAAGCGGCAAACTACCGGGGCAGTAATGCGCCCGCTGGAGCGGATGCAGTGGCGCTGACGCCGGGGCCGGATCTGACGCAGGGCACTTTGAACCATACCGGCGACCCGATGAACGTGGCGCTGGGCGGGGATGCGTGGCTGGAGGTGCAGACTGGTGCCGGGCCGGCATTGACGCGCAATGGCTCGCTTAGTGTCTCCAGTGCCGGGATATTGACGGATACGGCCGGGAATCCGGTGCTGGGCGCGGGGGGGCAGCCGATCAGCCTGCCGAACCTGGCCAAGCTCGAAATTGGCTCGGACGGTACAGTGTCCGGCGTGCCCGCGAGTTCTCCGGGTGGGCCGGCACAGGTTTATGGGCAGATTAATTTAGTGGGCACACCTGCGGGCACGCTGACGCCGCTGAGTGGCACGCTGTACAGCCCGCCGGCCGGGGCCACGCTGAGTGCGGCCACGAATGGTTCGCTGCATCAGGGGTATCTGAACGACAGCAACGTGAATGTGACGCAGAGCATGATGCAGATGATCGCGGACAGCCGCTCCTACCAGTTGCAGACAGATATGATGAAGTCTCAAGGCAGCAGCGCTGGGGATCTCAATGCGCTGGTTGCGCAAGGATAAGCAAAAATGAATCACACACTCGATACGATCGCCACGGGGCTGGAAGCCAGCCAGACGATGATGGACACGATCGCGGATAATCTTTCCAACGTGAATACCACGGGATTTAAGTCGGAGACGCCGGAGTTTCAGTCGTTACTGTATCAGGACGGGATTCAGCCTGGGGCGAATTCGACCGGGACCACCGTGTATCCCTCCGGGCTGGAGGTTGGCACTGGGGTGAAGGTTGCCTCGATCAAAGATACGCTGACGCAGGGGACGCTGACCAGCACAGGCAACCCGATGGATCTGGCGATTAACGGCAACGGGTATTTTCAGATTTTGCAGCCGGATGGCCAGACGGCTTATACGCGTGACGGCTCGTTCCAGTTGAACCAGAGCGGCCAGATGGTGAATTCCAGCGGGTATCAGGTGCTGCCGAGCGTGACGATTCCGGCCAATGCGACGAGCGTGACCATCGGCACGGATGGGACGGTTTCCATCACCACACCGGGGTCCTCGGCGGCGACGCAGGTGGGGCAGATTCAGATGGCGAATTTTGTTAATCCGCAGGGGTTGCAGCCGCTGGGCGGGAATTTGTTTGCGAGCACAACTTCCAGCGGCACCGCGATTGCCGGGGCGCCGCAGAGCAATGGGTTGGGGTCGGTGAACCAGAGCTATCTGGAATCCTCCAATGTGGATGTGGTGCAGGCGATGGTGAATATGATTTCCGCTGAGCGAGCCTATCAGCTTGGTACGCAGGCGGCATCAGCGGTGGATAACCAGTTGAACTATCTCGCGCAGGCGGCCGCCGGGGCATGAGGCAGAAACGCGCCATGTTCGGGAGGGTTTTGCTGTTGGCGGGACTGTGCCTTCCGGCCGGGTGCGCGACCAAGCCGCCGGTGGCGGCGGCGCTGGTGGAGCCTGCGGCGTTTCCTATCGACGTGCAGCCGCAGCAGCAGGCGATGGATGGCTCGGTGTTTCCGGCGTCCACCTCTGGTTCGCTGTATGAGCCACGGCGGGACTGGCGGCCGGGAGATTTGGTGACGATTAACATTGTGACCAGCGCCACCGCGGATAATTCTGATAATGCGGCGCTGAAGCGGACGGGGACGATCAATGATTCGATGACCAGCTTCATGGGCGTGCCGCTGAGTTTTGGAAAAGTGGATGGCGCCAGCATTTCACCCAATATCGGCGCGACATCGGATCAGGAATATGCCGGGGCGGGGACGGCGGCGGCGTCCAACAACATATCCGGCCAGGTGGAGGCGGTGATTACGCATGTTGACCCCAACGGCACGCTGGCGCTGGCGGGGCGGACCAATGTGAATATCAACGGCAATGTCACCAGCATAGTGGTGACCGGCTATGCCAGCCCGGATGATATTGCTGCCAACACGACAATTAGTTCCAATAACGTGGCGGATATGAATGTGCAGTACGTCGGCAACGGGCCGATCAACGGGGCGCACCAGGTGCCGTGGTTGCAGCAGATTCTTACCAAGGTCTCGCCGTTTTGAGGCAGGTGCGGGCATGGTGGTGTGTGCCGGTGGTGGTGCTGTTTGCCGCCACGGCGCATGCGGATACCACGACGATTGACCAGCTGGTGACTGTGGCGGGGGCGCCGACCAATCAGCTTTATGGCTATGGACTGGTCGTGGGGTTGCCGGGTACGGGCGACCAGACGACCGAGGTGCCGTATACGCAGCAATCCATTTTGAACATGCTGCGAAACATGGGTATTTCGCTGCCGAATGTGACTTCGATGCAGCCCAACGATGTCGCCTCGGTGATGGTGACGGCGGAAGTGCCGGCTTTTGCGCATGCCGGGCAGCGGGTGGATGTGACGGTTTCAGCCGTGGGCAATGCGGCCTCACTCGCCGGAGGTGTGCTGCTGCCGACGCCGATGCGCGGCGGCAACGGCGTGGTGTATGCACAGGCGCAGGGGCCGCTGCTGGTAAGCGGGTTTGCCAGCAGTGCTGGCGGAACTTCCACCAGTGTGAACGTGCCGACCGTGGGTGCGCTGCCTGGCGGAGCGATGCTCGCCAATACCATCCCGGCGGACTACACCGTGAACGGCACGAGCGCGTTGTTGCTGGACACTCCGAGTTTTCAGACCGCGCAGCAAATTACCGATGTGATCAACGCCAGTTATGGCGGCGGCACGGCGACGGCGGCATCACCTGGGGAAGTGGATTTGGCGGCGCAGGGGGTGAACCCGATGCGCTTTATGGCCGGGGTGCTCTCCTTGCCGATTACACCACCGGCGCAGGCACCCACGATTATTGTGGATGCGCAGAGCGGCACGATTGTGATGAATGCCGGGGTCACGCTGGGGCCAGCCGTGGTGAGCCATGGCGATCTGACTGTGAACATTCAGACCACTACGGGGGTAAGCCAGCCTGGGCCGTTCAGTAACGGCGCAACCGTGGCGGTGCAGAACACCGCAGTGAGCGCCAAGCAGCCGAAGGCGGATGTTATCAGCCTGCCGCGCGCCGCGACATTGCAGGATGTGGCGGCCGCGCTAAATGCGGTGGGGGCGACGCCTTCCGACCTGATCGCGATTATCGAGGCGCTGAAGCAGGCTGGGGCGATCAACGGCACGATCAAGGTGATCTGATGACGCTGGTGACCAATATGGGGCATGCCGCCTTGAACAATGCCGCACCGCAGCCTGGGTTGAGCACGGCGGTGAAGCATATGGCCGGCATGCTGTGGTATGAAATGTTCTCCGAACTGAACAAGAGCGGGATGAGTGCGGATACGCTCGGCACCGGGGGCGATGACTTCCAGGGCATGTTTATGTGGAACATCGCGCAGAATGACTTTGGCAAATACGATAGCGCACTGGCGGCGGCAGCAATGCGGCAGGTGGGCGGGGATACGGCGCCGGCCGAAGCGGTGGCGGCAATGCCGGTGCTGGCGGCCGAGCCGGGCAGCGACTTGGCGCAGGCAGTGGCGGTGTCCGCAGCGCCGGAGGTGACCCGGCAGACGGGGGATCTGGTAAGTCAGGCCAAGAGTTTTGCGAAAGCCGTGTGGCCGCAGATTCAGGCGGCGGCGGCGCAGCTGGGCGTGCCCCCGGTGGCCGTGCTGGCGCAGACGGCGCTGGAAACCGGCTGGGGCACGGCGGCGCCGGGGAATAATCTGTTTGGGATAAAAGCCGTGGATGGTGAAAGCGGCACCAGCCGGGCAACCCATGAGGTAGTGGATGGGGTGCTGACGCCCCAGACCGCCGCGTTCCGCGATTATGCCAGCACCGGATCCAGTGTTTCCGATTATGTTGGGCAGATACAGTCCGGGTTCCAAGGGGCCGTGGGGCAAAGCACAGTGGCGGGCTTTGCCGGGGCGCTGCAACAGTCCGGTTATGCAACTGATACGAATTATGCCGCCAAGATCGTCAATATAGCGCAGTCGCCGTTAATGGCGCAGGTGCTGCAAGCGGTCGGCGGAACTACCCAGGGCGCGGGGGATGCGCCACAAAGCCAGAACAAGACAGGTGTGTTATGAGCGGAATCACGGGTGCTATGAATACGGCGCTGAGCGGGCTGAAGCTATTTGAAGCCGGGATAAGTTCTGTTTCGAACAATCTGGCAAATGCCACCACTGCTGGGTATGCGGTCGAAAATGTAATTGCCAGCACCGCCGCCGGGGCCTTCGGGCAAGCGGGAAATGGCGTGCAGGCGCCGCAGATATTGCGCGCCGCCAGCGGGTTTGCCGCCGGGTTGCTGCGTACGGCAAATAGTGCGTCGCAGGCGGCGAGTAACCAGGCTGCATCGCTCACCACCATTTCCAACGGGCTGACCAATAATGGCAATGTGCAGACCTCCATCAACCAATTTTTCCAGGATGTGAGTACGCTGGCCGCTAACCCGACGAGTGCCGCGCAACGGCAGACCGTGCTGGCGGATGCGCAGATGGTGACGGGATCGTTCCAGAGTGCGGCAGGGGTTATTAACGGAGCCGTCAGCGGGGCGGGAGCGGTGTTGCAGCAGAGTGTGTTCTCGGCAAATAATTTGCTGGGGCAGCTTGCGGTGATTAACAAAAGCCTGATTTCCGCGCCGAATGATCCCAGCCTGCTTGACCAGCAGCAGGCGGCGCTGAACTCACTCTCCGGCCTGATTTCCGTGAACGTGCTGCCGCAACCGAATGGCTCGGTGATTGTGGCCACCGGCGGGACTGTGTTGCTCGACCAAAGCGGAGCGCAGAGTCTGGCCGTTACCAACAACGGTTCCGTACCAAGCCTCGCAGCCGGGAATGACGCAACGCCGGTGAGCGTGAGCGGGGCGGACGGGGCGATTGGCGCCAGTGTGAGCACGTATCAGGCCGGCGGCGCGGCGTTGCAAAGTCTGGGGACGATTGCGGCTATTTTTGTCAGCAGTGTGAATGCGGTGCAGGCGCAGGGGTTAACGCCTGGCGGGGCGCAGGGTGGGGCGATATTCTCCGTGCCCGCGCCCAGTGTGACCGCGAATGCCAGCAATACCGGTACTGCCAGCATCACGGCGCAGATTACCAACAGCAGCGCGCTACCGGCGGATGGCGGACCTTTTCAGCTGAGTTACAGCAGTACGGCGGGATGGACCGCGACGGACCAGGCGAGCGGACAGAGTTTTACGCCCACCGGGACGCCGCCCGCGTTCGCCGGAATGACACTGGCGATAACCGGCACGCCGGCGAATGGCGACCAATTCACGCTCAACCCCGCGCCGAATGCGGCGACTGGAATTGCCGTGACGGCAACCAACCCGAATGATATTGCCGCGGCGGATCCGTATGCGGCCACGCCGGGAACTTTGCAGAGTGATGGCTCGATCCTGAATTCCAATGGTGGCAGCATAAGTACCGGCGCGGATATGGTGACGAGTACGCCGGCCGGTAATGCAGCTGTGATTCCGGCGAGTTATTTTGGGCAAAATTTGCAGGTCACGTTTACCTCGGCGACCGCTTATACGGTGGCGGCGGCCGCGAGTCCTGGTACGGCGATTGCCAGTGGTGCGCTGGGCGGTTCGGGAGGGAATCTGGCCGTGGCTTATCCGGCGGGGGCGGCTTCCGGGCAATATTGGCAACTGCCGGTTACCGGCTCACCAGTGGCGGGCGATACACTGACGTTAACGGCAGGCAGCGGTGCCAGTGGCAGTAACACCGCGCGCATGGCGGCACTGTGGACGGCTTCCGGGACCACCGTATCCGGCACGTTGCAGCAGACCGTTGTGGGATTTGGCACGGCGCTTGGCGCCAATGCGCAGGCGGCGCAGCAGCTCAGCACCGCAACCGCCGGGCAAGTGACCACCGCGACGACGAATTTGCAGACGGTGGCGGGAGTGAATACCGACCAGCAGGCGGTGACGTTGACCAATTACCAGCAGGCGTACCAGGCGGCGGCGCAGGCGATCAGTGCCGCGCATACGATGTTCGAATCACTGCTGACGTCGGTTTAGTTCGATTTGTTTTTGGGAGATTTCATGGGCCTTAAAAAAATTCTGATTTTTGGTGGGATCGCGGTGGTGGTTATTGGCGGCGGGATTGGCGGGGCGGTGGTATATCTGCACCACGGCGCGCCAGCGGCGGCGAATAAACCCGTGGTGGTCGTGCCTAAGCCGATTTATTTTGCTCAGTTGGATAATGTAGTGGTGAGTATCCCCGCCGATGCGGGCGATCCGGCGACTTCGTATGTGCAGTTTGGCATTCAGTTCGCCACTACCGAACCGAATGCGGTGACGGAATTTACGTCGCTGCAGCCGATTATAAAAGCTGACGTTATCAATTTGATGATGAACGAGACACAGAAAACGTTACAGGACCCCGCAGCGCGGGTGGCACTGACGAAGAGCTGCCTGGGGATTTCCAACAGCGTGCTGTCTGCGAGCGCGAATTATACACCAGCGAACCCGTTCACGGCGGCATATATTACCAATCTTGTCGTGCAGGACTAGGGGGTTGGATAGTTCAGGCATCCAGCTTGCGGCTTCGTCCCTGGTCTCTCTCAGCGTTATTCTCGGCGTGCTTGCCGGGGCTACGCTTTTACTCCGCCGGTTGCGGGGTACAGCATGGGGGCAACGGACCGTGAGCCAGTCGCCGATTAAAATTACTGCGTCACGTGCGCTGGGCGGACAGAATACGCTGATTATCGCCGAGGTCGAAGGACGGCGGTTTCTTATCGGCGTCGGCCGCGCAGGCATAGCGGCCATTGGCAGGATTGATGGCCATGAATAGTGTTAAGGCAAACAAGGCCAAGGGGCTCCGCCCCCTGGACCCCAGCGAAGGGCCCCGCCCTTCGAACGCGTTAATGAGGTTTTTGAGAGGGGCTCGCTCAAGCCGCTCCAAATCCCGTGCGGCGAGCCCCTCTCAAAAACCTCAGTTAATGGATTCCAAAGGCGAGCCTTTGGCGGGGTTCCAAGGGGCAGCGCCCCTTGGCCTTGCTTGCTTAACCCTGTTCCTGGCCGCCGGTCCTGCTCATGCGGCAGCGCCGGGGGGGCTGACGTTAATGAGTGAGGCGGTGGGTGCGGGTGGCGGGGCGGCGTATTCGTTGAACGTGCAGACGTTGCTGGTGATTACCGGGCTGGCGTTTTTGCCCGGCATTTTGCTGCTGATGACGGGGTTTACGCGAATTATTATTGTGCTTTCGGTATTGCGGCAGGCGCTGGGATTGCAGACGACGCCGCCTAACATGGTGTTGTCAGCGCTGGCGTTGGCGTTGACGGTGTTTGTGATGCAAGGGGTGATCCAGCAGGAGCAGAGGCTGGCGATTGATCCGTATCTGGCAGGGCAGATCAGTTTTAACCAGGCCGTGGCGGCGGCCGAGCCGCCGGAGCAGGATTTCATGCTGGCGCAGACGCGCAAGGCACCGTTGCATTTGTTCGTGGATTTAAGCGGCGGGCATTATGCGACACCGAAGGATGTGCCGCTGACGGTGCTGGTGCCGGCGTTTGCGACTTCGGAGCTGGAGACCGCGTTTCAGATCAGTTTTCTGATTTATGTGCCGTTTGTACTGATCGATCTGGCGGTGGCGTCGGTGTTGATGTCGCTGGGCATGATTATGGTGTCGCCGACGCTGATTTCGCTGCCGTTGAAGTTGCTGATGTTTGTTTCCATTCACGGCTGGGTGCTCGTGCTGGGCACGCTGGCAAATAGTTTCGTGCTGCCGCCGTAATGCCGCTTTACTTGCAACTGCTGCACATGGCGCTGGCCACGGAGCTGGAGGCGGTGACGCCGATTGTGGTGGTGTTGCTAGTGATTGGCCTGGCGACGGCGATTTTTCAATCGGCGTTGCAGATTGAGGATGCGACGTTCAGCCTGTTGCCGAAGGTTTTTGCGATGATCGCGATCGGGCTAACCGGCGGGTTTGGCGCGCTGCAGGTATTTGAGCATTTCGCGGTGCTGTTCATTTCCCATGCGCCGATGCTGGTGCACCAAACGTGGTCCTGAGCCAGGCGCAGGTGATGCTGTGGCTTGGTCAATTTCTGTGGCCATTTCTGCGCATTACCGGGTTGATGCTGACGGCGCCGATTTATGGGTCCTCGATGGTGCCGGCTACTGTGAAAGCGGCGCTGGCAGCGGCACTGGCGGCGGCGTTGGCGCTTTGGCTGCCAGGGCTGCCGGCGTTTCCGGGGGATCCGCTCAGCGCGATTTATACCGGGGTGGTGCAGATCGCGTTTGGCGCGATGCTGGGCATGGTGATGCAGATTGTGATTTCCGCCGTCGCGAGTGCCGGCGAAATTGCCGGGCTGGCGATGGGGCTGAGTTTCGCGGAGTTGCAATTCCGGGAATCACCCGGGGTAACCCCGGTACTTTACGACATCATGCTTTGGGCTGGCATGCTGGGGTATATGGCGGCGGGCGGGCCGGTGTGGCTGTTCGCGGCGCTGGCGCATTCGTTTCAGCACGGCGTGGGGGTTGGTGGCATTGCCAGCTGGAGTGAGCTGGCGGCACTGGGCGGCACGTTGCTGAGTTCGGCGGTGTGTTTGGCGATGCCGGTGCTGGCGGTGTCGCTCTGCGTCAACCTGACCGTCGGCCTGACCACGGTGTTCGCGCCGCAGATGAATTTGCTGACCATCGGCTTTCCACTGCTGATACTGGCCGGGCTGTGGGTGCTGGGGGGTTCGGTGTTCTACCTGGGCCACAACATGGCGCAGCTGATGAGCGTGGGCACGGATGCGCTGACCGGCATGCTCGGCCATGGCTGAGGGGGCAGGCGAGGAAAAGCGCCACGGCCCCTCCGAGCGCCGGCTGAACCAGGCAGCGGAGCGGGGGGATGTCGGGCGGTCAACTGATTTACCGAAGGCGGCGGTGGTGGTGATTGTGACCACGCTGGCGCTTGGGGCCGCGGCGGGAATTGGGGTGCGGTTGCAGGATGATTGCGCCGCCTGGCTGGGCGCGGCGGGGACCGCGCAGCCGGCGGCGGCGGCGGCGTGGAGCGTGACGATGGGGGCGGAAATTGGCCCGCTGCTGGTATTGATCGCGGGAATTGCGATGGTCGCGACCGTGTTTTCCGGCGGCTGGGTGTTCAGTGTGCACTTGCTCAAGCCGGATTTGTCCAAGCTGATGCCCGCACACGGGCTGGGGCAACTGTTTTCTAAATCCGGGATGACGGAGACCGCGAAGTCGCTGGTGAAATTCATCGTCATCGGCGGCGTTGGCGCGGAAATGATTGTGGCGCGGGAACCCGCCCTCGCGGCGCTGGCGGCGAGCCCGCACCCCAGCGCCGGACCGGTGGTGATGCTGTGCATGCAGGTGATCACGGCGATCTGCGCGGTGATTACCGTGCTGGCGGGCGCGGATATGGGGCTGCAATACTGGCTGCACCGCCAAAAACTGCGCATGTCCGACAACGAGGTGCGCGAGGAGATGAAGGATGCGGCGGGCAACCCGCAGGTGCGCAACCGGCAGCGGATGCTGGCGCGCAAGCTGGCACGGGCGCGGCAGATGAAGCGTATCCCCGAGGCGTCGGTGATTGTGGTGAACCCAACGCATTATGCCGTGGCGATACGTTACCGCCGGGGCGTGGACCGCACGCCGTTGCTGCTGGCGAAAGGCGTGGGGCTGCTGGCGGAGGAGATTATCAGCCGGGGACGGGGATTGGGGATTCCGGTGGTGGAGGCGCCGCCGCTGGCCCGTGCCGTGTACCGCCATGTGGAGCCGGGCGAGCCGGTGCCGGTGGCACTGTACCGCGCCACCGCCGAGGTGCTCGCCTATGTGTGGAAGATGCAAAGGTGGCGCGCCCAGGGCGGGCAGCGGCCAATACCGCCGCAGGTGCGGGAGGGGGAGATCGAGGTGCCGCGCGGGCGGTAGCTCAGGTGCGCGGCGTTACCGCTACGGTGACCTCGTTGCGGCGCAGCCAGGGCAGTGTCCAGGGTGGATCGTAGAACTGGGCCGCTGGTTCACCCGCCGCAACCCATGCGGAACCGGCCAGGTGCTGAGCCAGAATCGCCTGCGCGCTGGCCACCGCTGCCGCCGTGGGCGTGCCGGAGAAGCGGTAGACCGCCTCAGTCTCTGCCCCCACCTCATGCAGGCGGATTTGCGGGTTCAGCGGGTGGGGTAATGTTGCCCGCGTATAGCTGGAAGGCATGTAGAATGTGACCACCCACGCGCCTGCGGGGTCCTTGGCTTGCGCCACCGGAGCGGTCATCGCGATTGCGGTGGCGGCCTGCGCCACCTGTTTGTTGGTGGCCTGCGCCACCGGGGCGGTCATGCCGATGGAAGCGCTGGCGGTATTGGCGCCAAAAATATACCTGGCGAGCATACGGAAGCCCGCCGAGCGCGCCGCGATTTCATCGCCCTGTACGCTCACGCTGGCGGCAAGGCGCGGGGCGTATTGGCGTATCTCCACCGGACCCAAGGTGGCGATAGACTGATAGCGCGGCTCTTCGGTATTGCCGCGCAGGCCGAAAACGAGGCCGGCCGCTTGGAAAAATGCCCTGGCAGACTGTAGAAATTTCAATTCCCCCGCTCCGTCATTCTTCTGTTCCCGGCTCACCGGCCGCCCGCGCGGTGGCCTTGAGGGCCCTCCTGGGATATGGGACCAAGGTCCGGATTGTAAAGCCCGCGGCCACGATTTGCCCCTCGCCGCCTTGTTTTAGAGCCCGGCACCGGTTACGGAACGGAAAACCTGGAGCTAGCGTTTTACCATGAGTGAAAAACACGCAGATGTCGTTATCGTCGGTGCCAGCCATGCCGGCAGCGAAGTTTCCTCCCGCCTGCGCCAGGGCGGCTTTACCGGCAGCATCGCGCTGATCGGTGCGGAGCCTTACCTGCCCTACCAGCGCCCACCGCTCTCCAAAGCCTTCCTCGCCGGCGAAATGAGCGTCGACCAGCTGCTGATCCGCTCCGCCGAGAGCTACACCAAGGCCGGGATCGACTGGTACCCGTCCACCACCGTGGAATCGATCGACCGCGCGACGCATAGCCTGCGCCTGAGCAATGGCGAGGTGTTCGGCTACGGCAAGCTGGTGCTCGCCACCGGCGGGCGGCCGCGCCAGCTCACGATTCCGGGCTCCGAACTGCAGGGGCTGCATTACATGCGCTCAATCGCCGATGTGGACGCGCTACGCCCTGGATTTGTCGCCGGGGCCAAGCTGGTCATCGTCGGCGGCGGCTATATCGGGCTGGAAGTGGCGGCGGTTGCCGTGAAGCACGGGCTGGATGTGGAAATCGTGGAATTCGCGCCGCGCGCGCTCGCCCGCGTGGCCGGGCCAGAGCTTTCGGCCTTCTACGAGACCGCGCATCGGGCTGCCGGGGTGAAGCTGCGTCTTTCCACCGGGGTTGAAGGTTTCGACCCCTCCCCCACCAAAATCGGCCATGTCGGCGCCGTGCGCTGCTCGGATGGTACGGTGCTGCCGGCGGACCTGGTGCTGGTGGCCGTAGGCTTGGTGCCAAATATAGAGCTGGCGAAGGACGCCGGACTGGCCATGGGCAACGGCATCGTGGTTGACGAATTCACCCAGACCTCCGACCCGGACATTCTGGCGATCGGCGACTGCACGGAGCACCCGCTGCCGTTCCTGGATGGCCAGCGCGTCCGCCTGGAATCAGTCCCCAACGCGGTGGAGCAAGCGCGCGTGGCGGCCTCGGTGCTCAACGGCCAGCCGAAGGCCTATGCCGCTGTGCCCTGGTTCTGGTCGGACCAGTATAACCTGAAACTGCAGTCGGTGGGCTTAAGCCACGGGCACGACCGGGTGGTGATCCGCCCGGCACGCACCCCGGAAGGGTTTGTTGCCTTCTACCTGAAAGACGGCCGCATGATCGCCGCGGATTGCGTGAATTCGATCACCGAATTCACCGTCGCCAAGCGGCTGGTCACGGAAAAGACCATCGTGGACCCGGTGGCGCTGGCCGACCTGGCGGTCGAAATGAAGTCCCTACTGGCGCCGAAGGCTTAATACCCCCTGGTTTAGGGCTTCAAACCCCAATCCCCCCAGTACGGACGCTACCGCGGCAGAAAGGCTGCGTCCGGCTCGGGAGTGGGGCGGCGGATGATACGGTGACGTTCCCGCGCGGCCTGGAGCATGGCAGTGAAGCATTTGCGCACGGCGGCTGGCTGCCCGGTGCGGCGGTCCAGGGCGCGCAGGCAAAACTGCACGTGGGCCATGTTCTGGTAGTAGCGGGTGAACGCGTAGTTGAGCGCGGCGCCGGTAAACGCCCCAGCGACAGGGACTGCCTGAACGAGGAGCTTCTCGGACAAGACCATGCCAAAGCGGCCGGCAGCGGATTTTATCAGCAGGTTGAGGGAAAGGTGGCTAAGGCCGAGGCGGGCTGTCCAATAGCCGGTCTCCGTATCGTCATCCGCAGCGCTGGGGCCGCCAAAGGCGAGAACTTCCAGGCAGGCCCGGCGGGTGTCCTCGGTCGCCAAATCCTCACCCGCGTCACGGGCGACCTGCGCGATGGAGCGCAAAATAGCGGTGGTGGTAAAGGGAATGTCGAACAATACGCCCGGCAGGCCGATGAAGCCGGAGGCAGCGCCACTTGCGGCAGTGACCAAGCGGTGCGCGCTGTTGCCCTTAGGGCGGTGCGGGCGCGCGAAGGAGGGCGCAATGCTAAGACCGAATGTGGCGAGGTTGTAACTGCCCCACAGCGTGTCTTCGACCATTTGCTCAGCGCGTTGGGAAAGGTCCGCCCAGGCCGCGCCGCCAAAGCGGCCGCCTGTTTTCGCGAGCCGGCCGCGCAGGGCCTCGACGCGCCGACCGAACAGGGAGGTGAGGCGCATGAGCAGGCCGCGCGAATCGGCCATAATAATAGCCGCGCGCCAAAGTTCATCGCGTTCATGCGGGGTGAGGAAGGTGGCGGTGTCCGCCAGGTAGTCAGGTAGGGGGGGTAAAATTTTCATGTCCAGCCAGAACATGTGCTCCGGCTGGACACGAAACAAGTGCGGATGATTATTCCGCGGCGCCGACGGCCTTAACGGCCTGGACGATTTCCGCGAAAGCGGCGGAATCGTCGAACGCGATGGCGGCCAGAACCTTACGGTCCAGCTCCAGCCCAGCCTGCTTGAGGCCGAAGATGAACTGGCTGTAGGTCAGGCCATGCTCGCGCACGGCGGCATTGATGCGCTGGATCCAGAGCGAGCGGAACTCGCGCTTTTTGACCCGGCGGTCACGGTAGGCATAGCGCAGGGCCTTTTCGAGGCGCTCCAGCGCGATGCGGTAGTTGGTGGACGAGCGGCCGACGAAACCCTTCGACTGCTCAAGAACTTTTTTGTGACGGGCGTGGGTGGTAACGCCCCGTTTTACACGTGCCATTTTTCTGCCTCTCCCTTACGCGATGCCGTACGGCGCCCACTGCTTAACGGTGATGCCGTCAGCGTGGGTGAGGGTCTGGCTGCCACGGTTTGCCCGCTTGGACTTCTGGCTGCGGGCCATCAGGTTGTGGCGCTTCTTGCCGGGACCGGCGAGAACCTTGCCGGTGGCGGTGATCTTGAAGCGCTTTTTGACCGATGACTTGGTCTTTAACTTCGGCATTTTGGTCTCCTATCGCATATCCCTGGGTGAGCAGGGCTCCCGAACATCGGGGCGGCGGCCGGGCATGCCTATGGCCCAAGCGCGCACGCATCACGTTTTACGGTGAAGCGCGGCCTATATAGGGTGCGGGGGAAAGTGACAAGGGTCGAAAAGGAGGAGCCGCCCCGCTTGTCAGCCGGCAGCATTGGCGCAAGACTCACCGGTATGGCGAGCAAACCCCCGGACGGGGCAAAATTATATGAGGCGGCGCTGAATCATCTGGCCCGCTATGCGGCGACCGAGACTGGGTTGGCGCGGGTGCTGGTGCGCAAGCTGGAGCGCTGGGGCCGGTTGTATGCGGAGGAGGACGCGGATGGCGAGGCTGCCGCCGCCGAGGTGCGCCGGGCTAAGGCGGCCATTCCTGGGGTAATTACCCGGTTGCGGGAGGCCGGGGTGCTCAACGACACCGCCTTTGCCGCCTCGCGCGCCAAGCGGTTGACCCGGCAGGGCAAATCCCGCCGTGCGACGCTGGCACATTTGATGGCCAAGGGCGTAGCCGCACCCGTGCTGGTGGAAGACCCGCAACGTGAGCTGGCGGCTGCCTGCGCATACCTGCGGCGCAAACGGGCCGGACCATTCGGAGAGGCGCCAGAGCTGAAAGTTCTGGCGGCGATGGCGCGGGGCGGATTTACCCAGGAGATGGCGCGCCGGGCGCTGCGGCTGGACCGCGAGGAGGCGGAGGCGCTGATAAAGGGGCTGCAAGAATAGGCTAAGTGGCCCCCAACCCAAGCACGCCGCCCAGTTCGGCGATATGCTCATCAAGCTGCGCCATGGTCAGGCCCGAAGGCGAGCGCATATTATCACGCAACCAGGTCCGGCGCAGCAAAGCGAACCCCTCATCCATATACTTGCGCACCCAGGCGCTGGAAGCACGCTGATAACGGTCCCAGGTGGCAATGATGAACCAGTCCGGCCCATCGAAATCCACCACGCACACGTCATGCCCCAGGCTCGGCGCGCCGCTGGTATCGGTCCACGGCCGACCCGCGGCGAACACGTCCTCGGCGTCCGCCGGCATACCCAGCCCCAGTTCCGCGCCACCGAAATTGGCGATGACATGGCGCAGCGTCGCCAGATCACCCGGCTCGATCGGGGCAAAGCCGTCCAGCCGGTCCAGGGCAGCGCGTTGGTTGATAATTAGCCCGTCACTCATCCAGCGCTTGTTCTTGTCCAGTATCACCGTGCCATTGTCATCGGCGCCGGTGGCGATGTCGTAGCCGGTGTAGCGCGCATAGTTCTGCAAGGCGGAGGCCGTGTCCGGCACGATCGGCTGCCCGGCGTTGCCGGTGATCACGCCGACAAAATGCAGGCTGGCGGCAAAGGCGCAGTCCCCTGCCCTGTCGTTGCCAAGCATCAGCACCATGGCGCAGGCCGCGCGCCAGTTGGTCGCAGCGGGCAAAGCCTCCAACGTGGCGCGGGCCAGCAGGCGGCGCGCCGAGGGCAGCCGGGGGTCATGCACCGCCGGCTGCTTGCCGCGAAACAACGGCACCTAGCTCAAACCGCCGCCAGTACGGCGCGCGCCTGGTCCGGCGTCATACCGCCCGGCGCGGCACCCACCGGCACCGGCAGCCCAACCGCGACCTCAACCACCGGCAGCAGCACTTTCAGCGCGGTTAATGTGGTGGAGAACGCCGGCGGCAGCGGCAGGCCGGAGAGCATCGTCGCCGCCTCGTTGAAATACGTAACAACCTGCGTGACCACAGACTGCGCGGCCGTCGCGGTGATGCTGGCGGAAACGCCCTGCGCGGCTGCTACTGCCTTGCCGAACAGCGCGGACACGTTGGTCAATGTCGCGACCGGAATGCCCGTCACCGTGGCGAGTTCGGGAATCGCCGCATTGAGACCGTTCGCGACAAGCTGCATATCCTGTACGGCGCGGGAGGCAATCTGCTGCTCAGTAAGTCCCGCGCAGGCAGCTAACGGCGTGAGAGCACAAGCCGCGATAAGGGTACGACGCTTCATGTTGAAAACTCCGGTTGAATTGAAATTAAGCCGCGGGCGCCACTGGTGCGGGCTGGCCAAGTAAAAGGCTGATTTTCACGATCAGCAGTTGCGTCACTTCGCTCTCGGTAATGCCGAGAGATTTGACGGCAGCCGGGGCCAGCTTCAGCACCAGCGCCACGGCGTTGCCCACCGGCCCGGCAGGCAAGTTTACGCCCACGTTGTGCGTGGCCAGGGAGCCGAGCGCCGCAATGACTAGATTGACGCCATGCTCAAGCGCCTGGTCCAGGTCATCCGCCGCCGCCGAGCCCGACTGGATATGCAGCCGGGCGGCAACCGCGTGGGCCAAAGCCGACGCGGCAAATGTAAGAACCGGTGTGACGATGGCAATAATAATCGCCCACACCGTTGAAAGATCAACGTGCATTGCAGTCTCCATTTTTGCTGTGGAAAGCTTAAGTCGCCAGTTCGCCCGCCAGCGCGATCACGCGCCGTGACCAGCCCAGACCAAAATTCGCCCACCCTGGCAGGCGCGCATAAAAATCAATCCGGCGGACAAGGGCTTCGCGCGCGACGCGTAAGGCATCGCCGGATTTTGCGGCCGCAATCGTTGCCGGCCCTAGCACGCCATCAGCCGTGCAACCGGCGGCTTGTTGCAGCCATAGTATGGCGTGGTGCAAGCCAGCATTCACAGCGGCATCGAAGGAAACAAGCGCCACCGGAAGCGGTAGCGTATCACCCTGCAATGGCTGCCAAAAATCCCGCCGATAAATATCCGCCGCCGCCGCTTCGGTCAGGTTTGCAATGTCGAGATTCGGATAAGCCGCGGCGCTCACGCCAAATTTCGTGCCGCGCAGTTCGCCTATGCCCGTCTGGCCCCCTGTCCAGTTTCCAGGGTCTGCTGGATTATCGCTATATCCCCCCTCAACCCCCAGAGTGAAGGCAAGGCAGTGCGCAAAATCATCCATGCAGCAAACTCGCAATCAGCCCGCCGCACGCAGCCGACAGCAGACTGATAATCGCAACACTCATACGGCGCTCGGCATCCCTCTCACCACGGATGCGCGATATATCAGCCCGCATGTCACTTAAACCGGCGACCAATTCATCAACTTTGGTAAATAGTTTGCCGATGATCTGATCTTCCTGCGCCAGATAACGAACCCGCCAGGATTCCAATGAATCTGCTTTGGCTTCAAGAACGCCGATATCCTGACGGATACCATTCACATCATTACGCAAGCTCGCTATATCCGAGCGCAAAACGGCAACGGAATCCGAATCCATATTAGCTCCTCAGTCCGGTGCATCAGAGAGGGTGATAGGGTAGGCTGTTGCCTGCAATGGAAAATTCAAATTCCAGGCAGCGCCGAGATCATTGCCTATATTCCAGTTTGCTGGCGGCGTAAGGCTCGCGGCATTATCGGTCACGGCATCGCCACGGCCAATCTGCGTACTCCCATAGGGGTAGAAGAACGACACAGCAGCCGATGAGTTTGTGATAGCAGCTGAGAGTGTTACCGCGACATGTGTTGCATCAACGCGTGCAGCTGCAACGGCCGTGATGATGTTTCCGGGCGAGGAAACGCTACCTCCATCCATCACTGCAAACCCAGCGCCATTTGCCGCCTGCAATGGCACAACCAGGTCATTGCCGGAATCATGTAAAATCGTGAGGATAAGCCTCGTACTTGAGGCACGATAAACATGAGTAATCCGCGGCCCACCTTGTACCGGCAGCCCGGTCGTAGGTAGTTCAGCCGCATAGATGGTATCACAAAGTCCTTGCGAAATCGCGGCATGCCCGGCAGCATGCGCGCCAATGCGGCCATAGCGCAGCAAATCAGGCTCATCCCTGTGCTGTGGATCGCCGCCGGTAAACAGGCCCGTGGTCGGGTCGTAGGCCGAATTCAACGGGTTGGAGTCGGCCGTCTGTGCTGCGAAAATAACGATGTTGTTAGCACTCACTGCCGCCAGGTCCGCAATGGACTCACGTACCATTTGTACACCGGCATTGGTCTCGTAGGGAATGGCATTCCACGCCAGCAGCGGCAGCGTAGCGGCGGTGCGGCCCAGCAAACTTCGCGTCAGGGCAAGCAACCGCAAAACCGCGCCTTTATACAGCGACTTGTTCGCGTACGGCATGGTGCTGTCCTGTTCCGACCAAGGCCAGATCAGGAACGCGATGTCGCTTTCATCAACAGCGGAAACAATTGCGGAACTACCCGCCAAGTACGCGGACAGCGCCGCAAAATCCGGCCCGCCGCTCCAGGTGGAAGGATCTGAACCATCGCCCGGGTTGGTCAGGAAGGTGCCATTGCCTGCCCCCGGCGGAAATAACGGCGCCGAGGAGTTGGAAATGGGATGACCTGAAATCACGGAATATCGGTCGGGCGAGAAATACGTACCCGACATTTCCGCCGTGAATGCATAAGCTGCCGCGCCCAGATACCAGGCAACCCCCTGCGCCAGGGCAAGTGGCCCACCGGCATTCATAAACCAGGCTGCATTGGACTGGCCCATGAGCAACAGATTGACCCCCCGCCGCTGGCCTAGAACCCATCGGCCCTGTGCTGCAATCAGTGTGGAAATTTCCGTGACACTGAGCGCGCGCTCCCAGGTAGCGGCTTCATGGAACCAGCATTGCGCGGAACCCTGAACACTCCCGTCATGCAGGAAAATAACCCGCGCATTAGCACTCGCAGCTAACGGGTTAACAATACCACTGGCAACCTGAACACCATCTAGCCATGCATCCACCCCATCACCCGGCGTATTGCGCAGGATAATCGCATGACTATGCCGGCGCGCGAGCGTGGCGGAAAGCACAGTCTGACTCGCAGTCCCTGGGAACAGCGTGAGATTGCTCCCTTCACTACTATCCGCCTGCAAAACCGTTGTACCTGCGCCGTAATTCGTATGGATCAACGGTATCGGGTCGCTGTTGACGTAGTACGTCCCTTGGCGCCAATTCGGACGTGTCCAAACCAGATAACGCGTCCAGGCCACCCCGGCACCGAGCTCAAAGCCGGAATGCGACAGGCCCCAATCCGCATCCAACGCCGGAGCATTGTTGGCTGCACCAGCGTCCGGCGCCCCAACAGCACCTAAATACCCATTGACGCGCGGCACCGCGATGGTGGCGGCTGGCGCCGTATCCCCGCTGATATGATACGGCTTAAGGCTGTTGCCATTTCCGGTTTTATCAACAACAGCACCAACCACCGCATTGCTCGCGGTCAGCGGCGCGCCAGTAACATCCTGCAACCCGCCTAACAAACCGGCATCCCACCAGCCGGAAAGGCCACTGATCGCGGACGGATATGGGCCGGCAAAAATACCCACCGGTGGCGTGCTACCGGCCGGCAACGGCCCAACCAGAACACGCTTTCCCAGCCCGGCCGCCAGCGGCGATCCGGGGTAGTTGAACAACATTGTCATGCTTCAGGTAACCGTAATGCTAAAAGTGCTAACCGTGGGGCTGCCACCGCTAGCTGTTTCAACCCATACATAATAAGTCCCCGCCGTTGTTGGCGTAGAGTAATAAACTGCCCACAGCGAGTTGGAGTTGATAACAACCGCAGCTTCCCAGCCCGTAGTAGGAACAACCGTGTTGGACGTGGAAAGCGCGACCTGGGTGGCAACACTCTGGGCCGGCGTAACACTACCATTCAAACCGATGGTGCTGACCCCATGAACATAAGTACCACCGGGATTGTTGATGCCATATCCCACCGATGCGCCCACCGCCACGGTTATGGCCGATGAAACCGCACTCAACCCAGTCGAGGCATCCTGCACCCAGACATAATAAGTTCCTGCGGCGGCTGGAGTAAGAGCGGCGCTGAAACTGCCCGATGTGTTGGCCGCCGCCGTCCAGCCGGAGGTTGGAGCCGCCGTATTCTGCGTCGCCAGTTGCACGCTAACAGCGTCAGTAGCCGGGCTGACGCTGCCCGTAACAGAAAGCGCGTCCCCCGCCGTACCGGTAGACGGCGCATTGACAGTCAGCGAAGCCGCAACCACGCTGATCGCACCCGAGACAATATTCACAGCGGGTGCCACTTGCTGCTTCGCCCAAACATAGGTCGTACCGGCAGCTGTGGGCGTCAGATTTGCCGTCCAGATACCATTACTAACGGCAGCGCTCACCCATGCCGTGGGAGATGTGGTACTACTGGCAGAAAACCCAACTTGTATGGCATTACTGGCCGGTGACACCGTACCCGACAGCGCAATAACCTCACCCAGAGGTGCCGTACTTGGCAATGTAATCATACCTATGCTTGGCGCGATCACTGTAAAGCTGTTGGAAATTCCAATAACTGCAACATTGCCGTGGTCGCGTACACGGATGGAATAAGTTCCGGCGCTAAGGCCCGCAACGGTAAAGCTGTACGCGTTCGCTGTGATCACCGGACTTGGCGCCGCAATCCAGGTCGAGCCGCCATTGGTCGAATAATCAAGCGCGATCGGCGCATCGTTAAATACGCCGCCACTGATCGTAAATGCCGTACCGGGCGCCGGGGCGGTAATCGAGCCGACGGTCAGCGTGGGCGCATTCGGCACAATGCCACTCCACCATACCAGTGAGCCACCGGAATAACTCAAGCCCAACAGGGTCGTAGCCGCACCAGGCGGCAGCGTCGTGCCACCTGACCCAGAAGTAATACCTGTACCCATGGTAATCGACCCAGGCGCGAGATTAATCAGCGTACAGGAAAACCCCGGCCCCATATTGGCAAAATTAGCGGAGAGCGTAATGGCCGCACTGGCCACCAGAATACGGTTGTTATGCTGCGTTGAATCCAGCACCGTGTTGGTCGTGAGTTCAACAACGCCTTGTTGAACAATGGGCAATTTGTTTTCCACATAAGTCCAAATCGCACCAAAGCTCTGTACGCTGAGCATGTTGCTGCCCTGAGCCACCAACAGCTCATCGCCGTCCGCGGCCGGACCAGCGGCGGGCAGCTGATCAATGGTCTGACCGCCGAGAAATTGCCCATACGGCATCCAGGCAATCGCACCGTTCTGCCACAACGCCACATAGTCAGAGGCCCCAACGGAGCTTGCCGAATTACCCGCCGCCGGCCCACCAAGCCCCGGACTCGTCTGACCCGGGGCACCAGCAGGACCCGCGGGACCTACCGGTCCACTAGGTCCCTGTGGGCCGGCAGGACCGGTAATTGAGGAGACCGTAACACCAATAACGCCATTGCCGTCGATCGAAACCCCGGTACCCGCCGAGAACAGCGCCCGTAACGCCGTCACCGGCAATAACCCCGGTACATTGCTGGTATTGATTACAATCTCGTCGGATAGCGACATCGCACTCTGCACCGGAAAACCCGCATGGTCAGCGCCATTTGCCGCCAGCGCGCCTGCGGTCAAAGCCAGGCCGGTGCCAACCGAGATAGGCTCAGGTCCACCTGCCCCGATACTATAGCGGCCAAGCAAATCCCCCGTGGACACGCTAATCACGGACTGTAAATTTGCCGTTAATTGCGACACGCTAACGGCGTACAGCAAACCGGCTTGCGAGAGTGGCAGCAAATCGTTGGCCCCGACTGAAGTTACCGGCGGTAATTGGGCAATCGTTGTCATTGCACTGAGACTTTCATTTTAAACGCGCGATGCGATGAGCAAAACCCGAGAACCCTCAGGCAACAGCGACCCAATTCCCCGATCCCGTTCCCTGGCTGACCCAGAACGTGTTCCCGACACCACCATTCAAGTTGCGGAATGTAGAACCCGCCGGCGCCGCAACGGAGTTTTGCGGCGACCCTCGACCGATCAACTCGACCGCACCCGTAGACTCAGTGTCGGAGACAATGCGTACTTTTCCGCCACCTGCCGGGTGCAGCGAAATATCGCCCAACTGCGTTTTTAGTGTTAAACTGCCATCCCCATTGGGTGACACATAATCACTCTGGGAAAATCTGGCCGCACGCCAGCCACCATTATTACCGATCCAGTCAATACTCGCACCCGCGGGAACTGTGATCGGCGCACCAGTCCAGTTACTCTGCGTCGGCGTGCTACCACTCGCAGCAAAAGTCACTGCTGCCATGCAATCAATGGTCAACTCCCGGTTCTGTAATACAGGCAGCCCCACCTGTGCCACCGCTGTGGCACCACCCCCATTGCCGGTAATTGTAACCGTTGTTCCCGCACCATAACCAGAACCAAAATTTGACATTTGGATGCCGATGATCCGGCCCTTGAAAATCCAGGGAAAAGCCGCGGCACCGGTGCCCGCGCCGCTGATGTTCACGGTTGCCGTGGTATAGCCAAGCCCCGCATTAAGTACCTTGATAAAGGTAATCTGACCTGCTGCAAGACTCGCCTGAGCCGTGACAATGCTCGTGATCGGCGCCGAAGACTGTGAAATACTCACCGCGTCGACGATATCCGGTACTGTTAATGTATAGACACCACCGACACTAACCGGATTTACCTGCCAACGCGGCGTAAAGTTTAATAAATTACCCCGGACAATAACTGAGTCAGTATAGGCTGAAAACGCATTCGTCAGATTCGCGCCGGCATCAGCAACAATAATATTGTCCATAACCAGAACATTCTGGGCAGCATCCCGGATTAAAATCCCAATCGTGCCACCACTATAATTAATCCAGTTGCCGATGATTGAGAGATCCGTACAGGAAAGCGCAAAATTATCGCCGTTTCCGTCGGACTCCACATTCTGAACGGCAATCGAACTACCCGTGCAATCTTGAATGAAATTACTGCGTGCCGTACAATTCTGGCCCCCGCCAATATTCAGACCGATCAGTGCGCCGTTGATATAATTGCTGTCGACTTCAGTGTATATCGCCCCTCCGCAGTCAATTCCAAAAGCCGAGGCACCCGTGATCATATTACCCGTTACTTTACAATACCCCGTATCACACAGAATACCGGCGCCACCCATACCACTCGTACTATTGTTGGCACATAGATTTCCCGATACCAGGATATTTCTACCCGATATATAAATGCCATACCAACGATTGTTATAACAGTTATTGCCTAAAATTACCGCCCCAAGAATATCGGGGTTGGAGTTGCCATAGGTGAACGGGACCACAGGAATATTCGTTGCGTTGAAATTTCCGACAATAACGCCACATGTGTTATTCCAGCAAGTGTTACCCATAACATGGACTTCGCGAACTTTCAGTCGGAATGTCAGGTCCTGACTATCTACATTTATGCCGTTCCCTCCATTATCATGTCCACGGCAGTTAGTGATGCTAAGCGCATCTACCGCCTGTGCATAAAACCCATGCAGCGCATTTGCCCCAAATTCACAATCATTAATATGGTGCTGAGTAATCGCCGGGTCACTGGCCAGATAACATAGACCTGACCCATTGCCCGATCCCTTTGCATTCCTAAAGACACAACGTGTTATAAGAGATTTTGTGCAAGCCGGTTGGACAACGACCGAAAATGTATTGGCTGTAATCGCTACGTTGGCATCAAAAATAATGCCGTCCATGAACAACGTTGTTGCTGCAAAACTGATCCAGGCAGGCGTAGCCGAGATACCTAGTCTCGATTGCGCCGGCCGTGTCAAAACGGTCAAGCCAGGCACGCCAAGCAACGTGCAGTTCGCACCGGTAATGTCGCACTCCCCGGCAATGGCATAGGCTTTAGCCCCAAATCGCACAGGGGCGCCGCTGGCAATCGCCGCTAGCAAGGCGGCGCTGTCATCCGTTACACCGTCCCCCTTGGCACCAAAATCCTCGATGGAAACAGCATTGCTGGCTAATGCCGCGATCGTCCGCGCGTTGGTCGCGCCGCTGGCCGTCGCCACCAACGCGCCTCCCGGCAAACCCGGCACAGCCCCCATGCCGCCAAGAAAATTAGCGTAGGAAACACCGGCATTCGCACCAGCCTGGCCAATTGGCACGATGTCACTCACACCTGGCGGCGTCCCTGCAGGCAATGCCGGAATTACAAAAGGGGTGGCAAGCGCCGACAAAGTCGTTCCAGACAGCGCCAGATTGGCACCAATTGTAATGGGGACAGGCACGGCAGTACCAGGCCCAACCCCACCCAGCAGGCTATTCTGGGGCAGCGTCAGCGTTTGCTGCACACCAGCCAGCACCTGTGCCCGCGTGGCAGACAAAGTCTGCCCATTCTGGAAAATCGCTAGCTCATCAGTATCAGAGACAGACGTCGCGGAAGGCAATTGTCCAATTGTCGGCATGGGGCGGGGGCCTTAAAGAGTTGTCAGTGGGGTGCCAGTCGGATCCGTCAGGGCCTGGCCTGCCGGAGTTGTCAGCGCGTTCGCCGGCGCGGGCATGGAAGCCAACGAAACAACCGGCAAAGCAATGCTCCGCGCGAGCGTGCGGCCACCACTTGTAGTAATGTTGATGGTCACCGTATAAGTCGTCAGCGGTTGACCAGACGTTAGCCACAGTACCGCGCGTGGACCATCGGCTGAAGCCGTAACGAGCGCCAGATCTCCCGGATTAGCCGGACTTATCATGACATCCAACGTGCTGATGTTATCACCTGGATTGGCCGTTAATGCCGGCGCAACATCAAATACATAATCCAGAGTGTCGCCTGGGTCCTTCGCCGGCCACGCCAACGCCACCGGCGGTGGAATTTGGGGCCCGCGCGGGATAGAAACAAAACCATCGATCTGCACATAACGCGCATTCGAGGGACGCCATAAATGGTTGGCCGGCGTGCTCATCCGCGCGCTCCTTAATATTCAACAATAACGAGGCCCGACGCACCGGCGCCGCCCGCATATCCAGACGGGCTGGCACCAGTCGACGTGCCGCCACCACCGCCACCGCCACCATATCCAGGTGCGGGAATCCCCAACGCCGGCCCGCTCGCACCACGACCATTACCCGGCCCGCCGCCATCGCCGCCGCGGCACGCAACCACAATTGCATCCGTGCCCACCGAGCCGGTGATATTCACCTGTCCGCCCGAAGCCGTTCCCCCAGCCCCACCTGCGTTTGAAAAATTGGATACCGTACCGCCATTGCCACCAAATCCGCCATTGGCTGCCATGTACCCGCCAAAGCTCGATGCTCCGCCATTGGTGCCATTTCCGGGGTTGGCCAGAACCGCCCCCCCAGCCCCCACGGTCACAGCAATCGCCGCACCGGGGGTAAGGCCATTCACAATCCCAATCGCCTGCCCCCCAGCGCCCCCACCGCCGCTTGGCATGGTGCTATGATACCCGCCCGCCCCACCGCCGCCGATCACCGTCACACGCCCGGCGGTTACGCCATTCGGTACCGTAAAGTTGCCGGATGCCGTAAATACCTGCATGGCCGAAAACCCAGGCCGCAACGCCGGCAATTTATAGGTCAGAAATGGCGCTCCCGGAGCAACGCTAATATTCGCAGCTGTAACAGCGGACTGACCATAATTCACAGTAATGATGTATAAGCCAACCCACCCGCTATCCACTGCTGGGGTTGTCTGAGTGCCCGCCGCCGCAGCAGCCCCCGGTTTTACCTGCAACTGAACACGCTGAATGCGTTGCGTGTTTTGTGCCGTGCCAGAGTTGTTTGGTCCGGAGTAAGGTTGGCTCGTATTCGCGGCGTTCACATAAGGCAACACCACCGGATTCGTATCCGTTTCCGAGAACGCGGCTTCAATAAGATAATTTATTGACTGCCCCGAATTTACGGGTGCCGTAAGGGGAAAACTTGTTGCTTTTAGATTGATGCCTGTTTTTACAATCTGATCTGTAACATCCGCCGCCAAAGAACCATAGCTGCTGGCATCAACCGCCGTAAGCTGGGTAATGCTTCCAGGACCGATACTCACGGTGAGCGACGCGGGCAACGTAGGTATGCAGGCCAGGCCGTCAACAATCGTGTTGCTGCCAATCACAGCGGCGGTAAGTGCCGAAATCCCTACCATCGCGCTACGATTCGGCTGCAGGATATCAGTATCCAACGGGATGCTCCCAGGATAGACAATGTTACGGTCCATGTATAATCCTTAGTTTGAGATATTGGTCCAGGCGATACTTGAGGTGGGCAGCACAGCTGCCACAGTCGCATAGATTTCCGCGTCACTTATCGTGCCCGCGAACTCGCTCACAGCAGCGTAAAACATCGGTGCGTCGTTATATCCACCCGGACCCACGCTATACCCGCCAGCGTTGCTGATCGGTGCATTATTCGGACGATAAGCCGTCAAGAAAAACTGATAGGGTAGATCAAGGCTGCCATAGCCACCGCTCGTATTGTAACCAGCATTTACATTATACCCGCCGGTATCCAGCGCATTCAGCGGCTCAAAAATAACAGGCTCTCTCCCAGTCAATTCTGTAAGCGCCTGCACCACCCCTGCCCTCGTCCCACGCGGACGGACAAGATTATTGCGTACCCTCGCACTATAAGCAGCATCCCCCTCACCCGGACGGCGCGGCAGGCTTCCACCCAAATAATCTTCCGATGCAATGTCCAAAAATATCCCGCTTGCCGAGGCGACGCGCGTTTGCGCCTGCACGTAGCCAAGCAATGAGTACAGGCCACTCCATGCACGCGCCAGACCAGTCAATAATGCGTCCAGAACCGGCGTGGTATCGGAAAACCATCGCGCCGGCAGCGTCATCTTCAACCGGGCCAACATGTCAGTAGTATCACCAATCATGTTCAAGTCACCGTCACGGTGCCGGCGCGAACTACGCCGAAAGGCGAAGGCACCAGGTCCGCGGTACTATTATTCAGCAGCAGGCCGGAAAGGTTGGTAACTGCGCCAGAGGCATCGTACCCAAGTTGTGCCAGACGTGTATAACTGAGCTTGGCGCCAACGGGTAAACTCGCGATATAGGCTTCAATAGCGGCAGAAACCGCCGCCACGGCACCAGTATGCGAAGTACTCGCTGAGGTCGTAAGAGTGAGCGAGACATTGGCCAGAGAAACAACCGGCCCCTGCACAGCAAAATTGGTTCCAACCGGCCGGATTGCATTCACAGTCTGCTGTACGGTAGCAAGCAAGCTCGCTGAAGGATTGCCCGACCCATCATCGACAGTCACCACAAAAAATCCCATTTGCGTAGCACCGGCCTGATTTACATTCTCGCTAATCGCAAAGCTGAGTCCCTGTTGAATGCCGGCAATCGCTGAACCAATAGCCACATTTGTGGCACGCGAGAGGCTCGCGAGGAAATTACCAAACCGGGCACGGAAGGCAGAGTCACTCTCCGCATCAATGCCGCCAGTCAAAGCAGCCGTATTGGTGACGGTATCAACCCCCGGAATCGCCGAACTTAGTAAGCTAATTGCGTTTGGCTGGATATTTCCATTATTGCCGGCCACGTTCGCGACGATGGCAACATTCAAACTGGCCACACCTGCAGCCAGCGTAAATCCGTCATCGGCGGCACTATAGGCCGGGTTAGCCATGTCTCCAATCACCAAAAAACTCTGTGTGTTAGCCGCGGTCGAAACCACCGTCCCTGCGGGAACGAAGGCGGATATACTCGGCGTGAACCGCGCAAACGTGACGGCGCCTGATGCCGCGACCGCCGGTAACCGGACAAAGCCAAAATCCCCACCAAAACTATCACAATCGATGCCCGTACTGGTGGCAAGCCGTGTCGTCGCCAGGCATTGTACAATTAGCCATTGCAACCACAGCGCAATCGATGCATTTGCCTCCAAAATCGCGCGCAATACCGAGCCAACTGTCATATCCAACAAGCTTTGCGCCGCGCCTTGCACAGAGGCGGCCATCCTCTCCACCAGGGTGGAAAAGTTCTGCAGCGATAATTGCATAAAAACCTACAATGAAAATGAGAGGAGGGAAGTCTGTTCGCTTGCCGCGTTAGTATAGTTCAATAAGAGGGTAACGGTATTATCATCGCCAACGAGGGTACTTACTACTGGTGCTGGCGTGGGTGCTACGGCGGATTCCAGCAACATTTGCGCACGCGCAACCCCAGTAATTGCCGCGGCTACGCCCGGCTGGCCAATAAATTGCGCAAGCCCAGCTCCATAGCTAAGTTGCCAAATGTAATCACCAGGATTTGTAAGCAAGCGTCGCATTACGCGCTGCTGGGTGAGTACGTCATTGTCCGCCAAAAGCAAATCACCTGTCTGGCTAACCGCTAAGTCTCCGCTAAACTGTAGTCCAAGATCCGCCATTATACCGTCACCGAGGGCAGGCCGGACACACCACCCTGCGGGTCAGCATGGGTATGCGTATCATACGCATTCCGCAACGCGCCAACCGTGTTATGTACGCCATTCTGGTCGGAAATATTCCCGCTTACTACTAAGTTTCCGGAAATGTTTACCGTCGGCGCCGTCAACGAGATTGTTCCATCATTATGCAATTTTAAAAAGCTCCCGCTTTGATGTTGCAACCATAACTCCCCCGCTGGCGCGGCCAAAGGTCGATCCACAGTTGACCATACAGCACCGATAATCACACCGTGCTCAGCATCGCCTTCCTGTGCAATCACCAACACCTGGGCTCCCGGCATGAGGGGCGCCGCCAAGCCCCAACCAGCACCAACCCAGGCAGACACAATCGGCAACCAGCCGCTCAGAACATTTTCCGGCTGAATCAAAACCTTGGCGGCATAAGCATCTGGATCAAAACTTGAAACCAGCCCAAAACGCGCCACCCCGGCAAGGCCATCCAAGCCGCCGGCCTGGGCCTTCACCATATTCCAGAACTGATCCATAGTTATCCTTTAAGAAATAGCGTAGGCTCTAACTGTCTGTACAAAGCCGGATCGCGCATCCAACATTCTGGATATTTTTGCAATTATGTAGTTCTGATCAAGGTCAGAATTGGTTCCTGCAAGACTCATTTGCATACCCGGCACCATGGCCACATCCGCTGGCATCGTTCCAATCAAAACTGTACCGTGTTGGCTAAGCACTGCCAAATGGCCCGCGGCAATTTGTTCGACCTGTACTTGCGTCAGATTAGGACGGATAATCGTCGTCGTAAGGCCGGTACCTTCACTTTGGGAAAAGACGGCTTTGTTCCGGCTATTCCATGATTTCACGATCGTCCCACCCGGCAAGTTAGTCGCTATATCGAGTGTCAACTCAATAAAGCTTCCCGGCCCCACAAACACCGGCATACTCAATACGGGCGGCCCAAAGTTTAGTACCGTTCCAACCACAGAAAGTTCAAAATTTTCCACCTGTGCCAAAGAGGAGAGGAGATTCCATTCCGTGGTCGTGCGAGAATTTACCCCCAAAGTGCTCCGCGCGTGATCGAGTTCATAGTATTGTCCTACCGGCGTGGTTGTGACCGTAACGTTTGCCGTCAGTTGATGCCGGCTTGCGATCACTTCCGCAATCTGACTTGCCGTATGATTAACAAATGTCTCGGAACTCTCCGCGTCGATTAGTCTTGCCGAGAGATCTCGGCCAGTCAACGTAGCTGTATTCGCTAAAATATCGATCCGTACATTATCAATCTGTCCGATCAACAAGTTTGTGAATCCAAACCCATTCAACGTGACATCAATCGTTATTGTTTGGTTCCCTAATTTGACAAAATATGCCACCGAGGTAAACTCGGCAACTCCCATCGCAAAACGGATCCAAAATCTATCTGCCGCAAAATACGCCACAGATTCGATCTCAAATGCGATGGCACCTGGAACAAGTGCATCGCCAATGCTTATCCGCAACGACGGCTGTTTAAGCGGCAACGCCACCGCCTGCCGACGCATTCACTGGCGGTATTACAACCGTGTTTACGCCCTGTAGAACAGGATCAGATAGATTATTCGCCTGTGCAATCCGAATCCACTGTGTTGCGTCATTGAGATATTTGGCACCAAGCGCAAATAAATTCTCGCCGGCTACACTGATTATCAGATTACTCATAATACCTCACTCACCAAATTTTTAGCCACACGCTTAACATACCCACTCGCGGCAGTTGCCACTGCCAACTGCGAAGATTGAATGCCGATCTGATTCACTGCAGACACACCTGAGCCCGGATCTCCGCCACTGTTCAGCATCGATGTTGCCTCACTCAACGCCACACCACTCGTTCCAACAACTGTGGCCATTTTACCTTGAATAGCTTTAATTCCCCCGACGCTCGCTGCACTCACACCATCGAGCGAGATTCCAGCGTGGCCACTAAACGCACTAATCATGGTCAAGTCATTGCTAATCAGGTTTGCCGCTGGCGCCGCCATCGCCACAAGCGATGCCAGCGGGTCACTCACAACCACACAAGTAATAGCGAATGGAATCAAATTTGACTTGCGATACTCTGCACAAAATTCTTCGATAATGACCGTATAAAAAAAACCATCCCAGACTAGTGGCAATGAGGCTCCTAACGCACGCGCGGCATCCAGCATCTGCGTCCGGCGGACCGCATCACTTCCCGAAAAAATCCCCGAAAACGATATTTTGCCGTCATCCAGCCCGAGCGCCTCAACAACTCTTCCCCCGCCAATAAGTTTTTGGACCACCACGTTCTGGCGCCCACCAAAGGAAATTTTTTCCGGCACTTCCATATCCTGAAACGGCACACCGCCCAGGGTTAAAATCACTTGGCTCATGTTAACCTCACATGGGGATTTTTAAGCCTGCCCAGGCCGGAGTAACTCGCGGGTCAAATGCGGTCGCGCCAGACGGCGGTAACCGCGCCTGCCGCATAAAGTACTCATCCAATTCGCGTAACAGATTATTTGGTAGAGCTGTTTTTGCCGTCAATGACTCGGGCTCTGAAAATCCCCTTCCTAACCCAGAAGATGCAGCCGCCCATGAAGCCAAATAGTTGGCAGGCTTGACCTCCGAAGCATGACGCGGAAATCTGTCAATCCGTTGGTCAGATAATTTGCTATTGTCAACGCGACGCGCCCTCGTTGGTGCAACGCTCACAGCGGTTACGCTGGAGCGAATGGCAATATCCAGTTTGCGTGGGCTTTTCGTCCTACTGCTCGGGAAAGGTTTCCGCGCGTCTTTAATCTGATGAACCTCGACAAGACCAGGGAATTTTGATGCCAAATTAGCAGTCCATGATTCTTTCGAAATTTGGGGGAACAAGGACGTAATCGCCTGGCTTGCCTTTCCAGCATCATTTCGACAAGACGTCCTTTCTTTCGTCGAGCTGTTCCGGCCTAAAGCTCTCACGCCCGGCCTAGCAATTGCCCATTCGCCTCCCATCATTCCCACATGTTGCCCTCTATTTTTATGTATTTTTGCTAGCCCGGAGCGTCCTTCAGCCGGCGCAAATGAATGCACCTTGCGCCGAGCATGAACGTTTAGCTTTTTGCCCGGGGCTTGAATGGGACCCGGCCGATGTGCCACTCTATGGCCAACCCTCGCACTTCGTTCTGCCTCAACAACTGGAGAGGCGTTCTGTGCGGCTGGCGCATCGATACATTTTTCCAGCAACCCCTGAGCGGCATCAACCTGCGTGTCTATAAGGGTGTATTCTTTCACGTTCCGGCCTACCTTACCATAGCCATCGGTAGATTTTTCCAGCCTGATGGCTATCACCGGATTCCGTGAATTTATTGTATCACCCCGTATATCCGGCATGTTTTTCCTCGCAAGTTGAGAGATCGAAATCACTTTTTACGCACATGCATCCCGGTAATGTTCATAGAATATCATGCCACACGTACCAGACACAGTGCTGTTTTGCTTTTCGTTGCAGCGCCAGAACTACCAAATGCACAATTTTGAACGACAACATCTCGTCGAGTTTGAACCTATGCTACCCACAAGCGACGGTCGCTAACTGCCCTTCCATCGCATTGCATTCCAGTCAAAATCTAAGCCCTCAAAGCCTCCAAAAATGACTAGATATGCCAATCTTTCCGCCGCATCCAAATCCAGCGCAATATCATAAGGCACCCCGCATCGGACCAAATATAAACAATCCCTCAATGCCGGGTGCCGTGCTAGTTTCCCGCTTCGCTTACCACCATGCCCTGCGACTGCACAGGAAGTGCTGCGTCTATTGCTGTGACACCATCAGTGCCGAGCTTTTCCAGAAGCGCTTCTAAGCTTGCTTCGCTGATCGGAAATGGGACGGGAATGTCGTCGATCATCGTAACCGACGCGGCGATAATCGCCAGGTCCATATATGGATCATTTAATGATAACTCGGGTCCCAGAGCCTTAAACAATCGCAACTGTTGCACTACGCCAATCCGCCGCAGTTGTAGTTTTCGTCCGGCTTTATCGGTTACAATTTCGGTCATTAAACTCTCGTCCGGCCAGAGGCATAAAAATCCAAACGCTGCGTCACAGGTGCATCACCCTTATACACGCCGGCGGACGTAAGCTTGAACACCACGCCATTGAACTGATAGGTCGAAGTTGAACCATCCGGCTCATTAACATACTGATATAACGTTCCGGCATTAATCGTCTGCCCCGCCAGATATGCCGTCTCAATCTGGGAAATAAAATCATCCACCGCGGATGAACCACGATCTAGCGAAAACCCGCCTGCCCATCCCTTCGGTAGCTCAGCCCCCAATTGCACGCCATCCAAACGGTCCACACGCACGGCAACCGTCAACTGGTGCGACTCGAAACCCGTAACGTGCGCCAGATCGACCCGGCCAAACGGTCCCATCACCACAACCTGGCAATCGCTGCCAACTGAAAATGTATTATACGGCATTATCTGCTCTCCTGCCTTAAGCGTTCGCCGGAATCGCCTGCACACTTACCTGTACAGTCTGTCCACCTTGAACATTCACGATGAACTTTTCATTGATCGCCTGATACTGCACCTGCACATCAGCCTGCACATAGCCCAGGCCCGTCCGGCTTGCCGGATTGTTACTAGTGTCGCACACCACCGCAAAAGGTACCGCATTCGCGGTGCGGCCCAGCATTCCCTGTGACAGCAATCCATTCAGAAATGCCAACAGCGTCGAGCGAATATTCTGGAACAACGATGCATTTACCAACTGTCCCACATACGCCCCCATGCCGCTGGCCAGTGTGGTTGAAATATAGTTCGTCAACCTGGTATAATGATCGCCATTCGTTGCGGCGTTCGACGAAGAATTATGCCCGCCACGAACCCCCCAATAAGCACCACCGGGTTGTGGGTTTGCAATCACATCAATGCCTGCACTCAGCAATGCCGCCAGGTCTGCCGTCGCATACGTCGTCGCCGTCCCAACGCCCGGCTGTCCGGATTTCTGCGTGCCAATGACACCATAAAGTGGCTTGTTCAGTGAAGACTGCTCAGGTGACAAATTCGCAAGCCGGCCAGCAACAAACCCCTGCGGCGAAACCAAGCGGATCACCGCATTCGCCTGGTCAGACCAATAGACCCAGTCGCCGAACATCAACTTCACAGCATAGCTATCTACACCGGCTTCTGCCTTAATCGTCACCGCATTGGCAATATTATCGCCCGCCGGCCCGGTCAGAATCATATAAACACTCTCGGCAAGACCAAACTCCGTCTGCACAATCCACTGTGTCGGATCATCCGCATCCGCAAGCAGCGCAATCGCGCAGCCCTGCGCTCTCAGGGCATACATTCCCAGTCGCGGCAGGGAGTCACTCCCCACTAAAGTCACCGCCGTAACGCTGTTGGCGCCGTCTGTACCCGGTGTTCCAGTACTGAAAGGAAATACGCCCGCGACTGGTGACGTTGCCGGCCCCATAACAGTGGCGGCCACCAGTTGCGACGCCCCTCTCAGCACTCCACTTCCATTATTCACTGCATTCGCGAGGTTGCTCCAGAAAAGGGCGCCCGTCCCCTTGATGTTGTCATAAACTTCTGGGTTTAAACCAGGTAAAGCCACCATAAGCCGCCAACTGCTTGCCGCGGAACCGGGCGAGAGCGTGACGCTAAGTTGCGTTCCCAAGCTACCAGTGTAGAGCGCAGTAAATGCAATTGCACCAAGCACGGTGAACGTGGCCGCCGTATCCGTGCCATCCGTAACGCGGACACAAACAAAATTCCCCGCCCCTTGTTGCACGGCCGTGGCAACCTGGGTACCCATATCAAATTTTCGCGGCATAACCGCGCCAAACCGGGCCGCATAATCTCCCATGGTGCCAATAATCGTCGGCTCGCCGACAGGACCCCAGCTCGCCGTCCCAACCACCCCTAAACCATCCGTAGGCACACCGTTCAGCAACAGCGTCTGCGGCGGTACAATCTGCACATACAAATCGGGGACTATCAAAGCCGTTGTATTCAGGGCTCCTTGCTGCACAATCGGCATAGCTCAGCCCTCCTTCGGCATAATACGAACAACGAAACTTGCTTGTGGACCCGCGAGAATCTGTTCAACCATCTCGGCATCCGTAATCAGGTCACCGCGGCTGTAGCCCGCAAATGGCTTCAACACCACCAAGTGAAATAGCATAATGATTTCCTTTAAGATTGAATATTTGCTACGAGAGCAGTATTGGCGGTAACGCTCATTGAGCCGAACAACATGGCCGGCGTCACCTGCGCCAAAGTAGTTGGATACTCCGCGCTATATGTCAGGTCGCGCCGGTACAACGTCGCATCCGCCGCATTGTCCTGCGCGGTACTTCCCGCGAAAACCAAATGTGCATAAGATCCATCTGCTAAGGGTATAAACTTCAGCCCCGCCAGCATCTGATCAATCACAGGTGTCACCGCATCACGTGCGGCCGGGTCCGGGCACCACAAGCTGATCTTAAAGTCCTGAATCTGGCGCTTGATTTCCTGCAAGGACCCCGCTCCGCTCACAACCGTTGCCGTGAACTCATCCGCCCCAGGCACGCCGAGTGTAGTACCCGCATAGTCAACCACCCACCCGGCCATGCGCAGCAGCGCCACCAGGTTGCTCGCCACCGTCGCCGGACTATCATTAACCTGCACCGCATACGGATAAACCACGCCGTTCACCTGAATGCCCGCGAGTTGTCCCGCCGCACAGTCACCCGAAAATGTTGCCGCCTGCTGTGCAACAGCAACCCTCAACTCTTGCTTCACCGGCGCAACGGCAATCCATCGCCGGGGATAACGCGTAACATTCTTTACCGTGCCGTCCGTAGCCGCGACAGATATATTGACGACTCCAGACGCAAGATCGGCATCCAGCGCGGCGGCATTGGGAAACCCGCGATAAATCCGGCAAACATGACCCGTTACACTTGGCACACCAATACCCTTTGGATACAGCGCATTCGCAACAATCGCCGCCAGCGCGGTCTCGACATCCGCCTGATCAGCCATCAGCCCACCTCCTGCACAAGCGACAAACGCCATACCGCCGCAACCTGCTCAACCGCCGTCACAATAAAGCGCTCGCCACGTTCCGTGTTCAAAATATCCGCGACATGCGGCTGCACACCGGCTACCACCGGCAACAACGCACTGAACCCCGGCACTTTCGTATCGTCAGGCAACCCCGCCCTGGTCCTGTCACCAATACCACCCACCAGCAGGCTTGCCGGAAACCCCGCTAGCAGCATCGTCTGCGTGCCCGGCAGCACGGCGCCATATCCGTTCAACCCCGCCAGCACCGGCGCCGCCGGCCGCGCCAGACTCACGACCGCATTCGTCATCACCACCAGCATCGGCTTCGGCGGCTCAATCGCAGCCACAAAAACCGTACCTTCCTGCCCCGCCAGATAGTCACCAGCCTGCAAATAGCTCCAATCCGCCCAAGCCTGCCGGAACGGCACACCAAAGCCACTGGGCGCCGCCACAGACCCACCAGGCAGCACGAAGGCAACGCACAAGCGCAAAAACCGCTTATCCAGGTCCACCGGCGCCACGGGCCCATCTGGCCGGTAGGCATCATGCAAAAACCCTACCCGCCGCGCCGCGCAACCCGCCCCGTAGGCAAGCCGGTCCGCCAATCGCACACCATCCATGTCACACCACCAACGTAACGCCGGCCTGCGCCAATGCCGGCCCCGGCGGCACGCCTAAAAATCCACAAAGCCGCCGCCGCCAGTTGTCGAACAAGTTAGTCCGGTCCCGCATCTCATCGGCATTATGCGTCCACGCCGTGGCACTTTCGGTGTCCAGATTTTCCGAGGTCTTAGGCACTGCCACTTCCAGTGTCGCCAGCGTCGAGATATACTGCAACGTGACTGCAACCTCCGCAGGCGCCAGATTATTCATCCGGTACTCCAGGGTCCCATACCCCTGAAAGAACCGCCAGGAACTAAACCCGGCAGCCCCGGCGCCATAAGCCGGATACCCGCAGAACCTGCGAATATCCGCCTTCTGGCCATCAGTGAAACACGGCGCCACGCTTCCCGGCATGTCAGTATGTATCCCCATCGCCCAGCGTGAAATACACCGTGCCACTACCAGAACTCAGCAGCACGGCCGCATGATTAACAAACGGGCCACCACCCACCAGCATCCTGCCACCCGCCGGCACCGGCGTATCATTCACAGTCGCCGTCAATCCGCTCGCCCCACCGAGACGGAAAAATGCCGTCGAGGCCGCGGAGTTATAGATCAGAACCGCATTCCCGCCCCCTACCAGCGCAATCGAACTAACGCTGTTCGTGGCGGCGGCACTGGCGGTGCCAGCGGGCCGGAATGGTTGCGTCGAACCTGTTGACATTATTCTCGCCCCTTAACCAATATGCTCGATCATCACGGCGCGCTTGTAATTCGCATTCGTTGCGGTCGGCACCGTTGTGGGTGTCGTGGTAGTATCGGAGGGTGCACAGAATCCTCCAATCCAGTACCAGCTCTGCGCGATAATCTGTTGCAAGCGGTCAATCGGCTCACGCGTCACCATCGCCACGTTATCGATCACATTCACCAGGCTGTCCTTCGGCGCCACGTCATCGGCCGCCATGCCCGCGAAATCACCCTCGATCAGCGCGCCCTGACCACAAACAATCGGCCGCCGCACAAACAGATTGGAAATGCTCGGATGGTTCTGCACATACGCTTCGGTCGTGGTAATAAACCGCAGACCGAGGAAATCACTTACCATCCCCTGGCGGAACACCGGATTAGACGACGTCGCGCCCTGGAACAACTGCTTGAAATCTGGATCGGAGAACAACTGCCGTGCCGAAACCGGATCAAGATAACAATTGTAAACACCATCAACCAGCGGTACCGCATTCCGGCGCAGCAATGCCACGGCGTCAAGCAGATTACCCATGCTCAACGTATCGGTCGCCTGCAACGCAGCGGTCGTGTTCCGGCTGGCCGGCCGCACAATGGAACTCGCCGTCGCCGCCTGCACCGCATTGCCCACGGTCCCGTCGGCAACCGTCACATTACCCGAAAACAGCAACTGCCCGGAAATGCCATTCGGCGCCGTCGACACATTGGTCGCATCCGGCGTCACACCCACAACAGTGTACAGGTTAGAGCCCACAGTTACTGCAAGCGGATAGGTGGCCGATACCGTCTGCTGCACACCGCTGGAAAATGCCGTTTGGAAACCGCGGACGTCATCAACTTCGACACTGGCGCCAGCCGAACCAAGCGTCGTAATCACGCGCGTATTGCCGCCAAAATACGGGGCAAACAGCGCATTCCGCGCCAGTTCATCCAAGCTGCGCGCCGCCTGCTCACCATTCGTTGCGGCATTCTGGAGAAACAGACTGGCGATACCGACGCGGCTCGTCACCATGTTCAAATCTTGCGTCGCCGCATAAAAATTCAGGGAAATGGTGTACTGCTCAACCCCCCAGTTGGTCGAAGTCAGGCCATTGTCGAGATTCGTATTCGTCGAAGCAGCCAACGGCACCGTCACACTTGGCTTCAGGCCGGCACGCGTCTTTGTCAACGTCTCGCCAATGCCAACGGAAAACTCTTCACGGTCAGCAATCAGCCGGTAGCCCAACCGCGACTTCAGCGCAGTCTCAAACTCTCGTTCCAGAAAACCCTGCTGAATAATCGGCTGCAATGCGGCGGGAAAATTTTGGATGCCCATGGGCAGATATTCCTTATGTTATGGCGTGATTTATCAACAACCAAAGGGCACGGCCCAATGGATGCTCTGCAAGGGAAAAACCCTTGCGCCCGAGTAATTCAGTTCAGCGGCGGCGCAGCAACGCGGTCCGCGCGGCAAGCCATTCTTCGTGGCTCAGATCATTGGCATGGCGCGTCCGCGGCGGTTCCGGCCGCGGCGGATTAGCCGCGGCCGATGACGAGTTTGCCGCACCGAACAACCAAGGCTTTGCCCGTTTCAGCCTAGCCAGCAGCGCCGGCGCATCCGCGACTTCACCACTATCAGTCAACCGCACGTCAGCCATATCCAGCAACTTCAACCCGTCGAGATCAACCATCCCGGCGCGCAGCGCTTCCGCCTTCAGTTCGGCCCGGATCAACCTTGCATCCGTGTCCATCTGTACCCGGCTCAAGGCCGCCTCCGCGGTCTCTGCTCGGGTCTGCCAGTCCTCTACGCTATTCGTCTCATCTGTCATGGAGTATCCTGATCAATAGCATTTAATTCGGCGGCGACATCGGTAATGCTATGCGATGCCGCGATCGTCTTCACCGCCGTCTCGCGGGAAAGCTGTCCGGCATTCGTCAAGGTCGCAATGGCCTGCGCCTCCTTCAACCGGTCATCGGCCGAAAGCGGATACCAGCGGGGCCACCGCAAAGTGAGCCTTTGCCCCGAATCCAGCGGTGGTACTGTTTCACCCATCACGGTCAATGGGAAAACCTGCGATGCCCGCAGCACCATTTTCATCAACGCCAAAATTCCGCCGTCGCCGTAGGAAATTCTCAAATTATCCGCGAGCCAGATCAGCCCCTGGTTCATCAGCTCCAATGCGCGGCCGGATTGCGCGGCCGTCAGCCTCTCGGCACTGGCCCGGTTCCCATGAACACTCTCCAATGCAAACTCGCGCAAAGTCCGCACGTAGGAGATTACCGCCTCACACGCCGTACCGCCAATTTCCAGTAGCTTCGCATCACCCTTTTCTGAGACCACCAGTGCGTTCCCCGCACCTTTCACGATTTCGGAGTCACTCGTCGCAGGCTCCTTGATCAACAACGTTGGATCGGAACTATACTTCAGCCCCCTCCCCGCCTGGCTCAGCTGATAATCAATCTCGATATTTGTCTCGATCGCCGCCCTGAACGTACAAGCCCCATCCACCCCATCCCCGCCAGGCAGATTGCGTATCCACACCAGCGGCACAAATCCAAGACCATGCTTAACACTGCGCACATCATCGCGCACCGGCTGTCCACTCGGATCGTTCACCAGCCAAGGCAAACACCAGGTCTCCGCCTCACTATCCCAGGTCCGCTGAAACCAATACACCGCACTCACGTCGATATTTTGATAATCCTGCCCGGCCAGATCAGCGCCAGTCACTTTATATTTCTCTGTCACCCGGCTTAACGTGTCAGGTGCCTGCACATTCCACACCGGCGTCAAATACTGGCTTTCCAGCACGGTAAAAAATATTCGCCCCTTTAGCACACGCAATAAAATCGCGACCGATCCAACAGACCCTCGGATTGCCGCGTCAATCATCACCTCATTCAGGCGGCTCTCCGAGATAATGTCGCTTAAAACCCTGGCGAGTGCGGAATCAGCGCATTCCACCACCGGGAAATGCCCCGCACTGAACAACAGCGCCACAGAATCCTCAACCACAATCCGGCTCAGCCCATAGCGCACGGAAGGACGCCGCAAGCGCAAAGGTACATATTCCCCCGCGCCATTACGCTCTTCATGAAACTGATACGGAAGATTGTCGTAGATCGTCCCATCCAGCACCCGGCGCAAAATATCCAGCCGTGCCACGCGTGCCGGCATCCCAGCGTCGGTTGGCACCGTGTCGCAAATCGTCTCGAACATGCAACCTCACAGTTTAATGTATCATCAGCGCCCCAGCAGCGGCACATTCACCCGCCGCGCCGCCTGGGCAGTCGTTGTCGCCAGCGTATTCACGGCGCGCGAGAGTGCATCAACCTGATCGTCTTTTTTTGAATCAGGAAACGCCGCTATCTCACTTAAAAAATTTTCATTCCACGGCGCTGCCAGCAGCGCCAGTTTCCCGGCGTCAACCTGTGTCGCCGCCGGCATCGCCCGCATAATCTTCGCCCCCGTCTCGGGCGAAGCAACCACTTGAAATCCACTCAGGCTTCTCGTCAGCATGGCAACCTGCGCCGCGCCCGCTTGCCCAGGATCCTGCGGCAAAGCCAAAATCGTACTCACACCATCGGCCTTCGCCGTCGCATGAATCCTTGCCTCAACCTGTGCCGGCGAGCCTTGAAATCTTATCACATCCAGTACAACAAGCAGGCCATCCGCCGCCAACCCCAGCTTCAACCCCACCGTATAATCCGGATTCCGCCCAATCCCCGGCAAACTCGAAGCCAAATCCCACGCCCGCACCGTACGCATAATCCCCGGCGCCTCAGCCAAAACCCGTATCGCCTCCGCCTTAAACAACGCCGCATCCGGTGGCCTTGGCCGCTGCTGATACATCGCCGCAAAGGCCCGTTCACCCACCTCCATCCGCCGCCGCGTAATCGCCGCTTCGTCCTGCCACTCCGGCCACAAAACCTGCCCCACGCCACGGCCCAGCGCGTCGTCTTTTTCCGCGATCGCCGGCAACCGCAAACACGTCCATCCCGCTTCGGCGGCCATCAATCGTCCGGCCAGATCATCCTCATGCCAACGCGTCATAATCAGCACCAACCGGCCCCCCGGCTTCAACCGTGCACAAAGTTCCGCGCGATACCAATCATACAGCGCATCCCGGAACGTCTGACTTTCAGCCTCTGCCCAGGACTTAATCGGATCATCAATAATAATCAGGTCGGCGCGGCGTCCCGTAATTGGCCCCCGCACACCCGCCGCAAAATATTCACCACCATCCTCCAGCACAAACCGCGCCGACGCCCGGCTTTCCTTCGCCAGCGTCAAATCCAACCTATCCCCATGCTCAGCAATCGTATTGCGCACATGCCGGCCGAAGTAGTCAGCCAGCGAAGCCGTATGCGCCGTTGCAATAATCTGGCTCTTCTTGTGCCGGCTCAAAAAATACGCTGGAAACAATATCGACCCATACGTGGACTTTGCCGATCCCGGTGGCATTTGCACCATCAACCGGTCGCTACGCCCGTCAACAATCTCATCAAGTTTTTCAATCAACAACTCATGGTGCCGTGCCGGCACTCTCGCCATGCCCGCCATCACGTGGCGGGAAAAACCAAGCAGACCCGCCTCTAGATTTTTCAATTTTGTTCCCGTACCTCTCGGTGCGCGTTAAGAACCATCATGCCAAGAGGTATATGCTAAACTGGGGTATGTGGGCAAGCAGAAATAACGGCATGTTAGACGTTATTTTACCTGCCCACATATTACCCGTTTATCCCTGCAACTTGGCCAACTCCACCGCAAGCAACGCAATCGCCTGCCCGTGCCAGCGCTGCACGGATTTATGGTCAGCCCCCAACATCGTCCCCAACCGCCGCCACGGGTACAAATGCCGCTCCGTCAGCGGATGCACCAGCGCACGCGCACCCACAATCCGGCGCATCACGTAACGTGTCTCCGGTATCAACGCCAACCAGCCAAACGCCTCGTCCATCGCGCTAATCGCCGCGGCGCTCGGCACCGGCGGCCGCGCCACGGCGGACTGCCACCCATAAGCCTCCAGCGCCGTATGCACGATATCGAACTTCATCTGCCGTAACTGCGTGGAATACCCCCGCGCCGGCAGTGCCAACAACGTCGCCCCCGCGGCTTCCAGCCTGCTGATGATCTCCACCCCGTTCAACCCCGCCCCGCTCATCGGTAATCTGCCTGCGGATACGGCTCGCTGGTCAGCAGGCCCCAGGTTAACGGGTGCCCCGCACGCAGCGGCCCCCGGTTCGGATCATCGGAAACAATGTCCCCCGCTACCTGCACCGCCGCCTTAACCGGCGCCTCCGCCCGCAACCGCCGGCCGCGTTCAATCACCGTATTCCGCGAGAGCCCCAACACACGCCCTATCGCAGCCCAGGTTGCCCCGCCGCCGCGCATCGTCCGAATGGTCTCATCAGCCCCTGCCGTCCATTCCCTAGCCTTTGGCATCGTCTCAATCCTCCATATCTGCCTGGCGGATAGTTAGTGGCACTAACATTTTATGTCAATAAATACTAACATGGCGTTGTTCAGGCCACCGTGTTAGAATGTGTCATGGCACCCAAGAAGCAGCCCACAGCCGAGACCGTCGGCGCCCGTATCAGAGCCCTCCGGCTAGCCGCGAACCTGACCCAGGACGAATTTGCCGCGAAATTAAACGTTTCGCGTTCAGCCATCGCCCAGTGGGAGACCGATCGCGCCGGTCAGGTCCGTGATAACATGGAACGAATCGCCAAGGTGCTTAACACCTCCCTCGGCTACCTCGTCTCAGGTGAAACCGGCTCCCTGCTTGGGGATGAACTGGCATTGATGCGCCTCTACCGCGCCTGCTCCACCGAAGACCGGCGCATGCTGCTGCTCACGGCGCGGCGTCTGTCGCGCAGCTAACGCCCAGGCTCCAGCAGCCGCAACTCCCGGTACACCCCGCCTTCCCGTGAAAAATGCTGGTTATAGAACGGATCATACGGCAATACCGCCGCATACCTTTCCCGCATAACCTCATTTTCCAGCATAAACCTAGCGATTTTGCCCTCGTCAAAATCGTCCCCCCGGCTCATGCTCTCGCGGTGTTCCGCCACGGCGTCCGGCGTATAAATAACCTGCCAGCCCGCCTGCGTTAGTTTAACGCACAGGTCCACATCGTTAAACGCAACCGTCAGCTCAGCCTCATCAAACCCGCCCACCGCCTCAAAAGCGCTTTTGCGCACCAGCATGCAAGCCGCCGTCACCGCCGATATCTGCTGCGCCGCCATCGCCCGCATCACATAACCGGGTGCCCGTCCCGCAATCCCCCTAAAGGCATGGTCGGCCACGCCACCCACCCCCAGCACCACACCGGCATGCTGCACGGTTCCCTCCGGATACAGCAGCTTCGCCCCTACCGCCGCCACGCGCTCATTCACCAGGCATTCGTCCAGCATCGTACGCAACCACAATGGTTCACTAACAATTACATCGTTGTTTAAAAATAACAAAAACTCGTGCCGCGCCGCCCGCGCGCCAATATTATTAATCCGCGAGTAATTAAACGGCTCGGCAATCCGTATCACCCTGGTATCCGGCATATTAGCCTGCGCCGCCGTAAACGCCTCCGCCTCAGGTGACGACGACCAGTTATCCAGTAGAATAATCTCAAACGCCACGTCTGCCGTATGCTTACGGATCGCCGTCACGCATTCCAACGTCATCGCAATCTGATCCCTGAATGGAATCAATATCGAGACCCGCGCCGCCTTCTTGCGCGCCGCCGGCGGCTTCCACTTCACCTGGTAACATGTCAGTCCGCCCCGCCCGGTCACCTCCGCCGGCACCCCGCGGCGCTTCAAATGAGCCGCCACGGCGTCACTTCCCGCCAAAGCCGCCTTAGGCTTGGCCCCAGACCCGGCCGCCGCGGTAGACCCCGCCGATTTACGCCAATGGTAGAGAATTTCCGCCACGTGGTGGATCTCCGCCGGCTCCAGAATCTCCGTCAACCTGAGTAAAAAATCATGATCCTGCGCCCCGTCAAACCGCTTATCCAGCAGGCCGGCCTGGCGCATTGCCTGCGTCTCCACCATCACAAAATGGCAGATATAATTAACTTCCAGCAAAAACCGGTAATTAAAATCCGGCTTAAAATGCGGCTCGGAAAGTCCGCCCGAATGGTCGATCTTGTCCTCATCGGAATACAGCAGCTTCGCGCCCGTGGCCGCCTGCGCGCGCAGCATAATCTCCAGCGCCCTCGGCTCCAACACGTCGTCATGGTCGAAAAACGCCACAAACTTCCCTTGCGCCCGCTCCAGCGCCACATTGCTCGCCGCCGCAATCCCCACGTTCTTCGTCAACACAGTAAGCTTTATCCGCGCATCCGCGGCACTCAACCGGCGCATCACCTCGGTCAGTTCCGCATCCTTGCCGGCATCGTCCACCAGCAACAGCTCCCAGTTCTGGTAGGTCTGGTTGCGCACCGAATCGACCGCGGTGAGAAAATCCCCCACCTGCGGCCGGTACACCGGGCAAATTATCGAAACCAGCGGCCGGTCCCCCGGTAAATCGCCATAACGGGCAATCGCACGCGGTATCGCCAACGGCAGAGACCTTGCCGCCCAGCGCCCATAATCACTCAGCAAATACCGTTCCGCCGGCAACGCCGCCTTCAATTCCTTGCGCAGATGGTACGCAAAGCTGAACAGCTCATCGGCCCGCTTCACCAACCCCGCAATCCGCTCCCGCTCGCTATCCTGCGGGTACGAAACCTCAAACGGGCTGCCACGCAGCTCATGGCGTCCCGGCATCGCATAAAACCTGAACTCCGTGCGCTTGCGGCTATGCAGTTCCGGCGGCGGTGAAAAAGCGAATCCGCAGCCAGTATCACATCCCACTGAGTCCGCCACATCGGCGCGGTACTGGTCAGCCAGCAATTCCGCCACCGGCTGCCCGCCCGTGGTCACCAATATCCGCAATCCCCCCAGCCTGGTCCCGGCCCGGTCGTCAACATTCAACGCCCAGCCCTGGATCAACCCATCGATCATGCCATCCACAACACCTTCGACACGCACCGGCTTGGCCAGGCAGAAATTCAACTCCGCCATCATCGCCCCGCTACGGGAAGACATCGGCAACGCCACCCCATCAATCGTGGCAAACCTAAGCACATGCCGCAGCCCATCATGATACCGCGGCGGAATGTTGTAATAAAACCCGATCCGGCTCACCGGCAATTTCAGCAACACCGCGTCATCGCGATGCAGATCGCACTTTACCGTATCGATATTAATGTCATCGATCAGCACCCGCATCCGCAAACTTTCGCCCGGCAGTGCAAAATCCACCGCCCAACCGCCGATCCCAGCCTCGTCGATCCTGTCGACAAACGCCAAAATCTTGCTCTCCACCACGGACGCCACCGGCGCCTTCGGCTTCACCTTTTTTACTGCTGACACCGGCTGCTTTGCCATCTACTGCGCTAACCCCATAACCAGCCCATTCACCAACCCAGCTTCCACAATCGGCAACAACCGTGCCAACCGCGCCGCCCACGCCGCCTGTCCCGCCTCATCCTGGATCAAATCCTGCCGGATTTCTATCTCGATATAATCCAGCCCGCCGCGCTCGGCATGCACCGGCACGCCGTAATCGGTCTCATCGCTCACCTGGTACGGGTCATTCTCCCCCACCACCAAGCCCGCCTCTTCGCGTAACAATTGCGCCAGCAAATGCGAGGCGCGTGGATTGCGATTATACAGCACCGCAATCTCCACCTCCCGCGCCACTCCCAGGTAAACCGGCGTAAAACTATGCATGGCCAGATATATCGTCCTCCGCCCCTGCCGCCCCGCCAGCAACCGGACAATTTCCGCATGGTACGGATCAAATACCGCTGTCCGCCGCGCCACCTTGTCCGCCGCGCTCAAGCCGACATTCCCCGGCACCGGCGTCGCCTCGCTCACCTGCGGAAACGCACTCGGCACCCCAGGGTCCCGGTTGCAATCAATCACCAACCGCGAATAAGTCTGCAAAACCGCCGTTGCATCCAAAGCCACGGCCAATCCCCTGGTCACCCCGGCAATCCCGATATCCCACGCAATATGCCGCACCCGCTCCGCCGCACTCAGGCCCAAATCGCCCAGGGCCCTGGGAATCAAACACCCCGCATGGTCCGCTGTCAGCAAAAACCGGCTCGCCCCAGGCTCGTTAACCACGCAAAACGGCGGCGGCTCACCCTCTCCCAGCAAGCTCATGCGGTCTCCTTCATCATGGCCGCCACACAATCTGCTCCGGCGCCTGAGTTTTTGGATCATATTCGAGAATTTCGCCATTGCCGACTGAAATCCCGGTCAACGCCAGAATAAACCCCCAATGGCTTATCAGCACCGTCGTCGCGTCATCATCGCGCGCCGCCATGCGCATCCTGAACGCATTCGCCCGGTCGATTGTCTCCTGCGTGGTCTCTCGCCGGTCATGCCACCAACGCGGCGGCAAATGCGCGAAATCATGCTGCGGAAACTTAAGCGCCAGCAAATCCGGGTGACTCCCCACATCACACACAAACGCGGTCCGCTCACGGACCTCATGCATAATGTCCACCCGCAGTCTATGCCTCTCCAGAATCGGCTGCGCCGTCTGCAAGGCCCGCGTATACGGCGAGATAATCATCCGCGTCAGCCGATGCCCCGCCAGCCGCGCGGCCGCCGCCCGCGCCTGCTCATGCCCCAGCGGCGTCAGCTCCGGGTCCTCTATCCCCGGATCAACCCGGGTCGCGCTGAAATGCAGGTTAAAGTAGCTTTCCCCGTGGCGAAGCAGAAACATGAACAGTCCTTTAGGCGCGGTAATGTTGCCGGGTCTCGTACATAGACGTATGTCCTAGAATAGTCATGAATTGGCTAGAGCCTGATCGTTGCCAGCCCCCCTGCACTTGGGGCCCGGCCTGCAGCGTGAATCAGTCTCTAAGCAAAACCTCAGAGGGTGCCGTGCAGGCCAACGCGTTACAAAGCTTCGGGGGGCTTCCCATCACCCTGATTATTTTTGCCGGCATCGCCATCTTCCTGGGCCTGCGCCTGCGCAGCATCCTGGGCCGGCGCATCGGCTTCGAAAAACCGCCGGTTCCCCCCGGCCAGATGCCCGGCTTCGGCAACGGCCCCATCATCGAAGGCCAAGCTCTCCCGCCCCGCCCCGGCCGCCCTGTCCCCGACCCCCGCTCGGCTCTGGGCGAACGCCTCATGCAAATCGTCAACCGCGACCCCAGCTTCGACCCGCCCAAATTCCTCACCGGCGCCGAGACCGCCTTCCGCATGATCGTCACCGCCTTCGCGGCCGGTGACCGCGCCACGCTCAAAACCCTGCTGAGCGACAGCGTCTACCAGACCTTCGAGAGCGCCATCACCGCCCGTGAGGCCGCCGGCGAGCGTCATCGCACCGAAATCAAAGCCATCCTCTCCGCCACCATCGACGACGCCGAGCTGATCGGCGACCAGGCTGCCGTCATCGTCAAGTTCACCTCGGACCAGGTCAACCTGAGCCTGGACTCCGCCGGCAACCCGCTCGTCGGCACCGAGGCCGTCACGGAAATTGTCGACCTCTGGACCTTCGAGCGTAACCTGAAGAGCAAAGACCTCACCTGGCGCCTCGCCGCCGCGCGGAGTGGCTAGTCGCATGCGCCTGCGCCGTCTCTGGTTTGTCCCCTTCCTCATCCTCGCCGGCTGCGTGCCGCCGCAAACCGCCTCCGTGGAACAAACCATTCCCGGCGGCCCCAGTGCCACCACCGTGGCTGTCACCGCCCTGCCCGGCTGGGCTGATGACAATGCCGCCGCGGCACTGTCCACCTTTGTCCAAAGTTGTAAAACCATCCAGCAGATGCCCCCCGACCAGTCGCTCGGCGGCGCCGGCTTCATCGCGCAGGCCGCCGGCCAAGCCGGCCAATGGCAGAACGCCTGCAACGGCGCGCAGGACATCACGCCAGCCGACGCCACCGCCGCCCGCACCTTCTTCGAAACCTATTTCACAGCCTACAACATCAACGGCCAGGCCCTCATCACCGGCTATTTCGAGCCCGAGTTCCCCGGCGCCAAGAACCTCGCCCCCGGCTACACGGTCCCGCTCTACGCCAAACCGGCCGACCCGAACCTCGCCAACTTGCCCCGCGCCGCCATCGACAACAACGCGCTCTACCGCAAATCCCCGGTCACGGCCTATCTGACCAACCCGGTCGACGCCTTCATGCTGCAAATCCAGGGTTCCGGCCGCATCCTGCTGCCCAACGGCAACACCCTGCGCGTCGGCTTCGACGGCCAAAACGGCCAGCCCTACACCCCCATCGGCCGGATTCTCGTCGCCAACGGCGATCTCACCTCCAATAACGTCAGCTACCAGAGCATTTCCGCCTGGCTGAAGGCCAACCCCGCCCAGGCCAGAGGCATCATGGAGCAAAACGCCCGCTACGTTTACCTCAAACCGCTCGGCGGCCTGCCCGACAACCAAGGCGCTCCCGGCGCACTCGGCGTCCCCCTCACCGCCGGCCGCTCCCTGGCCGTGGACACCTCCGTCATCCCCCTCGGCATCCCAGTCTTTCTTTCCACAACCGACCCCATCACCCACGCCGCCCTGAACCGCCTCACCATCGCGCAGGACACAGGCGGCGGCATACACGGCGCCGAGGCCGCCGACCTCTTCTTCGGCGCCGGCCCAACCGCCGAAGCCACGGCCGGCGTCATGCAACAACCGGGCAGCCTCTATATCCTTCTGCCCCGGCCAACCGCCGCGCCCGCCGCCACTCCCGCTTCCACCCCATGATGAGCCACCCGCCGCGCGTCGCCCTGTTCGTCACCTGCCTGGTGGACCTGCACCGCCCCAGCGTCGCCTTCGCCAGCATCTCCCTGCTCGAAGCCGCCGGCTGCACGGTTGAAGTTCCCCGCGCCCAAACCTGCTGCGGCCAGCCCGCCTATAACGCCGGCGATCGCGCCACCGCCCGCGACCTCGCTCTCGGCCTCCTCACGGCATTCGCGGCCTACGACTACGTCGTCGTCCCCTCGGGCTCCTGCGCCGGGATGCTCTCGCGCCACCTGCCCTCCCTGTTCAGCAATGACCCCAACCTGCACACATGCGCCGAAGCCCTGGCCGCCAAAACCTACGAGCTCACCGCCTTCCTGGTGGACGTGCTGCACTACACCCCCACCCCTCCGCCCCTGCCCATAACCGCCACCTATCACGACTCCTGCGCCGGCCTGCGCGAACTAGGAGTTAAAACCCAGCCCCGCCAACTGCTCGCCGCCGTCCCCGGCCTCACTTTGTCCGAAATGGCCGAACCAGACCTCTGCTGCGGCTTCGGGGGCACCTTCTGCGTAAAATACACCGATATCTCGACCAAAATGGCCGACGACAAAACTGCCTGCATCGAGACCACGGAGGCCCTCCTCCTCCTCGCCGGCGACCTCGGCTGCCTGCTGCACCTCTCCGGCCGGCTGTCGCGCCAGAACGCCAAAACCCAAGTCCGCCACATCGCCGAAGTCCTGGCAGGAATCACCCCGGAAACCCCAGCCATCGGGCAACCCAACACGCCCCCCTAACGTTACTTGCAGGTAACCTGCCAACCCGCTAAAGCAGCGCCATCATGGCGTTATGTTTGCCCGCGTGAGCTTGTTTTCGGTAGCACAAACCGGCCGGGCCTCATGTCTCTCCACCGGCGCGGGCGGTTTCCGCGGCAGGTTCGCCATTACGCAATTCACCAATGAGCAAAGCTGATTAATATGACCAAACCTGAAGGCGGCGACGTAAAACGGCGTTTACGAATGAGCGTGCTCATCGCCGTTCTCGGCGTCGTCTACGGCGACCTCGGCACCAGCCCGCTCTACACCCTGCAAACCGCCCTCGGCTATTTCAAGGAGTCCGGCGAGCAGGCCCCAGATGTCTATGGCATTCTCTCGCTGATCTTCTGGTCGCTGACGGTCGTCGTCACCCTCAAATATGTCACCTTCATCATGCGCGCCGACAATAACGGCGAAGGCGGCACCCTCTCCCTCATGGCCCTGGCCACCCGCGTCGCCCGCAGCGCAAAATCCCGCAACATTATCGGCATCTTCGGCATCATGGGCGCAGGCCTGTTTTTCGGTGACGGCGTCATCACCCCCGCCATCTCCATTCTTTCCGCCATTGAGGGTCTGGAAGTCATTTCCCCCGACCTCACCCCCTTCGTCATCCCCGCCGCCCTGGCCGTCATCGCCGGCCTGTTCCTGGTGCAGCGCCACGGCACCGCCGCCGTCGGCCGCGCCTTTGGCCCCATCATGGCCATCTGGTTCTTCACCATCGGCGGGCTCGGCCTGGTGCAGATCATCCTGCACCCGCTCGTGCTCGGCGCCCTCAACCCTTACGACGGCGTCACCTTCATCCTCCGCCACCCGCGCATTTCGTTCATCGCCCTGGGCGCCGTTGTGCTAGCGGTCACCGGCGCTGAAGCCCTCTACGCCGACATGAGCCATTTCGGCCGCAACCCGATCCGCGCCGCCTGGATCTTCTTCGTCTTCCCCTCCGTCGTGCTGAATTATTTCGGCCAGGGCGCGCTGGTACTCAGCACCCCGGCCGCCGCCAATAATCCGTTCTTCAACATGGCCCCGCATGTGCTGCAAATCCCGCTGGTCGTCCTTGCAACAATGGCCACCGTCATCGCCAGCCAGGCCGTCATTTCGGGCGCCTATTCCGTCGCACGTATCTGCATGCAGCTCGGCATGTTCCCCCGCATGGAGGTCCGCCACACCAGCGAACACGAACAAGGCCAAATCTACGTACCGCAAATCAACGCCCTGCTCGCAGCCGGCGTCATCCTGCTCGTGCTAACCTTCCGCTCCAGCAACGCCCTGGCCTCGGCCTACGGCATCGCCGTCACCGGCACGCTGTTCTGTGACAACGCACTCGCCGCCTTCGTCTACCGCCGCCAATTCAACTGGCCGCTCTGGGGTGTGGTCACCGTCTTCGGCCTGTTCGGCATCGTGGACTTCACCTTCTTCGCCGCCAACACCTTAAAAATCGTCGAAGGCGGCTGGGTTCCGCTGGTCATCGGCCTCACAATCATCGTCATCATGACCACCTGGCGCCGTGGCCGTAACTTGATCATCGCCCGCTGGACCCAGGACAGCCTGCCGCTGGCTTCCTTCCTCGCCCGCCTGCCGCAATCGCGCACAATCCGCGTTCCCGGCACCGCCGTGTTCATGACCGGCAATTTGGATTTCGTTCCCAACGCGCTGCTGCATAACCTCAAACACAACAAGGTGCTGCACGAGCAGGTTTTCTTCGTTAACGTCCGTACGCTCGACGTGCCGCAGGTCAAACCAGAAGACCGCGCCGCCGCCGAGGAAGTCGCCCCCGGCATTTACAAAGTCACCCTCTCCTACGGCTTCATGGAAAGCCCGAACGTTCCCCGCGGGCTGGAAAACCTGAAAACCCAGGGCGTCGAATTCACCCCCATGCAGTGCAGCTATTTCCTCGGCCGGGAAACCGTGGTGCCGGCATCCGTGCCGAAACTGCACTTCATCCGCCGCTGGCTCTTCCTGTTCATGACCCGCAACGCGGTCTCCGCCACGGAATTCTTCCAAATCCCCAGCGACCGCGTCGTCGAATTAGGCGTGCGCATCGCCATCTAACGCCAAGGCCGTCATTGCGAGCGAAGCGTGGCAATCCATCTTTTTCCAACCGCCAAACAAGCCGCCGCGTCCGCCACGCAGCCGCCCGCCATCCACCAACGCCGGACCTCATCCAGAATCTCACCGACAGCCGGTCCCGGCGGCACCCCCAGCGCCACTACATCGCGTCCCTGCACCGGAAAAACCGGCCGCGCCGTGGCCGCCAACCGCGCCCTTAAATCATCCCATCCCGCCCGGTTATCCTGCGCCAGCCAGCTCCGCCCAACCAGAATCTCCCCCGGCACCTCGGCCAAAGCCCGCCGCAGCGCCGCATCGTCCGCATCGTCCGCATCGGGAGCCAGCGCGCCCGGCACCAGCAACGCCGTAAGCCGCTCATGCTCCGCACCACTCAGTTTCCACCGTTGCGCGAACGCGTCAGCGTCTCCGCGCAACAACGCCGCCAACCGCAACAACGCATCCACCGGCGCCCCGCGCGCCACCAACGCCGCCAACCGCGTCACATCCGCCCCTGGCAATACCAGTTCCAGCACGCCGGTCTCGCGCATCAACGCCACCACCGCGCGCGGATCAGCCGCCAACAGAATCCGCTTCACCTCGCTCCACACCCGCTCTGCCGAAAGTGTCACCACCCCATCGCGCAACGCCATAATCGCCGTCACGGCTTGCGCATCCGGCTCACCCCGCCCATAGCGCGCAAAAAACCGGAAAAACCTTAAAATCCGCAGATAATCCTCGGCAATCCGCCGCGCCGCCTCACCCACAAAGCGCACCCGCCCCGCCGCCAGATCATCCCGCCCGCCAAAATAATCGAACACCGTGCCATCGCGCGCCGCCGACATCGCATTAATCGTAAAATCGCGCCGGCTCGCGTCCATTTCCCAGTCATCGGTGAATTCAACCACCGCATGCCGGCCATCGGTCTCCACATCGCGCCGCAGGCTCGTCACCTCAAACCCTCGCCCGCGCGCCACCACCGTAACAGTCCCATGCGCGACCCCGGTCGGCACCGCCTTCAACCCGGCGGCCCGCACCCGCGCTGTCACTTCCTGCGGTGTCAACGGCACCGCAAAATCCACATCCGCCACCGGCCGCCCGGCCAGCATGTCGCGCACCGCGCCGCCCACCATCCGCGCCTGCGGCAGCGCGTCCCACAGCTCCGCCATGCCGGGCAGCTCAATCACGGCGCGTCGCGCAAACGCAGCGCCAGATCATACAAAATCTTCGCCGTCGCCCCCCAGATCACATGCGCCTCATGCGGCCAGACCAAAAAATCCTGCTCCGTCCCCCGCCAGAACACCCGCCGGTTACGCGGCTGCGTCCGATCCAGCAGCGTCGCAAAGGGCAGGCAAAACACCTCCTGCACTTCCCCCGGCTCGGCCGTCAGCACCACCCCCCGCGGCACCAACGCCACCACCGGCGAAATATGAAACCCCGTCCCGGTGATAAAATCATCCATCCGCCCCAGAATTTCCGCCGAGTCCGGATTTAATCCAACCTCCTCCTCCGCCTCGCGCAACGCTGCCGCCTCCACCGAGGCATCCCCAGGTTCGATTTTTCCGCCCGGAAACGCCACCTGTCCCGCATGATTGGGCATATGCGCACTGCGCCGCGTCAGCCACACGCCCCGCTCAGGCTCCAGCGGAATCAGCACCGCCGCCGGCCGGTTCCCCGCTGGCGCCAACCGATTATGGGCAAGGCCAGACGGCAACCTTCGCCGCAGTTCCGCCTCGGTCATCACCCCCATCTCGCGAGCCTACTTGCCACAGCCCGGCGGCAGATCACCCAGCGAAAAAAACGCGCCATCGCTCCACACGCCCAGCACACTCCGCCCGCGCAGCATGCCCGGCTCAGCCAGCGCCACCATTTCGTAATACGTCGCCCGATTAATCCGCGCCTCAATCGGCAACGCCCCCTTGCCATCGCGCACATGCAAATACGGCGTCGGTTCACAGCTCAGCAGATCATGCCTGATACGTATCGGATGCTCCGGCCCGGCCGTAATGCACTGGTCGATATTGGTACGAAACGTCAGCATCTGCTCACGGCCATGCCCCGACCATTCCAACTCCACGGCCACGAACGGCACGTCCTCAACCTCGATCCGGCCCTTCTCCACCGGCGTCTCCAGCGAGTACCCGCCATCTTCCTCGCGCTTCAAAACCGTCGAAAACAGGCAGACCATCGGTTTGCGCAAAATCGGACTACCCCGGTACATCCAGGTCCCGTCCCGCTTGATCAGAAAGGGCAAATTCCCGCAATCAACCGCGACCCGCTTTGGTTTGGCCCTCGCGCAATCCTGTTTCTCACCCTCGCTCACAATCGCGCTTGTCCCAACCCCAATAGTCTCATGCCCGTCTGATATAGGTAGCATCATGTGGCAATCAAATGGGCAAGTGAGTCACGCCCCCAACTCAAGCGTGCAACTCAGGCCGGCAACTCCCCGCGCCGGTCCACCGGCGGATAAAACCGCAATATCACCAGCATCACCGCCATCGCAGGCAACGCCGCGAAGGCCGACATAATGAAAAACGGAATAAACCCCATCGCCGCGGCCATGTAACCCGAAAGCCCCCCGATGGTCCGCAACGCAATCGGCGCCAATGAGGACAGCAGCGCGAACTGCGTCGCCGTATGCTCCGGATGGCACAGCCCGGACATATACGTCATGAACGCCGCGTCCGAGACCCCCTCCGCAAAGGCCTCCAGCGCGGAAATCAGCACCAGCATATGCGGCTCACCGGGAAACAACCCCAAAACCGGGTACATCACCATCGCCGCGGTCTGAAACAATCCCGTCACCAGCAACGCCCGTCCCACACCCAGCCGCGCCACCAGCACCCCGCCTACCGCCGCCCCCAGCAAAACCGCCGCCAACGCAACCGGCCCGTTCGCCACCGCGATCGCCGCCCGGTTAAAGCCCAAAAACGTATAATAGGGCGGCAACATCACCCCGGCGAGCGCCTCACCCAGTCGGAATAAAATAATAAACGCCACCACCACCAGCGCCCCGCGCCGGGACAAAAACTCCACCAGCGGCTCGCGCACCGCCTGGGCAAACCGCGCCCCGAACCGCGCCGGCACCGCCTCGCGCATCACTTCCGGCTCCACCGCCAGCCAAGTCGCCACCGGACCCGCCAGCGCCAGCACCGCCATCAGCAAAATCGCCTCATGCCAACCGGTCTTCACCGAGAGCGCGATCACCCCCGCGCCAGAGATCAGCATCGCCCCGCGATACCCCCACACATACGCAGCCAGCGCCGCGCCCTGCGCCCTGGGCGCAAACGTCTCAATCCGCCACGCATCAATCAAAATATCCTGGCTGGCGGAAACAAACGCCAGCACCGCGCCAATCCCCAGCGTCACCCCCACATGCGCCACCGGATCAGACAGCCCAAGTGCCGCGATACACGCCAGCAGCCCCCCCTGCACCAGCAGCAGCCACCCCCGCCTGCGCCCAAAAAACGGTGGCTTTACCTCATCGAACACCGGCGACCACAAAAATTTAAGCGTATAGGCCAGGCCGATATTCGCCGTCAGCCCAATCACCCCCAGCCCCAGATGCGCCGAGGACAGCCACATCCGCAGCGTAAAGCCTGAAAGCGCCAACGGCAGGCCAGAGGAAAAACCCAGCCCCCCCATAATCCCGAACGTGCGGAAAGCGGCCCCTTTCATCATCGGACCATCTCAGACCGCGCGCGGGGCATGGGGCGCGGCGCCAATTTCCCGGCCGGCCTACAAATTGCCCGAGTCGTTAATATTATCAGCCTTGCTGAAAGCACCACTAACAATATTTCCCTCATCCCCCGGCACCATTCCAGCCAGACAATCACCCTGCCATTGCAACTGGGAGGAAACCGTAACCACCCCCACGGGCAACTCCACCTTCGCCTGCAGCTTCACGCTCTGCGGGCTGGCATAATCCAGCGTCTCATGAATCTGCACCGGCTTACCCCGCTGCGTGCAACTGCCATTAATCGCGTACTTCGTACCAGAACCTGAAATATCGAGGCTGGTACAGGAACTTCCATTGCTCGTAAAAAATTTTATATCCGTCGCCGGGTCAACGCAGCTCACCGTCACCACATTCGTGGCATTGGGCAACGGCTTGCCATCCGCCCCCGTCACCGTCGTCGTGCTTTGCCACAAACCGGGTGCGCGTGCCGGCAGGGTCGCCGCCGCGGCCGCATGGACCATACCAAAACCAAGCACCGCAACCACAGCGGTAAACTGTATTTTCATTCGCATGCCTCTTTTTAGCCAACCGCTGCGCGCGCCGCAAACATCAACCCAACAATATTCGCCTCCCAGGTTCATTTTCTCGAAATTGTTTTTCCTGTCGCGTTCACTAACCGGTGGAGGCCAACCCAAAAATGAGCTACCCAGGATTGCGGGGGTACTATGACAATCTGGTTCGACGTTGAAGATCTGATCCAGTTTTTTCAGAACACCCACCGGCCCACCGGCATCCAGCGCCTGAGCTTCGAAACCTACCGGGCCGTCTGGCGCCTGGCCGGTAACACCGGCGATGTCCGCTTCTGCCGCCGCGCCAAATCCGGCTTCAAACCCATCCACTTCCCCGCACTTGAAGCCGGCATCCTCGCCGCCACAAACGCCAAAGCCCCAGCCAGCTTTTCCGCCATCCCATCCCCACCGCGCAACTCCCGCGTTGCCATCGCCGCCCGCCGCCTGCCACTGCACTACCGCCTGCCGCTCGGCGTCATGGCTCGCGCCGCAATCGCCGGCTTCAAAGCCACCGGCGACCTCTGCCGCGCCGTGCTGCGTCCCAACAACGCCCCCGGCAATCGCATCGGCGGTCAACAGTTAGAGCCAAACAGCCCCCCAATCACCTTCGCCCCCGGCGACTGGCTGGTAAACCTCGGCGCCTCCTGGGCCTGCCCCTACCCACCGGACCTCCTCGCCAGCCTGCACACCAACGGCGCCCGCCTCGCCCTCCTCGCACACGACCTCATCCCCGAACTCTACCCCGAATGGTGCACCCCCAGCATGGTGCACGACTTCTCCACTTGGCTGCACACCATGGTCCCGCAAGCCGGCCTCATGTTCGCCGTCTCCAACAACACCGCGCACGACCTCACCGCCTGCCTGCAAAAACGCGGCACGCCCATCGCCCCACCCGCCGTGCTCCCCGTCGGCAGCCACAGGCACCAAAACCTCGCTTCCAGCGTCCCCGTCCTGCCCCCCCCCTACATCCTCATGGTCGGCACCATCGAAGCCCGCAAAAACCACGCCGGCATGCTCCGCGTCTGGCGCAACCTGCTCGCCACCATGCCCCCCGCCTCCGTCCCAACCCTCGTCTTCGCCGGCAAACAAGGCTGGCTCACCGCGGACCTCTTGCAACAACTCAGCAACGCCGACTGGCTCGGCGGCAAAATCCAATTCATCGACAGCCCCAGCGAAGCAACCCTCGCCAACCTCTACCAACACTGCCTCTTCACCCTCTTCCCCTCCCTCTACGAAGGCTGGGGCCTCCCCGTCACCGAAAGCCTCTGCTTCGGCAAAACCGCCGCCATCTCCAACCGCGCCGCCATCCCCGAAGCCGGCCAAAACTTCTGCACCTACTTCGACCCCGATAACCTCACCGAAACCTCCCAAACCATCCGCACCCTCATCGAAAACCCGCAACAAATAGCCAACCTGGAACACCAAATCACCACCCACTTCCGCCCCCCCACCTGGAACCAAACCGCCGCCACCCTCCTCCACCACCTCGGCATGTGAAGATGTTGGTAAGCAAGGCCAAGGGGCGCTGCCCCTTGGATCCCCGCGAAGGGCCGCGCCCTTCGATCGGCATTAGTGAGGGTCTTGGAGGGAGGGGGAACTCGCCCGCTTGGACCTGGGATAAATGAAAAGGGCCTTGGCTGGCGAGTTCCCCCTCCCTCCAAGACCCTAATTAGCGGATTGCAAAGGCGAGCCTTTGCTGGGGGTCCAGGGGGCAAAGCCCCCTGGCCTTACCTCCCCAACACCCACACACCCAAGCCGGGTGGTACTACTTCACCGCGACGAAGAAGTCGGCTTCGGTTTGGGCGCGGATTTGGTCCACGGTTACGTCCGGCGCGTGGTCGACGAGGATCAGCGACGGTGTCTTGGCCTTGTCGACTTCGAACACGGCGAGGTCGGTGATAATTTTGCTCACCACCCCCAGCCCGGTCAGCGGCAGGTTGCATTTCTTCAGGATTTTGGCTTCGCCTTTGGCGGTATGTTCCATCAGCACCACCACGCGCGGCACCCCGGCGACGAGGTCCATGGCCCCGCCCATGCCCTTCACCATCTTGCCCGGCACCATCCAGTTTGCCAGATCGCCGTTCTCCGCCACCTGCAACGCGCCGAGGATGGAGATATCAATATGCCCACCCCGGATCATCGCGAATGAAGCCGCCGAATCAAAAAAGCTGGTCGTCGGCAGCGTCGTCACCGTCTGCTTGCCGGCATTAATCAGGTCCGCGTCTTCCTCGCCCTCATAGGGGAACGGCCCCATGCCGAGCATGCCGTTTTCCGACTGCAACTGGATCGACATCCCCGCCGGGATATGGTTCGCCACCAGCGTGGGGATACCAATGCCGAGGTTCACATAGAACCCATCCTGCAATTCCGCCGCCGCCTTGGCAGCCATTTCATCTCTTGTCCAAGGCATATTATGCGGCCCTCTTGCGAACAGTACGTTGCTCGATACGTTTCTCGACATGGCCGAGATTGATGATGCGCTTCACGAAAATCCCCGGCGTGATGATATGGTCGGGGTCGATTTCCCCCGGCTCCACCAGGTTCTCCACTTCCGCCACGGTGAATTTCGAGGCCGTTGCCATCATCGGGTTAAAATTGCGCGCGGTCTTGCGGTACACCAGATTACCCTCGGTATCGCCCTTCCAGGCATGCACAATGGCCAAATCCGCCACCAGCCCGGTCTCCATTACATAATGCCGGCCGTTGAACTCGCGGGTTTCCTTGCCCTTGGCCACATCCGTGCCATAGCCGGTCGCGGTAAAAAACGCCGGAATCCCCGCCCCGCCGGCCCGGATACGTTCCGCCAGCGTCCCCTGCGGGTTGAACTCAATCTCCAACTCGCCGGAAAGATACTGTTTCGCGAAAGTCGCGTTCTCACCCACATAGGAGGAGATCATCTTCTTCACCTGCCGCGTCTGCAGCAGCGTGCCCAGACCGACATTATCAATCCCCGCATTGTTGGAGATAATCGTCAGGTTCATCACGCCGGAATCTTTAATCGCGGCGATCAACGCCTCGGGAATCCCGCACAGGCCAAACCCACCGGCCATAATCGTCATGCCGTCCTTCAAATGGCCCGCGAGCGCGGTCCTGGCATCGGGGAATACTTTAGAAACGGCCATGCATCCTCGCTGATTTTTTAAGTGTTACATCGAACGTTTTCATCATCGCGTCATGGCCTGGCTGTCAAGCCGGGGAAGTATGGCTCCCGCCAAACTTCCCCGCCCGTTTCAGCGTTCCAGACACATGGCAACACCCATGCCGCCGCCAATGCACAGCGTCGCCAGCCCCTTCTTGGCGTCCCGGCGGCCCATCTCATACAGCAGCGTCGTCAAAATCCGCGCGCCCGAGGCCCCAATCGGATGCCCGATGGCAATCGCCCCGCCGTTCACATTCACCTTCGCCGGGTCAAACCCCAGCTCCTTACTCACGGCACAAGCCTGCGCCGCAAACGCCTCATTGGCCTCAATCAGGTCAAGATCAGCCACCTTCCACCCCGCCCGCGCCAGCGCCTTCTGCGAGGACGGAATCGGCCCCGACCCCATCAACGCCGGGTCAACACCAGCGGTGGCAAAGCTCGCAATGCGCGCCAGCGGCGTCAGCCCCCGCCGCGCCGCCTCGGCCGCACTCATCACCACAAGTGCCGCGGCGCCATCGTTAATCCCCGAGGCATTACCCGCCGTCACCGTACCGTCCTTGGTAAAGGCCGGCCGCAGCTTGGCCAGCCCCTCGGCCGAGCTATCGGCTTTAATATATTCGTCCTGCTCCACCACGACGTCCCCCTTACGGGTCGTCAGGGTAACCGGGGTAATTTCATCCTTGAACTTGCCCGCCTTCTGCGCGGCCGAGGCCTTCTGCTGCGAGGCCAGCGCCAGCGCATCCTGCTGCTCGCGCGTAATCTGCCACGCCTTCGCTACGTTCTCGGCGGTGACGCCCATGTGGTAGCCGTTAAACGCATCCCAAAGTCCGTCTTTAATCATGGTGTCGATAAACCCGACATCGCCCATTTTCGTCCCGGCGCGCAGATAAGCCGCATGCGGGGAAAGGCTCATGCTCTCCTGCCCGCCGGCAATCACGATATTGGACTCGCCGGTACGGATCTGCTGCGCCGCCAGCGCCACCGCCCGCAGTCCCGAGCCGCAAACTTGGTTAATGCCAAACGCCGTCTTGGAATCCGGCATCCCCGCCAAGCGGATCGCCTGCCGCGCCGGGTTCTGCCCCTGCGCCGCACTCAACACCTGGCCCAGAATAGCCTCATCAATATCGTCCGGCGTCAGCCCGGCCCGCGCAATCGCGGCCTTAATCGCGGCGGCACCCAGCACATGCGCCGGCGCGGCCGCAAAAACACCGTTAAAACTACCCACAGCCGTCCGCGCGGCTGAAACAATAACGATATCATCCATGACTGAGTGTTCCTTGTATGACGTGTTTTAAAAGTGCCTCAACATAGTCCCTGAAGCCACGTCGCGAAAGGCTGCCAGAGCGCGCTCTGCGCATGGGTGCCCGCGATCATGCCAATATGCCCCACCTGCGGCTCAATCACGGTGGCCTGCTCCAGCAACGCCGCCAGCGGCCGCGCCGAGACCGCCGGCACCAGCCGGTCCCGCCCCGGAATCGCGCAAAATACCGGCATTTTCAGCCGGGTGGGGTCCACCGCCAACCCAGCCACCCGCCAACGCCCCAGCGCCGTTGTATTCGCACCATACCAGCCACCCAGCGCCTCGCGCGCCACCGGGGCAGCCAGCGGCACCCCATCGGCCAGCCAGTCCTCCATAGCCACAAACCGCCGCGCGCGCGCTGAATCCTTCAACTGCCCGGCAAAATCCCTGTACTTGTCGCCCACCCCATGCGGATCAACCAGCGTGAACAGCGCATTCAGCGCATCAATCGGCAACGTGTTCGAAAACCGCATCACCACCTCCATCGCCGGCAGCGCCTCGGCCACGCGTCTGGCAATCCCAGGGTCCGCGGCATGAAAATCCCACGGCGTCGCCAGCAGTGCCAGCGCGCTCACTTTCCCCGGCTGACGCAACGCCGCCGCCAGTGCCAGCAGCCCGCCCATGCAATACCCCGCCAGCACCACAGGCCCCTCAATCGCCGCCAGCGCCCGCTCCAACCGCCCGGCAATATAGTCGGTCAGGGAAAACTCCCGCTCCACCTCGCCCGGCCAGCCCCAGTCCAACAAATACGGATGCGCCCCTTGGCCCGCCAGCCAGCGCAGCATCGAGCCACCCTCCATCAAATCCAGAATATACGCCCGGTTAATCAGGCTCGGCACAAACAGCACCGCCGGCCCGCTCCCGCCATAATCCAGCAGCCGGGTCTCGCTCTCCTCCCACACCGCCGGCGGATCGCGCATCTCACGCACATAAGGGTCCGCCCGGTACGCCGCGATTCCGGCAATCAGCGCGCGATCAACCCGCAGCGCCTGGTCAAACGCCGCCCGCAGTTCCTCCGGATCCGGCGCCACCGCCCTCTCCCCGTTCCAGGAGCCGGGCCAAAAGCTGTTCCAGCTCGGCAACGCGCCGGCCAAGCCGTTCGACCTCATCCACGCCAGGCTGAGATGCAGCAGCAGCGGGCGCGGCCCCCGCCGGCTGAGCGGCGCCGGAGCTTCCGGACGCCTTGTCATGGGCCACCAACGCCAAGGCAGCATTCGCCGCCTGCGCCCACAGCGCCACCAACGCTGCCCATGATTCCCGAACCTCCCGGTCCGCCGCCATGGCGGTCAGCTCGCTTTGCCACATGGCCACGAGATCTTTGGCCAAAGTGTCGTCCATGCTGCATCCGGCTCCCCAGTCGCCCGCTGAACTTTCTCCTACCCCGAACAAATGGAATTCGCCATAACCGAAACATCATGCTAGCCTTGCACTGCACAATATTCACGAATACCCGCCAAAGGTGCTGGCACCACGGCGGCAGGGGGACAATATCGATGGGTGAAGCGGCTAATCCAACACCACAGCCTGTAATTGTCAAAAAATACGCCAACCGGCGCCTCTATAATACCGAGAGTTCAAGCTACATCACACTGGAAAATCTGGCCGAAATGGTCCGCAAAGACCGCGATTTCGTGGTCTACGATGCCAAATCCGGCGAAGACATCACCCGCAGCGTACTCACCCAGATCATCGTGGAAGAGGAAGGCAAGGGCAACGCCATGCTGCCTACCAATTTCCTGCGCCAGCTGATCGGCTTTTACGGGGATAACGTGCAAAGCGCCGTACCGCGCTACCTCGAACAGGCGATGTCCAGCTTCGCCCGCCAGCAGGAGAACCTGCGCGCCACCGTGCAAAAAACCCTCAGCCCCTTCCTGCCCCCCGGCATTGAGGACATGGGCCGCAAAAACATGGAAATGATGGGCCGGGCCATGACCCTGTTCACCCCCTTCCACCGTGAGGGCGAGGAACCCGCCAGCCCGGACGCCAGCCCAGACGCCACCCAGGAATACCAGGAAGAAATCATGAACCTGCGCGCGGAAGTGGAACGCCTGCAGCAGCAGCTCGTCCAACTGCGCGCCAAACCGAAAAAAGCCGAATAACCTCCTCGTAAGCCCACCCTGTCGCGCGCCAACCCGCCGCCCTTTCACCGGGCGCGGGCATCGCCACGCGCCGTTTTGCCCCGGCCTATACGGAGCGCCCCCTAATACAGTAGAGTTGTTCACCATGAGATATATCCCCGCCACCGCCCTCGGTCTTGTTCTGCTTCTCGCCGGCGCCCCGGTTCTGATTCTTGCCGGCGCCCCGGCCTTCGCCCAGATGTCCATGGGCGGCTCGCCTGGCGGCGGCGGTGGCGCACCGGGTGGCGCCAACACGCCCGAACCGGTGGCCCCCACACATGACATCGCGCCCCCCGCTCTGCCCGGTGCCGGCGCCCCGGCCCCGCTGGCAACCGGCCCGGTGGTACAAAAGCCCTCCATCGCGGACCCCACCCAGGCCCTGTTCGCCGCCGTCAACAACGGCGACTACAACGCCGCGCAGGACGCGCTCAGCCGCGGTGCCGACCTCAACGCGCAAAATGCCCTGGGTGAAACCCCGCTCGATCTCTCCATCGCGCTGAACCGCTCCACCATCACGTTCCTGCTCCTGGCCACCCGTAACGAGACCGGCAGCACCGACACAATCTCCCCCGGCCCGGCCTTCCCCGCCACCGCTACCGCCACCCTCCGGGTCAAGCCCGCGCACCACAAGCCGCACACCACCCCGGCTGCGGCCGCCCCGGCACACACCAGCGCCGCTCCTCTTGGCACCGCCTCTGGCGCTACCGCCCCGGCGTGGGAAAGCAACCCCGGCACCCCCAACACCTCAGCCGGCTTCATGGGCTTCAGCCCTAAAAACTAAGCCCCCGGACGCGGCCTAAGAGACTGTTTCAGAAGTCGCTCCGGCGAGTCGGATAGGGGTGATTTGCGAGCACCGGAGCGCAGGAAATCGCCCCTAGGCGGCCGCCGGAGTAGACTTCTGAAACAGTCTCTAAAAATCCGCGTCCTCAAATTCCATCATCACCGCCGCCCCGGCCTGGATCACCGCCAGCAGCGATCCCGTCTGCGGCAATAACCGCTGCATATAAAACCGCGCCGTCCCCAGCTTGGCCCGGTAAAACGCCGCCTCGGCTTTGGGGAGCGCAATTTTCGCCATCCGCGCCCACATGAACCCCAGCGCCACCAGCCCGAACAGCCGCAAATATTCCACCGAGGCCGCGCCGATCTCATCATAATTGCTCATCGCGGCCTCCATCACATGGCCGGTGGCCATCTGCAGATGCTCCACCGCCGCCTGCAACGGTGCCACAAACGGCTGCATCTCTTCCTCGTTGTTCGCCTCAATAAATTCCAGCACCGGATCCAAAAACCGCGTCAGCAACCGCCCGCCATCCTGCGGCAGCTTGCGCCCCACCAGATCCAGCGCCTGCACCCCGTTGGTGCCCTCATACAGCATGGAAATCCGCGCATCGCGCACGTACTGCTCCATGCCATGGTCGCGGATATACCCATGCCCGCCGTAACACTGCATCGCACTACTGGCGATCTCAAATCCCAAATCCGTAAACAGCGCCTTCACCACCGGCGTCAGCAGCGCGGTAAAATCATCCGCCACGCCCCGGGCATCCGCATCCTCCACCCGGTGCAACACATCCACCTCGCGCGCCACCCAACCGGCAAGCGCGCGGCATCCCTCAATATACGCCCGCATGCTCAACAGCATCCGCCTTACATCCGGATGCACCAATATCGGGTCCGCCTGCTTATCCGGTGCCTTCACACCGGTCAGTGAGCGCCCCTGAATCCGCTCCCGCGCATAGGCCACCGCGTTCTGATACGCCACCTCCGCCACGCCCAGCCCCTGAATCCCCACGGACAACCGTTCCGTATTCATCATGGTGAACATCGCCCGCAAGCCCTTATTCGGCTCGTCAACCATCCACCCCTTGGCCCCATCAAAAGACATCGCACAGGTGGCGGACGCCTTGATCCCCATCTTATGTTCAATGGCCGTGCACATCACGCCATTGCGCGCCCCCACGCTGCCATCTTCCTTGGGCAAAAACTTCGGCACCACGAACAGCGAAATCCCTTTCACCCCCGCCGGCGCATCCGGCAACCGCGCCAGCACCAGATGAATAATATTCTCCGTTAAATCCTGCTCCCCGGCGGAAATAAAAATCTTATTCCCCGTCACACTGAACGAGCCATCATCATTCGGCACCGCCTTCGTGCGCAGCATGCCCAAATCCGTCCCGCATTGTGGCTCGGTCAAACACATCGTCCCCGACCACTGCCCCGACACCATTTTCGGCAGATACAACTGCTTCAACGCCTCCGACCCATGGTTATACAGCGCCAGATACGCCCCATGCGTCAGCCCCGGATACAGCCCGAACGCCATATTCGCCGAGCACATCATCTCTTCCACCAAAATGGACATCGCCACCGGCATCCCCTGCCCGCCAAACTCCGGCGCGGACGCCATCGCCGTCCATCCTCCCGCGCGGAACCCCTCATACGCCGCCTTAAACCCTTCCGGCGTGCGCACCACGCCATTTTCGTAAGCGCAGCCTTCCAAATCGCCCTTCTGGTTCAGCGGAAACAACACCTCCTCAGTGAATTTTCCCGCTTCATCCAGCACGCTGTCCATCAACTCGGGCGTAAAATCCGCACAGCCGGGCAGCTCCGCAATCGTCTTGCTGTCATACAACTCGTGCAGCACAAACCGCATATCCTCAAGCGGCGCCTTATAACTCGGCATTTCAGTCCCTCCTCAATTCCTTAACGGCTTGCCCGTATCGATAATGCTCTTAATCCGCGCCTGGCTCTGCTTCGTGCGCACCAGCGTCATGAACGCCTTGCGCTCCAGCGCCATCACATCCGCCTCGCTCAATGCATCCAGATAATCCGCATCCCCGCCGCTCAGCACCTCCGCCAGCGCGCCGGAAACCGTCACATCATGGTCCGTCGCCACGCCACGTTTATGATAACTCTCCACCGCCATACGCAACGCCACCCGCCCGCTCGCCCCCGGCAAATGCAATTCCGGCGCCTCGGGCACCTGGTAATCATCCACCATCGCCAACGCCGCCGCTTTCGCATCACCCAGCAGCCGGTCCCGATTCATCGTAATTCCATCGGTCGCCCGCAAAAATTTCATCTCCACCGCCTCGGCGGCCGAGCGCGACACCTGCGCCGTCGAAATCATCTCGAACACTTTTGCCACCGCCGGCATCGGCCCCTTCGGCACCTGCCTATCCGCAGCCCAGCGCGCCAGCAGGCTGGTACACCCGCCCCACCCCGGCACCAGCCCCACGCCCGCTTCCACCAGCCCGATATAACTCTCCGCATAGGCCTGCACAGCGGCACAATGCAGCAGCATCTCCGCCCCGCCCCCCAGCGCCAACCCCACCGGCGCCCCAACAACCGGGAATGGCGCATAGCGCATCGCCTGATAAATCCGCTGCCCATCCTTCATGGAGTTCTCAATCTTCCCCCACATCCGGATATTCGACCACAAATACACCAGCCCGATATTCGCCCCTTGCGAGAAATTCACCTTTTGCGGCTGCTCACGCAAATCATCATTATAAAGCACCAGCGCCTTATAACTCTTCTTTACCAGTTCAAGCGTTTTCTCCAGCAAGCCCAGAATATCGCCATCCAGCATATTGCGCATCGCCCCGCGCAACTCCGCATGCGTCTCAAAGCACAGCACCCCGTCGCCAAGGTCCCACACAGAGGCCGATTTATTCTCCAACACCGCCTTGCCCCGCCGCTTCACATCCTCCAGCAGCAAAATCCCCGGCGCCCGCTTAATCGCCTTATACCCAGCCGTCGGCGAAAACTGCTCCACCTCGCCGTCCGCATTGGTCCGATAAAATTTCCCATCCCCCAACGCCCGCAAAATCGCCGGCACTTCCACACCCAACCCCGCCAACCGGCTTGCCACCCAAGCGCCGCCCAGCCGGTCAATCAACTCAAACGGCCCAAACTTCCACGTATACCCAAGCCGCATCGCCGCATCGATCTCGGCAATATCCTCACCAATCCCCGGCACCAAGGATGCCGCATAAGCCAGCACCCGCCCCAGCACTCCCCACGCGTAAGCCCCATACTTCGTCGAGGAATCCAGCAGCTTCTTCAAATCCTTGCGCGCATCCTTCACCAGCGCAATCTCCGCCCGCACGGACTCCCGCCACTCCAGCGTCCCAGCCCCCGCCGCGCGCAAATTCAACGCCGTCTTCTGCTTCTTCCCATCCGCCCCGCGCACATTCCGGTAAAACCCGCCCTTACCCTTATTGCCGGTATACCCCTCCGCGACCAACCGCGGAAAAATCTCCCCATGCCGATTCATCGCGTGAAACGCATCACCTTCCGGCAGCAACCGCGCCAGCGACGCATTCACATGCAGCCCCAGATCAATCCCCACCAGATCCATCAGCCCAAACACGCCCGTCGAGGGAAACCCCATCGGCTTGCCCATCACCGCGTCGGCCTCTTCAACCTCCAGCCCCAGATCCAGCGCCAGCACCATCGCGCACTGCACCCAATACGTGCCAATCCGGTTAGCAATAAACCCTGGCGTATCGTTGCACTGAACAACCGTCTTCCCCAGCCGCTCATCCAAAAACGCCCGCAACGGCACAAACGCCTCGCCCCCACCACCAACAATTTCCAGCAATCGCATATACCGCGGCGGATTAAAAAAATGCGTAATACAAAAATCCCGCGCAAACCCCTCCGGCATTCCCGCCGTCAACTCGCGCAACGGAATCGTCGAGGTATTGGACGAAACCACCGAACCCTCTTTCCGCACCGCATCCAGCTTCGCATACAGCGCCTGCTTCACATCCAGCCGCTCCACCACCGCCTCCACAATCCAGTCGCAGCGTCCCACCGCGTCCAGATCATCCTCAATATTTCCCGGCGTAATCAGCTTCACCGCCCGGCTGCCCATCAACGGCGCCGGGTCCATCTTCTTCAATTTCTCAATCGCCCCCCGCGCCAGGGCACTCCTATCCGCCTCGCCCGGCTTCACAATATCCACCAGCAGCACATTCACCCCGGCATTGGCCACATGGGCAGCAATGCTCGCCCCCATAACCCCCGCACCGATTACGGCAACGGAACGGATATCGCCCATATCAAATCGCCTCCAGTATCGTCGCGATTCCCTGCCCGCCACCAATACACTGCGTCGCCAGCGCATACCTCCCATTAACCCGCTTCAGCAACGAAGCCGCTTTCCCCGTAATCCGCGCCCCCGTCGCCCCCAGCGGATGCCCCAGCGCAATCGCCCCGCCATCCAAATTCACCTTGGCAGGATCCAACCCCAGCTCACGAATACCAGCCAGCGCCTGGCTCGCAAACGCCTCATTCAACTCCACCACATCCAGCTCATTCACTGAAATCCCAGCCCGCGCCAGCGCTTTCTTCGTCGCCGCCACCGGCCCAATCCCCATAATCTCCGGCGCGCACCCCGCCACCGCCACCGCGCGTATCCGCGCCAGCATCGGCAACCCATGCGCCTTCGCATAATCTTCCGAGCAAACCAGCACCGCCGCCGCCCCATCGGTGAGCGGCGAAGACGTCCCCGCCGTCACACTCCCAGCCTTATCAAACGCCGGCTTCAGCCCCGCCAACGCCGCAAGCGTCGCATCGGCGCGAATACACTCATCGCGCTCCACCTCCACCCGCTCATCCACATAGGGCACAATCTCATCATCAAACCGTCCCGCCACCTGCGCCGCCGCCGCCTTGCGCTGGCTGCCCAACGCAAACTCTTCCTGCTCCACGCGGCCAATTCCCCATTTCGTCGCCACATTCTCGGCCGTATCGCCCATGCCAATATAAGCCTCCGGCCGCATCGCATAAAGTTTCGGCGACGGCATCGGATTAAACCCGCTCATCGGCACCCGGCTCATGCTCTCCACGCCCGCGCACACAAACACCTCGCCGGCCCCCATCGCAATCGCCCCAGCGGCCATATGGATCGCACTCATTGACGACCCGCAAAACCGGTTCACGGTCACCCCCGCCACGCCCAGCGGCAACTCCGCCAGCAGGCCGATCATCCGCGCCACATTCAATCCCTGCTCGCCCTCGGGAAACGCGCAGCCCGTAATCAAATCCTCGATATCCTCAAACCGCACCCCGGCCCGCGCCACCAGCGCCCGCACCACCTCCGCCGCCAGCTCATCGGGCCGCACCCGCGCCAACCCGCCCTTATTCGCCGGCGTAAAAGCTGAGCGGACGTAACCCGCAATCACCGCATTGGTCATGAAAAATTTCCTCTTGTTTTTATCCCGTTTTCCCCGCCAGCGCCGCATCGCACTGCCGGTCAATCTCACTCAACTCGGCCAGACTCTCATCAATGGCCACAAGCTGCTCGCGCAATTTCGCCAACCGCTTGCGCACGGCCTGCTGCAACTGCCTGGTCTGTACCTGGTGCGCCGGGTCGGCATCATAAAGGTCCAAAAACTCGCCAATCTCCCGCAGCGAAAACCCCAGCCGCTTCCCCCGTAAAATCAGCATCAACCGCCCCCGGTCCCGCGGCCCATAAACCCGCGTCGTCCCCGCCCGCTGCGGCGTAATCAGCCCCTTATCCTCATAAAATCGTATCGTGCGGGCGGTAACCCCCAGCTCACGCCCCAGCTGGCTCACCGAATACAGCACCGGCACGGGCACAGATTTCACCACAACCCTCCCACTCTAACGCAATGCGTCATTACCTGCCGTATACGTCATACCCAAAACCCTGTCCAGAATTTTCCTCCACAACACGCCAGGGTTGCGCCCCCCGCCACTTCCTGGCTTCACTGCCCGCATGACCAACTCCCTCCCCCGCCGCACCCTCCTCCAATCCACCGCCGCCCTCGCAGCCCTCCCCACGGCCGCCAGCGCCGCCACCGGCCCCGTCATCAAACTCCGCCTGCTGGAAACCTCCGACCTCCACAGTTTTGACGAAAACTACGACTATTTCCGCGACACGCCGGACAACACCGTCGGCCTCACCAAGGCCGCCACCCTCATCCGCGCCGCCCGCGCCCAAGCGCAAAACACCCTGTTGTTCGACAACGGCGACACCATCCAAGGCAACCCGCTGGCTGACTACATGGCGCTGCCCGGCAACATGCCCCCCGGCCACATCCACCCCACCATCCGCGCCATGAACACGCTCAATTACGACGCCGCCACCATCGGCAACCACGAGTTCAACTACGGCCTCCCCTTCCTCACCGCCGCCCTGTCCGGCGCCAACTTCCCCTTCTGCACCGCCAACATCCACAACGCCGACGGCTCCCCCTGGCTCCCCCCCACCCTCATCCTAAATCGCACTTTCACGGCGCAGGACGGCACCACCCACGCCCTCAAGATCGGCGTCATCGGCTTCACCCCGCCGCAAATCACCAACTGGGACAAAGCTCACCTAACCGGCCACATAACCACGTCGGACATCGTGGACGCCGCGCAAAAACACATCCCCACCCTGCGTCCGCAGGTTGACCTTCTCATCGCGCTGAGCCACTCCGGCATCTCCACCGCCCCCCGCCGGGGGTTTGACGAAAACGCCAGCTATTACCTGGCACAAATCCCCGGCATCGACGCCATTTTCACCGGCCACTCCCACCGCGTCTTCCCCGGCCCCGACTACGCCGGCTATGAGGGCCTCGACGCCACCCGCGGCACCCTCAACAACATCCCCGCCACCATGCCCGGCTTCTGGGGCAGCGACATCGGTATCATCGACCTCACCCTAACCCAGCAAAACGGCAAATGGCTGGTTGCGGATTTCACCTGCTCCACCCAGCCAATTTCCCAACGCGACGACCACACCGTCACCTCGCTCGCCACCAACGACCCCCAGGTCGACTCCGCCGTCACCCCCGACCATCAGCAAACCCTGGCCTGGATTCGCGAACCCATCGGCCACCTAACCCAACCACTCAACAGCTACTTCGCCCTCATCGGCACCGACGCCTCGCTGGCCTTGGTCAACGCCGCCCAAACCTGGTACGCAACACCCCTGCTGCCACCAACAACCCTACCAATCCTCTCCGCCGCGGCCCCCTTCAAGGAGGGCTACCAATCCCCCGACAACTACGTCGACCTCTCCGCCGGCACCATCGCCATCAAAAACGTGGCGGACCTCTACATGTACCCCAACACCGTCTGCGCCCTCCAGGTCACCGGCGCGCAATTGCAAAACTGGCTGGAACACTCAGCGGAAATCTTTAACCAGATCGACCCGCAAAACCCCGCCCCGCAACCCCTGCTCAACCGCCACGTCCCCTCCTACATTTTTGACGTCATCTCCGGCATCACCTACCAAATCGACATCACCCAACCGGCCCGCTTCGGCGCGCACGGAAAATTCAACGCCAATGCCAACAGAATCACAAATCTCCGCTACCAGGGCACCCCCATCACGCCAGACCAGCAATTCATCGTCATCACCAACAACTACCGCGCCGACTCCGGCAACATCGTCCAAAACCCCAACGCCGTCCTGCTCCGCGCCCCCGACCAAACCCGCGACATCATCGTCCGCTACATCCTCGCGCAAAAAACCATCACCGTCGCAACCCCACCCGTCTGGTCCTTCGCCCCCATCGGCGCCCCCGTAACCGTAACCTTCGAATCCTCCCCCGCCGCCGCCCGCTACCTCCTGCAAAACCCGCAAATCACCTCCCAAGGCGACGCCGGCGACGGCTACACCCAATTTTCCTTGTCCCTATCCTAGCAAAACAACGACGAAGAATGGCCCCACATAGTTGCACAAAATATCCAACAACGATGGACATGGGTGATTATCGCATAGTATTAAATGTTAATAACACGTTGTTGAGCAGAAAATCGCGCCCGTAAGCCGCATCGTTTCCCGTCCGCTCAACGCCAAATGATTGGACGTCAGACTATGAAAATCCCGGTTATAAAATCTATCGAAAACAGCATAGAAAAATTATTCACGACTATGCGTGGCAAGAAAACCGCGTCGCCCGCTTTAACCCCCTGGCAAACCGAAAAAAGCAAAAGCCTGGAGTGGTTACATGCCAACAGCCTTCAAAAGCAGTTTCCCCAGTACCAGATCGGCCGAGCGAGCTACGGCAACCCGTCTATCGAATTTCCACAAAATGGCGGCACCCTTTCCATTGGCAATTTCTGTTCGCTGGCCAACGGCGTAAAAATTCTTCTCGGCGGCGAGCATCGTCCCGACTGGGTGACCACCTACCCCTTCAACCTCTTGTTCAAATCAGCCTGGGAAATCGCGGGACATCCACGAACAAAAGGCGATGTCGTCATCGGTCATGATGTTTGGATCGGTATGGAGGCCATTATCATGTCCGGCGTCACCATCGGCAACGGCGCGGTTATTGGAGCGCGGGCGGTAGTGGTAAAAGACGTCCCTCCCTACGCCATCGTCGCAGGCAATCCCGCGCGCCTCGTTAAATTCAGATTCGACGAGGAAACAATTTACCGCTTACAAAAAATCAAGTGGTGGAACTGGACCGATGAAAAAATAGAAGAACATCTACGCCTGATGCTTACAAATGAGATTGATGCATTTCTAAAAATCGCTGAACGGATACCCTCACCCAAGTCGCCGAAAACAGGCGCCAACCACACGTCGATTGAAGAATAGCGGATTGAACGATAACGGCGTATCTAATCTTCCGGCGCCCGCCAACTCATTCCTTTTCCGATACAAACCCGCACAAATTGGGGTGCAAGGAAAAAATTAAGCTATACTAACAACGCGTTAAACAAGAATCCTCACAAGTGTT
>PLSD01000118.1 GCA_003164135.1 Acetobacteraceae bacterium
CTGCCCCGGGTTTTGCCCCTATTACCTTGATCGCACCTTACTTATTGATACGGTTGGATTTTCTGGAGCAAGCTATTTCAAGTCGAGCAATTAAATAGATTCACATACTACGCAAGATGAGGGTCGGGAAAAGGATTGGAACCGAAATCAATCAGCGCCGTCGCCAGGACCTTCAACGTCCACCCAGCGACGATCCACCGCGTAATCGCGGGATAAAGGCCTTATGCTACTTTTCTGTTCCGCTCAGCCGCACAGGCCGTTATCCGGACACCAGCTTGCCAAGGGCATGCCATGGCAAATCATACTCTTGGAGGAGCAGGCAATGGAGCTGAGGAGCCGAGTCCGACACACCAGCGAATCAAGGAGAGAGGCATCATGAAATCGTCGAGTCAGCATCAACGGAGGGCCATATTCTGACCGGCTTTTTTCCACTCCCTCGGCGGGCGGCTTTGACGTCAAGGATTTACGGCTCATCGTAGCGACGAAGGAGCTACGATGAGCCGTAAATCCTTGCTGATTCAAGATGCTGGCTTTGTCTCATGGGTGCTGACGGAGGACAGTAAGATTGATTGCACAAGGCCGAACGCAATGAGCGCACACGCTGCAATGCCGGCAACCATAGGTAACGGAGTATCGTTGGCGAAAACACCGACAATCTCCATGATGACGGCGCCTGTGATCATCTGTAGTGCCCCCATCAAAGCCGAGGCCGTCCCCGCAGTGGCACCATGTTTTTCAAGTGCGAGCACAGCAGTGGTAGGCACAATCAAACCTGTAAAACCAAAACCAACGAAGAGAAGCCCGACCAGAATCCCCAATTGCTCAATATGCATTGCCACGACTGCAAGCAGCACAATCATCACGAGCGCAAAGCCGGTGGCGCCGATCCGGATTACCTTGGCCATTCCAAACCGCCGCGTCAGCCCACCATTAAGCTGGGCTACACCAAAGAGCGATATGGCATTGAAACCAAAGAGAAGACTGTAGGTCGCCGGTGACAGACCATAGTGGTCGATGTATACGAACGACGAAGATGCCAGATAGATGAAGAAGGCGGACATGCTAAATGCGCCGACGAACGTCAGACCTAGAAATGTGGGATCACTCAGCAAACGACGGAAGCTGTTCAAAGTATTCTGCATGGGGTTAGCCACATGCGCCACTTTCGGCCATGTTTCCTCGAGCAGCGTTGCCGCCAGCACGAGACAAAGGGCAGAAACAGCGGTGACGGTCCAGAATATTCCTCGCCACCCCACGAACGCAATGACAAAGCTTCCTGTCATCGGCGCGCAGATCGGCGAGATACTGAATACGAGTATTAGCAATGACATTAAGCTGGCCGCCTCTGGGCCGGTGTGTAGGTCGCGGACAATTGCCCGCGGGATGACCATTCCAGCACAAGCACCCAAGGCTTCGACCATTCGAAATGCGATCAGGGATTCGATCGTGGGTGCGAGGGCACACCCGACGCTACCGATGCCGAACAGCGCGAGACCGAGGAAAATGGGCGGCTTTCTGCCAAAATGGTCTGACAGCGGCCCATAGAAAAGTTGGCAGACGCCAAGCGTCCCGAAAAACACAGTGAGAGTCATTTGCACAGCGGCTGGGCTTGCTTTGAGGCCCGCGCCGATTGAAGGCAGCGCGGGAAGGTACATATCGATTGAAAAGGGCCCAACGGCGGAGATCAGCCCTAAAACTAATGCAAGGCGAAAAAAACGGTGATCCACGGAGTTATCCAATATGGTTGCAGTCACGGCAGCATAGGCATGAACGTCATGTATGTATACAACTTGCCAGATCACCGCCCCCCTTCCGCTGTTCAACCGTATCTTGCAAAGGATAGATCGCACGCGGTGACGAAGAATTGTCCTCTGTTGGCCCCGCTCCAGACCCCAGAAACCGAGGCCACCAATAGACGAAGTGCGCTTACCACCAAACAGAAACCGGAGGAAAACCAGTTTAGCCCGTCAAATCGCAACGAAATGCGGGACAACTCCCCCCGGAACGGCAAAAATCAAGGATTCGCCATTCCACAGAACTTAAAATCTGACCATCCTTTCCGAAAGAGAAGCGGATTGACCGCTCAACTTAAACATGTTGGTTCATTTGCTCTGGCGCGCGGATGTCGCAACAGCGTTGCCCAAACCCCAGGCCCAGATTCAAAAAGGTTTTTGGTCGGCGCGGCACTGTCTTTTTTCAAAAAAGAACTACTTCCTACCCTCAATCCCTAATTCATGCCGTGACGCCCGCTGACGGCTTCCCCAGCATCGTTGCTAAGACGGTAACAGATAGGTACGGCGAGGATACCGATAATGCCTACAAGCAGGAAAGCTATACCAAAATCGGAGACTGCGGCGCGGCTATGGTGGTGCAGTGCGGCCGAGACTTCGAGCGCAGCGGCGCCGATGACGATGCCGAGGGTGAGCGTGATTTGCTGGACCGTGGAGTACAGGCTGGTGGCGGCCGACATGCGGGCGCGGGGAATATCGCTATAGGCTATGGTGTTGAAGGCGGTGAATTGCAACGAGCGGAAAAAACCGCCGAGCAACAGGAGTCCACTGATGAGTAAGGCTGGCCAGGAGGGTGTAAAGAGGGCGCAAAGTGCAATAAAACCGGATGCGAGGGTGCCGTTGATAGTCATAGTTGCGCGGAAACCGAAGCGCCGGAGCAAAGGTTGCGCGGTTGGCTTCATTCCTAGCGCACCGGCAGCGGAGGCGAAGGTGATAAGGCCACTTTGCATGGGAGATTTACCGAAGCTGATCTGCAACATCAGGGGTAGCAAAAATGGCATGGCGCCGACCGCGATACGGAACAGGCTGCCAGCCAGGATGGAGTTAGCGAAGGTCGGGATGCGCATAAGCGAAAAGTCGAGCACCGGATGCGGATGGCTGCGGGCGTGCAGCGCGTAGGTTACCGCGGCGGCGGTGCCGAGGACGAGAGAGGTAAGTGTCCACGGCAAGGGCACCAGTCCACGGCCGAGGGTCTCGAAGCCTGCCATCAAAGCGGCCATGGTGAAGCCAGTGAGGAACAAGCCACTCAGGTCGAGTTTGCCGCCACGGTCAGCTACGCGCAGGTCCGGGATGAAAAGCGTCACCGCGATAGCACCAGCGATGCCAATAGGAACGTTGATGTCGAACACCCAGCGCCAGGAGAAGTAGGTGACGATGAACCCGCCTAGCGGTGGCCCAAGAATGGGTCCGATGAGGGAGGGTATGGTAAGCCATGACGTTGCGGCGATCATTTGGGTTTTCGAGACCGAGCGGAGCAACACCAACCGTCCTACCGGGATCATCATCGCACCGCCAAGGCCCTGCAAGACGCGGGCGGCGACCAGGACCGTAAGCGACGGCGCAAAACCGCAGAGGACGGAGGCGACCGTGAAGATGACGATGGCAGCGCGAAATACCTGGCGGCTGCCAAAATGGTCGGCCACCCAGCCACTGGCAGGGATGAATACCGACAGGCTGATGAGGTAGGAGGTCAGCGTCACGCTCATATGCAGCGGGTCGGCGTGGAAGCTTTTAGCCATCGCGGGCAGGGCCGTGGCGATGACGGTGGAGTCGACATTCTGCATGAACATGGCGGTGGCGACGACCACCGCGGTCAGGCGCATGCGCCTGTTGCTGGTTACCGGCTCTAATTCGGTCTGCAGGGCAACGTCCATCGGCTAATCCCAGATTAAACTCATTGGTGAGAATTTGCCAGCAAGCCAAATGCTAATGAACGGCTGCGCCATCGGGTTAGGCATCCCGCGGGGCAACTCCAACCCGAAGCTGGACGAGATGTACGCCGCGGCCAATCTGTGGAGCGGCACAAACGAGATGCTCGCCGAGTTGGTCGAGCTGCCTTTGGAAGCCCAACCGCAAACCCTGTTCAGTCACGGCTTTCAACAGGATGTTAAGGGCGCAATCATACGGCGGATCATTGGCGAGGGCCTCGACGTCTTCCTCGCGCGACGGATGTTCCGGCCGCTGCAAATGAAGGACACCAGTTTCGATGCCAGGCATCGTGTGAGACAGGGCAAGCTGAATCGAATCCGGGCTCCACCTGAGCACCTGGCATATTTCACTAAGAACACGAAGGACGGTAACACCGATGGCGCCCAGGACTCGACATTAGCATCATCTCCTCAAACTACCGTGCAATATTGCCCATCCGCATAAATGAGCGGCGCGATCGGATCGCCGAGAAGCACCTCCACAGCTTCGCCGATGATGATGGAATGGGTACCATGTTCGAAGAGATTGGCGCGCCTGCAAAAAATGGCGGCCTGCGCATCCTTAAGATAAGGTGCGCATCTTTCGTGCCCCCAACTGCCGACAGCGAACCGCCCTTCCGGTATCAATTTACCGCCGAACGCCCTCGAAATCTCATGCTGGCCATGCCGCAGAATATTGACACAGAAAAATTCCGTGGAGGAGATCATCTTATGAAACCCCGCCGCCTTATTGATACACACAAGGAGAGAGTGAGGCTCCATCGACAACGACGTGACCGCGGTGGCCGTCATACCGGCATTAGCCTCGCCTTGGCGCGCGGTTATCACCGTAACCGTGGCCGCCATCCTGCGCATGGCCTGGCGGAATTGATCGTCGATTTTGTCACTCATATCCGTTCCCTTTCTTGAAACATTCCATCACTCCCGAGCCGTCGAGATCAACGAATTGACGAATTTCGTTGCCGAACGTGTAATGCGGACAAGCACATCCTCATGACTGGAGATGGCTCATCCGCTATTACTACAGCGCAGATTACTAACCAATACTTGTAACAGCGCATGTCAACATTTGCCCTGCTGACTTGCTCAGAAGGGCAAGCCGCCCGCGCTCAATCCCAACGCCTTACCAATATCCACGGTGACCCGGAAGCCTACAAACCAGCCGTTTTTCGGAGGAGTTGGCGCCGGAATGTAGGAGGAGTCCTGGTTGATATAGTATTCGGCGAAGGCTTGACCGAACGCGAACGGCGTCACGGGGAAGAACACATCGACGAGCGGAGAGATCATGTTCCGGGGGGTCTTAACATTCGGCCCACCGATCAGAACCCTTATCTGCTGCTCGGCCTGCGCTTTCTGCAGACCGACCTCGGCGTAGTGTACGCCGGCTCCAATCGTCCAGAGCGGATGATTGGGTATGAAGTTAGCGAGTTCCGTTCCGGCTTCGATTTCCACCGGATAGGAAACGCCAGCACCAGGCGTTACGAAAACAGCGCCGTATAATGCGAGATTTTCAGCAAACGGATTCCCCAAGGCGCCGGCCTGGCTCCACACGACCTTGCGAACCTGAGTGTATACACCCGTATAACCGCCTAGATGAACGAGCGGCTTGCCAAATGGATTCTGAAACTGCGACGTGCCATCGGTGTTCAGCACAGGATCCGTATATTGCGCGGAATTATGAAATGCTCCGATTTCCAGGCGTATAGGCTTGGCATCGTCGAAGAACGAAGTCCGGTGAACATAATTCGCCGCGACGATGTAGCCGGTGGCATGTTTGGTCGAAAAATCCCAACCATTTGTGTGCTGGAAAATGTACAAATCGTTCTCGAACGCGCCAACCTGGACCGTATCGCTCGGGTTAAGATGGTAGGCGACTCTGCCACCCCAAGCCTGGGCGTCCGGGCCAGGGAAGTCTGCATTACGAGCCTGAGTACCGTTAAAGCACAGGCCACAAAATGTAGGTTGCATGAAGCTGAAAATCGGATTGATCCGGCCAACCTCTACATCGAGGTGATGGTCCAGGAAATTCGACTCAAGAGAGAGTCTGCTCAGCATGGTGGTGTTATACCCACCGGCGCCGGGGAAAAAATAGCTGTTACTGTAAAATACGAAGCCAAACGCGTGATGCGACAATATGTATTGGGTCTCATCAATATTCAGCGTCGTATTCGGAATATCGAGAATACGGTCCAGATCTAAGGTGATGCTATATTTGATATCACCCGAATTCATTGACATATTTGGAACGCGGCCGGTCTGAATTTCATGAAGAAAAAAGTCATCCGCCATTATGCCGACGTGTACGCCGTGGTCACTGAGATAATTTCCGACGCCGGATAGCGGGCCAGAAAGCTGCCCCGGAGGCGGAATACCTTTAAACACGGGAACGCCAGGCGGAATCGTTTTGTTAAGCGGGGCGTCGACGGTCAACGGGCTATGAATATCCGTACCAACTTGAATATCCGTACCAACTTGCACGGTCGGCGTGGCTGGCTGCGCATGCGCCACCCCGCAATGCAACGCAATCCCTACCGAAACACAGGACACAAACTCTAAATATCGCATCTTTTCTCTCTCCCTTAAGATTTTTTTTGCAACGATTATTATGGTGATTCGGCCAGAAACAGCGGGCCGTAAATTCAGCGCTAGTTACAAAAAATGACCAATTCAATTGAGCCTATCGAATTGTCCGACAAGTGTACGGATTAAGTTCTCTCGATGTATTCGCTTGGTGCACAAGCGCTTTAAGCGCAATCGCATTCTAGCTTTTTTGCTGCCGACTGTTCACGCTTTAACTTATTCTTAGGGTGATTCGCGCTCGGGGTTAATCTAAATTTTGACGGGCTAAAAGCGGCTGGCTGTTCGTGCACGACACAGCCTGCCGCTTTTACCCAGCGAACGCGGCGACAGATCAGTTTTGGTCATGCTGATCTTCGCCAAGCTCTCGTGAACTTAGCGAGCTGGCCCGGTGCTGACAGCAGGCTTAAACCGCTCATTGATCGTCCGGTTCGCGAGCATCAATGCCGTCCGTTCGACGGCTAAACCAGGGTTAGTGCGGGCCATCGATATATCGCGGAAATAACGTTGCATACGGCTACCGTCCTTGGCCGCGGCACTCGTGCCGACCGAGGTGTAAAGCAGATCGACAACATCCCCCGCCAGTCGCGCCGCATGCTGCAGTCCGGCCTGGATCCGCATATCGTCAACCTCGGTGTAGCTGCTGGGATCGGTGATGCCGCTCGCGCAATAATCGAGATAGGACTGTGCACCTGCGAGCACGGCATTCCTCGCCGTCTCCAGCATGCCGAGGGCAAGACCGTACGGCCTCAGAAAATCCTGCACTCCACCGCCCATCGGCCCCGCCGGGGCTGCCAGCTTCGCTTGCACGATCCGCTCGAATTCATCAAGTGCGGCGTAACCGATGCCTACGAGGATCGAGGTGATCTCCGTCTGGAAGAAGCCGAACATCCGGCCGGAGTACATCGGATTATGGTGAATATGATAACCTTCGGTACCGCCAAGAATATCGATGGAAAATAAATTTTGCCGAACCACGAACGATTTCGGCACCAGCGCCTTGCTGACGCGGATGCTGTTGGAACCGCTGGCGCGCAGGCCGATGAAGCCACGCCAGTTGTCGAGCATCTCCCATTGCGCGCGCGGCACCGCGGCGGTGCCCAACTGTGGCGGCAGCGACGGGTCGTCGCTTTTGATCTGAACGCCGAAAATCGCGAAATTGCTGTGCGGTGAACCCGAACAATAATCCCACAGCCCATCGATGATCCAGCCATCCTTGGTCTCCGTCGCAGTGCCGGTGGGCACACCGCGCGCAGGTGCAGCAAATTCTCCATCCTCTCCGAACAGCAAATCCTGCCCCTCCTTGGAGAAGAGTGCCGCCACATTCAAAGAATGAGCCGCGGCGAGGCAGAGCCCCCACCCGGTTCCAGGGCAGCCGCGCGAAATTTCCATGATGACACGAGCGTAGACCGTCAGGTCGAACTCGTAGCCGCCGTACATCTTCGGCTGGAGTATCCGGTAGAATCCCGCACGGCGGAAGCGCTCATGCATCTCAGCGGAATAGGATCCGCGCTCCTCGCTGGCCGCCTGATCTTCCAGCAGCAGCGGACGCAATGCCACGGCCCGGCCGACAATTTCGGCTGGGGTAAGTCCCGGCTCGGGCTGCGCCAGCCGAGCCGAATTGCTGGGACGCGTTATTGTCTTGATGTTCATGACTTATATTTTCCTCCTCAAAAACATATTTGGTTTTCAGTCGAAGAGCTCAAGCAAAACAAGAGACTGCCGATAGCCGTCCGCCATATGTACATCTACCGGTCGTAATCATAATTTTGACGGCGCAGTACCGGAGATTTTTTTATTGTTCGACATCGAACGAAGGAGAAAAATCATGCCTAAAAATATCGCGCCGCGCATCGCAGCGGTGGAACCAAATTCTATGACGAATGACCAGCAACATGCGGCTGACATCGTGAGCGCCGGGCCGCGCGGGGCAGTGCGCGGGCCGTTCGCGGTGCTGCTGAACAGCCCTGGCGCATTCAGCGCAGCCCAGGGGCTCGGTGCCTATCTGCGATTTGAGAGTTCGTTGCCGGCCAATCTGCGCGAGCTCGCGATACTGACGACGGCACAGCACTGGCAACAGGATTATGAGTGGCGCGTCCATGCCGCCATCGCGCGAGAGGCCGGTGTGAACGAACAAGCAATCAAATCACTCGCTGCCGGCGGAGCGGTTTCAGGCCTCTCGCCGGAGGAATCGATCATTCACAATTTCTGCCAACAGCTGCACCGGACCAGGAATGTTGATGATGCAATTTTCGTAACCGCCAAGCGGCTGCTTGGCCCAGCGCTCGTGATCGACCTTTGTACAGTGTGCGGCTATTACGCCTTGCTTGCAATGGTGATGAACGTCGCGCGCAACCCTGCACCCGCGACGCCATCTCCGTTTACCGGCTAAGCCTGCTGCCAGGCCAAAGCGCGATTGCTTCTTTTAGGTGGTCGCAATCGCCGCCTTGGCATCCGGTAGCGTATACAACTTGAACCTGTTGGCCAACGGCCCACCTATAGCGATCAACTTGCCACCCTGGTCGATCGGACCAAGATCGACCGGCTCGGCGCCCAGATCCCGTAACAACCCCGCAACGGCCGCATTGGCCTCCGCATCCGAGCCGGCTAGGAAGAGAACATTGGCATCGCCCTGCGGCGGCAGGGACTGGTCGAACACCGGGATGGGCTCGTGGTTGAACGCCTTGACGAGACGCGCGCCCGGCACATGACCGGCCACCACATCGCTCGACAATACACCACCGATGTCGATGACATCTTCTGGTTTCGGCCCGAGACGATTATTTGTCGCATCGATTACGATCTTGCCGCGCCAATCGAGCCCTGACGTTGCAGCTTCAATCTGCGGCCAGCGGATCGCGAGGATGACGACGTCCGCCTGCCGCACCATATCCGCCGGCGTGGCGGCGCTGACGTCGCCTTCAATACCCTGTACGAGCCCGGCCAACGTGTCGGGGCCCCGCGAGTTGGAAAGGATAACCTTCCAGCCCGCCTTTGCCGCCTTTGGTGCCAGCATCTGGGCAAGTCGGCCAGCCCCGAGGAAACCAAGTGTCTTCAACGAAATTCTCCATCACTAGTTTGATATTTAGAGTGCCGCAAGCCTTATAGCATCCGGCGCCGGCAGAACAACGAAAGGCGCTGCCGCCCGCCAGGTGTACGAAGGTTTCCGCGCGTGCTGCTGGCGGCTAGCAGCACGCACTGCAGTGTTTAGGCGCGTTGATTCCAGCAATTGCGTCTCGATCTGGTCGCGCGCCGCCAGCAACGGCCTGCTCAACCCCTCACATGCCTGCTCGAAAGTTAGATCCACGACATTCCATATGACGCTGATGCTGGCGATCGCCTTCCCGTCGAGGCGCACCGGCACCGCGATGCTCGCACAGCGACCATTCGGCAGATCACGGCAAATGCTGAAGCCCTCACGATACCCGTCCTTCACCATGTCGTCGATCGCTTCAAGATTGTCGACTGGTAGATCATGCCGCACCGCATGTGCACAAAGACCTGCGATGATCTCGTCGCGCCGCGCCGCGTCGCAATGGCTGAAATAGGCCTGGCCGAGGGCGCTTAGCAGCAAGGGGCACGACTGCCCGACCATGCCGATTTCAGACGACATCGAACTCTGACGATATGTCGATTCAATGATCAACATGACGTTCTCGCGAAGGACCGCCAAACCGCATGGCCAGACTACCTCAGCCGTAAGCTCGCGCATGACCGGGCCCGCGATGGTTCTTAATTTATTAAATTCGTCGCCGCCACCGGCCAACCGGCGGACACTCGGGGTGAGCCGGAACACCCGCGAATTCGGCCCCTGGTAAACCAAGTCCAACTCCTCCAGTGCTTCGAGAATGCGATGCACCGTTGGCCTCGGCAGGCCAAGCGCCTTGCCGATATCAACCGGGTTTGCGCCTTTCACTCTATTTAGGTAGCGCAGCACCTCAATGCCACGTGCCAGCGACCTGATCCGTTTATATTTCATCGACCGCCCCCCTTTTTTAAAGATTATATATTGGCTCGAGGCTTTAATCGAGCAACGTCACGGCACAAGTTCCGCTTGTGTGGTAGACTGGGGGCACCTGCAGATAATAACTCTGATACGGCGCCCCTAGTCAAGACTTTAAACGTTAAGCCGGTTACGCGGCGCCGAACTTGGACACCAACCCTTCGAGAGCGCCGGAAATGTCGGCGCCGATGCCCTTCTCGGCCATCGGGCGCATCTCCTCGGGAACCTCGACGGCAATGCTATATTCAACTTCGGCATCCTTCCCGGCTTCGGTCACCGTGAAACTGGCGAGGAAACCTTCAAGACGTGGTGCGCCAGGCGCAAGCTCCTGATTCGGCACCATTTCATAAGAGAGGACACGTCGAGCATCGTCGCGTTCCGCGATGCGATCGAGCACCGTATTGCCGCGCTTCATGAGCACGACGCGCTCGCCCTCAATTTTTCCTTTCTCCGCCGATGTGATGTGCGGCTGCCATTCCGCGGCATTGTAGAAATCACGGATGTAGGCCCACACGGTATCAGCGGAAGCCGCCAGTTTAATTTTTTGCGATACTTTCATAACCATTCTCCTTGTTTATCGTTAGTCACAAACGTCACGTTCACATCCGTCGGATATTATCCGCGAAGCCAACCTTCATGGGGGTGATCGATTTGACCTCATCGGCCGTAAAACCATCCACCATCGCCGTCACGAGGAAGCGCCCGTCGATCCGCTCAAGCACGGCGAGATCGGTAACAACCACATCGACGCAGCCAGGCGCCGTAATCGGACAAGTGCAGCTCTGGACGAGTTTTGGTTTCCCCTTGCTGTCACAATGCTCCATCAGCACGATCACGCGGCTTCCGGACGCAGCAAGATCCATGGCGCCACCAATTCCACCGCCGATCTGGCCAGGTAGCGCGTAGTTGGCAAGGTCGCCCTGCTCGCTCACCTGATAGGCGCCGAGCACGACAGCCGAAAGTCGGCCAGAACGGGCGATCTCAAACGAGACGACGCTGTCGAATACCGCCCCGCCCGGACGCATCTGGATGAAATTGCCCGCAGCATCGAAGAAATCAACATCGATTTCTCCAGAACCTTGTAGCAGATCATAGCCCAGCGCGCCATTTTCGGCATGCAGGATAATCGTCTTGCCCTCAATATGGCCTGCGACCAGCGTGGGCAGGCCCGAGCCGAGATTGACATAGGCGTCATCGGGCAGCAGAGCAGCAGCGCATCTCGCCATGCCGGAGCGACTGAGTGCCGGCTTGCCTAAATATTCGCGATTGCTGTCGGCAGCGCGCCGCCCCATCTGCCCCTTCGGGGCAGGATAGGTGGTTGTGGTGCGGACCACGCGCGACACAAAGATGCCTGGCAGGCCGACACGCTCCGGCGCGATTTCACCTGCCTCGACGATCTCCTCGACCTCGACAACGGTGAGCTTTGCCGCCTTGGCGAAGCTGGCGTGAAAATGCGCACTGGTGCCGCGGAACTCGACATTGCCGAACCGGTCGGCGCGATGACCTCTGATGAGCGCGACATCCACCGGCAAGGCATGTTCCAGAACGAAGTTTTTGCCGCCAAAACTGCGCAGCTCCTTACCTTCCTGTAAAGGCGTGCCGACGGTCACCGGGCTGTAAAAGGCTGGAAGGCCGGCACCCGCGGCACGCATGCGCTCGACCAGTATGCCTTGCGGCACCAGCTCCAACTCAATTTCGCCCGAGGCAATCTTCGCCTCCTCCGGCGACGGCAGACCGGGCCGGGACGAAAAGGATAAAACCAGCCGCTTGACCTGATCGTTCTGCACGAGAATTTGGGGCCGAAAATCGCCGCCCGCGCCGAGCGAGTTAGCGACGATGCGCAGGTCGCGCGCACCCTGATCACGCAAAGCTATGACTAGGCTATTGGGGTAGGAATGGCCAACGCCGAACCCGGCAATCGCGACGGATGAACCATCCGCGATGTCTGCCAGTGCCGCCGCCGGACTTTCAAAAACTTTCTGCATAAATATTCCGCCTTTCTACTGGGCAAGGGTGAAGCGCGGCAGCGCCGCGCCGTCACCCGCATCGTGGAAGATAACGCGCACGCGCTGCCCGATTTTGAGATCTGCCGTGTCGGCATCGACGATGTTGGTCAGCACACGGGCACCTTCGTCGAGATCAACCAGCGCTAGAATGAAGCTACACTCCCGATAGTCCCCCTCGCCACGATGAACCAGGGAAAAACTATAGATCTCCCCCGCTCCGGATACCTGGCGCCATTCAACATCTAGCGAGCCGCACGCACCGCAGAAGCGTTTTGGATACCAGATGGGATGATTGCAGCTCGTGCAGAAAGGCAGGACAAGCCGTCTTTCCTTTGCCGCCGACCAAAAAGGAGCGGTTTCCGGCGAGATGAACGGCGCCGGTACCGGCAGCTTCCGGGTTTCATCATTTTTATCCATTACGCGTCCCCCCGCCCCAGCACCAAAGTGACGCTGGCCTGACGCGACATTCCGCCGCCAGTGCCGTGAGCTACGGCTAATTTACAATCGCGCACCTGCGTCTGCGGCGTCGCTTCACCGCGCAGTTGGCGAACAGCCTCGACGATTTTGACCAGCCCGCCCTGATAGCCAGGATGGTTATTGCAGAGGCCACCACCATCAGTGTTAATCGGGATCACGCCATCCAACCCGAGTGCGCCGTCCGCCACGAAAGAACCACCTTGGCCTTTCTTGCAAAAGCCGAAATCCTCGAGCGTCATGATGACGGTGATTGTGAATGAATCGTAAATCGACGCATAGTCGATATCGCTGAGCGAAATGCCGGCCTCGGCCAGTGCGCGCGGCGCCGATTGGGTGGCGCCGGTGCTGGTGAAATCATTGAGCCCGCGGCCGCTATGCTTTATCGCCTCGGCATGACCCAGCACCGACACTGACGGCCGCTTCAGGCTGCGCGCGATCTCCGGCGCGACAACGACAATGGCGCCGCCGCCATCGGTGACCACGCAGCAATCAAGCCGATGCAGCGGATCGGCGATCATCGGCGAGTTGACGACATCTTCCACCGTCACACGTTTGCGTAGCAGAGCATTGGGGTTATACTGCGCATATTCGGACGCCGCGACCTTGACCGCCGCGAGTTGTTCAGCAGTGGTCCCGAATTCATGCATATGCCGCCGCGCCGCCAGCGCATAGATGCCAGCATTGGTCTCGCCATAGACCGTTTCGAACGAGAATTCCGGCGTGTCGACCGTATGCTTCGCGCCGCGCACCATGCCGCGCACCTTGGCACCTTGCGTGATGAGCGCTACACGGCACTTGCCCGCGGCGATCGCTGCGGCAGCATGCCCGACATGAGCGAGATAGGACGAACCGCCAACGAAGGTCGCGTCGATGTAGCTCGGATTGAGCCCGAGATATTCGGTAAGCGAGACACCGCCAAAACCAAGCTGCCCGGTGGAGAAGAAGCCATCGACATCACGGATCGACAGGCCAGCATCAGCAAGCGCGCCCATCGCGCATTCGGCATGGATCTGCTGAACCGAATGATTCGGCAAATCGCGCGCCGGGTGCTCATAGGCGCCCACGATATGGGCCTTGCCTCGAATACTCATCTACATTCCTTCGCTCGTTCAACCGAATTGCGCACGCCACAAACGGTTTAAGAAAACAATCTACCAAGTGCTGGAATGCGGTCCTGAAGCCCCGCTTCCCGCAGACACCACCAAGTCATCGCCTGGTTGCTGGTCAGCACCGGCGCGCCGAGGTCACGCTCCAAATCGACGATGACATCGAATACGCGGATCGCTGTGCAGCTCAGAAAATAGAGATCCGCACCGCTGCCGGCCTCGTCCATCGCCTGGCGATACCATTGCCCGGGTTCAACCGCGGACATTGCCTTGCCCTCGGCGAGCCCCATCCCGGTGCTTCGCACCACGTCAAGGCCAAGATGCTGCAAAAACGCCACCTCGCGCTCGACCACGGCATCTATGTAAGGGGTGATAAGCGCAATCCGGCGTCCGCCCAATGCCTTAAGGGCCGCGACGATCGCGTCAGCCGTGCTCGTTGCCGGCCGCGCCGCCACCGCCTCCATACGCCGCCGCAAAACCTCGCCCATGGCTGCATCGAATGTCGAAACCGCTGTGCAGTTGAAAACGATTCTGTCCACCCCCGCATCCGTCAACAGGCTAGTGGCGTCCTCCACTCCTTTGGTCATCCCCAGGAGGTCATCACGTGTACTGCCTGCCAGTTTGAGCCGGGTTGTATGCAGCGAAACGCCGTCTGGCAGGATGCGCGCAATTTCAGGCTCCGCGACCGGATTACTGGAAGGCAGAAGCATACCCAGGCGAAGCCGCCAGCCGAAGCCCCTGCCCCGCGCAGGGTCAGAATCTGTCATGTTCGTTCTCCCCGGTACACGCGATCATAACTGCGTGTAATTCTTAACCGTACTTGGCGATGACGGCTTGTACCGGCGGAAGCCAAGGCTGGCCAAATGGTTGCAGCGGCGCGTCCGCCTGGTGTCCAACAACTGCCTTGCCCTCGGCCTTCTGCCGGGTTAGGATTTCATTCACCGGGTTTCGAAGAAAGCTCGGAAAGAAGTTTTCGTAAACCAGGAAAAGCTCTGAAAATAAATGACCGAAGTCATACGCGCGCTTTCCCGCGGCGTGAACGCGTTGAAAATACTGAACGAGACCGGCGGTGCGACCTGCCAGGTGGTCGCTGATAAACTTGGACTTTCTCGCCCGACAGTGTACCGAATATTGGAAACACTGGTCGATAGTGGGCTCGTGTCAATGGAGGACGGGAAAGTCTTCCGCCCGACTTTCGCAACGCGGGCGCTCGAGAATGGATTGACCGATGAGGCCTGGGCATTATGGGCGGCCGCGCCCGTCCTGATCGAACTACAGAAAGAAGTGATCTGGACCTGCGAGATTGCCACATTCGAGGATCACGCCATGGTTCTCCGTGATGCGATGCACTTGCAGAATCCGTTCCGAATTGATGTCAGAACATTTGACGACCGGCTGCGCTCCATGCTGACGAGCGCGGTCGGCCGCGCTTATCTCGCTTTCTGCCCGTCGCAGGAAGCCGAACTTATCCTGACCCACCTCGAACGCTTCGGCGATCGTGTCGATGCGGCCGCCCACGTCCATGCGCAAACGCGGGCAGCCCTGCAGACTGTCCGGAAGAAAGGATATGCAGTCGAACAACGCACTGATTATCCCCGCGCCACCTTGATTGCCATGCCGATCCGGTATGGCGGCCGCGTGCTGGCCTGCATCGACATCGCCTGGGTCTCGAGCGCTATCAAACTGCGTGATGGGCTCGGCCAGTTCCTGCCCGCGCTGAAGCGCGCGCAGACCAAAGTTGAGAGTATACTGGCGCACAACCCTCCGGCTTGACACCGCCCAAGCAGGGCGCCGGGTATATGCCCCTCGTTCACTGCGCGGACGGCGGCCCCAAGCATATTTTCCCAAACAGATGACAGGCCTAGCGTCAAAACGCGTAAATTGCGCGCAGGCGGCGGGCAAACACGTTCGCACATTTGGAGGTAACATCAGTGGAAATCGGACATGTTGGTCTTTACGTCAGTGATTTCGATCGTATGTTGGCATTCTACCAACGCGTTTTCGGACTCGCCATTACCGATATAGACCGCAGCGCGAAGCGTTCGATTGTCTTCTTGACCGCCGACCCGACATCGCACCATCAGCTGGTCCTGGTCACGGGCAGGCCGGAGAGCGAGCAGCATCTGGTGAACCAGATCTCCTTCCGCCTGAAAGCGCTCGCCGAACTACGGCGCGTGTACAAGAAACTTGTCGATGACGGCGTACCAAATCTCGATCCGCTGACGCACGGTACCGCCTGGTCAGTGTACTTCCCCGATCCGGACGGCAACCGAATCGAGGCGTATGTCGACACGCCCTGGTACATCACCCAGCCGCATCGCACGACCATTGACCTTCTGAATTCCGAGGAAGACATTTACGCGCAGACGGAGGCGCTGTGCCGCAATGCGTCAGGCTTCAAGCCTGTGGCGCAGTGGAGTGAGACGACCGCCCGGAACATCAAGCCTATATAAGTAATTCAAGGCATAAAATGACGGATGATTTCGATGTAGCCATAATCGGCTACGGCCCCGTTGGGGCAACGCTGGCGAATTTGCTGGCGCGGCAATCGTTGCGGGTGCTGGTGCTGGATCAGTTCGACCGCGCGTATACGCTGCCACGCGCAACGCATCTCGATGGCGAAGCCGTCCGCATTCTCCAATCGGCCGGCCTCGGAGAGATGTTGGTCTCACATTTGGGCGTCTATCCGCGCATGCGCTTTGAAGATGCCAATGGCGCGCTGCTCATCGACTGGCCACGCTCTACCTTGCCAGGCTCGCATGGATGGCGCGACAGCAATCGCTTCCACCAACCCGAGCTGGAGATAGCACTGCGCGCGCGCGCTGCCGCATCGCCCTCCATCGCGCTGCGTCTCGGCTGGCGTGTCACCGCGATCACGCAGGACGACGGCGCGGCGATTATCGAAGCGACCGATCCGGACGGCAGCACAGCGCGCTTCACCGCGGCGTTTGCCGTAGGGTGCGATGGTGCTCGCTCAACCGTCCGACAGGCGCTAGGCGCGGAGCTGGAGGTCCTGGCAAAGCCTGAACAATGGCTCGTCACGGATTTGATCCTCAATGACGATGCGCCTTCCCTGCCGGGAGGCACAGTGCAATATTGCGACCCGGCGCGGCCATTCACCTATATCGAGGCGGTCGGGCGCCGCCGCCGCTGGGAAGTTATGCTGCTGCCTGGCGACGATCCGGCGCTCTTCGCCACGCCGGACCATGTCAGATCTCTGCTGCGGCGCTGGCTGGCGCCCAAAGACGCCGAGCTGGAACGCGCGGTCGTGTATACCTTCAACTCCGCCATCGCCACACGCTGGCGCAATGGGCGGCTATTAGTGGCCGGCGATGCCGCGCATCAGACACCGCCCTTTCTCGGTCAGGGCCTATGCGCGGGTCTGCGCGACGCGGCGAATCTAGCGTGGAAACTCGCATGGGTGCTCGATGGGCGCGGCGCTCTGTCGCTTCTCGACAGCTACCAAACCGAACTCCGGCCACATGTGGCGCATTACATCACTGAGGCCAACCGCATCGGCGCAATCATCCAGGAAAGGGATCCCGCGCGCGCGCGGGCGCGGGACGCGATGCTGCTGACGCAGCCGCAAGTGCTCGTACCGATTAGGCCCCGGCTCGGCGGCAACGAGGGTACCGACGCGCTCGCCGGCACGCTGGCACCGCAGCCAAGGCTGCGTGATGGGCAGATGCTTGACGACGCGGCTGGCCCTCGCTTCATCGTCCTAAGCCGTACCGGGCTACCCGGCCAAGTAAGCGACGAGACCAAAGCGCGCTGGGCCCGCACGGACGCCGCCATATTGGAAGGCGAGGCGGCTGACTATCTGGACGCCATCGGCGCCGAGGCGGTCGTCATCCGGCCGGATCACTATATTCTGGGCGTGGCGCGCTCTGCGGCGGAGCTTGATAAAGTGACGCAGGCGATCCCGCTGGCGGCCGGCTGAAAAGGGAACGATTGCCATGGAGAGCGCTTTCACTCTCATCGGCCGCGTGGGGGAGGCGCTGCGCCGCCCCGAATGCGTGCTGGCCATGCCTGACGACACGCTGGTCGTATCAGACAGTCGGGGTGGCGTCACGCAAATCTCACCCGATGGAAGCTGCATCCACCGCCCATGCCCCGGCGGCACCACCAACGGTCTGGCGCAGGATCACGACGGCTCTCTTATTCTCGCCGGCATCGACACAGGTACCGTGCACAAGCTGAGGCCCGACGGCACCGTCAGCCTGCTGCTCGACCAATATGAGGGTGAAACTTTGGGCGCGGTCAATTTCGTGCATTTCGACCCAGCGGGCGAGTTGTGGATTACCATATCCACTCGCACCGTCCCACGGTCCCGCGCAATCAACACGCCCATTCCCGACGGCTATCTGCTCAAGCTCACCGCTTCAGGCCCACGTCTGATGGCGAGCGGGATATGCTTCGCCAACGAGATTCGCTTCGATACCGGCATGCAATACGCCTATCTGGCGGAATCGGGCCGTGGGCGCGTGCTCCGCTTCGCGCTGCAGCCCGACGGCACGCTGGGGGCGTCGCGCCCATTCGGGCCCGATCCACTGTTCCCCGGTGCGGTCGTCGACGGACTGGCTTTCGACACCGAGGGAGGCCTGTGGGTAACCGAGGTCACAAGGAACGCGATCTATCGGATCGACCGTGACGGTACCGCGCACTGCCTGTTCGAGGACCCCGAAGGGAAGCTCATCGATTTTCCCGCCAGCATTGCCTTCGGCGGCCTCGACCGAAAGAGCGTTTTCGTCGGCTCCATTCGCATGAACCATGTCCTACATTTCCGCAGCGTCGTGGCTGGCGCACCGATGTGGCACCATCACTGACAGGCGGGCGGCTGTCATGTGTTCAGAGGGTGCAGCCTGTACAAACATACTATTTCGAAATATTCGGCGTCGGAATCAACGCCATATCGGAACGATGCTGCGGCGCCGGCAAGTGCCAAAGCGTCGAGGATGGGTGCAGCGAAAACGATATCTGTGAACTTTTCAGGATCAGTGGGACCGGTTATCAGCGATTGCCATATGCGGCGTGATGTTAAAATCCATCGCAACATCACGCCGCTATGCAAAGTTTTAGACCACTTCCGCCTTAATCGGGTTGCGCAGCACACCGATCTGCGTGATCTCGACCTCGACTATATCGCCGTCCTTCATGAACAGCTTCGGTTCCCGGCGGACGCCAACGCCACCCGGGGTGCCGGTCACGATGACGTCGCCCGGCTCAAGTGGTATGAAGGTCGAGCAATATTCGATAAGATACGGAATCGAGAAGATCATCTCGCTGCTCTTGGCATTCTGCACTTCCATGCCATTGAGGCGCGTCAGCAGATGTAGATCCTGATTATCCGCAATCTCGCCGCGCGTCGTCATCCAGGGGCCGAAGCCGCCAGTCAGATGCCAGTTCTTGCCCGGCCCCCATTGCGGCGTATGCCGCTGCCAGTCGCGGATGCTCCCATCGTTGTAGGGTGCATAACCGGCGATATACTCCCATGATTTTTCCTGAGAAATGCGGCGCCCGGCCTTGCCGATGATCACGGCAATCTCGCCCTCATAATCGAAGGTCGGCGATTCAGGCGGCAGGATCATCGGCTGCAGATGGCCGACCTGGCTTGTGGCAAAGCGCGCGAACACCATCGGCTTCAGGCTGGGATCACGGCCGATCTCGGTGCGGTGCGAATCATAATTCACACCGATGCAAATGATCTTTGGCGGATTCGGGATCACAGGCAGGAACTCGACATCCGACTGGGCGTAATCGCCCGTCGCACCCGTGAGCGCAGCTTCAACGTCCGGCAGCGCGCCGGCCTTCAGTACATCGACCAGATCGACAAAACGACCTGCGAACTTGCGTCCGAGATCGACAATTTTCTCATCCACGATCGCGCCAAAGCTGGCCCGCCCGTCGATTTTGAAGCTTAGTAATTTCATAAAAACTTTCTCCTTGATATATGTAAATGAGACGTTTGAATCACAGGTTGACCGATAACTGGGAGCGATGTCTACGCCGCGTGCTTCGCGGGCAGCGGAAAGCGATCCAGGTATTTTATATATTCCGGCTCAAGATCGATCTCGATCGCCGCCATCACGCGGACCAGCCCGTTATATTCCCCGATCGCGACCAACAGGTCGACAAGATGCTCGTTGCTGAGCTCCGCGGTCAGCGCGTCGAACAGGTGTTGCGGGAGAACCAGATTATCGGTGAGGGAACGGGTCGCGGCCAGAACGGTGGATGCCAATGGCTCAAGATGCGAAGACTTGCCCTCGGTCTCCAACCCGATCGCGCGGATGTCCTCCTCGCTCAAGCCAAATGAAAGAGCGACATCAATGTGATGCGCCCATTCATAAGCGGACCGAGTTGAATATCCCACCTGTAGAATCGCCAACTCGCGCAGTCGCGCGCTCAGGCCGCTCTCATGGCGCAAATACATCCCACGCAAGGCCACCAGCCGCGCCAGGCGCGGACTGTGGGCGACTGCACGCGTGATATTCGACTTTAGACGCGGAATGTCCTGATCTTCCGCCGCCAGATCGGCTTGCTCAAGGTAGCGTAAACGCCCCATAACTCTTCATTCCCTCATGATTCGAAAATCAGGCCGCCTCTGCCTGGGCTTGGCGTACGATCGATTGGGGATCGAGATTCCCTTCAGCAAAATCTATCAGATCTGGCAAATAGCCATCCTGCGAGCAGATCACGAAATCGCCGCGAATCAGCCCCTCAACCAGCACGCCTGCCGCATGTTCCGCGCTGACCCGCACGGTCCGCCGCTCCGGCACGCCGATGCGGAAATCTTCCGGGGACGGCATATTAGGCCCCATCGGCGGCGGCCCGCCGGGACGGTCCGATGTAGCGGTAACACCGGGACAGAAGACCGATATTGAAACCCCCGTTCCCGCCAGAGCATGGAAAAAGGCGTAGCTCATCGATAATTGCGCGCCCTTTGAGGCAATATAAGGCCCCATGAAGCGAATCGGTGGGTCGGGCAGCAGCGCCAGCCCCGACGAGGTGTTGACGATATGGCCACTGCCCCGCGTCAACATATCCGGCAGAAAGGCGCGAATCATCCGCACATAGCCGAGAACATTCACCTCAAATGCGTCACGCCATTGCGTGATTTCCGTGTCGATGACCGGGCCCGTGATCGGCGGCTTGGCGGCATTGTTGATCAGTATGTCAACGGGGCCGGCAGCGGCGCGCAGCTGCGCCACCTCAGCATCATCGCGCACATCGCAACGCAAACCGCGAGCCCGCCCGCCCGGCAGATCGCGCGCGGCCGCCTCGGCGCCGGCGCCATCTAGATCGGCGATGATGATCCGCGCGCCCAAATCGGTGAAGCGCCGCGCGGTTGCCCGACCGATGCCGGTGGCGGCACCTGTGATGAGAATCGTCTTTTTATCAAATTGAGTCATACTGTCGATTCCATATTTTCTGCTCGGCTCAGAGAATGCTCTGCTAGAAGCTGCATGAAGGATATCCAGGAGCGCCGGTCGGCCGCTTCATCGTATGCGAAGCCGGGCATGGAAGGCACGTCGGGATCGGTGAAGCCATGCCCCACCCCGCCATAAAGACAGAGTTGGTAGTCCACACCGGCCGCGCGCATTTCATTACCAAACGCAACAAGAGACTCGATGGACACGAACGGATCAGCATCACCGCAACACACTAGCACCGAAGACGTGAGCGCGGCAGCCCCCCTCTCGCTCGTCACCGAGCCGTGGAAGACGCTGACACTGCGCAGCGGCGCACCGGCGCGGGCCAACTCCAGCGCGCACCAGCCGCCAAAGCAATAGCCGACAGCAGAAAGATCGCCCTGGCCGACCCCGCTCAGCGCCGCCAGTTCTGCCAGCGCCGCCTCCATACGCGCCAGTAGCACATCCGGCCTCGCCTTCAGCTCGGCGACCCAGCCTCGCGCCTCGTCGGGATTGCGGGCAAGCCGACCTTCACCATGCAGGTCCGCCGCGAACGCCGCATAGCCGTTCGCCGCCAGCACATCCACCCGCCGCCGCACATGTCCGCTCAGGCCTGGTGCTTCGTGGATAATCAATACCCCGCCTCGCGGCGGGGCCATGGCGGGCGCTGCGTAATAGCCGCGCCCCTGCGTGCCGCCGCCATGATAATCGTGGAAAATCCCCATGCTCACCCCCCCTCGACCGCAAATTGAGTGATGACAGGCAACGCAAACACCATTGCATGGATCCCCATGCTTGAGATCAGCCGGCCGATGTCTAGTACCTCATCGACGCTGGCCCCATGTGCGAGTGCTGCGGCCACATACTGGCGCACACCCGCTTGGTTGAGCTGCGTGCATTGCGCATGTACCGCCAGCGCGATGAGATGCGCATCCTTGACTGACAGCGCCGCATGCTGTCCGCGCACCGGAGCTGCCGCGAAATTAAGCCATTTTTCATAAAAATCGCTGTCGAGCGCAATGGCCGGCTCAATCTCAGCCAGCACCTGTCCAAACAGCGCCGCGTGATCCACCTTGACGCGGGCCGCAGTCGGCGCATCCGTACGCTTTGCCGCATCGGGCACCATTGCCGCAACTGCCTCCGCAACCAGCAAATAGGAGTGGATCCCCATCGCGCTCACAGTGGCCACCACCGAGAGTAGTTCTGCCTTCGTAGCACCTAAAGCCAGCGCCTCGCGCGCATGATTGCGCAACCCCTTCTCGAACATATGTGTCGGCGTGCAATTTGTGGCGACATAGACTAATTCACGAAATTTTGGCGTCAGCGCGCCTCGGTCCGCAACATGGGCCGAAAAATCGAGATAGGCGGCGACATAAGCCGGTGACCAAGCAAGCATGCCCTCCCAATCGTCATTCCAATGACCCCGGCGGCTCCGGAACGCCTCGCGCACTTCATCGGGATCAAGCTCATTCGTCATGAGTCATGCCCTCAGAATGGTGTGAGCGGCGGCAGGCCGAAATGCAGCCGCGCAGCATTCACCGCCGTGCGTGAATGCTGCTGCACGAAATGCGTTTTCTGCACGCCAGCATCGCGATAGAGCCGCGCCAGCATCGAATCCATGGCCCCAATGCTGGTTCCAGCCGTGGTGAAGATGATCTCCAGTGCCTCCCAAGCAAGCTGACATGCCAACTGCGCCGCGGCAAACAGACGGCGGTCGGTCTCTTCGCTGAAATTACCGCCCGTCACCGGATCAGCCGTACAGGCCTCGACATATTGTTCGGTCACTTTCAGCAGCAAAGCCTCCGCAGCATCGACCTTGGCCTGCGCGTCACCATAATATTGCTGAAACTCGTGACTCTCAAAAAGATACATCTTTGGTGAAAAGCGCATCTTCTTCGTCCGGCAGATTTCCTCGTAAAGGTCAAGCGCGCCTTTGACGGTGCCGACAACCACGGATCCCAGTTCGATCAGAAAGAACGATCCCTTGCGCCCGTTATACATTGGGTTCTCGTGCACAGCCCCCTTGCCCGGTGCCTGCCACATCGTCATTGCCGCAGTGCGGTATTCGGGCACGAAAACGTTGTCAATTACCACGCGGCGAGAACCGGTGCCCTGCATCCCCATCATGTGCCAGTTATCGACGATACTCAAATCTTTGCGATCGACGAGCATCAAGCGCGCGACGAAGCTGCCATCGTCCTCGGGCACAAGCCCGCTGACCATGACATGTGTGGAAACATCGCAGCCGGATGCGTAGTCCCAACCGCCACTGACACGGAACCCGCCCGGTTCGCGTTTCACGGGCAAGGGAGACCCGACCGACGGGCAGCGATAATCGCCATCCTCGCCATAGGCCTCCACCTGCGCAGCCTCAGCAAAATCCGCCAGCATGATAGGGTGCCCAGAAACAAGCGCCAGCGCCCAGGCAGTTGATGGGCAGCCACGCGCGATCTCAATCATCACGCGGACATACGAGTCCAAACCAAACTCATAGCCGCCGAATCGGCGCGGCTGCACGATCCGGTAAAATCCTGCGCTAAGAAACTCCTGATTGGCGCACTCCAACATCCGCCCCGCCGCCTCGGTCTGCGCCTGGCGCGCACGCAGCGTCGGGATCATCGCACGGGCGCGAGCGAGCAGATCAGCCGGGGTCAACCCTGGTTCCGGAGGCGCAAGGCATTTGGTCGGGCGCACTTGTATCGATGGGTGCGTCTGTGTACTGGACATGGGAACCTCACTTCTTCGCGTCGGCTTTTAGCGCCGGTACTGCCATTGTACTTGTCGATATGCTGCGCAAAGGGAATCCCCGATCTCCGGGCGTCCGCGCCGTGTACGTCTGCGCCGTGTACACTGTTCGGACCTGCTCGAGAACATAGCTGCAAAATGCATCTTGAGTTCGTAACTCTCGCATAAGAACTCTGGGCGCATATAACCTCGGGTCATATAAAATTTGGGGGAATTTAATGAGTGAAGTGGCGCAAGTTGTAATCAAGAAGCGGAAACATAAGATACAAAAAAAATGGCAAGTCTTGGCGGCGTGTTCGCTCATCATCTGCATCAATGCTGCATTCCCCATCTACGGGGCCAGCGTCGTCAACACGGCCATGGTCTCTTCCATGGGGGCGGACCGCAGCCTGCTCGGCCTATTCATTGCGGCCAATATGTTGGTCACCGGCTCAACGGCGCCGCTGGTGGGCCTGCTGGTCAGCAAGTTCGGCGCACGGCCCGCGCTCGCCTTCGGGAGCCTCATGCTGGTCCTTGGCTCCTTGGCCATGGCGACCTTGGTGCACGGGCCGGTAACTGCGGTTATTACTTTTGCAATATTCGTCGGGCTGGGTATGAGCTTCGGTGGCTTTGTCGCCAACCAGGTCTGCACCGCCGGCTGGTTCCGCGATGATCGGGCCCGCCCGTTCGGTATCCTGTACGCGACCATGGGTGCAGGCGGCTTCGTGGCACCGTCACTCATCAACGCTGTGATCCTCGATGAGGGCACCTGGCAGTCCGGCTGGCTGGTGTTTGCCGTGCTCGGCTGCGTAGCACTTTGCCTGTCGCTCTTCGTGGTGCGTGATGCTCCGATCCACGAAGAAGCCGTTGTTTTCACACCTCCCGCTGATCCCGCTGACGTGGCCACACCTGTACGCGGCGGCGGCGTATTCGCGCTGGCGTTGCCCATCATGCTGATCTGTATCTTGTCGGGTGGTGCCAGCAGCGCGTTTTACATTGCTCATGGCCTGTCATTGCTTAAAGATTTCGGGCATCAGCTCACGCCGGCGACGACCTCAATGTCACTGATGGCCGCCTCGACACTCGCTGGTAACCTCACCGTTAGTGCCATCGGCAAGCGGTACGGCGTCCGGTGGATTCTGGCGATTGGCTCCCTCACCTTGGCCGTCGGCATTTTATTGCTCGGCGATGCACGGTCAACGACGCTGCTCTTCGTATATCCTTTTTTCTTCGGCGCCGGCTTTGGCGCGGTTCAGGTCGGCGGGATGGCGTTGCTCGCCAAATGCGTGAAAATCCATCGCTTTGCCCTGATCTCGGGCATCGTCTTTGCGCTGGACACGCTTTGCAGCGCAAGCGGACCGGTTTTCGGCGGTATAATGTATGACAAAATTCATACTTATCTGCCGATGATCCTGGTACTCGCCGGGCTTAATGCGAGCGCCGCCGTTCTGCTTTTGCTCGGCAAGCGAGTCTTTCCCGTAGGCGCGTAAGCTTTGCCGCGATCCTGCAGAAATCCGATTAGATCCTGCAGGATCGCCGGGCATTTTTGCTCCAAACTGCCGGGTCAGAGGAGTTGGGCCGGCAGCTGGCACTCGTATCGTAGAAATAAATGGGGAAAAAATGAGCTCTAAAACACGATTTGGTTCACTGGCCGATTATGACAAAGGCGAGGTCGTTCTAATTAACGACAATCCAAAGAACTACGTTTTCTCGAATGTCTTCGAAGTGGCGAACGGTGCAGCGCCATATGAGCGCGTGGCGGTTGCAAAAAATTTCGAATATGTGATCGAGATCCTTCGGGCGGATGGCGAATCCCCCTGGTTCACCTGCGCGCATGACGAATTCGCGCTGTGCATGGATGGCGAGGTGGAGGTGCACCTGGTCAAGCTCGCCGACCCCGCCGCTCACGTTGACCCCGCCAGCCAGGGTGCACACCAGCTGAAGGGCGATCCAGATGGCCATAAGATGGGCCGGCTGATCCTGCGCCGCGGCCACCAGGGCCTGTTGCCGCGCGGTGCTGCCTATCGCTTTTTTGCCGCCGAGCCGGCCTGCGTGATGCTGCAGACCGTCGAAGGCCCATTGACGGTTCAAAAATGGAACGAAATCTGCCAAAGCACCTGAGTCTGCAACAATTACACTGAAAGGAACAAACCGATGGCCATGCGCGAAGCCGACACGACGCCGCACTCCCACGGCGCTGATGTCCTCACCGAAAAAGACACCGCAATCCTGCCTACCGACAACGAAACCGGTTACCGCGCATTCCGCGCCGGCAGTTTCTCCTTCCGCCGCGACGGGTATTTCGCCCGCATCTCCTGGCCCGGCGGCACCCATACACTGCCCGTCGATGTATTTTTGCGCGCCTTGATGCGCGACGTCGCCTGGGGTTTCTTCTACGGCACGGTAAATTTTGACGATGTCATCGGCACCGTCAATCACTACGGCGAGGTCACATTGTTCGCAGGCCTCTTCAACGATGCCTACCGGAATGCCGGCCGGGATTTTTCGCAGCGTTTCGCTTCGGAAGCACTGATGCCGGTATTCAAGGCCATGGTAGGCGACTGGACCAACGCGAATTACGACCCGTTCGCCGCACCTATGGAAACCGGCACGCCCTGGGGCACCAAGAACGGCAATAATGATGAGGCCGTGACCCGCACGCGCGTTGCCGCTCGCCGCATGGTGGGTCTGCCCGGCGATACGCCTCTGCGCAGCGATGATAACGGTTTTCCCGTGAACCGCCAGTTCAGTGACGTGCCGCAGGACCAACCGCTCGTTGAGGTCGAACCCGGCTTCGAAAACGAAGTCAGCGCCTACAACCTGTTCGGATATCTTTCCCGCTCGGACGTGACATGGAACCCTTCCGTCTGTTCGGTGGTCGGCGACAGCCTGTTCTGCCCCACCTCAGAGGAATTCACCCTACCGGTCGAACATGGCAATGACCGCTGCGAATGGTTTATCACTTTGTCCGACGAGATCGACTGGGACATCCGCGACCGCGAAACCGGCCAGCCGCGCGCCAAAGTAATCACCAAAGCTGGCGACGTGTCCTGTATGCCAGCGGACATCCGCCATAAAGGCTTTGCCGACAAGCGCGCCATGCTGCTGGTCTGGGAAAACGGCTCACCGAAAATCCCCGAGCTCATCGCAAAAGGTGAAGCGCCCGTGGTTGCGGTGTCCTTTTAAACTACTCTTATCCCGGCAGGGCGGCGCCACCTGCGCCGCCCTTTTTTTCACACAACTCTTCAAGGTAATGATATGCCCCTGCTTCCGCCCGTTGATATTTCTACAATTCAAACTCGGCTATTCATCGGCGGCAAATGGGTGGACGGTCTCGCTGGCGGCGAGATCGACGTGTTCAACCCCTATACCGGCAAAAAGCTCGTCGCCATCGCCGAAGCGCGAGAGGAAGATGTAGACCGCGCTGTGGCTGCCGCACAGGCGGCTGCGCCCGGCTGGGCGCGGCTTGCGGCCCATGAGCGCGGCCGCCTGCTGCTGAAGCTGGCCGACGCCATCGAGGCCGATGCCGACTATCTCGTCAGACTGGAAGCCACCAACACCGGTCACCCGGTACGGGATTGCATGAATCTCGACGTACCGCGCACCGTCCTTTGCTTCCGTTATTTCGGCGGCATGGCGGACAAGTTGGAAGGCTCCGTCATCCCGGTCGACGCCGGATTCCTGAATTATCTGGAACGCGAGCCTATCGGTGTGGTCGGGCACATCGTTCCTTGGAATTTTCCGCTGATGTTCGTGAGCTGGAAGCTCGGGCCGGCTCTCGCCGCCGGCAATACGGTCGTGATGAAACCTTCTGAAATCACCCCGCTTTCCACCCTGCGCATCGCGGAGCTCATGCAGCAGGTCGGCTTTCCCGACGGCGTGTTCAACGTCGTCACTGGCTACGGCAACACCGCCGGCCAGCGCATTGCCGAACATCCTGATATCGGCAAAGTCTCCTTCACAGGTTCCACCAATACCGGGCGCGGCATCGTCCGCGCCTCGGCCGGAAACCTCAAGAAACTGCAGCTCGAACTCGGCGGCAAGGGCGCGAATATCATCTTCGAGGACGCGCTTTTGCCGGCCGCCGTAGGAGGTTCCGCCTTCGGCATCTTCCATAACCAGGGGCAGGCCTGTATCGCTGCCTCGCGCTTAATTCTGCACGAAAAGATCGCGGATGCCTTTCTGGATAAGTTTGTTGCCCTCGCACGTTCCATAAAATTGGGCGACCCGCTGGACACCGAAACGGAGATGGGGCCCCTGACCTCCAAGCTGCATCACGAGCGCGTCCTGTCCTACGTCGAAATTGCGAAAGAGGAAGGCGGCGAGATCCTCTGCGGCGGACGCGTCCCGGACGCTGCTGCATTGCAGGCCGGATATTTCGTTGAGCCCACCATCGTCCGCGCTGACCCCAACCACCGTGTGCAACAGGAAGAGGTTTTTGGTCCGTTCGTTGCCGTCAGCACCTTCAAGGACGATGAGGAAGCGCTGGCCATCGCCAACGGCACCATCTATGGTTTGGGCGCCGGCCTTTGGACGCAGAACCTGACCCGGGCGCATCGTTTTGCAAAAGCGATCCATGCCGGCATGGTCTGGGTTAATTGCTATAAGCGCGTGCATCCAGCCTCGCCGTTCGGTGGCGTCGGCCAATCCGGCTATGGCCGCGAGATGGGCTTTGAGGCCATGCGCGAAAATACGCAGCCGAAATCAGTGTGGATCAACGTTGACGCACAGATCCCGCCGTTTTATAAACGTTAAGGTTTGTTTCTTTAGATCAATATGCATTTAGGTTGAACCGGCAGGTTCAAGTTTAGCGCATGAAATTGATCGCAAAAATATAATACCAGCCGCCAAATTTTCTGACTCTCCGGGGATTCCCCCGACGCGGTGAGTTATGATTCGATGTTTCCCGTTGATTTGATTGATGGGAGGCGGTGATGGCTGTGGCGATTGCGGTTACCAATCCGGACTACACGGCAGTGGATTTGCGGCGTCTGATGTCGAAGGAACGTGACGGCC
>PLSD01000032.1 GCA_003164135.1 Acetobacteraceae bacterium
AATATTGTTAATGTGAATCACTATATACGCGCAATCCCCCCCGCCGTGCTTAAAATTCTCAGTTGCCTAAGCTGAACGTCACGGCCGGCGGCGCGTAATACACCGGCGGTGGGGCATAATACTGCGGCGGCGGCGGTGCGTAATACACCGGCGGCGGCGGATAATACCCCCCACCCCAGCCAGCCTGCCAATGGGCACGGTCATCGTCATCGTCTTCGTGGTCGTGATGTTGCCACCCGCCGCCATCGCCCCCACGGTCATGCCAGTCGTCGGCTCTCGCCGTGTGCGCGGTTGCCAGGCCGATGCCCAGCGTGGCCATCGCAAGCAGAAGTTTTGTGCGCGTCGTTACCGGTTTCATAATGTGGCCCTCCAGAACTGATGTTGCCTATTAACCAGGGAAACAGGTCAGCCGAGGGGCCGCATCAAGGCGCAAAAAAGGCAGCGCATTACAAAGGGTTTACCAAATCACCCCTCACGCCGCGCCACTCTTGTCGCGCACCAGCCACAGCAGCACCGGCAACGCCAGCAGCACCAGCGGGAACTGCACCAGCAGCCCGGAGATAATCGCAATCGCCAGCGGTTGCTGCATCCCCGCACCCTGCCCAAGGTCCAGCGCCAGCGGCAGCAGCGTCAGGATCGCCGCCAGTGTCGTCATCGCAATCGGCCGCAACCGGTTCACGCTGGCCCCGATCAGCGCCGCGCGCACCTCCATGCTTTGCACCAGCAGGGTGTATTCAGACACAAAGAAAATCGCCATCTCGGTGGCAATCCCCACAATCATCGTCATGCCCATCAGCGCCGTGATGTTCAGCTCAATCCCGGTCAGCCACAGCCCGGTAAACACGGCGGTGGTTGAGAGCAGCGAGGTGCCCATAATCGCGAACACCAGCGAGAACCGCTCATACAGAAACAGCAGCAGCACAAACTCCGCCAGCAACGCCGCGATGAACACCCTTACCAGCCCGGCAAAAGCAATCTGCTGCTGCTGGTACAACCCGCCCAGCTTATAGGTAACACCTGGGCCGAGCACCCCCGGTTTCGCCAGCGCCGTTTTCACATCCGCGATCACGCTGCCAATGCCCCGCCCGGTAATCCTCCCCGTCACCGCGACAATCTGTTGCAGGTTCTCCCGGATGATCTCCGGCTGCCCCGCGGCAATGGAAAAACTGGCGATACTCCCCAACGGCACCAGCGCGCCACCAGGCGCCGCAATGGGAATCGCCGCCAGCGCATCGGTATTTGCCCGCGCACCCGGTGCCAGTTGCACCCGCACGCCAATCTGTTGGTTTGCCCCTTGCAGGCTGGCCACCACGCTACCGGTCAGCTGCGTATCCAAACTCGCCGCCACCGCCGCCGGGTCCAGCCCCAGCATCGCCGCCCGCACCGGGTCTACATGTATGTCGTAGGCATCCCCCGCCGGCACAATCCCGTTCACCACGGAATCCACCCCCGCGATCCCGCCCAACGCAGCCGCCACCCGCAACGCCGCCGGTCCCAGCTGCCCAGGGTCCGCCGCCGCCAGCTTCACCTCAATGGGCTGCGGCACGCCGGTCAAATCGCCGATCTCATCGCCGATCAGCTGATGAATATCCGTATCCACCCCCGGCACCTGGGCGGTAATCGCATCGCCCACCCGGCCCATTACCGCCTCAATCCCCGGCCGTTTGCCAAGCGGCACCAGCCGCACCACGATATCCCCCTGGTTCGGCTCGGCAAAATCTCCGCCAAACCCGGCCCCTATCCGCGTCGAAAAACTCTCCACCGCCGGGTCAGCGCGCAAAATCCCCTCCACCTGCGCAATCTCGCGCCGTGTCTCACCCAGCGAGGTCCCAGGCTCGGTCTGGTAATCCAGCACGAACCCGCCCTCATCCAGGTTCGGCATGAACCCGGTCTGCACATGGCTGAAGGAAAACACCCCCACCACCAGCAGCACCACCACCGCGCCACCGAGCAGGGCAGGGTGCTTGAACACCCGCGCCAACAGTTTCCCATGCGTGCGCGTCAGCCAGCCCGGCCGATCCATCTCCGGGTCATGCCAGTTGTCAAAATTAATCAACCGGCTCGCCAGTAGCGGCACCGCGAAGGCCGTCAGTAGCCAGGAGGCAAACAGCGTGGCGGCCATGGTGATGGACAGCGCCTTGAAAAAAGCCCCCGTCACGCCCGAGAGAAACCCCAGCGGCGCAAACACGATCAGTGTCGCCGCCGAGGACCCGGTCAGCGGTTTCAGAAACTCCGCGCCGTCATTCAGCACCCGCCGCTCGCGCGACACCGCTTCCGGCCCATGCTCCTGGCCAATCTGCCCGCTGGCCCGGCGCGCGATGTGCTCGATCATCACAATAACGTCGTCGATCACCAGCCCGACCGAAGCCGCCAGCCCGCCCAGCGTCATAATGTTAAAGCTCATGCCAAGCACCGAGAGCACCAGCACCGCCGCCGCCAGCGAGGCCGGCACGATAAAAATCGCCAGCAGCGTAATCCGCCAGCTTCGCAGGAAAAACAGCAGCACAAACGCCGCCAGCACCACCCCGATCAATATCGCATCGCGCACGGAACTCGCCGCCGCCAGCACCAGCGTGCTCTGGTCGTACCACTTGCTTAAATGTACGCCCGGCGGAATCTGCGGCCCGAACCCCGCCAGCGCCTGCTGCACCTCATGCGCAATGGCCACTGAGTTACTGCCGCGCTGCTGGAACAGCAGCACCGTCACCGCCTGCTTGCCGTCCGCCGACACCTCGAAATACTGCGGCGCCACGCCCGCACTCACATCGGCAACGTCCGCCAGGCGCAACACCCCGTCCGCCCCGCCGCGCACCACGATGTTCTTCACATCGTCCACAGTCTGCAACGCGTTGGCGTTCATCAGCAGGTACAGCAGGTCATGGTCCTCAATCCGGCCCACGGATTGCAGCACATTCGCCGCCCCCACCGCCTTGGTCACATCGCCCACAGTCAGATGAAACGCCGCCAGCCGGTGCGGGTCCACATCAACCTCCACCTCGGCGGTATCCCCACCCTGCACCTGCACCCGCGCCAAGCCGGGCAGCGCCGAGAGCAGCGGCACAATCTGGTACTGCGCCAAATTTTGCAGCTTCACCTGGCTCACGCTGGCGGAGGTCAGCGCATAGGCCATGAACGGAAACACCGTCGGGTCCATGCGCAGCACGGTATAATTCGCACTCGCCGGCAGGCTGGGCAGCAGCTGCGCCACCGCCGCATTCACCCCCAGCGTCGCCGCGGTCATGTCCGACCCCCAGCCGAAATCCACGATAATCTGCGCGGTCCCGCGTGAGGTTGTGGACGTCACATCCACCACCTCCGGCACCGCGCGCACCGCCTGCTCAATCGGCTGCGTCACCTGCAGCATCATCTGCTGCGCCGGCTGGCTCCCGGTATCTATATTCACCCGCACGCGCGGGAAATCAGTCTGCGGAAACAGACTTATCGGCAGCGACACCGCCGCCACGATCCCCCCCAGCGCCAAAGCCGCCGCCAGCAGCAACACCGACCGGCGGTGCAGGTGCAACCAACGAGCAAATTTCAATTCGCGGCTCCGTTCATCCGCACCGCCACGCCGTCATCCAGCTGATACGCCCCGGTGGTCACCAGCGGCATCGCCGCATTCAGCCCCCCAGGCGCCAGCACCGTCCGCGCCCCCGTATTGCCGAGCACATGCACACCCACCCGGTGGGCAATGTTCTGCGCATCCACCTGAAACACATAGTCGCCCTGCGCATCGTTCTGCACCGCATCGCGCGGCACCACATAGCCATCCGTGCCGCCGGTAGTAATCACCGCTTCCACCGGCTCGCCCAAAGGCAGCGCGCCCGGCGGCGCTACCGTCACATCCTCCAGCCCGCTTTGCGGATCAGGCATCGCCGCCATCCGCACCACCTTGCCGTCAACCTGCGTGCCCTCATTCAGCAGCGTCAGTTTCGCCGCCTCACCAGGCGCAATTCCCCCCGCCTGCGCCGGCGGCACGCCCGCCACCACCACCAGCCTGCCGGTCTCAATCAACCGCAACAGCGCCGTGCCCCCTGGCTGCACGGTTCCCGGCGCCACCAGCACGGCCGAAACAATCCCGGCAAACGGCGCCACAATGCTCCTGGCCTTACCCGCCCCCATCGCCTGCAACGCGGCCAGCGCGCCATCCGCATCGCCCACCGCCTGGTCCGCCGCCGCCAGGTCGGCATTCGTCGCCAAATGCCCGGCCAGCAACGCCGCCACATGCGCCCGCGCCGCTTTCGCCGCCGCCAGCGCATCCTGCGCCTTACGCACATCCGCCACCGACTGCGCATCCGCCGCCACGCTCGCCAGCACCTGCCCGGCCGTCACCTGCTGCCCCACGCTCACCGCAATATCGCTCACCACGCCGCTCGCCTGCATCGCCATCGTGGTCTCCGCCCCCGGCCCGGCGGTCACGCTGCCATACGCGGTCACGGTTGCCGGCAGGCTGCCGGGCGTCAGTTTGATGGTATTCACCAGCACGCTCGCCACCGGCTCCGCGGCCGTCACCGGGCGGCGGGCAAACTCCCACCAAGCAGCCCCCGCCAAAATCAGCACGGCCAGTATCATCCAGGAGCGAAAGCGTTTCATGGGGCAGGTTCCATCGGGGCCAAGGCAATCGGCGGCAGGCCGATCCCGGCTAAGGTTTCCAGCGAGAGCCGGGCGGTCATAAGTTGCACGTGCAAAGCAATCGCCTCACGCTGCCGGTCAGCGGCGGCGGTCTCCAGCCCCGCGGCACTCCCCGCATCCAACGCGCCATCGGCAAACGCGCTCCGTGCCTGCGCCGCGATTTCCACCGCGGCCCCGGCCTGCGCGTCAGCGGTGGCACTCTCATCCTGCAACGCCGCAATCCGCGCCAGCAATGCTTGCACGCCCGCGTCCGCCCCGGCCAAACTAGCCTGGAACTGCGCCCCCAACTGCGCCCGCGTCGCCTTCGCCTGTGCAATGCCGCCCCGGTTCCGGTTGAACAACGGCAAGGTCAGGCTCACCTGCGGCCCCACGCTCCACACATTGCTCGTATCCCGCCCACCGCTCGCGCCAAGGCTAACCGGGAGAAACTGCGCCAGAATCGCCCCGCGCAATTTCGCATCCGCCTGGGCATAGCCAAACCGCAACGCAACCAAATCCGGCCTTCGCTCAGGCAACGACTCCATCGCACGCTCCACCGCCGCCGCATCCAGCGGCTGCACCGGCGTAATCACGACGGCCACATCCGTCCCCGGCTGCAGCCCCAGTAACGCATCCAACTGGTCCCGGTCCTGGTCCCGCGCCTGTATCGCCGTATTCAAAGCCGTATCCACCGCTGCCAGGTCCGCCATGCTCACGGATTCCGCCGCCACCGTCAGATTATGCGCCGCCACCTGCGCCTGCGTCGCGCTGTTCACTTGCGCCAGCGCGTCATGGTCCGCCTGCAACGTGGCAATCGTCCGCACATCCCCATCCAGCGAAATGCAAAGCTGCTCGGCCTGGTTGGCCACCTGCCACTCCTGCCACAGTATCTGCGCATTCACCTGCGCGAGCCCCGCTTTCGCCGCCCGCACATCCACCCGGTATGTCACCAACGCGGAAACATCCTGCACCAGCCCGCCCGAAATCGCCGGCACACTCCCAGGCCCGCTAATCAGCGCCGCAAACCCGCCGCTCACGGAGGGATCAGGCAGCAATCCCGCACTCAACAAATCAGCCTCGCCCAGCCCCCGCTGCGCCCGCGCGGCGCTCAGGTCCGGATCATTCAGCACCGCCAGCGCCGCCACATCCGGCAGGCTGAGCGGCGCGGTCAGCGGCACGGCACCGCCGCCCGGCAACTGGTGGCGCAAACCCGCAACCGAGGCTTGCAGCGGATCACGCAAATTCAGCGGCGCGGCCTGATACCCCGCGCACCCGGCCACCCCCAGCAACAAGCCCGTTCGCAGGGCAACCCAATGGTAACGCGGCAAATTCATATGGTTGGTATGCCTGAAAGATGTCGCCCCAACCTAATCAAAACCGCGATGATGTGCCACTTGAGGCGAAGACATCACCTACCCCGGCACGTTGCGTGCCGGTTATGCCGTATGGGATGAGGCGGTGGCGCCAGGCCACCGGCTCAAACGGCGCGTGGCGGCTACTGCCAGTGCCCAGGGTGCCAGCCGCCATAGGGACCATGATACCCAGGAACCCAGTGGGCGCCGCCGTAGGGCGGACCAGGCTGTGCGGGATAAGCAACGCAACCCGCCAAAGGTGCCGTGGTAGCCGCCAGCAGCAATAGTATCATCAAGCGTTTCATTTGAGACTCCAATCCAAAACCTGGTTGACTGAATTCCTACTTGGGCACTGTAGCCGAAAAAATAAGATTTCAAAATCAATACGCTCAACGTGAAGGCGACTGCGGTTAACGACAGCACAGGCCTCACGGAGGCGCCGAGGTTGTTGCAAAAACGTATTTGCCAAAATTCTATAAATAAATATACAATCGACAGATGAATACCCTAATTCGAGAGCAGGATTCGTTTTTCCATGAACGGCGGCGCCAGCCGCGCAAGATGACATTCAAGACGGGGAAACTGTTTTACAGTGACGCTGGTCCGTCAGGGGTTTTTTGCTGGATCGTCGACATGGCCGAGTTTGGCGTTCGTGTTGAAACGAGCGAACGGATCGATGTCCCCGAATTTTTTTCCATGCGGTTTTATAACATTGAGTGCGCCGTTCGCCGGCGCTGGGCATTTGGTCATCAAATGGGCCTTGAGTTCGTTGTAGGCGAACCACATGCCCCAAAGCCGAATAATTAACAGCCGCCATCCCGCCGCCTGATGAGGCTATCCGTCCGCGGAAAAAACAACCGCAAGCAAGCATGCATGGATACGAAAATCCCGCGCAACATATCCCACGCAGCCCCAAGGGGGCGCGGCGGCCGTAATGTACTGAAAAGCCGTGGTATCCCGTAGGGGATTCGAACCCCTGTTACCGCCGTGAGAGGGCAGCGTCCTGGGCCTCTAGACGAACGGGACGAGGCGCGGTCTGGCTACGCCGCCAGCCTTCCCACGTCAAGCCGGGGCGGCGTCGGTCACAAAAAAACCTGCGGAAACCCGCCCCTGCCAGCTCTCCGCGCGCAAATACCCAGCCAGATGCAGCGGCGCCGCCCCGGCGCGGCTCATCGCCTCGGCCAGCGGGCCTTCCTTGGCGCGGAACAGCAGCACTTTCAGCCGCCCGCCGCCCTCGCCCTCCACCATCGCGCGGATGGTACTGCCATCCTTGCCGATCCTGTCCGCCTTCACCACCCTCGTGCGCGGCAGCACAAACAGCGGCTCGGCATTGCCGGTGCCAAACGGCCCCAGCCTTGCCACCATCTGCGCCAGTTTGGCGTCGGCCGCCCCCACCGCCAGCATGCCTTCCAGCGTCAACGCTTCGGAGCCAGGCAGGTCCACGGCACTTATCAGCCGCTCATTCAAAAACGCGTGCAGCGCGTCCAGGGACCCTTGTGGTGCCGAGAATCCCGCCGCCATTGCATGCCCGCCGCCGGTGGCCAGCAGCCCGTTCTGGCGCGCCGCGATCACCGCCGCCCCCAGGTCCAGCCCCGGCACGGAGCGCCCAGAGCCCTTCGCCAGCCCGTCGATAATCCCCGCCACCAGCGCCGGCCGGTTGAATTTCTCCTTCACCCGCCCGGCCACAATCCCGACCACACCTGGGTGCCACCCCTCCTGCGCCAGCAGGATCACCGCATGCCCGGCATCCACCTGCACCTGCGCCTGCGCCATGGCGTCGCCCATAATCGCGGCTTCCACCGCCTGGCGCTGCCGGTTCACCTCATCCAGCGTCTGCGCAATCGCCGCGGCGGCATCGGGGTCCTGCGTCAGCAGCAGCCGCAGCCCCATGTCAGGCTCCGCAATCCGCCCGGAGGCATTAATCCGCGGCCCCAGGGCAAACCCGCAATTCATCGGCGTCGGCGCCTCGGTCAGCTTGGCCACGTCCAGCAGCGCCGCAATCCCCGGCCGGTTGCGTTTTGCCATCACCCGCAGCCCCTGCGTCACAAACGCCCGGTTCAGCCCGGTCAGCGGCATCACGTCGCACACCGTCGCCAGCGCCACCAAATCCAGCATTTCGCGCAAATCCGGCTCGGCCCGGCCATTAAAGAACCCGCGCCGCCGCAATTCCCGCAGCAGCCCAATGCACCCAATAAACGCCACCGCCGTCGCGCACAGCGTGTTCTGGCCGGAGGAACAGTCCAGCCGGTTCGGGTTCACCGTGGCGCGGATCGGCGCCGGCGGCCCCTCGGCCTTATGGTGGTCGAACACCAGCACATCGGCCATGTTATGCAGCGGCGCAAAAGCCGCATCCGCCCCAGTACCGCAATCCACGCATATCAACAACCGCGCCCCGCGCTCGGCCATGCCGCGCAGGGCATTACTATTCGGCCCGTAGCCCTCCAGCATGCGGTCCGGCACGTGGTACACCACTTCACACCCCAGCTGGCGCAGCAGCGTCACCATCAAGGCCGCGCTGCACGCCCCGTCCACGTCGTAATCGCCGAACACCCCCACGCACTCGCCGGCCATCACCGCATCGGCCATCCGCACGGCGGCCACATCCATATCCACAATACTGGAAGGGTCGGGCAGCATCGCCCGCAGCGTCGGGTCGAGGTAATCGGGCGCATCCCCGGCACTCACCCCGCGCGCCGCCAGCAGCCGCCCCATCAACTCGGGCACCCCCAGCGTCTGCGCCAGCCCCTGGCCCACGCGCTCGGCCTCACCCGCGCGCCACACCCAGCGCCGCCCGGTCAGGCTTTGTTGTACGCCCAGCGCATGCTCATTCATCATCCCCTGCTTGAATCGCGAATGCCGAGTCGACGCAAGGCTTAACGTGATTACTGAATAATCTGGTAATGCACCGTGTAATCCACCTCCACGTGGTCCGCCTTCGTTCCCGCCGGGAACGGCGGCAGTTGGTTTTGCGCGAACAGGTTCATCCACGCGCCGTCCAGGAACGGTGACCCAGCGCTGCGCAGTAGATGCAGCCCCGTCACATTGCCCTTGCGGTCCACGGTGAATTTCACCTCCGCAGTGCCCTGCTGGCCCTGCTCGGCCGCCGCCTGCGGGTAATATGCGTTGGCGTTCACCCATTTGGTCAGCGAGGCATCCCAATCGGCGCCAACATCGCCCTTCACGCTGAAATCCTGCCCCGTCACCGCCTGCGCGTCGGTTTCCGGCAGGCTCAAATTCAACGCCTTCTGCGCCTGCGGCATCGGCGGTGCCGGGCTGCCGTTGCCGTAGGACATATTGTTCATCACCACGTATTTATGCGGTGGTGCCGGCCGTGGCGTGGGGCGGGGCTGCGGTCGCGGCTGGCTTTGCGGTGCGCTCCGCACGGTGGCCAGCGGCATATCCGGCATGTTCAGGTTTACCTCCGCCTGCGCCAGATTGTTCTGCTGCGGGGGAGGGGGCGGCGGCGGTGGCGTTTGCGCCACGCTGGGCGGCCCATGTATCGGGGCAGGCGGTGCGGTCTGCTGCGCGCCGCCATTGTCGAACACCACGGAAACCCCCGGTGCGCTCTGTTCCTCATTCTCCGGGGTGTGCCGCCATGCAAACAGCAGGAAAAACGCGACCACCACCACATGCAGCACCACCGCCGCCGCCCAATACCAGGGGCGCCAGCGCTGCTCATGCATCGGCGCGGCGAGCCGCTCGCCCGCCGCTAGCTCAACAATGTCGATCGCTGGACTTAGCTCAGTAAGGGCCAGGTCCCGGGTAGTAGCCCGGCGGCGGCCCGCCATATCCCCCAGGCGCGGGTCCTTGCTGAATCGTCTCGCCATTTCCAACCATGCATTGGGCATACGTCACGTCATAGCGGCGTTGGAGAGAATCCGCAGCAGCCTGGGTATTATTTCCTGCAACCGAGGCACCGCCCAGCAACCCGGCCCCGGCGCCAATCGCCGCCCCGGCACCAACATTCCCGCTCAAGCTGCCCAGCGCCGCCCCGGCTGCCGCACCAATCAACGTACCCGCCACCGCGGTTGTATTGGCGTTCTGTTGTGCAGCGGCGGCCGCCTGCCCGGTATCGCCCATGTTGGACTGCGCATAGTTGCGGCAATTAGCATCGTCCTGCTGGAACTGCGGGAAGGATTTGCCCTGCCCAGGCATGGCGACAACGGAAGGCCCGCTCGGCGGCGCCACGGTGCAAGCACCCAGCGCGATAACCGGCAGCAGCGCCAGGCCAAAATGGGTCAGTTTCTTCTTGGTTGACATTCAAAACTCCTGCGCAAGATTCCGTGCGACATCAATACATCACGATGTAAGCCCCCGGGCCGCGTCCCGCAACGCGTTTCCCAAGGCCCTTACAATTCGTATCGAAGCGAAATCTACCCCCCGATTGAGGCGAAAAAACGGATTAGATACTAGCCGCGTCCCTCAAAAAAATCCTTCACTTTCGCGAAAAACCCCTCATGCTCCGGGCTGCCCGCGCCGTAGTCGGTGGATTCAGTCTCGAACTCCTCCAACAGTTCGCGCTGGCGCCGCGTCAGCTTCTGCGGCGTCTCCACCGCAACCTGAACATACATATCTCCGCGCTGCGCGCTGCGCAGCACCGAGAACCCCTTGCCCCGCAACCGGAACTGATCCCCCGTCTGCGTGCCAGGCGGGATTTTCACTTTTGCCGCCGTGCCGTCTATCGCCGGCACCTCAACCTCGCCACCCAGCGCCGCCTGCGTCATGCGCAGCGGCACGCGGCAAAAAATATTCGCCCCGTCGCGCTGGAAAATCGCATGCGGCCGCACCGCGATATGCACATACAAATCGCCCGGCGGCGCCCCGCGCCCGCCTGCCTCGCCTTCGCCCGAAAGCCGGATGCGCGTACCATCCTCCACCCCGGCCGGTATCTGCACGGAGAGCGTTTTTTCGCGCGGCACGGTGCCAACGCCGGAGCATACCCGGCACGGGTTACGCACCATGTGCCCGGAACCACCGCAGGTCGGGCAGGTCCGTTCCACCAAAAAGAATCCCTGCTGTGCCCGCACCCGCCCGGCACCGCCGCAGGTCTTGCAGGTCTCCGCGCTGGCGTTTTTATCGGTTGATCCGGTGCCGCTGCACGCATCGCAACTCATGCGCGTGGGCACGCGCACATTGGTCTTCACCCCGGCGAATGCCTCCACCATGTCGATCTCGACCTGCGCCTTGATATCCGCGCCGCTCTGCTGCTGCCCACCGCCACCGCGCCGGCCACCGAACATCTGTTCAAAAATATCGCCCAGCCCGCCCTCGAAACCAAAGCCGCCGCCACCTCCGCCATTGCCCATGCCGCCGTTCTCAAACGCCGCATGGCCATAGCGGTCATACGCCCCGCGCTTCTGGTCGTCCTTCAGCACGTCGTAGGCCTCGTTCAGCTCCTTGAACTTCGCTTCCGACTTCGCGTCGCCGGGATTGCGGTCCGGGTGATACTGCATGGCGAGCTTGCGATAAGCCTTTTTCATTTCGTCGGCGGAGGCGCCGCGTTCCACACCCAGAGTGGCGTAATAATCCTGTTTGGCCATTTCGGCGGGGGATTCCTTTAGTAAACGCTATAACCGAAAAATCCCGGGGCACCGCCCCGGGATCAATTTACTCTTTATTTACAACGAGATCAGGACTTCTTCTGATCGTCAACATCTTCAAAGTCCGCATCGACGATCTTCTCGCCATCCGGCCCGGCCTGTGGTCCCGCCGTCTGCGCGGCTTCCGCCTCGGCCGTGGCCTTGTACATCGCCTCGCCGAGCTTCATCGCCGACTGCGTCAGCCGCTCAGCCGCCGTCTTCAGCGCCTCAACATCGCCACCTTCCAGCGCTGACTTCGCCGCCGCGACCGCCGCTTCGGCCTCGCCCTTATCCTGGGCCGAAACCTTATCGCCGGCGTCCTTCAGCGTCTTCTCAACCTGGTTGACCATCGCCTCGGTCTGGTTACGGGTTTCCACCGTCTCGCGCCGGATCTTATCGGCCGCCGAATTCTCCTCGGCATCGCGCACCATCCGCTCGATATCGGCTTCCGACAAACCACCGGAAGCCTGGATGCGGATCTGCGTCTCCTTGCCGGTCGCCTTATCCTTCGCCTGCACCGAGACAATGCCGTTCGCATCAATATCGAACGTCACCTCAATCTGCGGCACGCCACGCGGCGCCGAGGGAATCCCCTGCAAATCGAAGTTGCCAAGCAGCTTGTTGTCCGCGGCCATCTCGCGCTCACCCTGGAACACTTTAATGGTCACGGCCGTCTGCCCGTCATCGGCGGTCGAGAACGTCTGGCTCTTCTTCGTCGGAATGGTCGTATTGCGGTCGATCAGGCGCGTAAACACACCACCAAGGGTTTCAATACCCAAGGACAGCGGGGTCACGTCCAGCAGCAACACGTCCTTCACGTCGCCCTTCAATACGGCGCCCTGAATGCCCGCACCGATCGCCACGACTTCGTCGGGGTTCACGTTACGCGCCGGCTCCTTGCCGAAGAAATTCTTCACCAGCTCGATGACCTTCGGCATGCGGGTCATACCGCCGACGAGGATCACTTCGTTGATGTCAGCAGCGGTCACACCGGCATCCTTCAACGCCGCCTTGCACGGCCCAAGCGTGCGCTCGATCAGGTCGTCAACCAGCGCTTCCAGCTTGGCGCGCGTCAGCTTCACCACCAGATGCTTCGGCCCGGAGGCGTCGGCGGTGATGAACGGCAGGTTAATTTCGGTCTCTTTCGAGGACGACAGCTCAATCTTCGCCTTCTCGGCGGCTTCCTTCAGCCGCTGCAGCGCCAGCTTGTCCTTACGCAGGTCGATGCCCTGGTCCTTCTTGAATTCCTCGGCCAGGTAATCGATCACGCGCTGGTCAAAGTCTTCACCGCCCAGGAACGTATCGCCATTGGTGGACTTCACCTCGAACACGCCATCGCCCAGTTCGAGCACGGACACGTCGAACGTACCGCCGCCAAGGTCATACACCGCAATGGTCCCGGCGTTCTTCTTGTCCATGCCATAGGCAAGCGCAGCCGCCGTCGGCTCATTGATAATACGCAGCACTTCCAGGCCCGCGATCTTACCCGCATCCTTGGTCGCCTGGCGTTGCGCATCGTTAAAATACGCCGGCACGGTAATCACCGCCTGCGTCACCGTCTCGCCCAAGTAAGCCTCGGCGGTCTCTTTCATCTTGGTCAGAATGTACGAGCTGACCTGCGACGGGGAATACTTCTGGCCCTTGGCCTCAACCCACGCATCGCCGCCATCGCCCTTCACGATGCCATACGGCACCATGCCCTTGTCCTTGGTCACGGTCGGGTCGTCGTAGCGGCGGCCGATCAGGCGCTTCACGGCATAAAGCGTATTGGTCGGGTTGGTTACCGCCTGGCGCTTGGCCGACTGGCCAACCAGCCGCTCGCCGGAATCGCTGAACGCCACCATCGAGGGGGTAGTACGCGCGCCTTCCGAATTTTCGATAACGCGGACATCTTTGCCTTCCATGACCGCGACGCAGGAATTAGTGGTACCGAGGTCGATACCGATTACTTTACTCATTAAATTTCGCTCCTATGCAGCGGATTACCCCGGCCCGAAGCACCGGAACAACCCCTTGAACAACGACCCTGATGTATTCAAACCACAACCTGGGCACAAGGGTAATTTTCGCACCCCGGCTGATTTTTTGAGGCTCCCCATACGGCACCCCCTTCCGCCGCGGCCCCTAAACCCAGACAAAATCCGTAATCGCCTGCGCCAGCGCCACATCGCGCTTCGTCACCCCGCCCGCATCATGCGAACTCAGCGAAATCTCCACCTTGTCGTAGGAATTCGACCAATCCGGATGGTGATCCATTTTCTCCGCCAGCAACGCCACCCGCGACATGAACGACCAAGCCTCGGCGAACGAACCAAACTTGAACGTCTGATGGATCGACTTGCCGTCCTTCGCGAGCGCCCATTTCCCCGGCAGCGCGTTCAAATCCGCGGTTTTCAGAAGCTTCATGGCATCCCCCTTGGTTGCTTCCCCTTGAACTAAGCACTCCAACCCGTCCTGCAAGGAGGCTTGTCCGGAATACCCCCTCGGTTTTGTCCCGCCGAAAATCAGGCTATTGGAAGTCCATGCCCCCTGAAACGAAACCAGAACCGGCTGCGCCCAAAGCCAATCGGCCGTCCCTGAACGACCTCTTGCTGGCCGAACCCCGGATCGAGCTGGATATTCCCCCGCGCGGCCAGCTCCGCCACCGGCCCCCGCGAAATTTTCTGGAAGAGGCAGATTAGTGCGCGAACATATCTTGAGCGAGATACGCCGGTTGGCGAAAGAAACCGGAAAAGTACCTGGGCAAGGAAAGTACCTGGGCAAGGGATGTTCGAGCGTGAGACGGGTAGGCACGGTTCAACTTAACAGCAACTGAGTATTTTCCGATTCTACCTGCTCGTGTGCGGCTCGGGCACACGTCACTGTCAATGAGGATATAGGAATGCTAAGGTCGAAAGCACACTTGCCACGTCACATCGGCTTCATCCCAGATGGAAACCGCCGCTGGGCAGTCGAGCACGGGTTCGCCCGCGAGGCGGGCTATATGCACGGCGTGGACCCAGGCCTCCAATTGTTTGACCTATGCAGCAGCTTCGGAATTGAGGAGGTCTCGGTCTATGGGTTTACCCAAGACAATACCCGGCGTCCATCCATCCAAACGGAGCACTTTCGCGACTCGTGCACAGTATTTGCTCACGAAATCGCGCGCCGCGGGTCGTCCCTTTTAGTGCTCGGAGACGACACTTCGTCACAGTTCCCAGAGAGTCTAAAGCCGTTTCGGACGCGCCAAGGAGACGGCATTAAAGTGAACTTTCTTGTCAATTATGGCTGGGAATGGGATCTTGCTGGACTACGGCAAGGCCGCATGCGCTCCCATGAAGTCTCTCGGATGGATCTCATCGTTCGATGGGGCGGCGCGCGCCGTCTAAGCGGATTCTTGCCCGCGCAGTCGGTTTACGCGGATTTTTTCGTAATCGACGATTATTGGCCGGCTTTCGAACCGGCGCATCTTGATCAGGCGTTGGCGTGGTTCAAAAAGCAAGACCGGACGCTGGGTGGTTGATCCACTTCGGTTTCGCCCGAGGCCTTAACCCCTGATTGCCGCAGCCTCGCGAAACATCTGTAACCGCTGCGAACGCCCCACCTCGCGGGGCGGGGCCATTTGCTGGACACTGCAGCCCTGAATTTGGGTGAGGTGATATTGTGGATAATGACGGTCCTAATGCCAAGCATCAGCGCTTCGAGGAGAAGCGGGCGAATGGAGAATGGTTTAAGCTGTCGCGGCATTTAAAAAGCGTAAATACCAGTGAGCTAAACCCTACCCCAAACTCCACGCCAGAATCGCCTTCTGCGCATGCAGCCGGTTTTCCGCCTCATCAAACACCACCGAGCAAGCCCCGTCGATCACCGCCCCCGCCACTTCCTCGCCCCGGTGCGCCGGCAGGCAATGCATGAAAATCGCCCCCTCCGCCGCCAGCGCCATCAGCTCCGCCGTCACCTGATACGGCGCGAACGCCACCTCCCGCGCCGCCGCCTCGTCCTCGGAATCGGCCATGCTCAACCAGGTGTCCGTCACCACGCAGGCGGCCCCGTCCACGGCTTCCTCGGGGTCTATCCCCACGCTCACATCCGCCCCCTCGTCGCGCGCCCAGTCCAGCACGCCGGGATTAGGCCAATACCCCGCCGGGCAGGCCAGCCGCAGCGTAAAGCCAAACCGCGCCGCCGCCTCAATCAGCGACACCGCGACATTATTTCCATCACCCACCCAGGCCACCACCTGCCCCGCAATCGGCCCGCGATGCTCCTCGAACGTCAGAATATCCGCCATGATCTGGCACGGGTGCGAAAGCTCGGTCAGCCCATTGATAACAGGCACCGTGGCATGCAGCGCGAACTCATGCAGCTTCGCCGCGCGGTCGGTCCGTAGCATAATGCCATCCACGTAGCGGGAGAGCACCTGCGCGGTGTCCGCAATCGTCTCGCCGCGGCCGATCTGCATATCGCGCGAGGACAGCACGATCACATCCCCGCCCAACTCCCGCATCGCCACCTCGAAGGACACGCGGGTACGTGTCGAGGGCTTCTCAAAAATCAGCGCCAGCGTCTTGCCCGCCAGCAGTTTATTACCATTCCGCCGGGTGCGCTTCAGCCGCACCGCCGAATCCAGCAACGCCCGCAACTCAGCGCCGGAAAAATCCTTGATATCCAAAAAATGCCGGGGCCCATTTGCCCTTAAATCCAGTACCGCGCTCATTTCGCGCCAACCTCCGTACCCGCCAAACACCGCGCCGCCGTCCGCTCCAGCAGCGCGATCGCCACATCGCATTCCGCCGTGCCCACAATCAACGGCGGGATCAGCCGCAACACATTCTCCCCCGCCGCCACCGTCAGCAGCCCCTCTTCCATCCCCGCCGCCTGCACATCGGTATTCGGCACCACGCATTTCAACCCGCGCAGCAGCCCCATGCCCCGCACTTCGCTGAACACACCAGGGAAGCGTTCACACAGCCCCGCCAGCCCGTCGCCCAGATACCGCCCGGTCACCGCCACGCCCTCTAAAAATCCCGGCACCAGAATCACATCCAGCACCGCATTGCCCGCCGCCGACGCCAGCGGGCTGCCGCCAAATGTCGTGCCATGGCTGCCCGGCACCAGCGCCTTCGCCACGCGCTCCTTCGCCAGCACCGCCCCCATCGGGAACCCGCCGGCAATCCCTTTCGCCGCCGAGATCACATCCGGCTCAATCCCCGCCCATTCATGCGCGAACAGTTTCCCCGTCCGCCCCATGCCGCACTGCACCTCGTCCAGCCCCAGCAAAATGCCCTGCTCATCGCACAGCGCCCGCAGCGCCCGCAAAAACTCCGGTGCCGCCGGCCGCACGCCGCCTTCGCCCTGCACCGGCTCTATCAGTACCCCCGCCGTGTGCGGCCCAATCGCCGCCCGCACCGCGTCAATATCCCCAAACGCCACATGGTCGAACCCATCCACCACCGGCCCAAACCCCGCCAGATACTTCGCATTCCCCGTCGCCGCGATCATCGCCAGCGTCCGGCCGTGAAACGCCCCCTCGAAACATATCACCCGGTAGCGCTCCGGCTGCCCCGCATCGGCGTGGGTTTTGCGCATGGCCTTCACCAGCCCCTCGTTCGCCTCGGCGCCCGAGTTACAAAAGAACACCGAATCGGCAAAACTCGCCTCCACCAGCCGCTTTGCCATCAATTCGGCCCCCGGCACCCGGTACAGGTTGGAAACATGGATCACCTTCGCCGCCTGCTCGGCAATCGCATTGGTCAAATGCACATGCCCATGCCCCAGCGACGACGTTGCGATTCCAGCGCCAAAATCCAGGAATTTGCGCCCGCGTTCATCGAACAACCAAGCCCCTTCGCCATACGCAAAGGCAATATTGGCGCGATTATAGTTCGGCATTAGCGCGGCGATCATGATTGTGCTTTCTAGACGGGAAAGCACGGAATACTGCGCAAATGAACCAGAATAGTCAAACACCCTCCCGCCTCACGCTCATCCTCCTGGTGCTGCTCTCAGCCGTCCCGTCCTGTTACGAGGCTTTCGCCATTCTCTGGGGCCAGCGCCACGGCCTCACCGGCAAGGCCCTGCGCGACGGCCTGGATTTCTGGGCCGGCGGCTTCCTCGCCCTGCACGGCCAGGTGCCTATCCTCTTCGACCACACCGCCTACCAGAGCTTTCTCCAAGGCATCTACGGCAAGCTGCCCTACCATTTGTGGAGCTACCCACCCACCTACCTGCTGCTCACCACCGCGTTTGACTGGCTTTCCCCCTGGCACGCCGTCCTGGCGTTCGATGCTGCCTCGCTCCTCCTCCTGGCCCTGGTACTCCGCCTCGCCAACAAATCCTGGTGGTTCACCGCCGCCGTCCTGCTCGCCCCCGCGAGCCTGGAAAGCGTGCTGGAACACCAAAACGCCTCACTCCTCACCGCCCTCATCGGCGGCGGCCTGCTGCTCATCGCCACCCGCCCGCGCCTGGGCGGCATCCTCATCGGGCTCGCCACCATCAAACCCCAGCTCGGCCTCACTCTGCCGCTCTACCTGCTCCGCCGCTCACCCGCCGCCTTTGCCTACGCCGCCATGGCTGCCGTGCTGCTCGCCGATGCCTCGATCGCCGCCTTCGGCCCCGCCGCCTGGTCCGGCTTCATCCACTTCACCAGCCCGGCCATGAGCAACGTGCTGCTCACCGGCCAGCCGCATGAATTCTCCGCCGGCCTCATCAGCGTATTCGCCTTGGCCCGCCCGCTCGGCCTGCATCCCGCTTTGCTCATCCAGGCGGCCGTCACCCTCGCCGCCATCGCCGCCGCCGCGCAAACCCGCTCCATCCCCGCGCTGCTCATCCTCTCCGCCCTCGCCAGCCCGTACCTGCACGACTACGACCTCCTCGCCGCCGCCTTGGCCGTCGCCCTCATCGTGGAAGACCGCCTGCGCACCGGCTTCGCCCCCTTCGAGGCCGTGCTCCTCTTCCTCGCCTGGTTCGGCCCCGGCCTGCTGCCCTGGGCGCCGCAATACGCCCACGCCGCCCCGCTCGTCCTGCTCCTGCTCTTGGCAAGCGCGTGGCGCCGTGGTGGTGTCGCCCCATGCGACTCCTCTCAGGCTCCGCCCGTCTCGCCGGCGTCATCGGCTGGCCGGTCGCCCATTCCCGCTCCCCCAGGCTCCACGGCGCCTGGCTGAACCGCCATAGTATTGACGGCGCTTACCTGCCCCTGCCCATCGGTCCCGCGGATCTGGCCCTGGTCGTCCCGGCCCTGGCCAAAGCCGGGTTCGCCGGCCTCAACGTCACCATCCCGCACAAAGTCGCCGTCATGGAATTGTGCGACCGCATAGACCCCGCCGCCGCCCGCATCGGCGCCGTCAACACGCTGGTCTTCACCGAAACAGGCATCGAAGGCTCCAACACTGACGGCTATGGCTTCATCGCCAATCTGCGCGCCCACGGCGTCAACCCTGCCGCCGGTCCCGTCCTTATCCTGGGCGCGGGCGGCGCCGCCCGCGCCATCGCCGCCGCCTTGCAGGACGAAGGTGCCCCCGTCACCTTCTGCAATCGCACCGAACGCAACGCCATCGCATTAGCCGCGGCACTCCCCCCGGCCAACGTCCTGCCCTGGGAATACCGCAGCGCCGCCCTGGGCGATTACGCCTTGCTGGTGAACACCACCTCGCTGGGCATGGTCCACCACCAGCCGCTGGAAATCTCCCTGGCCGCCTCCAATCCCCACCTGGCGGTCGCGGACATCGTCTACGCCCCCCTGGAAACCGAGCTCCTCCAAACGGCCCGCGCGCATAATCTCCTCGCCGTCGAAGGTCTCGGCATGCTCCTGCACCAGGCCGTCCCCGGTTTCACCGCCTGGTTCGGCGTCGCCCCCACCGTCGATGCCGAACTCTACCGCATCGTCTCCGGCGCATGAGCGGCGCATGATCGTCCTCGGCCTCACCGGCGGCATCGGCATGGGCAAATCCACCGCCGCCAAAATGTTCGCCGCCCACGGCATCCCCAGCTTCAACGCCGACGAAACCGTCCACCGCCTGCAAGCCCGCAACGGCCGCGCCATTCCCGCCCTCGCCAAAGCCTTCCCCGGCACGGTGCACAACGGCGTGCTCGACCGCGCCAAACTCCGCGCCCAGGTCCTGCGCGACAACACCGCCATGCGCCGGCTGGAAGCCATCATGCACCCGCTGGTCCGCAAGGAGGAGGAGAAGTTCCGCAGCCGGGCCTTCCGCGCCCACCGCCGCGCCGTGCTGCTGGACATTCCCTTGCTCTTCGAGGCCGGCGGCTACCGCCGCGTCCACCGCACCATCACCGTCTCCTGCCCGCGCGACGTCCAAATCGCCCGCGTCCGCAAACGCGGCCTGCCGATGGCGCAGATCGAAGCCATCATCGCCCGCCAAACCCCGGACGCCGAAAAGCGCCGCCGCGCCGACCACATCATCCCCACCGGCCTCTCCAAATTCGAAGCCTTCCGCGCCGTCCGCCGCATCATCCAGGATTTGCATCAATGACGCGCTCCGTCCTCTTCGACACCGAAACCACCGGCTTCGAGCCGCTCACCGGCGACCGCGTCATCGAAATCGCCGCCATCGAACTCATCAACGACCTGCCCACCGGCGAGCAGTTCCACGCCCTCCTCGACCCCGAGCGCGACATCCCCACCGAGACCACCCGCGTGCACGGCATCACCAACGCGCATGTCGAAGGCAAACCAAAATTCGCGGCCGTCGTGGACGACATGCTGAAATTCTTCGGCGATTCCCCGCTCGTCGCACACAACGCCCCGTTCGACTTCGCCTTCATTGACTTCGAACTCACCCGCATCAACCGCCCCAAACTCGACCGCGCCCGCATGGTCGACACGCTGGTCATGGCCAAAGCCCGCTTCCCCGGCATGCCCAACAGCCTCGATGCCCTCTGCCGCCGCTTCGACATCGACCTCTCCGCCCGCACCACCCACAACGCGCTGCTCGACTGCAAACTGCTGGCGGATGTCTACGTGGAACTCACCGGCGGCCGCCAACGCGGCCTCACCCTGGAGACCGAACAAGCCCTCTCCTTCGCCCAGTACGAGCGCTCCGGCACCCGCACCCCCCGCCTCATCGCCGTGGACGAGGAAACCCAGCAAGCCCATACCGCCTTCGTCGCCAAACTGAAGGACCCGGTCTGGGATAAGTAGCCCCCTTGATTCCACGGCGCTTCAGCGCGATCATACCGCGCAACGAACGGAAACATCAGAAACATCAGGAGACACCCATGCGGCAACTCTGTCTGGTTTCAACTCTCGCTTTGTGCCTCGCCACCCCGGCGCTGGCGGACCCAATCCCCAACATGGTCCCCACGCACGACCTCACCGGCACCTACCAGATGAACACAAACCATGGGCCGCAGACCATGGCGGTGGAATACAGCGCCGCCCTGCGCGGCCTGCGCATCACGCCGCAAGGCGGGCAGGCCTATATCCTCTATGATTTCACAACGCATGACGCCAAAATGGTCATGCCGCAGATGCAAAAATACATGGACCAGCCAAAACTCTCCGCCCAGGCCAACGCCGTGCAGGGGGACCGCAACGGCCCGCCCGCTAACGTCGTCATCACCACCGGGGGCAGCGCCACCATCGCCGGGCACGACTGCACCAACACCAAATTCACCAACACCAAAACCGGCGAATCCTCCACCCTTTGCGTCACCGATGACGGCGTGATCCTGCAAATCACCAGCTCCAACGGCCACCAGATCACCGCCCAGAGCATCTCCTACGCCCCGGTGCCTGAAGCTGATGTGCAACTCCCCGCCGGCTACACGCAATTCGTCATCCCCCAAATGCCCGCCGGCATGGCGATGCCCGGCGGTATTCCTGGCGGCATGAGCATCCCCGGCGGCATGATGACCCCCCCGCCGGGGCAGTAACTTCCTCCGCGACCCCCTTGCCCTCAGTGGCTGTTTCGCGCCGCATTCAGGCCATTGCCGCAAATTGAACCGATGCCCGGAAGCGGTCATACAGACGATGGTATCACGGACTGATGCGGGGGTGACCGGGAACCATGGTCCGCGGATATATAGGTATTTTCCGACCCTCGCATCGCGGTTCCGGCAATCGATATAAAGTCTGCCGCGATGGATAGCCCGATCCTTACCGCTGACGCGGCAGCGGGGACGATATCTAATGGAGTAATGCTATGTACATCGGTGGTGGTCTGGTCGGACTTGTGGTGCTAGTGGTGATTGTGGTTCTCGTGTTGCGAATATTATAAACTGGCTTCCGTTCGCACTGGCTTAAGCAAACCGATCCGTGGCTGCTCGTTGCAAAGCCGCCGATCTGGTATCGGCTAGGTCAAGTTATCAGCAGACCACCGGCTTTGCGCCCAGCCCGGCCGTTCCCGGGCAAGTGTAGGCTTCTCAGAAGCAGCCGTTCGTTCTGTTCAGGCCCTACTGCAGCAGTCGCGATATAGACTTTGGAGTAGCGTGACGCCCGGCTTTGTGCGGCTTCCGGTCGGGCTGGAGCATACAAAGATATTCTGGCCGATCTCAGCCAGGCTTTGGACAAGTTCGCGGCGTAGGGCGGAAGAAGCGCAGCGAATTCCGCCGTCCTGCCGCGTTCCCCGGTGGCGGGTTTTGCTTCTTCCGCCCTACGGCTTGCTGGCGGAACGATCAGAGATATGCGACAAGCGTACCATGGCCTTCCTCCCCAATGTCGAGCGTGTCTCCCCGCCGCAAATGCCCCAGTCCAAACTCATTATCGCCGCTGCCGCGGTTCTGCTGGTTCTGGTGCTCCTGTTCCTCGCCAACCCGTTCGTGCAGGTCGAATCCGGCTATGCCGGGGTGCTTTCGGATTTCGGCTCGGTGGTGGCAACCCCGCTCTACCCCGGCCTGCATGTCGCCATCCCGTTCTACCAGACCATCAACCAGGTCTCCGTCCAGCCGCAAACGGTAAGCTCGAATGAAACTGGCTCGACGCATGATCTGCAGCTGATCGACACCTCCATCGCCGTCACTTTCCATGTCGACCCCGAGGCCGCCCCGGATTTCTACCAGAATTTCCGCGATTTCGATACGCTGGGCGAGCGCGTCATTGCCCCCGCGGTGAGTAATGATGTGAAGGCGGTGACGGCGAATTACGATGCCGAGGAACTCGTGACCAAGCGCGACATCGTCGACGCGCAGATCAAGGAGCTGATCGTCGCCTCGCTTTCCCCCTACCACCTGACTGTCGAGGCCGTGAACGTGTCCAATTTTGCCTTCTCGGATGCCTACACCCAAGCCATCGAGCAGAAGCAGGTGGCGCAGCAGCAGGCGTTGCAGGCGCAATATACGCTGCAGCAGACCGAAATTACGGCGCAGCAGCAGGTGGTGCAGGCGAAAGCCCAGGCCGACGCCGCGGTGGAAACGGCGCAAGGCCAGGCCAATGCGCTGCTGCTCACCAGCCAAGCGCAGGCGAAGGCCAATCTGCTGATTGCGCAATCGCTGAGCCCGCCGCTGCTTCAGCAAAAGGCGCTGGATAGATGGAACGGTGCGCTGCCGACCTATCTGAGCCCCGGTACGCCCATGCCGTTCATAGGCGATGCGGCGATTGCGGGTGGCGGGAAATAGCGCGGGATTCGCGTTGATGACGGCCACTATGGATTTGTTGACGCCGATTTTGCAGAGCGTGGCGAAATCGCTCAGCACACTGAGCCTTCCATGATTTTCTGTCGCCGTCAAAAACATTCTGATACTGCAAGTGGATTGCTTTCGCCGCGCCGGTCTGACCCAGCAACGTCAGCGCGCGCAACCGCAAAACATGGCGTCATTTAGGTCTGCCTACTACCGGTGCTAGCTCTGAAGCTGACGGACCGCTCTTAGCCCGCACCTGCCATAGGAGGAACGTCCGCTTCGCTCGCCAACGACGCGGAAGCAGACCGACGGCTTTCCACCCAACCAAGCCATCAGGCGTATCAGGTCAGGAAGCTGGTGAAGTAGGGCGGGTTTGGCCTGACTTGGCAGAGTGAATATGCTAACCTCAGCCTGACACAAAAGAATGGACCTCGCCTTGCCCCGCTTCGCTTTGCCCTTTCTCCTGTTCCCTGGGCTCCTCCCGCTCTCCCTCACCGGATGCAGCCAGGGCTACTCCCCCAACACCTATGCCAGCGCCGCCGCACAGCAGGAGGCGACAGTGCAGCGTGGGGTGATTGTCGGCGTGCGGCCAGTTCTGATAAGCGCGGATGGCACGATCGGTGCGGCCGCCGGTGGTGCCGTCGGCGGCGTCGCTGGGGCGCAGGTGCCGGGCGGCGCGGTGACGACGACGCTGGGCGCGGTCGGAGGCGCCGTGATCGGGGGCCTTGGCGGCATAGCGGCCGAGCAAGCGGTCGCAGATGCAAAGGGGTGGGAATACATCGTCCAGGAGACCGGCGGCACGCTGGTCTCCGTCACCCAGACGAGCAAGGTGGAGCTTCCGATCGGGTTGCACGTCCTGGTGATCAACGGCAAGCAGGCTCGCATTGTGCCGGACTACACCGTGCAGATCGCGGCGGCAGCGCCCACCGCGACGGTGCCGGCAGCAGCGCCGGCGGGCCAGAAGCCCGCGGTGACCAACTCGACCCAAACTTCTGCCACGCCGAACGATTCGACGGCCACTGAGGTTTACGTCAGCCCGCTTCTGCCGGCCGCCGATGTGGCGGCACCGTTGCAGGTAGACCCCACCACCGTGCCGAGTAATCCCATACTCCCGCCGGCGCCAAGTCCGTCTGCCGGGTCCGCGGCCCCGCCTGTCCAGACCCCGCCGGTCCAGACCCCACCTGTCCAGGCCCCGCCAGGAGCGTCGAGCCCAACTCCGCCGGCAAGCTCATCCTCTACGGCCACGCCCTGAGGGCACCGGATGGCCGGGCAGCGTCACAGATGAACACAAAGCACTGTCCTTGATCAGTTGACCTTGATCAGTTGAACCCCCCGCCCGGTTATCTAAGCTTCCTGTTTTGATTGACGCCCGAATATCAGCGCAGCGCAACCCATCAATTCCGCCCAAAATCTAACCACCACCCCCGCAACCCTTTATATTCACACCAAAAATCAAAAATCTCATTGTTTTTTCAAACCAAACCCGCACAAATTGGGGTGCAAGCAAAAAATAAACCTACACTAACAATCAGTTAGCAAACTTTCCTCACAAACGCTCCACGTGAAACACCCCCATCACAGCAGCGGCTCGCGATGCACCGGCCGCACCCATTCCTTAATATGCGGCCACAAATCATGGTCAGAGACTTTTCCCAAATCCTTAGCCAGCGTGCCAATCACCTTCGCCGCCGCCACATTGTTCAAATCCTTGCGGATCACATTCAAAACATGAACCGGCGCAACCACAACCAACTCGTCATATGCAGCAACATCATCATTCAACTGCTTGGCCACCCAGGCGGCAAACTCCTCCTTCTCCTGCCCATGCGGATCATGCGTCGGCGCCTGTGCATGGTGCGTACCGGCATCATGCTGCCCAGCCGCCGCCTTATGCGCATCCTCGGGTTTCACCCGGCTGCTCGAATGCAAGGTATTATCCTCCTCCCCCGGACGGATAAAACGCGCATGCCCGCCATCGGCAACAACAAAGAGCAACTTGAGATGCTTAGACATTCCGGTAATTCCTTTATTTCACAACTGAATACCGCAACCTCGCACCGCTATCCGCATCCCGTCATTGATCTCCATCAATGCCCAGCACCCGCTTAATCCCATCCAACGCCAAAAACCCCATCGCATCGCGCGTCTCCACGGTCGCGCTGCCGATATGCGGCAGCAGCACCGCATTCTCCAGTTCCAGATACCCCGGATGCACATGCGGCTCGTTATTATAAACATCCAGCCCCGCCGCCAGCACATGGCCCGATCGCAACGCGCCAATCAGCGCCTCGTCATCCACGGCACTGCCCCGCCCCGTGTTCACCACCACCGCCCCCGGCTTCAACATCCCAATCCGCGCCGCATTCAGCCAGTGGTATGTCTCCGCCCCGCCCGGTGCATTGATCGACAGAAAATCAATCGCCCCTAAAAAACTTGCATCATCGCCATGGTACACCGCCCCCAGCTCCAGCTCCGGCGCCAACCGGCTGCGGTTACGGTAATGCACCGTCATCCCCAATCCCCGCGCCATCCCGGCCAGTTCCCGGCCAATCCGCCCCATGCCGAAAATACCCAGGGTCTTCCCGCTCACCCTGCGCCCCAGAAAAAAAGTCGGCGACAACCCCGCCCATTTCCCCGCCCGCAGCAGCCGCTCCCCCTCACCGGCGCGCCGTGCCGCCATCAGCATCAAGGTCAACGCCAGCTCCGCCGTGGCGGTGCTCAGCACATCGGGCGTATTACAAACCTCAACCCCTTGCGCCGCCGCGGCGGCCAGGTCGATATGCTCCAAACCAACACTAAAAGTCGCAATCACCCGCACCTGCTGCGGCAATTTTCCAATCAGCGCCGCATCAAACCTATCCGCCGGCGTGCACAAAATCGCATCCACGCCCTCAAGGTTTTCCAGCAACACCGCGGAGTCAAATACCCCCTGTATCTCAAGCTGCCGCACCATATGTTCGCGCGCAGCCCGCGCTGCCACCGCCGGCGGAATTTTGCGTGTGATCAGCAACATTTTGCGCCCCCCCTATGAACGGGATAACCATAAACAGGTTCATCCACAGGGCCAAGCACGGCCGACTCCGCCAACGCCAAAACTGTACCGGACCAGCCGGAAAGTCGCAGCCAATAATCTAGCGAACCGTTACAAACTCCATTAAGCAATCGCCCGCGCATGGGTATCAACCATGGTGGAGAGCGCGCGCAAATTGGCATCCGGCTGCACTTCCTGGCGGTGGTCGATAACCATATAGCCACGGCCCCAGTTGGTCTCAATAAAATCCTCAACGCCCATAGCCTGCAGCTTCTTGCGGATTTTGCAGATGAACACATCGATGATCTTCGGGTTCGGCTCATCCAGCCCGCCGTACAGATGGTCCAGAATAGCCTCCTTGCTCAGCACCACGCCTTTGCGCAACGCCAGAATTTCAGCGATCTGGTACTCTTTTTTCGTCAGCGTGACCGGTTTGCCCTTCGCGTAGATTTTCTTCGCGTTCATGTTGATTTCAACCGAACCAATCCGCAACGCATTTTCCTGAAAACCCCGGCTACGGCGGATGAGGTTCTGTACCTTCATGAAGATTTCCTCGTGCGAGAGGGCATCGACAATCAGATCGTCAGCCCCGGCTTGCAATATCCGCAGCCGCGCCGCCTCGTTCATGCTCCGGGCCACCGCGACAATCGGCGCGCGCACCCGTGCCAGCCGGAGCTTACGCACAATGTCCAGATCCCCCATCCGGTCCTCCGACAGCCGTAGCAGCACCACGTCGTAGTCATAGAATTTGACCAGATCGAGGGCCTCCTCCGGGTCGTTGGTTTCATCGACGATCGCGAGGCGCGACCGCAGAAAGGCGGTCAAAAGGTCTTTTTTATTGGAGATAGTCTCAAAAGATAGTATTTTCATAGAAGCCTCCATTACATTGAGGCAACGCTACAACCCCAGGAAGCATTCGTCAATAAATTTGTTTAACCTTCGCGCATAACGTGTTAAAATTAAGAATATAGAAACAAAATCGGCACGCCTGGAGTCGCTGAACCTTCATCCCGAGCAACCAGAGGATGCGCAAAGCCGCGCCGGAGCAGGGTTTTCCGGCCGTAACTTCGTGAAGCAACCGGGGTGGCTTCCGCCGCCGCTTTGGTGCTCAACGCACAAAAAAACGGCGCCCATGGCGGGCGCCGTTCCAAAACCGCGGCCATAATCCCCTCGCGGGGATTAAAAATTATTTGGTTTTCAGCAGATCGCGGATTTCGCCAAGCAAAACCTCGGTCGGCGTGGGGCAGGCTGCAACCGGGGCGGGGGCTTTGTGGAGTTTGGCGATCAGCCGCACCATCCAGAAGATCGCGAAGGCAACAATAGCGAAATTAATCACCGCGTTGAGGAAGACACCGTAATTAATGGTGACGTCACCGGCCTTCTGCGCATCGGCCAGGGTGAGGGCAGGGGTGCCCTTGAGCACAACGAACAGGTTGGAGAAATCCACGCCGCCCGTAATCAGGCCGATCACCGGGGTAATGATGTCTTTCACCAGGCTGCCGACAATGCCGATGAACGCCGCGCCAATAACGACGCCAACCGCCAGATCGACGACATTGCCGCGCATGACGAAGGCCTTGAATTCATCGACCCAGCCAGGTTTCTTGAGCGGTAGCATGGTTTTCAGCAGTTCCGACATGCAATTCCTCCATGGATGATTAGTTTCTGTAACGGCTTACCATAAATGACGGCGTGCGCATGCGCCAGATGCTTCAATTGCGCTGTTGCCCGGCGCGGAGCCGATCTGACACAAGCAGAAGCTATATAGGAGGGCCGGATGCGGAACCGAATCATTTCATTGGGCTTGTTGCTTGTATTAGCCGGTTGCGGCTCCGGCACGGGCCGGCTTTCGGGCACCACGGCGGGCGGTGCGGCGACAGGTGCCGTCATCGGCCTGGTTGGCGGGCCGATCGGCGTGGTCGTTGGTGCTGGCATCGGCGCCGGCGTGGGTGCGATGAGTGCCAGCAACACCACGCCCAAGCAGGTAGACCTCGGCAATGCCCCTTGGGACCGGAGCGGCCAGTAATGCGCGTGGGCTTGGCAGCGCGCCAAAAACCCCCTGCTTCCCTCGCCGCATATATGTGCTAAACGCCGGGTCCCATGCGTCAATTCCTGGACTTTGAAAAACCCGTTGCCGAGCTCGAAAACAAGATCGAGGAACTGCGGCGTATGACCCAGCCCGGCGAGATCAACATCGCCGACGAGGTGGCGCGTCTCTCCGCCAAAGCGGACGGCCAGCTTAAATCCCTCTATTCCAAGCTCACGCCCTGGCAGAAAACCCAGGTCGCCCGCCATGCCGAACGGCCAAAAGCTGCCTCGGTCATCGCCGGGCTGATCACCGACTTCACCCCCCTGGCCGGTGACCGCGCCTTTGCCGACGACGCCGCGATCATCGGCGGCATGGGCCGCTTCCGCGACCAGGCCGTCATGGTCATCGGCACCGAAAAGGGCACCGACACCGAAAGCCGGATCAAACATAATTTCGGCATGGCCAAGCCCGAGGGCTACCGCAAAGCCCGCCGCCTCATGGAACTGGCCGGCCGCTTCAACCTGCCGATCCTCACCTTTGTTGACACCTCCGGCGCCTTCCCCGGCATCGAGGCAGAAGCGCGCGGCCAGGCGGAAGCCATCGCCCGCGGCATCGAAGGCTGCCTGAGCGCCCCGGTCCCCCTAATCGCCACCATCATCGGCGAAGGCGGCTCTGGTGGCGCCATCGCGCTCGCGGCCGGCAACGTGGTGCTGATGTTCGAGCACGCCATTTACTCCGTCATCTCCCCGGAAGGCTGCGCCTCCATCCTCTGGCGCGACGCTGCCCAGGCGCCGGTTGCCGCCGAGGCCATGCGCATCACCGCCCAGGACCTCAAAAAACTCGGCCTGATCGACGAAATCGTCCCCGAGCCTTTAGGCGGCGCCCAACGTGACCCGGAAGCGGCACTGGCCTCACTCGGCGACGCTATCGCCCTGGCACTGGCCCCGCTGAAATTACTCACGCCGGAGGCCCTGAAATCCCGCCGCCGCGACAAATTCCTGGCGATGGGTAAGTTCGGGCTTTAAGCTTCCCCGTACCGCCCGGTCACCAGACTCAACCAGGCCACCAGCCCAAGTGCCGCGCCCAAAATCCCCGTGGTGGCGTTGTAGTTAACCACCGCGGCAATCCCCATTCCCAGCGCCAGCACCGCCGGCCAGCGTTTGCCCGAGATAAAAGCCGCCAGCCCCAGCGCCAGCGCGGCCCAGCCAAAGCCCTGATAATATTGCAACGTCAGCACCGCATGGCGCGGCCCGCAGATAACCGGCGCATTGGCGGCGGCGCACATGCCCACGGTGGCGCGCGGCACAATGGCCAGCAGCCGGAAGGCGAACATGCCGCCGCCGATCATCGCCACCACCCACAGACCCATCCAATCGTCAGCCGACCAGCGGAAGCTTTTGCTCATAAGACACTCACCTGTTTAAACTGTAACACCCTGGTTGCTCTCCGGCCCTTGGGGCCGTATTGCTGCGCAGCATAACGCCTAACCCATACATGGTTCATGACACGCCCCACCACCCCGACGGTACATAAAAGTTTCCAGGACATCATTCTCACCCTGCACGGCTTCTGGGCCAGGCAGGGCTGCGTGATTCTGCAACCGTATGACGTGGAAATGGGTGCCGGCACCTTCCACCCCGCCACCACTTTGCGCGCTTTGGGGCCAAAACCCTGGCGCGCGGCCTATGTGCAGCCCTCCCGCCGCCCCTCTGACGGCCGCTACGGCGAGAACCCGAACCGCCTGCAACATTATTACCAGTACCAGGTCATCGTGAAGCCGAGCCCCGCCGACGCGCAGGAACTGCTGCTGGCCAGCTATGACGCCATCGGCATCGACCGCGCCAAGCACGACATACGGTTCGTGGAAGATGACTGGGAAAGCCCCACCCTGGGCGCCTGGGGCCTGGGCTGGGAGGTCTGGTGCGACGGCATGGAAGTCGGCCAGTTCACCTATTTCCAGCAGGTCGGCGGCATAGCGGTGGATTTGCCGAGCTTTGAGATGACCTACGGCCTGGAGCGCCTGGCCATGTACGTCCAGGGCGTCGAGAACGTCTACGACCTCGACTTCAATGGTGCTGGCGTGAGCTACGGCGACGTCTTCCTGCGCGCCGAAAAAGAATTCTCCGCCCACAATTTTGAGTTCGCCAACACCGACATGCTGATCCGCCACTTCGCCGACGCCGAGGCCGAATGCGCCGCTTTGGTAGCCAAATCCCTGGCCCTGCCCGCCTACGACCAGTGCATCAAGGCCAGCCATCTGTTCAACCTGCTCGACGCCCGCGGCGTCATCTCCGTCGCCGAACGCGCCTCCTACATCGGCCGCGTCCGCAACCTGGCAAAAGCCTGCGCCGAAGCCTGGGTCGCAGGGGAGACCGTGTAATGGCTGAGTTTTTTCTGGAACTTTTTTCCGAGGAAATCCCGGCGCGGATGCAGGAGGATGCGGCTGAAAGGCTGTACAATATCTGCAATGGCGTGTGCCAAGGGTTGGCCCCCAAAGACTTTAAAGTGTTTTATGGCCCGCGCCGATTGGCGGTGTCGGTGAATGTTGCCGAACAAAAACCCGGCCAGGTGAGGGTGGAGCGTGGACCACGCGAAGGCACCCCTGAAATCGCTCTGACTAAGTTTATCGAAAAATTCAACGCGACGCGTGCCGAAATAGTTACGGATAACGGGTACTTTTGGTTAAACCGCAGCGAGGCACCAATCGCTGCGGTGGATTTGATTTCGTCCACTCTTTCGTCCGCACTGGCATACTTCTCCTGGCCGAAATCCATGCGCTGGGGCCAGGGAGGCTACTTCACCTGGGTCCGCCCGCTTCGCCGCATTATCTGCCTGCTCGACGGCGAGGTGCTCCCCATCACCCTCGGCCCCGTCACCGCAAGCAATGAGACCGAAGGCCACCGCATCCACGGCCCCGGCCCCTTCGCCGTTTCCTCCGCCGAGGTCTGGGAAGAAAAACTCTTCGAGCACCGCGTCATCGCCGACCAGACCGTCCGCCGCCAAAAAATCAAGGACGGCATGGCCGAAAAAGCCGCCGCCCTAAACCTTACGGTCGTCCCAGACGAAGCCCTGCTCGACGAAGTCACCGGCCTCGTAGAATGGCCCGTCCCGCTCATCGGCAGCATCGACGAAAAATTCATGGACCTCCCCTGGGAAGTCCGCGAACTCTCCATGAAGACAAACCAAAAATATTTCGCCCTGCGCGACACCGCGGGCAACCCGGCCCCCTATTTCGCCTTCGTCGCCAACCTGGAAGCCTCCGACGGCGGCGCCGCGATTATTTCGGGCAATGAGCGGGTTTTGCGGGCGCGCCTCTCTGATGCGCGGCATTTCTGGGACTTGGACCTAAAAAAATCGCTCTACGATTTTCTGCCAAAGCTTGAGAGAATCACTTTCCACGCCAAAATCGGTACACAATCGCAGAGAGCTAAGGGGATCGAAGACTTAGCCGGGACGATTGCTGATTTGCTCGGTGCCGATGGCGATGAAGCCCTTCAGGCTAAAAGAGCTGGTTTGCTGTGCAAGGCCGATCTCGTCACCGGCATGGTCGGTGAATTCCCAGAGCTGCAAGGCATCATGGGCGGTTATTACGCCGAACAAACTTTCAAAGGCCCGGCTGGCCCGGTTGTTGGGCAAGCGATAAAAACCCACTACCAACCCAAAGGCCCGTCGGACGCCGTGCCCACCGGCACCGTCGCCATAGCTGTTGCCCTGGCCGACAAGCTCGATACGCTGACCAAATTCCTCGAAATCAACGAAAAACCCACCGGCTCGGGCGACCCCTACGCCCTGCGCCGTTGCGCGCTCGGCGTCATTCGCATCATTCTAGAAAACGGGTTGCGGCTACACCTTAAACCACTCCTGAACTACGACGAAGCCCTGTTCGACTTCATCATCGAACGCCTGCGCGTAAAACTGCGCGGCGAGGGCAAGCGCTTCGACGTACTGGATGCCGTTCTGGCGGCGGGTGCCGACGATGACCTCGTCCGCCTGATGAAGCGCGTCGAAGCCCTTGGCGACATGCTAGGCACCGAGGACGGCAAGAACCTGCACGCCGCCTACAAACGCGCCGCCAACATCCTCAAAATCGAAGACGCCAAGGACGGACCGCATGTAGGGATGCCGGAGGGACGGCTTTTACGCGAATACGAGGAGCATGCCCTGAGCGACAAGCTCCGTCCGGTGGAGAAGTGCGTTGTGGACCTCCTACGCGTGGAGGATTTTGAAACCTCCATGCAGGAAATGGCCTCCCTGCGCCCCGCTATCGACGCGTTCTTCCAACATGTAACCGTCAACGACCCCACGCCCGAAATTCGCCAGAATCGTTTGCGATTGCTCGCCCGATTCCGGGACACCGTTAATATCATCGCTGATTTTTCCAAAATAGAAGGCTGAGGAGCTCTCTCATGACCAAATGGGTATACAACTTTGGCGCCGGCGTTAACGACGGCAATGCCTCCCTCCGCAACCTGCTCGGCGGCAAGGGTGCCAACCTCGCCGAAATGGCGAGCATCGACCTGCCCGTCCCCCCCGGTTTCACCATCACCACCGAAGTCTGTACCGCCTATTATGACAATAACGAGACCTACCCCGCCGAGCTGAAATCCCAGGTCGACACCGCCCTGGCCCGCATCGAAGCCGCCGTTGGCCGCAAGTTTGGCGACAAGGAAAAGCCCCTGCTGGTCTCCGTCCGCTCCGGCGCGCGCGTCTCCATGCCGGGCATGATGGACACCGTCCTCAACCTCGGCCTCAACGACATCACCGTCCAAGGCCTCGCCACCGGCTCCGGCGACCCCCGATTCGCCTGGGATTCCTACCGCCGCTTCATCCAGATGTACGGCTCGGTCGTGCTCAACGTCGACCACCACCGCTTCGAGGAAATTATCGAGCAGGCGAAACTCGATGCGGACGTCATCGAGGACACCGCCCTGACCCCGCAAGACTGGCAGCAGGTGGTCGAAGGCTACAAAGCCATGGTCGCCGAGGAAATCGGCCGCCCCTTCCCGCAGGACCCGCAGGACCAGCTCTGGGGCGCCATCGGCGCCGTGTTCGGCTCCTGGATGAACCCGCGCGCCAATGTGTACCGCCGCCTGCATGACATCCCCGCAAGCTGGGGCACGGCCGTTAACGTGCAAGCCATGGTGTTCGGCAACATGGGCGAGGATTGCGCCACCGGCGTCTGCTTCACCCGCGACCCCTCCACCGGCCTCAACGAATTCTACGGCGAGTACCTGGTCAACGCCCAAGGCGAGGACGTCGTCGCCGGCATCCGCACCCCGCGCCCGCTCTCCCAGGTCTACGCCAAGCCGGGTGAAGTGAGCATGGAAGCCGCATTGCCGGAAGCCTATGCCGAGCTCAACAAGGTTCGCGATGTTCTTGAAAAACACTACAAGGACATGCAGGACATCGAGTTCACCGTGCAGCAGAACAAGCTCTACATGCTGCAAACCCGCTCTGGCAAGCGCTCCGCCGCCGCCTCGCTCCGTATCGCCGTCGAAATGGCCGAATCCGGCCTGATCGACAAAAACACCGCCATCATGCGCGTCAACCCGGCCTCGCTGGACCAGCTCCTCCACCCCACGCTGGACCCCAAGGCGACGCCCAAACTCTTCGCCAGGGGCCTCCCCGCCAGCCCCGGCGCTGCCTGTGGCGCCGTCGTGTTCTCCGCTGACGAAGCCGAGCTGCGCGCGCAAAAAGGCGAATCCGTCATCCTGGTCCGCATCGAAACCTCCCCGGAAGACATCCACGGCATGCACGCCGCGCGGGGCATCCTCACCACGCGCGGCGGCATGACCAGCCACGCCGCCGTCGTGGCGCGCGGCATGGGCCGCCCTTGCGTTGCAGGTGCTGGCAGCATCTCCGTTGACTACGGCGCGCAAACCCTCTCCGCCGCGGGCGTCACCATCCGCGCCGGTGAAATCCTCACCATCGACGGCGCCACCGGCGAAGTTTTTGCCGGCACCGTTAAAATGATCGAGCCGCAGCTCTCCGGCGAATTCGGCATCCTCATGGGCTGGGCCGATGAAGTCCGCCGCCTGAAAGTCCGCGCCAACGCCGAAACCCCGCTGGACGCCGACACCGCCCGCAAATTCGGCGCCGAAGGCATCGGCCTGTGCCGCACCGAGCACATGTTCTTCGACCCCGCGCGCATCTCCGCCGTGCGCCAGATGATCATGGCCAACGACGAAGCCGGCCGCCGCCTGGCACTCGCCAAACTCCTGCCCTTCCAGCGCGCTGACTTCATCGCGTTGTTCAAGATCATGGAGGGCCTGCCTGTAACAATCCGCCTGCTCGACCCGCCGCTGCACGAATTCCTCCCCCACGGCGAGGCCGAACTCGCCGAAGTCGCGCAGGCGCTGGGCATGGACGCCGCCACCATCAAGGCGCGCGCGGAAGAACTCTCCGAAACCAACCCGATGCTCGGCCATCGCGGCTGCCGCCTCGGCGTCTCCTACCCGGAAATCTACGAAATGCAGGCCCGCGCGATTTTCGAGGCCGCCATCGAAATTTCCAAAACCGCGCAAGCCCCGGTGCCGGAAATCATGATCCCGCTGGTCGGCGTCAAGCGCGAACTGGACATCACCCGCGCCCAGATCGAAAAAGTCGCGAAAGAAGTTTTTGCCGAAACCGGCAAGGCCGTGGAGTACTCCATCGGCACCATGATCGAACTGCCCCGCGCCGCCCTCACCGCGGACTCCATCGCCGAAGCCGCGGACTTCTTCTCCTTCGGCACCAACGACCTCACGCAGACCACTTTTGGCCTCTCGCGCGACGACGCCGGCAAATTCCTGCCGCACTACGTTGAACAAGGCATCCTGCCGAAAGATCCGTTCGTCTCCATCGACGTCGAAGGTGTCGGCGCCCTCGTGCGCATCGCCGCCGAGAAGGGTCGCAAAACCAAACCCGGCATCAAACTCGGCATCTGCGGCGAACACGGCGGCGACCCCGCCTCCATCGCCTTCTGTGAATCCGTTGGCCTGGACTACGTTTCCTGCTCGCCTTACCGCGTGCCGGTCGCCCGCCTCGCGGCCGCGCAAGCGGCTATCGAGCTCAAAGAAACCCACTTCCGGGACAAATGATTCCCGCACCCTTCACCGGCTACCGGGGCGAAATCCGCCCCGAGTGGCTGAGTGACGGCATCCCGCACCTCAACCTCGCCTACTACGTGTTGCTGTTCGACCACGCCTCGAATGCGGTGTTCGACGCCATGGGCATCGACCGCGCCTACATGCACGCCACCGGACGCTCCTATTTCGTCGCCGAAACGCACGTCGTCTACGAGCAGGAAATGCGGCTCGGGCAAACAGCGGTTGTGGTAACCACCCTGCTGGACGCGGACGAAAAACGCGTCAACCTCGCGCATGAAATGTTCCGCGAAGGCGAAACCCGGCGGGTATGCCTGCAAGAAATCATGTTCGTGAGCGTAAACCTGCAAACCAGCCGCGCCGCCCCCTGGGAAGCCGGCGCCATGGACCGCATCAACGCGGCACTGGCAGTTCACAAAACATTACCCCGCCCGGCCAAGCTCGGCCGCAGTATCGCGATTAAGCGAACTTAAGAATCAAAAACCCGCCAATAATCCCCACAGCGACCATCCCCGTCACCAGCCCCAGCCGCTTCTCAATAAAATCCCGCGCCGGCTCCCCAAACTTCCGCAGCAGCACAGCCTCCAGAAAAAACCGCGCGCCGCGCGTCACCACGCTGGCAAACATGAACATTGGAAAGTTGAACGCCGCGGCTCCCGCCGCAATCGTCACGATTTTGTAAGGAATCGGCGTCAGCCCCTTAATCAAAATAACCCACACGCCATACTGCGCGAACTTGGCCTGAAACGCCGCGAACGCCGCCTCGTAATGGTAAAAATGGATAATCGGCTGAGCCAGCTTCGCCAGCAGCAAAAACCCGATCGCATAGCCCAGCGCCCCGCCCATCACGCTGCCCAGCGTGGTAATTGCCGCCAGCCAGAACGCCTTGCGCGGCTGCGCCAGCGCCATCGGGATCATCAGCGCATCCGGCGGAATGGGAAAAAAGCTGGCCTCCGCGAAGGCGATGCCGAACAGCCACAGCGGCGCGGTGCGGCGGGCGGAGAGGGCAATGACATGGTCGTAAGTTTTGCGGAGCATAGCCCTGCTCTGCCACAAGGGGCAAAACCGGGCAAATGGCATATTGGTGACCTACACCGGCAGCGTCACGCTCACGCGCAGGCCTTTGCCCCCAAGGTTCTTCAGCGCAATGTCCCCGCCATGCGCGTGGAAAATATTGCGCGCGATGGAAAGCCCCAACCCGGAGCCGCCCGTCTCCCGGTTACGGCTGGTTTCCAGCCGGCGGAACGGCTCGAACACCGCCTCCATATCCTCGGGCGCAATGCCGGGTCCGTTGTCTTCGATGTCGATCTGCACAAAGTCTTTCGGCAACAGCCGCAGGGTTATGCGCGCGGCGTCACCATATTTCAGTGCATTGCCAACCAGGTTGGTAAACGCGCGTTTTAGCCCGAGCGGCCGCGCGCTTATGGTCAGGTGTTCCGGCCCGCTAAAGCTCAACGCCTCGGCATGTTCAGGGGCGCCATCGGCGGCCTCGTCCAGAATGGTACGCAGCAACGACGCAAGGTCAATGCGCGTCACCTTCTCGCTGGTGGTAATATCCCGCCCAAACGCCAGTGTCGCCGCGACCATGGACTCCATCTCGTCCAGATCGGCCAGCATTTTCTGCCGCTGTTCGTCATCCTCCATAAATTCCGCGCGCAGTTTCAGCCGCGTAATCGGTGTGCGCAAATCATGCCCGATGGCAGTCAGTAAAAACGTGCGGTCCTCGACAAATCGCCGGATGCGCGCCGCCATGGTGTTGAAGGCAATCGCCGCGGTGACAATCTCCGACGCCCCGGATTCGGGCAGGGCAGGGGCGTTCACCACGTCCCTCCCTAAGCGTTCGGCCGCCTCGGCCAGCGTGCGCACCGGCACCAGCAATTTACGCACGGCCCAAAAGATCATCACCGCGCCCAGCAGCGTCATCACGATGAAGGCGCTGGCAAACCCCGGCGAGCGCCAGGGTTTGGGCGGGGCGAGGGGGGAGGTGATGGTGAGCCAGCCGTTGGGGGGCGGTTGCCAGTTAGGACGCGGCATCATCGGCTGGCCACCAGTGGGCGGCGGTGGCGGCTGCAACTGTCCGCCCGGCGATTGTAACTTGCCGCCCGGCGGCGGCGGGGGCGGCGGCCCGGCATTGGGGGCGCCCGCCATGCCAAAGCTGATAATAACGCGCGTCGGCACGCCGCTGCCGCGCACCAGCAGCCCGTGCGGGTGCAGGCCCATGGGGATACCATAGGCGTAAATGCTGGCACGGATAATCTCGCGGGCAGGCAGCGGCAGGTCGTAAGTCATGTCCCCCGCCGGCGGGGTGGCGCTCAGGGTCAGCGTGTCACCCTTGGGCAACGCCTCCTTGGCCACCAGCGCGGCACGGTCAGCCGGGGCCGCCAGCGCAATGTGGCGGTAGATTATCACCGCCCGCGTCGCAAAAACCTGCTCCTCCTGAATGCGCTCCAGTTTGATCTGATTAAGCGTGTGGATCAGCAGGCCGAGTAGCTGTATGCACGCAAACCCGGCCAGAAGGATTAAAATCGTCCGGCCGGCCAGGCTTTTCGGCCAGGCGGAAAACTTCAACGCCGCTCCACGGGGGTGGAGAGCACATAGCCGCCGCCGCGCACGGTTTTAATAATCTGCGCATGCCGCCCGTCATCCTCCAGCTTGCGCCGCAGGCGGGAAACGGCAACGTCGATCGCACGGTCGAACGGCCCGGCCTGCCGCCCGCGCAGCAGGTCCAGCAGCATGTCGCGCGTCAGCACGCGGTTGGGGCGGTCCAGCAGGGCCACCAGCAAATCATACTCACCGCCGGTAATCGCCACCTCCACGCCAGCGGGGTCGAGCAGCCGGCGGCGCGTGGTCTCCAGCACCCAGCCGGAAAAATGGTAGCTCTGGGCAGCGCCTTCCGGCACGCGGTCTTCGGAATCGCCGGTACGGCGGAGCACGGCGCGGATGCGCGCCAGCAACTCGCGCGGGTTAAACGGCTTGGTCACATAATCATCCGCCCCCAGCTCCAGGCCGACAATCCGGTCGGTCTCCTCGGCCATGGCGGTGAGCATGATAATCGGCACCTTGCCCTCGGTGCGCATCCAGCGGGCCAGGTCCAACCCGCTCTCGCCGGGCAGCATCAAATCCAGCACCACCAGTTGGAAATGCCCGTTGGCAAAGGCCCGCCGCGCCTCCTTGCCGTCGCGCGCCGTGGTCACCCGCAGGCGCTGGCGTTCCAGGAATTTGGCGATAAGCTCGCGTATCTCGCGGTCGTCGTCGACAATAAGGATATGGGGCAGCGTTTCCATATCTGTTACAATAGACGGTTTCCGCTGGATTGGGCAGGGGATGTTGCAATATGTGACAATTCACCCAGGGGGCAAAAAAATCCTTGCGTTGGGGGGGCGTTCGCCCTATTTCCAGCCTCACGCAGCAACGCACGTGCCTCTGCCGGTCTCTTCATAAGAATCGGTTACGCAACGACGTCAAGCGTTCTGGCAGCACTACCGGGGCAACCCGAAAGTGGCTGGTTCGTTGGACCGTTTCGCAACCACGCCCGCCGCCTTTACCAGGCGGGCCTTCATATGAAAGGTGACTGCGGTGAACCCCAAAATCGCATCATTTCTTGAATCTTCCGCCCTGGCCACGCCATGCCTGGTGCTGGACCTCGATACAGTGGCGCAGAACTACGAATCCCTGCGCGCAGCCTTGCCCGCGGCCAAAATCTACTACGCCGTAAAAGCCAACCCCGCACCGCAAATCTTGCGCCTGCTGGTGGGAAAAGGCTCGTGCTTCGACGCCGCCAGCCTGCCCGAAATCGAGGCCTGCCTGTCCGCCGGTGCCCGCGCGGAGTCCATCAGCTACGGCAACACGGTCAAAAAACCCTCCGCCATCGCTGCCGCCCATGCGCACGGCGTGCCGCTGTTCGCCTTCGATTCCATCGAGGAGCTGGAGAAAATCGCCCGCCACGCCCCCGGCGCGAAGGTGTATTGCCGCATCGCCGTCAACAACGTCGGCGCCGACTGGCCGCTGTCCAAAAAATTCGGCACCAGCATCGCCCGCGCGAAGGAGCTGATGCTCACCGCCCCCCGCCTCGGCCTGCAACCGCACGGCCTGTCCTTCCACGTCGGCAGCCAGCAAACCGCCACCCCGGCGTACGAGATGGCCATCGCCGAAGTCGCCCTGCTGTTCACCGACCTCAAAAACCACGGCCTGGAGCTTAAAATGCTCAACCTCGGCGGCGGCTTCCCGATCCGCTACCGCGATGACGTGCCCGAGACCAACACCTTCGGCACCGCCATCATGAACGCCATGACCGAGCATTTCGGCAACGACCTGCCGGACATGTTCATCGAACCCGGCCGCGCCATGGTCGGCAATGCCGGCGTCGTGGTCTCCGAGGTCGTGCTGGTCTGCCAGCGCATGGCCGAGGACGAGCGCCGCTGGGTCTACCTCGACATCGGCCGCTACGGCGGCCTGGCCGAGACCGAGGGCGAGGCCATCCGCTACCGCATCACCGCGGGCTCGGGCATTACCGGCCCCGTGGTGCTGGCTGGCCCCAGTTGCGACGGCGTGGACGTGATGTACGAAAAAACCCCCTACCGCCTGCCGCTTTCCCTAAACGCGGGCGACCACGTGCTCATCCACGACACCGGCGCCTACGTCACCAGCTACGCCAGCCAGAATTTCAACGGTTTCACCCCACTGGCCGAGCACTACATCTAACGTCCACCGGGATGCCCGCGCAGCCGGGCATCCCTATTATTGCGGAATTATCACATCCTCGCGGTTTATTTCCCCCCCAAACCGCTCTAAGTCTCGCCTATCAAGGGAGACGCACATGCACGAGATCAAATTGAAGGCCGCGGACGGTTCAGGCGAATTTTCCGCATTCGTATACGCCCCGGTGTCGGAAGACACCTGCGGCTCAGTGGTGGTCATCCAGGAAATCTTCGGCGTTAACGACTCACTGCGCGCCACCTGCCAAAGCCTCGCCGACATGGGCTTCATCGCCATCGCGCCGGATTTGTTCTGGCGCCAGGAACCCGGCGTCAACATTTCCGACAAATCCGAAGCCGAGTGGAAAAAAGCATTCGCCCTGATGAACGGGTTCGACCAGGACAAGGGCGTTGAGGATCTCAAAGTCACCCTCGCCGCCGCCCGCACCCTCCCCGGCGCCAACGGCATCGCCGGCACGCTCGGCTTCTGCCTCGGCGGCCGCCTCGCGGTCATGATGGCCACCCGCTCCGACGCCGACGTCAACGTCTCCTACTACGGCGTCGGCATCGACAATCTGGTCCCCGAGTTCGACAAAATCGAAGCCCCGCTCATGCTGCACATCGCCGAGCAGGACGAATATTTGACCGAGGAAGCCGTGGAGAAAATCCTCGACGGCGTCGAGGAAAGCGACTGGATCGACGCCTTCATCTACCCCGGCGTCCAGCACGCCTTCGCCCGCGTCGGCGGCGTGCATTTTGACGCCCGTGCGGCCACCATCGCCAACGGCCGCACGGCGGAAATCCTCGCCGAGCTGCTGGAGTAATCTTGCACCGCCGGAACCTCCTAACTTACGCCGGTGCGAGTCTCCTCGCACCGGCGTTTGCATTTGCAGCCGACCTCGCCTCCGGCTGCGTCGAAGCCATCCGCGGCCAGCTCGCCGCCCTGCCGGACGGCCCGGTGCTGCTCAACAGCTACCTCGTCAACACCGGCCCGGATGCAACAAACTTTGACATGACCCAGGCCAACGCCGCCTACGTCTATGACAACGCCCTGGCCGGGCTACTGCTACTCGCCGCCGGCCACCGCGACGAGGCGCAACGCCTCGCCGATGCCCTCGCCCTCGCCCAATCCCACGACCGTTATTATTCTGACGCCCGCCTGCGCAACGCCTACCAGGCCGGCGCCATGGCCCCCCCCGCCAAACTCCCCGGCTGGTGGGACACCACCGCAAACCATTGGGTCGAAGACCCCTACCAGGCTGGCTCCCAAACCGGCCCCATCGCCTGGGCCATGCTGCTCTGGTCCGCCCTGGGCATGAAATCCCCCGCCGACGACGCGGCCGACTTCCTCGACGACCGCCTGCGCGCCCCCACCGGCTATTACGGCGGCTTTTACGGTTTTGAGCCCCACCCCCTCAAACTGCTCTGGCAAAGCACCGAGCAAAACACTGACCTTGCCGTAGCCTTCACCAAACTAACCCGCACCGAGGACGCCGCCCACGCCAAAGCATTCGTTGCCGCCATGCTGGACCAAAACGCCAGCCCCATCTTCGCCACCGGCACCACGCCGGACGGCGCCACCAACCACCTCGCCGCCGCGGACGCCGGCATCTGGCCCTATCTCGCCGGGCTTGCCACGCCCGCCGCCGCGCTGGCCGCCATCACCGCCCTGCAACGCGGCCCCGGCATCGGCTTCTCCGGCGCCAGCCAGAGCATCTGGCTGGAAGGCACCGCCTTCGCCGCCCTGGCGCTACAACAAATGCAAAACCCCCTGGCCGCAACCTTCACCGCCACCCTGGCGCAAAACATCTCGCCGGAAGGCTACGTCTACGCCACCATCGCCCCGCAACTCTCCACCGGCCTCACCACCGGCCCCTCCCTGCAAAAAAACCTCCCCGAACAACCTTTCAATTATTTCCGCCGCCCCGCGCTAAGCGCCACCGCCTGGACCGGCCTGGCAGCACTTGGCGTCAACCCCCTGGCCTGAAACCACGGCCATTATCGCCGCACCTGTTAACGCAACGTCAACCATTCCCGCCTACACCACGAGTCCGGGACAAAAACTGCCAGGCACCACAACGCAAAATGCGATTTTTTGGGTAACTGTCATCGCACAAACTAACTACCATCGTACAAGCAGGGTCATGCAAAATGTCGGAGCATCAATTTTTTCTCGGGCGGCAGGCTATCGTCGGCCGCCGGGATGAACTGATAGCCTACGAGTTACTGTTCCGTAGCAGCCAGGCCAACGCTGCTTTCATTGTGGACGATGTCGCCGCCAGCGCCGCCGTCATTCAACACCTGTTCGTCAGCCTTGGCATCGGCGCCGCACTCGGCGGCAAGCGCGGGTTTATCAATGTGTCGGAACACCTGCTGCTGGACGACAGCATCGAACTCCTGCCGCCGGACCAGGTGGTGCTCGAAATTCTCGAAACCGTGCCCCTCACCCCCAACATCATCGCGCGCTGCAAGGTATTGAAAGACGCAGGCTACGCCCTCGCCTTCGACGACATCACGCAAATCACGCAAGCCCACGAACCTCTGTTGCCGCTCATTGACGTGGTAAAACTTGACGTCCTGGCCATGCAACCGGCTCAGATCGAGGCAACCGTGCGCGCACTCAAACCCTACAAACTCAAGCTCCTGGCTGAAAAAATAGATACGCCGGAGCAATTCAACTTCTGCCTCGGCCTCGATTTTGATCTGTTCCAGGGCTATTTTTTTGCCAAACCCGTCATCCTCTCCGGCTACAGCATGCAGCCCTCCGCCCTGGTCCTGCTCAACCTGCTCGGCCTGCTCGCCGCCGATGCCGAAATCCAGGAAATCGAAAACGTCCTGAAGCAGGCACCAGATTTAACCATGCACCTGCTGAAAATGGTCAACTCCGCGGCCTTCAACCTGGCGCGCAAAATCTCCAGCGTACGCAGCGCCATCGCCATGCTCGGCCGCATCCAGCTCACCCGCCTGGTCCAGATCATGCTGTTCTCGCAACAGAGCAACGGCCGCAGCGCCACCAACCCGCTACTGCAAACCGCCGTCATCCGCGGCCGCATGATGGAAGGCCTCGCCGGCCTGCTCGGCTGCGCACCGTTACGCAACCGCGCCTTCATGGTCGGCGTTCTCAGCCTGGCCGGCACGCTGTTTCACCAGCCTTTGGCGCAACTCCTGGAATCCATCAACCTGGAAGCCTCCATCCGGGAAGCCCTGCTCAACAGCGCAGGCCAGCTCGGCACCATGCTGCAAATGATCGAAGCCAGCGAACGCCCCGGCGACGACGAGACCGCCCAACTACTAACCACCCTGGACCTAAAAAACCTCGACGCCTTCAACCGCCTCCACACCGAAGCCCTCACCTGGGCCAGCCAGTTCGTCTAGCTCCCATCAGCCGGCGGTGAGCCATTTTGAAATTCTGGCTTGGGTGGAAAGCAGCCGGTCAGGTTTCTGGTAATGCTGATTCGAAATTGGACATTCGGTCCGACGGCAGTTTTAGCCGGGGTGGACGCCGGTCGAGGTGCATTAATTTCGCCCCGAGTACTCCTTCGGATCAAAAGTGAGACATCAAGAACAGCTACCGATCAGGAGCTTGTTATCCGAATGGTATAATGCGAATCTGTTAGTCGACATGGCCGATCCAGGAAACATAAACAGCCGCCCTACAGTCAGAACCTTTGCCCCCGAGCTTTGGGGAGAGGTTGACGCGTTTGTGGCATTACATAGTAGCACATATAAATTTGAGGAGCGTGAAAAGCGCGCCTTGGGCGGGGTTGTGCGTCATTTCGAAAAAGCTGGAATTTTTCGAGACAAGGCAGCCCGGTCAATCGACGCATTAACTATCGAACAAGCCGATATGAATCGACGGGGCTACAGCGCGGCCATTCAAGGTCGAGAGACAGCGCAAGACATCGAAGCCGCAATTTCAGAGCTTTATTCTTGCCTGGATTGCACGGCAAAGACGGTGCGAGCCATCTACCGTAAAGATTCACGAGGTTTTAAGGATTCTACAAGTTTCCTTTTCACAAGCGCTGAGAAGATTACGGGTGAATTCCCAGCCTACTTGAAAGACCTTTTCGTGACCGCTGGGTGGGAAAAGCCGCTCCGGCATATACGGGATGAGCTTGCTCACTATGGAACCGGTCACTGCGATCTGACCCGCAACGACAACTCTACAATTCGATATCTACATCTAGGGATAAAATTTGACGGGGCACCGTTGGAAATTCAGGATGTAATAGCGTGGTTCGACGCGCAGAAGGACAAGGTAAACGCATTCCTTGGCGCAGTTTTTCGTTTTCTCAGGAGCACGCTGAAGTCAGGAGCGATAACTACGGTCTGCGGAATGGTAGACGGAAGAATGCTTGTTCGGGAATTGGACCCATCAGAGAACCCGATTACCTTCCAGAGCGGCAAATGCATTGCGGTCCAGTGGATCGAAAATCCGGAGCTGCCGACGTGTCCTTTCATTATGACGTGCGGAGCATATCGCCGAGCACGCCCTGGGATCGATCCCGCCACAGTGCTTGCCTCAAAACTCAATCCGGAGCCTTGGGCACCGACTGCCTAAGATCAGAACTTTGATTAGTCCGATCCTGACCTGGCAAAGCAGCCGCTTCCGGGAATGACCATGCCCCCGATGAACGTCCTGGATGGCTCGAAACCGGAAATCGCGATTACCCAGCCAAAACGCCCAAAATTTAATCGATCACCCCGAAAACCCAGCCATTCCCCTCAAAAAATAGGCGTTTTCGTTGTTTTTCCGACACAAACCCGCACAAATTGGGGTGCAAGCAAAAAATTCTACCGCACTAACAACGTGTTATAACCACTTCCTCACAAGTGCTCCACGTGGAACACCCCCACACCGTTAAATCGCCGCTTCCAATGCTGATGAAGCCTCCAGCCAAGCCTGCTCCGCCACCCCCGTCTCGCGCTTGATCGCGGCAATCCGCTGGTTGATATACGCCAGATCCTTCGCCTTCCCCGCCGAATAAATCCCAGGGTCCGCCAGCTTCTTTTCCAACAAATCCTTCTCCGCGGTCAGCTTGGCAATGCGCAGCTCCGCATCCTTCACCGCCTGGCGCAATGGCGCCGTCTTGCTCCGCGCCTCGGCGCGTTCCTTCTTGCCCTCGGCCCGGTCGTTCTTGCGCGAGTTATCGCGCGAGCCGCCACCGCTGCTCGTGCTGCCTTCCGTCACGCTGGCAGCGTAGGAGGCCAGATCGCCATCCAGCGCCGTCACCTTGCCGTTTGCCACCAGCAACAGCCGGTCCGCCACCAAATCCACCAAATACGGATCATGCGAAATCAGCACCACCGCGCCCTCAAAATCCGCCAGTGCCCGCACCAGCGCATCGCGCGCGTCAATGTCCAGATGGTTCGTCGGCTCATCCAAAATCAGCAGATGCGGCGCATCCCGCGTCGCCAGCGCCAGCAACAACCGCGCCTTCTCGCCACCTGACATCGCGGAGACTTTGGTATTCACCCTGTCCGCATCCAACCCAAACCGCGCCGCCTGCGCCCGCACCTGCGGCGGCGTCGCTTTTGGCAGAGCGCGGGAGAGATGCTCATACGGCGTCTCGGTCATCACCAGGTCGTCCTCCTGGTGCTGCGCAAAATACCCCACGCGCAAATTCCCGGTGCGGAACTGCCGCCCGCTCAGCGGCTCCAGCCGTCCCGCCAGCAGCTTCGCCAGCGTGGATTTGCCGTTGCCGTTGGTCCCCAGCAGCGCAATGCGGTCTTCCATATCAATGCGCAGCGAAACGCCTTTCAGCACCGCCTTGCCGTCGTAGCCGATATCCACATTGTCCAAACTCAGCATCGGCGGCGCCAGCTTGTTCGGCTCGGGGAAGGAGAAGCGGGTCACCCGGTCCTCCACGACCGACTCAATCTGCGGCATCCGCTCCAGCGCCTTAATCCGGCTCTGCGCCTGCTTGGCTTTGGCGGCCGACGCACGGAAGCGGTCGACGAATTTCTGCATATGCGCGCGCTGGTCGGCGGCTTTTTCCGCGGCACGGCCCAGTTGCAGGGCTTTTTCGGTCTTAATGCGCACAAACTCGGCAAACCCGCCCGGCGTCACCGTCAGCTTGCCGCCGTCCAGATGCGCAATCGCCTCCACCGCGCGGTCCAGCAACTGCCGGTCATGGCTCACCAGCAGCACCGCACCGGGGAATTTGCTCAAATACTGTTCCAGCCAGAGTGTTGCCTCCAAATCCAGATGGTTGGTCGGCTCATCGAGCAGCAACAGGTCCGGTGCCGAAAACAGCACCGCCGCCAGCGCCACGCGCATGCGCCAGCCACCGGAGAAGCTGCTCATCGGCCGGCTCTGCCATTCCGTGGAGAACCCCAGGCCCGACAAAATCGCCGCCGCCCGCGCCGGGGCCGCATCGGCTTCAATCGTCAACAAACGGTCATGGATTTCGGCAATCCGGTGCGGGTCCACCTCGTGGTGCTCAACCTCCTCCATCAGCGCCGTGCGCTCGGTATCGGCCTTCAGCACCACTTCCAGCGGCGTCACATCGCCCCCCGGAGCCTCCTGCGCCACATAACCCAGCCTTACCCGCTGGCCAAAGCGAATACTCCCGCCATCGGGCTGCAGCTCCCCTGCGATCAGCTTCAGCAGCGTGGACTTGCCCGCCCCGTTGCGGCCGATCAGGCCAATGCGGCGGCCAGGGTCCACCAAAAGGTTGGCGCGGTCCAATAGGGCGCGGCCGGCAATACTGTAGGACAGGTTCTCTAAACTTAAAACGCTCATGCGCCCCCTCTACAGCGCGCCAGAGGGCTTGCACACCCTGCAAGGCTTGCGGAGCCTGGCTTGCCCCGCTATTCCCCGGCCACAATCACTTAAAGGCACCTAGTATCATGGCAATCGAACGCACCCTCTCCATTATCAAACCCGACGCGACCCGCCGCAACCTGACCGGCAAGATCAACAACAAGTTCGAGGAAGCCGGCCTGCGCATTATCGCCACCCGCCGCCTGCAGCTCACCCAGGCCCAGGCCGAGGCGTTCTACGCCGTCCACTCGCACCGCCCGTTCTATGGCGACCTGGTCAGCTTCATGATCTCCGGCCCGGTTGTGGCGCAGGTGCTGGAAGGCGAGAGCGCCATTGTGCAGAACCGCGACATCATGGGCGCCACCGACCCGAAGAAGGCCGACGCGGGCACCATCCGCGCCGATTTCGCTGAGTCGATCGAAGCCAACTCCGTGCATGGCTCCGACAGCCCGGAAGCCGCCGCGCAGGAAATCTCCTTTTTCTTCGCCGGCATCGACATCACCGCTTAAGTTTTGTGCCTTTGCAGGGGGTTAACGCCCCCCCTGCCGCCGGTTATCACCAGTTTTTTGCGCCGCGGCGCCCGTTACTGCGGGCGCTTCGCCTTGGTGACTTGCCGGGCCCGGCCAAGTGCCAGCGTATTGGGCGGCACATCCTCGGTGAGCGTGGACCCCGCCGCCACCAGCGCGTTATCGCCCACGGTAATGGGCGCCACCAGGGCGGTGTTGGAGCCGATGAAGGCCCGCGCACCGATTTTGGTTTTGTGCTTGGCGTTGCCGTCATAATTGCAGGTGATGGTACCGGCGCCGATGTTCGTGCCGGGGCCGATTTCGGCGTCGCCGATGTAGCTCAGGTGGTTGGCTTTGGCGCCCGCACCCAGTGTCGCGGCTTTGATTTCGACGAAATTGCCGACATGCGCGCCGGGGCCGATGTCAGCGCCGGGGCGCAGCCGGGCGTAGGGGCCGATGACGGCGCCGGCATGCACAATGCAGCCCTCCAGGTGCGAAAAAGCCTTGATTTCAGCACCGGATTCCACGGTGACGCCAGGCCCGAACACGACATAAGGCCCCACAATGACATCAGCCCCAAGCAGCGTATCGGCGGAGAAGAACACGGTGTCGGGCGCGAGCATGGAGACGCCGGACTCCAGCGCATTTTCGCGCAGCCGGGTTTGCAGGGCGGCCTCGGCGGCGGCGAGTTCGGCGCGGGAGTTGATGCCCATGCATTCGGCGTAGGGGGCCTCGAAGGCGGCGACTTTCACGCCCTCAGCCCGCGCGATTTCCACTATGTCGGTGAGGTAGTATTCGCCCTTGGCGTTCTCAGCTTTCACCGCGGCCAGCCAGCGGCGCATGTCGGCGGCGGGGGCGGCCATGCCGCCGGCGTTGCACAAAGTAATGCGGCGTTCTTGCGGCGTGGCGTCGGCGTATTCCACGATGCGGGCGACGTAGCCGCCCTCCATCACCAGGCGGCCGTATTTGCCGGCATCGGGGGGCGTCATGGCCAGCAGCACCAGCCCGGCGTCACCGGCCTGCGCGCGGGCGAGCAGGGCCTGCATGGTGGCCACCGAGACCAGGGGGTTGTCGGCGTAGAAAATCGCGACGAGGCCCTGCCCAAATTTGTGTTCCGCCTGGTTGGCGGCATGGGCGGTGCCCAGGCGCTCGGCCTGCACCACCACGCCGTGCGGCGCGGCCAGGGCCTCAAGTGCCGGCATGTCCGGGCCGAGCACGACGACCACGCGGTCAAACACTTCTTCCGCCGCCATGGTGATGTGGCGCAGCATTTCGCGCCCCGCCAGTTTGTGCGCGGCTTTGGGGAGGGTGGATTTCATCCGTGTGCCGAGCCCGGCGGCGATGATGACGGCGGTGTTTTCCATAGCGGTTATGCCTGCTTCAGGTCGATCAGACTCTTGCGGATTTTACGGCTGCGGTTGATTTTGTCTTCGATATAATCCGCATCGCCCTTGCGCACGGCACGCGCCATGGCCTGCGCATCCTCCGAGAATCGCGCGAACATTTCCAGCAGCGCGTCCTTGTTGTTGAGGAAAATATCGCGCCACATCACCGGGTCGGACGCCGCGATGCGGGTGAAGTCGCGAAAGCCCGAGGCGGCGAATTGCAGCACCTCGCCGCGGGTCTCGTCCGCCAGATCATCCGCCGTGCCGCAGATGGTAAACGCGATGAGGTGCGGCAGATGGCTGACGATGGCGATCACGCGGTCATGGTGCGCCGCGTCCATCCGGGCCGTCTGCGCGCCAAGAATTTTCCACAGCGTTTCGATTTTTACGATGGCGGCTTCGTCGGTTCCGGCGGGCGGGGTGAGCAGCGACCAGCGGCCTTTGAACAAATCCGCCAGCCCGGCATCCGGGCCGGAGAATTCCGTGCCGGCGATGGGGTGCGCGGGGACGAACGAGACGTTGGCGGGGATGAAGGGTGCGACATCATGCACCACCGATTGCTTGGTCGAGCCGACATCCGAGAGCACGCATCCCGGCGCCAGATGCGGGGCAATGGCTTGCGCCAGTGCGGCGTAGGTGCCGACCGGGGCGCAGAGGATCACGCAATCCGCGCCGGTGACGGCTTGCGCGGGGTCGCTCTCGTATTCATCGCCCAGGCCGAGTTCCTCGGCGCGGGACAGGGCCGTGGGGCTGGCGTCGCAGATGATTATTTTATCCGCGATGCCGCCATACGCTTTGGCGCCGCGCGTGATGGAACTGCCGATCAGCCCGATGCCGATGATCACCAGACGCTTGAAGATAGATTCAACCATGAACAAATGCGTTCAGCGCCTCGGCGACCATATTGCATTCCGCGTCCGTGCCGATGGTGACGCGCAGGCAGGTGGGCAGGCCGTAGGATTTGACGTTGCGGACAATGAGCCCGCGCGAGCGCAAAAACTGGTCGGCGGCGATTGCGCGTTCCGGGCTGCCAAAATCCACCAGGATGAAGTTGGCCGCCGAGGGGTGGGTTTTCAGCCCCACCTGCGCGAGCCGTGCTTCGAGCCGGGCGCGGGCCTGGGTGTTGTGTTCGCGCCCTGCCTCCAGCCAGCCGGGTTCGGCAAGTGCTGCGATGCCGGCGGCGGAAGCGGTGACGCTGACGTTAAAGGGGGCTCGCATGCGGTTGAGCGCGTCGATGACGGCCAGGGGCGCATAGGCCCAACCGAGCCGCGCGCCGCCGAGGCCGAAGATTTTGGAAAAGGTGCGGGTCATCACCGTGTTCTCGCCCGCATCCACCAGTACCGTGCCGGGGTCGTAATCGGGCCGGTCCACGTATTCGCTATAGGCGGCGTCGATCACCAGCAGAATGTCTTCCCGAAGCCCGGCGCGCAGGCGCAGCATTTCCGGTTGCGGCAACAGCGTGCCGGTCGGGTTGTTGGGGTTGGCGAGGAAGACCATTTTGGTTTGCGGGGTTACCAGCGCCAGCATGGCGTCCACGTCGGTGGTGAGGTTGGTCTCCGCCGCTTTCAGGACCGTGCATCCGGCGAGTTTGCCGGCGATTTCGTAGATGGAAAAACCGTGCACGCTCATAATCAGCTCGGTGCCGGGGCCGCCGTACGCCTGGATCAGCAGGGCCAGCAACTCATCCGAGCCGTTGCCGCAGATGATTTTTGCCGGGTCCAGGCCGAACTTCTCACCGATGGCGGCGCGCAGTTTGGCCGAGCTGCCGTCAGGGTAGCGGTGCAGTTTTTCTCCCGCCTCCGCCAGGGCAACCAGCGCGGAAGGCGGCGGCCCAAAGGCGCCCTCGTTGGAGGAGAGTTTGATGGGCTTGGCGAAGCCCGGCAGCACGGACTCGCCGCCGACATAGGACGCCACGGAGAAAACCTCCGGGCGCGGCTGCGGCGCGCTCATGGTGTACTGTCCAGCGGCACCGCAAAGCCGCCGATGACGACGGGCGGCGCGATGAGCCCGGCGATGGCGGCAAGGCGGGGGTCGGTGTCCTCGACGAAGCCTTCGACCTCGACCAGGGCGCGGATGGCGCTGTCGCCGGGGACGCGTTTGACCCAGATCTGGCCGGGGGCAAAGCCGCTGTCCTTGACCATGCCGGTGACGCGGGCGCGCGAGGTGTCGGCGGCCAGTTCCAGCACGATCAGGCTGCGGTCGTTGCCGGAGGGGTCGGGTTTAACCGCGGCGGCGACAAACGCCTCGCCGAGCGGCAGACCTTCCGCCCGCTTGGTCCAGAACGGGATTTTGGCGATCACGAACAGCCGGTGCGGGGCGCTGGCGGTGAGCATCGGCCACCACCCGCCATGCGCTTCGTCGTCCTCGGCCGGGGGCGGCAAAATGGCGAGCTGGGCGTTGTCGCGCGCCAGGTCGGCCAGGGTCTGCGCGGGGTTGTGGTGGCGGCGCACCGGGGTGAGCGGGCCAAAATGCTCGCGCGCCAGGGCCAGGCGCTCGGCCCCGCCGTCGCCGTCGCACACCGCCATGGTCTGCCCGCCCTCGATAATCAGCGCCGCGCCGAAAATCTCGCGCCAGATGCGCACGATCGCCTGCGCCGGCCATGCGCCGGTGTGGCGCGCCAGCAGGCGGCGCAAAATGGCGGCCTCCCGCCCTGGGCGGATTTTGGTGCCCACCTTGCCGCCGTCACGCGCGACACTTTCCACCACCGCGGCGCGGCGCATCAGCAGGTCGTGGATCTGGTCGTCGATGGCGTCGAGCTGGGCGCGCAACTGGGCTAGCGCATTGGGAGGGGGGGCGGAATCATTCATCATCTGCTTGTTACCTAATTGCCGGGCTGCCGCCAAGCGCATGACGGTTACAGGGATTGCGCGCGCCGCCCTGCCAGCGCATATCCCGTAATGAGAAATGGACCAGACGACCGCCAGATCCGAAACCCAGCACCAGAGCGTCACCTTTCCCGAGGGTTTGACGCTGGATTGCGGCCGCCACATCGCCAGCCTGACGGTCGCTTACAGCACCTACGGCACGCTGAACCCGGAAAAAACCAACGCGATTCTCATTTGTCACGCGCTCACCGGCGACCAGTATGTGGCGGAGGTGAACCCCGAGACCGGCAAGCCCGGCTGGTGGGAGCAGGTGGTCGGCCCCGGCCGGCCGGTGGATACGGACAAATATTTCGTCATCTGCACCAACGTGCTGGGCGGCTGCATGGGCACCACCGGGCCGCGCAGCCAGCATGACGAAACCCCCGGCCAGCCCTGGGGCACCGATTTCCCCCCGGTGACCATCAACGACATGGTGCGGGCGCAGAAACTGTTCATCGACCATTTGGAAATCGGCAAACTGTTCGCCGTCATCGGCGGCTCCATGGGGGGCATGCAGGTGCTGGCCTGGGCGGCGCTGTACCCGGCGCAGGTGTTCGCCGCGGTGCCGGTGGCGGCGGCGGCGTACCATTCGGCGCAGAACATCGCCTTCCATGAGATCGGCCGCCAGGCGATTGCCGCCGACCCGGATTTTCACGCCGGGCGCTACTGGGAGCATGGGGTGACGCCAGAGCGCGGCCTCGCGGTGGCGCGCATGACCGCGCATATTACTTATGTCTCCGAGGCGGCGCTGACCCGTAAGTTTGGCCGCAAATTGCAGGATACGGCGCAGATTTCCGCGCTGGGCGACCGTTTTGAGGTGGAGAGCTACCTGCAATACCAGGGCTCCAGCTTCGTGCGCCGGTTCGACGCGAATTCGTACCTGACAATTACGCGGGCGATGGATTTGTTTGACCTCTCCGCCGATTACGGCGGGGTGCTGCCATCGGCCTTCGCCGGGACCCGAACGCGCTTCCTGCTGGTCTCGTTCGACTCCGACTGGCTGTTTCCCACAGCGCAGTCGCGCGCGATTGCCCGCGCGCTTAATCATGTGGCGGCAAACGTGTCGTTCGTGGAAATTAAGTCCGACAAGGGGCATGATGCGTTTTTGCTCGATGAGCCGGATTTTCACCGGACATTGCGCGGGTTTCTGGCGGGTTGCGCCGAGCATGCGGGGCTGAGTTGAGCAGCCCTAAAAAAATGCGCGTTGATCTGGCGCTGATCGCGGGCATGATTGCGGCAAAGACGCGGGTGCTGGATATCGGCTGTTCGGATGGCACGCTGATCGACCATCTGTTCCGCAACCTGCAATGTGACGCGCGCGGGTTGGAGATCGACATGGCGACCGTAACCCTGGCGGTGGCCCACGGGTTGCCGGTGATGCAGGGCGACGCCGATACCGACCTCGCGAGCTATCCGGACGGGGCGTTCGATTATGTCGTGCTCTCGCGCACCTTGCAGGCGGTGGAAAAGCCGCGCGAGGTGCTGCGCCAGATGCTGCGGATCGGCACGCATGCGATTATCAGCTTCCCGAATTTCGGCCATTGGACGCTGCGGCTGCAACTGCTGTTTACCGGGCGGATGCCGATGACCAAGAACTGGAGCCGGATGTGGTACGAGACTCCAAATATTCATCCATGCACGATCCGGGATTTTTTCGACCTCTGTGCCGCGGATGGGTATATCGTGGAGGAGTGGCTGGCGGCGGATGAAGCCGGCGCGCGCGCGCCCTGGCGCCGCTGGCCGGCATTGGCCAATCTGTTCGGCGAGCAGGGGCTGTTTTTGTTGCGTAAGGCGTAGAGGGAGCGTTGCGGCAAGTTCAGGATATTTGATTATTACCTGATTTTGGTGTCAGAATGGTTTTATAACGCGGGCAAATGCCTGACTTTGTGAAATGTGGGAAAATGGAAACAAGATTTGCCGTTCCGGTTCAGGCAGAAGGCAAGCTGGAGGCTAACGCGCCGCGAATCGGCATTCTCCTGGCGCCGTGTGATATCGATCTGTTTCAACGCAGCGGCCTCGCGGCGCTTGCCGCTCCCAGCGTGGTGGAAGCCAGTGGAGAGGCGCTCCTCGTCACCGGCGAGGATGGCTTGAGGCTTGATCTGACCCAGGACGGCATGCTGGTGTCCCCCACTGCTCCCGTGGCGGGCGCGCTCGCGCTGTCCGATGAAGGGGCTGCCGCCTTGCGGACCTTGATGGCGCGCAAGGTCTTGTTCAGTGGTTTTGGTGCGCTGCCTTTCATCCAGATCGACACAAGCAAGAAGGCAAAAACACCGCCGGCTGAAGCGCTGGCGCTCTGGATCAACCAGATTCTCCTGCAAAACCTGCAAGGGCAGTTGAAGGATATGGCCGGTCTGCACCAGGAGCTGGCGGAACTGCGGTACGCTTATGCTGAGCTGCTGGAGCAGTTTTCCACCGTCGAGGCCTTTGTTTTCCGCTACAAATCCCCCAGCGTGCTGGCTTTCGTCAACAATGCGGATGGGCCGAGCCGCACCAGCCTGATTGCCGGGCTGCGACCCACCGACATCTTGCAGCAGCAACTGCCGGTTAACTCCTCCGGCCTGGCTGGGTTCGAGCTGTATATTCCGCAACAGACCCTGGAAGATGAGGGGCCGGGCGCTCTGTGGGTGGAGCTTCTGACGTTCGAGAACGAAACGGTGGTGGCTACATGGTTGGTCGATCAGGCCGCAATAAAGCCGGGCTGGTTGGGCTTTCTGCTGGACCGCGGTATTCCTGGACCGGGCATGACCCCATTGTTGAGGATTTCCGCGGCTGGGGCCAGCGATGTTCTCCCGGACCTTGCGCTGGGCAGGCCGAACCCTTCGCCGGCGGCGTGTCTCTCGGTGCTGGGCCGGGAGCCGATTTCGCGCTCGCTGGCGATAAAAATCTGGGCGGGGCTACCTGGCGTGCGGCCGCCGCTGCTGCGCAACGCGCTGCTGCCGAAGGGGACCGCCGGGGCGAGGCGGCCTGTCGTGGTGTCTAAGGAAATTTATCCGCTTGCCGAGGAAGTTTCGGCAAAACCGGAAGGGATCGGTTTTGATCTGGTGACGGTCATCCAGGAAGACGAGGAACTGCAGATTCATCCGTTGGAACAACACGCCACGGTTGTAAAGCTGGCAGGGGTGCTGCCGGAGGAAGCCTGTTCCGTGTTTGTTGAAATGCGCAGCGCGCATGAGAATGGGCCGCCGATGGAGGTCGCTTGTCTTTCCGCTGCCTCCGTTGCCGATGCATTTGCAGCACTTGAAAATGATGCGCCCGCAGATGATTATTCCGGTTGGGTGAAGCTGGAGCGGGAGGCGTTCCAGCGGCTCCACTTTAGCTGTTTGCTGGCCACCGCGGCGCCGCGCGATTGCTATGTCGCCACCCGTCTGCCACCCGGCGTTGCTTCGCCTTTTGCCTGGTCACGCCTGGTAAATATGGGCTTTGAGATATTGGAGTCCTGAAGGTGGACAGCGTCATGACGCCGATGCGGTCAGCGGAGGGTGAGGCAATCCACGCCCCGGTGATTGCCGTTATCATTCCGGGATTCCGCCACAGCGTGCTGTTAAGCGAGGCAATTACCTCCATCCTGGCGCAGGATTGCGAACAGGATATCGTGATTGTGCTGGTGAACGATGGTTGCCCCCTGGTGGAAACGCATCAGGTTTGTTCGGCCTTTGCGCTGCGTTATCCGGGGAAGATATTTTATGTCAGGCGCGCGAATGGCGGCCTCAGCGCGGCGCGCAATACCGGGATCCGGTTCGCGTTGCACCGTTGGGCGAGCGTTGCCGCGGTCTATTTGCTGGATGCCGATAACCGCCTGTATCCGCCGGCTTTGGGCCGGGCCTATGCCAGAATGGCCGGCGATAAGAATGTAGCCTGGGTCTACCCGAATATCGACATGTTCGGGATCGCCGCGAATTTTGACTACGGCGGGATGTACTCCGTGCTGGCCCATACGCAAGACAACATCTGCGAGGCAGGCAGCCTGATCGCCCGCCGGGTGTTTGAGGCTGGTGTGTGGTTTGATGAGGCCATGCGCCATGGTTACGAAGACTGGGAGTTCTGGCTGCAGGCGGTGGAACGGGGCTTCAGGGGGGTGCATGAGCCGCTGCTGGGTTTTCAGTACCGCAAGCGCGCCGAGAGCATGCTCTCGGACTCCGGGCGGGTGCATGATGAAATTGTCGGCTACATCAAGCGCAAGCACCCCAAGCTGTTTCAACCCAAGGGGCTGGCCAGGCTGGAGGCGCAATATGCGCCGCGATTTGCCATCTACGTTGCCGATACCGGCAAAATATTCCTGACCGGCGATCCGGCGAACACTATTTCGGCGGTTACGTTCGACGAACTTGACCTGAAATTCTGGCGGGCGCAGGCGGAGCCATCGAAAGAATATTTTCCGCCGTTTATTGTAACGACCAACAGCCAGACGTTGGAGATACTGAGCAAAACAGGCATGTTGCGGTGGGCCTTTTGGACATTGGAAAGCGGCTTGAGCCAGGCCCCGGTGGCGGCCTTGTTCCTGGATGGCAGCGGCCCACAGAATACGATTTTGGTGAAAACGGATATCGCGCATGGCGAGGCGGCATCCGTGGACGAAAGTGCTGTGTTGATGCTACCCACTCGTGTTTTTGTAACCAGCGTGGTGGACCCGCATACAGTCTGGATAAATTCACTCAACAGCGAGGATCCCAGTATGCCGGTGGCGCAGACCCGGCTGACGATTGCCCAGCCGATGATTAGCCAAGTCGGCATTGGCAACGCCAGCAGCCTGTTGAGCCTGTTCAGTCTGTTCCGGCATTCGCGGTACCGCGAACAGGCCTTGGTAAAATGGAACTGGCGTAACATCTCCATCAAACCGAAGCATGAGAATTACCTGCTTCTGCGCAAAGAACTGGGCGAGCATGCCATTGGGTATCCAATCGTGGAGTCGGGCGGTTTTAATGTTGGCTTCCTGTTGCCGATCGCGGAGTTCGGCGGCGTGGAAAAGGTCACGCATAGTGTGGCGCAGGAATTGCGCAACCACGGCTGGAATGTTCACCTGTTCCTGATGGGGAACAACAAAATAGAACTCCCGCCGGCATTTGCCGCGACTTTTCAGACGATTAATATTCTGCCCGACCCTAGCATTGCCTCGTCCGGTGGCAGCGGCACGTTCTATGGCACTTGGCTGCCCTCGTGGGGCAGTGGGCATGATACCTCGAACGCGCTGGGGCTGCTGTTCTGGCTGGATGTGGTGATCAACTGTCATTCCCTTGGCTCCAACGAGGTGATGGGGCAGTTGCGCCGGTTCGGCGTTACCATTGTGAACTATCTGCATGTCATCGACCGCACGCCCTTGCACATGCCTACGGGGCACCCTGTGGTCGCGCTGGCGTATGAACATGTTTATGACCTGATTATAACCTGTTCCAACGCGCTGGCGCGCTGGATGCATGGCATGGGCGTGCCGCGGGAAAAACTGCTGGTGATCAAGAACGGCCCCGGCTTCCCGATGCCTGAAGATCAGCTTGAACCATTGATCGCCAAGCGAGATGCCTTCGCGCCCGAGATGAACGTGCTTTATATGGGGCGGCTGGACAGGCAGAAGGGCCTGGTTCGCCTGGCTGATGTTGTGCGGCACACGCGCAGCCTGCGGCCGCCCGTGAAATGGCGGATCGTCGGCCGGAGCATTCTCAAGGACGACGAGGCTAGCATCGCCACGATGGCGGGCCTCATCGAGCCGCCGGTAATGAGCGAGCGCGCGATTATGGCGCGGCTGGGCTGGGCGCATGTGCTGGTGCTGCCGTCGCACTGGGAGGGCATGCCGCTGATCGTGATCGAAGCCCTGCATTGCGGCGTGGTGGTGATTGCCACCAATGTCGGCGCCATGGCGGAGATTATCGAGGACGGGGTGAACGGGTTCCTGGTTCCCAATGACGGAAACGCCGCGGCGGCGATGACGAAAATCATTAGCCAGCTGTCGCGCGACCGTGACCTGCTGCAAAGAATGGCGGCCGCGGCGGCGGTGTCGGCTCGGCATTTTTCCTGGCAGCGCTCGGTCGCGCCGCTGATCAACTACCTTGAAGAGAAGAAAGTGAAGGCGCTGGCCGGGTAGCGTCGGCCAGCGCGCCGCGCATGATCAAGCCTGGTTTAAGCTAGCACCGTTGCGCGGCATTTTCCAAACCGGCGGCAGGAGTTCGATAAACTTCAGTCAGACACTATGCCAGATGAGACAGCCACTGTGGTTGGGTTGCCACTACATGCTGATACAGTTTTTCGTCCTCGGCGTAGGCTTCATGAACCAATCGTTCCGTTTCCGCCGCAACATCTTTGAGAAGCTTTACGCTGTGTGAGGCGTTACCCTGGAAATGCTCCCGAACATCGTAGATGGCGCCATCCGTGCCGAAGAGTTTCAGCAGGATGGCATTCAGGCACGGGTCGAGAGTCTCGAATGTTCCGATAACGCTATAATTGACGATGTTTGTACATAGTTGTTTGGTTTGCAGCCGCCAATGTTCATCGCAATCGCGCAGGGTGACGTTGCTTGCAATCAATGCAACGAATTCTTCGAAAGAGGGGCGCCAGGACTCGCCGCGATGAGCCAGCAGTGCGAGGTTGTCCAGGGAGCCTGATTTCCAGGTAATTTTGCTCTGGTAAGCAGAAGCCAGCCTGTGCAGTGGGTCGCGCACGAAGCAGAACTTGAAAACGCTGTCATCCTGTAAAAGGGCAAGAAATTTTGGAATGCCAACCTGGCCGGGCATTAGCAGAAAATTTTTATTCCGGTTATGGATGTCCCCGATGGAGGTGTAGACAAGTTCCTTATTATTTTTGCGTGCGTAGGATGAATTGAGAGATGCCTTGATGGTCGTGCAGGCAGATTTTGGATTGTTAAAATACACAAAGCGCAATTCCGGATCGATATGGACGGAATAATTAAATTCGGCTGCACTGTTAAAATTCTGGGCTAAATGCTCGATCATGAAAACCTGCTGTTTGGATAAATATGGCTATGACCGGTCAAGACAGGGCGGCCGCCGATTTTGCCTGCAGGATGGCATGAGTCTTCTGGCAAATTTCGAGCCAGAGATCGTAGGATACGTCGTCCGCCTGATTATATGGCGCGAATCTGTCAATCGTGGCGCGCAACAAGTTGGGAGCAACTTCCCAGACTTTACCGGGCGTATCTCCCTCCGTACCAACGACCAGCAGGACATTTTGCGGGTTATAATTGAGCAGCTGATCGCGAATTTCAAAAGCCTGGGCGGAGGAAACGCCGGCGTTTCTTTTGTAGACAAAAATCGTGCCGTTATTTTTTAGTTTTTCGAGCAGCTTGTTTTTCAGGTAGTTTATTTTTTTCAGTTCTTCCAGGTATATCTGGTGGCGTTCCGGCTCCGCCACGTTAAAACGGAACTGGCCGTCGACCCGCGAGGAACGCATGTTGGTATGGAAAGAGATGCCATAAGTCAGGTCGCCGAGCATGTCGACGGCATTGGACACAAGCTTATCATAGGCATAGAGATGGGCGAATTCGTCCTGTAAGCCAGCCACCAGGGCTGCGGGAGAGGCGATGGCCCAGCGCAGCAGTCCGGCAGGCTCGGTGCCAAATTTACGTTGCACGAAGCCAAACTCACAATTGTCGCCGAGGCTCTCGAAAGAATTCAGCAGAGTAGGTAAATCAGACATGTCACCTTCAGCCTTGAGTCGTTATTGGTACTTGAGTCGTTATTGGTAACAGCCATGCATTGCCTCCGCTTGTCCAGCTTGGCTGTAGCACATGATTGGCTTTTGTTCTTAAAGGCGATCTTGGCCTGCTGCAATACATGAGGCTTGGTGCAATGTTGTGTTGCCTGGAAACACTGGAGCCGGAGATGGCTGCGGAGATATTTGATTGATTAACAGGTGGTTGAGGTCTTTTTTATATATATTTTGGCAGGCCCTCAGATGCACTGTTCCCAATTTTTTAAGCCGTGGGAGAACGCGGGCCGTAGCGGAGGCATGTGATGGCCGGGGCTGGTAACCCGTATTACGACCCTGATTGGGCGGTGGAATACCAGGCCCTCGCCGCGCAATGCGAGGGCTGGGAGCGGGTGTGCGGTCAGATTGCCGTGGAAGATGGATTTGGCGCGCCGCGGCATCTGACGGCGCTGGCGCAACTGGCACAGGCGAAGGCGGCGGCGGCGCAGGCGTTGCGGGGGCAGTACCAAACCGTGGCGGACTATGCGGCGTGGCGGTTTGGTACTTTGCCGCCGGCGCGGGGCGGCGTTGCCGTGCTGCCGGATTTTGCGGATTTTCCGAGCGTCGAGGCGGTTGACGCGGCTTACCGGCGCGCTTGTGAAAATGCGGGGGAGAACCCGCTGATTGATGAGATGTCGCTGCCGGTGCGGCAACCGGCCGGGCTGGCGGCTTTTGCCCAGGCGCGGGAGGTGTTGTCCTCCTGGCGCCGGTTCGCGCCGGCTGAGTTGAGCCGCTACCCGACGGCCACGGGGACCGAGGCACTGGACTGCCTGGTGAGTTTTCACCAACTGGGGGAGGAATTTCATATCTGCATCGCGCATCGCTGGGGTGGGTTGTCGCCGCGGTCGCGTGACCAGTTCAGGAACGTTGCCACCTTGCTGGCCCGTCAGACGATTGAGGTGTTGCTCCCTGGTGCGGGGATGCTGTTTACGGATGGACGGCATGCGGCGCCCGAGCACCGGGAGTTGATCCGCGCGGTGAACGCGACGGCGCGGAGGTTCCAGTTTTACCGGCATTTGCTGCCGCGCCGGGACCTGAAGGAGCAGTTCTGCCGGGTCGCCATGGAATGGGACGGCGCACGGTTGATTGACCCGGATTTTGAGGCGGCGCTGTTCGAGGCACTGCCGGTAAGCCTGCGGGAGGCCGCGGAAAATGCCGGGGCGCCGTTGCTGCCACTGGCGCTGCCGGAGGCGTGAAAGTTCGCTGCGTGGCCTTGGCGGATTATCCGGGGTAAGGAAGCTCCATGACAGATTTTGGCGCTGCCGTATGAGTACGCGGATCGACCCCCGGCTGATGGCCGAAGGGCGGCGGACGCGCGGGGCGCTGTACCTGAGCATCGGGCTGGGCGTGGTGGCGGCGCTGCTGGTAATCGTGCAGGCGGTGTTGCTGGCGCGCGTGGTCAACGGCGTGGTGTTCAAAGGGCAGACGCTGGGCGTGGTGGCGCCGTTGCTGTGGGGGCTGGCGGGGCTGTTCCTGCTGCGCGCCGGGCTTACTTATGCCAGCGAGGTTGTGGCGTTCAGGGCGGCGGGCGCGATCAAGACGTATCTGCGGCAGGAATTGCTGGGCCATATTTTACGGCGCGGCCCGGTGCCGGCGGCGGGTGAGAATAGTGCTGATTTGGCCAGTACTATGATTGAGGGCGTGGAAGCGCTGGAGCCGTATTTTTCCCGCTATGTGCCGCAGATGGCGCTGGTGGTGGCGGTGCCGTTGGCGATTCTGGCGCTGGTGTTTCCGTTGGACTGGATCAGCGGTTTGATTTTGTTGGTGACGGGGCCGCTGATTCCGGTGTTCATGGTGTTCGTCGGCTACCGCGCGGAGGCGATTAACCAGCGGCAATGGCAGAAATTGTTGCTGATGAGTTCGCATTTTCTCGACGTGCTGCAAGGCATCACGACGCTGAAGCTGTTTGGCCGGGCGCGCGATGAGATTGAGATTGTGGCCCGGATTTCAGACGATTATCGCAAGACGACGATGGCGGGAGTGCGCATTGCGTTCCTCACCTCGGCGGCGCTGGAGTTTTTCTCCAGCCTGGCGATTGCGCTGGTGGCGGTGATTTTTGGTGTGCGGCTGCTGCATGGACACATCAATTTTTTTCCGGCGTTTTTGGTGTTGCTGCTGGCACCAGAGTATTTTGTGCCGCTGCGCGGGCTTTCCACGTATTACCATGCGCGCATGACCGCGATTGCGGCGGCACGGCGGATTTTTGAGGTGCTGGATGCGCCGGTGGCTACGGCCGGGACGCAGGTGATGCCGGGGGCGGCGGGGCTTGAAATCTGCTGTGAAAGTCTGAGGTTTTCCTATTCTGGTGGGGAGAACGTGCTCGATGGGCTGAGCTGTGTGTTTCCCGCGGGCAAGATCACCGCGCTGGTCGGGCCGAGCGGGGCGGGCAAAACCACGCTGGCGCGGGTGCTGCTGGGGTTTGTGCGGCCGGAGCAGGGAACGGTGCGGATTAACGGCACGGTGGATTTGGCCAGCCTGGCGCCGGAAGCCTGGTGGGAGAGCCTGGCTTGGGTGCCGCAGACGCCACGGCTGTTTCATGGCAGCATCGCCGCCAATTTGCGGCTCGGGCGGGCGCAGGCGGGCTTGGATGAGCTGCGCGAGGCGGCGCGCAAAGCCCGTGCGTTGGAATTTATTGAGGCGCTGCCGCAGGGGTTTGAGACGGTGATCGGCGATCTTGGGCAGGGGCTTTCCGGTGGGCAGGTACAGCGCATCGCCTTGGCGCGGGCATTTTTGAAAGATCCGAAGCTTCTCATCCTCGATGAGGCCACCGCGAACCTCGATATGGAAAGCGAGGCGCTGGTGCTGGATGCGATACTGGATCTGGCGGTGGGGCGGACGGTGATTATGATCGCGCATCGTCTGGCGATGGCTGAACGCGCGGACCAGATTGTGGTGTTGCAGGCGGGGCGCGTGGCGGAGTGCGGCACGCCGGCCGCGTTGCGCGATAGCGGTGGGCTGTATGCCGCGATGCGGAGCGCGGGGCGTGAAGAGGCGGAGGATTTGTCATGCGCGATCTGATCCGCCTGTTGAAATTGTTTTCCGGCTACCGGCGGTGGATGTACGGCGGCGCCGCGCTGGCGTGCATTACGGTATTGGCGAATTTCGGGTTGATGACGCTCTCGGGCTGGTTTTTGGCAAGTGCCGCGGTTGCGGGGCTGGCCGGATATGCGGCGCAGAATGCGTTTAATTTTTTCAGTCCGGCGGCGGGGGTGCGGTTTTTCGCGACCATTCGCGTGGTGTCGCGTTATGTGGAGCGGCTGGTTACGCATGATGCGACGTTCCGCCTGCTCGCGCAGTTGCGTGTGTGGTTCTACACCAAACTGGAGCCGCTGGCGCCGGCGGTGTTGCAGGGCTACCGGGCGAGCGATTTGCTGTCGCGCATTGTCGCGGATATTGACACGCTTAATTTGTTTTACTTGCGCGTGTTTTTGCCGTTTGCCGTGGCCTGCGTGGCCGGGCTGGCGATGGTGGGGTTTTTCGCCATATTTTCCTGGCCGGCGGCGTTGGCGCTGCTGGCGGGGCTGGTGCTCACCGGCGTCGCGCTGCCGGGCTTAACGCAATGGCGCGGGGCTGCGGCCGGGGCGGAGCTTACCCGGCTGAATGCGGATTTGCGCGCGGAAATGGTCGATGCCGTGCAGGGCATGGGCGAGTTGCTGAGCTATAACGCCGCGCCCGCGTTGCAGGCCCGCGTGGCGGGGTTGAATGCGCGGTTGTTAGGGCGGCAGGCGGAAATGGCGGGCATTACCGGGCTGGGCAGTGCCGCCGCCGGGTTGCTGACCAATTACACTCTATTATTAGTGGTCGTTGCGGCCATCCCGGCGGTGAGCGCCGGGCAGCTCTCCGGGCCGGAATTGCCGATGCTGGCGCTGGGGAGCCTCGCCGCGTTCGAGGTGGTGGCGCCGCTGCCGGGGGCGTTCCAGTTTCTTGGCCAGATACGCACCGCGGCGGCGCGGATTTTCCAGTTGGCGGATAGCAAACCCGCGATCTCGCCGCCGGCAAAACCCTCGCCTCGGCCGGAGCGTTTTGACCTCGACCTGCGCGGGGTGTGTTTGCGCTATGCGGATGCTGCGCCATGGGCCTTGAATGGGCTGGATCTGCACATCGCCCAGGGCAGCCACGTTGCCATTATGGGCGGCACCGGGGCGGGCAAGACCAGCCTGATCAATCTGTTGCTCCGCTTTCATGAGTATCAAGCGGGGGAAGTGAATTTTGGCGGCTGTGATCTGCGGGCGTTCCATGCGGAGGACATCGCCGCGTATTTCAGCGTGGTCTCGCAGCGCAGCTATTTGTTTCACACCACCATCCGCGACAATTTGTTGATCGCCAAAGGCGAGGCAACGCAGGTCGAGCTTTGGCGCGCGCTGGAGGTGGCGCAACTGGCGGCTTTTGTGCGGGCGCAGCCGCTGGGGCTGGATACCATTGTTGGCGAGGCGGGGGTGCGGCTTTCCGGCGGGCAGGCGCGGCGTGTGGCGATTGCGCGGGCGGTGTTGAAGGACACGCCCTGGCTGATTTTGGACGAGCCGACCGAGGGGCTGGATACGGTGACCGAACGAGCATTGCTGCGCGACCTGGGGCCGGTGATGGCCGGGAAAACCGTGCTCTACATCACCCACCGCCGGGCCGGTCTGGCGGCCATGGATGCGGTTTACACGCTCGAAGATGGTAGAATTATGCTGCATGGAACGAAGTAGTGGTGTAAGGGTGCAGAAGTATTCTGCATAAATATAGATAACCCCACAAATAGAGTAGAAAAATACCGTCTGGATCGGAAATACAACAAAATATTTTATGAATAGCCTTTGATATAGATCAACTCACTCCGGCCATGCCGCGCGTATAGCACGCTGGCTTGTTTGTCTGAACTGAACGCAGCAGGAGCACTCAGAATGCCGCTCATAGACCCCACCGTTGTAGACCTCTCGCGGCTACAATTTGCCTTGACCGCCCTCTACCACTTTCTCTTCGTGCCTCTCACGCTGGGCCTCACCATTCTACTGGCGGCGATGGAGACCACCTACGTCATTACCGGCAAACAGGTTTACAAGGACATGACCCAGTTCTGGGGCAAGTTGTTTGGCATTAACTTTGCCATCGGCGTTGCCACCGGCCTGACCATGGAGTTCGAATTTGGCACCAATTGGTCGATGTTTTCCCATTACGTGGGGGACGTGTTTGGGACCCCGCTGGCCATCGAAGGTTTGATGGCCTTTTTTATGGAATCCACCTTCGTCGGCCTGATGTTCTTCGGTTGGGACCGTTTGAGCAAGCCGGGGCATCTGGCGGTGACGTATCTGGTTGCGTTGGGCTCCAATCTTTCCGCGTTGTGGATTCTCATCGCCAACGGCTTCATGCAATCTCCGGCCGGGGCGAGCTTTAATCCGGACACGATGCGTATGCAGTTCAACAGCTTTGTGGATCTGGTGTTCAGCCCGGACGCGCAGGCGAAATTCGTGCATACCTCCATCGCCGGTTTCGTTGCCGGGGCGATGTTCATCATGGGTATCAGCGCGTATTATCTGCTGACTGGCCGGCACAAGGAATTCGCGGCGCGGTCCATCCGCATGGCCTCGGTGTTCGGTCTTATTTCAACGCTGGCGGTGGTCACCCTGGGTGACGCGTTGGGCCGGTTGGATTACCTGGTGCAGCCAACAAAAATCGCCGCGATCGAGGGCTTGTGGAACACCACCACCTCGCCGGAAGCGCCTTGGCTGCTGATCGCGCTGCCCAATGACAAAACGCAGAGCAATTCGCTTGAAATTGGTATTCCTTATGTGCTGACCCCGCTGGTTACGCATTCGTTCAACGCGCCCATTCCCGGCCTGCTTGATCTGGAAGCCGCCTCGCAGCCGCGCATCCTCAACGGCATCAAGGCAATCAACGCGCTGCAACAATACAGCACCACGCATGATGCAGCGTCGCTGGCCACTTTCCAGCAGTATGAAAACGACATGGGTTATGGTTTCCTCGCGCAGAAAAACGCACCGAACCAGGATCTGAACGCGATCACTCCGGGCGAGATGCCCGCGTTGCTGCAACAGACGGAACGTGACACCATTCCCAATGTCTTCGTCACCTTCTGGTCTTTCCGGATTATGATGTTCCTCGGCTTTTACTTCGTCGCATTGTTCGCCGTCATGGCGTACTTCAGTCTGAAGAATCAGTTGGAGAGACATACGCTGCTGCTGAAGCTGTGCATGTGGTCCATTCCGGCACCGGTGTTGGCCTCCGAGTTTGGTTGGATTACGGCCGAAGCCGGGCGTCAGCCGTGGTCGGTGTATGGGTGGCTGCCGACGTTCCAAGCTGCTTCCAGCCACAACGTTGGCTACATGATCTTCTCGCTCGTTGGCTTTGCGTTGCTGTACAGCCTGTTCATCGCCGCCGAGCTTTACCTGATGTTTAAATTCGCCCGCCTGGGCCCTGAATCCCACGACCACGCCGCGGCTTCTGGCAAGGGCGGCACCTCGCCGATGTTCGCCAAGCCCGGCTTTGCCGCGAAATCATGGGAATAGGAAGGAGACTGACAAATGGAAATCTACGTCGCTCTAAAGATTATCTGGGCTGTTCTCCTGGGCGTGTTGCTCACCGGCCTGGCCGTGATGGTCGGCATGGACATGGGGGTGGGCACGCTGCTGCGCTTCGTCGGTAAAACCGATGCGGAACGCCGCACGGCGCTTAACATCATCGGCCCGCACTGGGATGGTAACCAGGTGTGGTTCATCCTGGGCGGCGGCGCCATTTTCGCCGCCTTCCCGACGCTCTACGCCACCTCGTTCTCGGTGTTTTACGTGGTGATGATCCTGCTGTTGTTCAGCATGATTATGCGCCCCGTGGCGTTCGAGTACCGCTCCAAGGTGGATGCGAAAAACTGGCGCGACACCTGGGACTGGGCCTTCCTGATCTCCGGCGCGCTGCCGATGATCGTGTACGGCGCCGCGTTTGGTAACGTGCTGGAAGGGGTCGGCTTTCACTACAGCTGGACCGGCCAGTATTACCAGGACGAGTCCTTCCTCAGCTACCTGCTCAACCCGTTTGCGGTGATGTGCGGTGTGATGTCGCTGGCTTTGAGTATCTACCAGGGCGGCACCTTCCTCATGCTGCGCAGCGTGGAGCCGATGTATGGCCGGGCGCGCCTGTTCGCGACCTGCGGCGGGATCGTGGCCGCGGTGCTCTTCGCGGCCGGGGGCGTCTGGGTCGCGCACATGAACGGCTATGTGTTCACCGGCGTGGTGAACCCCGGCATGGCGGCGACCCCGCTGGGCGGGCCGGCCGTGGCGGTGCAGCAGGGGGCATGGCTGAACAACTATCACAGCTATCCCATCCTGTGGCTGGCGCCGGCGCTTGGTTTCGTCGGTATGATCGTGGGTACGCTTGCCTTGCGGCTGCACCTTAAAGTGCTCGCCTGGTGGCTGGGCGCGGTGGCCTGGGCCGGCACCATCAGCACGGTGGGTATCGCGATGTTCCCCTTCCTGATGCCGTCCTCCACCAACCCGAGCCAGAGCCTTACGGTTTGGAACTCTACCGGCAGCGCCTATAACCTTGGCTGGATGCTGTTCTTTGCCGTGGTCTTTGTGCCGATCATCCTGGCCTACACATCATGGGCGTTTTACGTGATGCGCGGCAAGGTGAGGCCCGAGGCCGTCGCCAACGACCCGCATAGCTATTAGGAGTTTTTGAAATGCAAACCTTTGCTAAATTTCTGGGGCTGGGCGTGGTCGTGGCGTTTGCCATTGCGCTGGCCGTGCTCTGCGGTGACTACGGCCCCTGGTATTTCGCCTGGCTGGTGGGCACCACCATGATTATCCTCATCGCGGTGGCGGGCGGGGTGTTGTTTGAGACACAGCTCGAATCCTCGAAGAACGGAGGCTGACCATGCTTGGTGATCTGGAAGGCCTGATTATCTTCATCCCGTTCCTCTACCTGGGGGTTTACTGGCTGGCCTACCGTTTGACACGGAATAAATTCCCGTAGGCGAGCGAGGTTTACCCACTGGAGTAAATTTTCAGGCGAAATCGCAACGGCGGTTTCGCCTGAAGTCTTTTTTGGCCCTGTTATACGCGCCCACGCGTTCCTACTTTAATAAGGAAAAATGCGTGGGGAGTACACATGGATAACCGGCTGGGCGAGGCATCCTCACCCTATTTGCGGCAGCACAAGGATAACCCGGTGCATTGGCGCGTCTGGGGGGCGGAAGCGCTGGCAGAGGCGCAGGCGCGCAATGTGCCGATCCTGCTCTCCATCGGGTACGCCGCATGCCACTGGTGCCACGTAATGGCGCATGAGAGTTTTGAGGATGAGCGCGTGGCGGTGCTGATGAACTCGCATTACGTGAACATAAAAGTCGACCGCGAGGAGCGGCCGGATATCGACCAGATTTATATGGCGGCGCTGCATGCCATGGGCGAGCAGGGCGGCTGGCCGTTGACCATGGTGCTCACCCCGGCGGGGGAGCCGTTCTGGGGCGGTACGTATTTTCCACCTGAACCACGCTTTGGGCTGCCGAGTTTTACCCAGGTGCTCAGCGCGCTGGCGAAAGCCTGGGAGACGGACCGCGAACGCATCGGCGAGACGGTGACGGCGATGCACCGCGCGCTGGCGGTGCAGGCCGCTGCCCGGCCTGGGGACATTCCCGGCCCGCAAGCGCTGGAGGATGTGCGGGCGTGGTTCCTGCGCGGCATCGACTGGCGGCATGGCGGCAGCGGCAGCGCGCCCAAATTCCCCAACGTGCCGATTTTTCGCTTTCTGTGGCAGGAGGCGTTCCGCGCCCATGATGCCCCGGCGGCGGACGCGGTGACGCTGCTGTTGAACGCGATCTGCCAGGGTGGGATTTACGACCATGTAGGTGGCGGCTTTGCCCGTTATGCCACGGACCAGGCCTGGCTGATCCCGCATTTTGAGAAGATGCTGTACGACAATGCGCTGATCCTGGATTTGCTGGCGCTTGGCCATGCGCAAACCGGAGCGGAACTTTATGCGGCGCGTGCGCGCGAAACCGTGGGCTGGCTGCAAAGCGACATGCGCGAGGAAGGGGCGTTCGCGGCTTCCGAGGACGCCGACAGCGAGGGCGTGGAAGGCAAATTCTACGTCTGGGAAGCGGCGGAAATCCGCGAAGTGCTGGGCGAGGATGCGGCGCTGTTCTGCGCGCATTATCCGTTGCCCGAGCATGGCAATTGGGAGGAACGCATCATCCTGGAGCGCAAGACGCCGCTGGGTGATGCGGCCCTCGAAGCAAGGCTTGCCGCGTGCCGGGAAAAACTTCTGGTCCGGCGCAGTACGCGCATCCGCCCAGGCCGGGATGACAAGATACTGGCCGACTGGAACGCGCTGGTTATTGCGGCAGTGGTGCGCGCCAGCTTTGTGTTCAACGAGCCGGGCTGGCTGGGCGAGGCGGCGTGGATATTTGACTTCATCCTGGGCAAAATGGGAGGTGCGGACGGCCGCATCGCCCATGCGTACCGCGACGGCAAAATTTCCGCCGCCGGGTTGCTGGAGGATCAGGCCGGCATGCTACGCGCCGCGCTGGCGCTGTATGAGGCCACCGGCGATGCTGCGCGGCTCGCCCAGGGTTTACGCATCCTGCACGCGGCGGAGCTGAACTTTACCGACGGGGCAGGGGCGTTTTTCATGACGGCGTATGACGCGGCGGATGTTCCCGGCCCGCGCAGCCGCAATGTCACCGATGGCCCCACGCCGTCGGGCATCGGGTTAATGGCGGAGAATTATGCGCGCTTGTACCACCTCACCGGGAAGGCGGCGTACCGCGCCAAGGCCGAGGCGGTGCTGGAGGCTTATGGCGGGCGGGTGGAGGCGCTGGCGGCATCGCCGGTGCTGCTCGCGGCGCTGGATTTGCTGGAGAACGCCACCTGCGTGGTGATTACCGGCGGCGATCAGGCGCTGGCCAGCGCGGCGCTGGCCGCACCGGACCCCGCCGTGGTGGTGCTGCAACTGGCGGATGGCGCGGTGCTGCCGGCGGCGCACCCGGCATATGGCAAAACTTCCGCAACACCCTCGGCCTTTGTGTGCCGGGGCGGCGCCTGCGCTTTGCCGGTGACAACGCCGGGCGCCTTAGGCTTGTTGCTCCGCCAGATTGCAAAAACCGGAGATTTTCCATGAACCGGCGTAACCTGCTCCTCGCGGGCATTGCCGCCACGCTGTTTCGCGGCGGTTCCGCGGCGGCGCAAACCTATGAGGTCACGCATACCGATGCCGAGTGGCAAAAGCTGCTCAGCCCGGCGGCGTATAATGTGCTGCGCCAGCAGGGCACCGAGCCGCCGTTTTCCAGCCCGCTGCTTAACGAGCACCGCACTGGTACGTTCAACTGCGCCGGATGCGCGCTGCCGCTGTTCGCCTCAAAAACCAAGTTCGACAGCGGCACAGGCTGGCCGAGTTTCTATGCGCCGCTGCCCAATGCGGTACTCTCCTCCAGCGACAATTCGCTCGGCATGGACCGTACCGAGGTGCATTGCCGGCGCTGCGGCGGGCATCTGGGCCATGTGTTCCCGGACGGACCGCCCCCCACCGGGCTGCGCTACTGCATGAACGGCGTGGCGCTCAGCTTTACCCCCGCCGCGTAGCCACGGCTTGCGGGGCGGGGTGCGCGGTCTGGCCTTTCCCCTGCTCGGCGGTGCATAGGGGAGCGTGGACAAGCAAACCCTCCCCGTTTTTCGCGTTGCCGTTATCGGCGGCGGCCCTGCCGGGCTGATGGCCGCCGAGGTGATGGCGCGGGCCGGCTTGGCGGTGACGGTGTTCGAACGCATGCCCAGCCTGGGGCGCAAGCTGCTGATGGCCGGGCGGGGCGGGCTGAATATCACCCATTCCGAGCCGCTGGAGCGCTTCCTGACCCGCTACGGCCTGGCGGCGGACTGGATGGCCCGCTGGCTGGCCGCGTTTCCGCCGGACGCGGTGCGGGCATGGTGCGCGGGGCTGGGGCAGCCCACCTTCGTGGGCAGCAGCGGGCGGGTGTTCCCCACGGTGATGAAGGCAAGCCCGCTGTTGCGCGCCTGGATCGGGCGGCTGGAGGGCCTGGGTGTGCGGCTGGTGACCCGCGCAACGTGGACCGGCTGGGAGAATGGAGACTTGCGCTTTGCCGACGGCAGCACTCACGCGGCGGATGCGGTGGTGCTGGCGCTGGGCGGCGCGTCCTGGCCCCGGCTGGGGGCGGATGGCGGTTGGACGGCATTGTTGCCGGATGTCGGCATCGCCCCGCTGCGGCCGGCTAATTGCGGCTTCAAGGCCGAATGGTCGGCACATTTTGTCCAACGTTTCGCGGGCACGCCGCTCAAGCGGATTACGTTGTCATGCGAGGGCCAGAGCGTTCCGGGCGAGCTGATGATTACGCGGGAAGGGGTTGAGGGCGGCGCGGTGTATGCCCTGTCAGCCCCGGCACGGGAGCTGATCGCGCGCGACGGCGTGGCGGAATTACATGTTGATTTGCGCCCGGATATGAGTGCGGAAATGCTGGCCGTGCGTCTCGCGGGCGGGGGCAGTGAGTCCATGACAAATATCCTGCGCAAGCGCGCGGGCCTGTCCCCCGTGGCAATCGGTCTGGTGCAGGAAGCGCGCCACGCGGGAGCCACGGCATCCCTGACCACGCTGATCAAAGCCCTGCCGCTGCGCCTGGTGGCGCCCGGCAGTCTGGCCCGCGCCATTTCCACGGCGGGAGGGATCAGGCTTGACGAGCTGGACGAACACCTGATGCTGCGCCGCCACCCCGGCGTATTCGCGGCGGGTGAAATGCTGGACTGGGAGGCGCCGACGGGCGGGTATCTGCTGCAAGCCTGCCTTGCCACCGGCATGGCGGCGGGGCGTGGCGTGCTGGCGTGGCGCGCCCGAGGCGAATCAATTATCCGCGCGGGCCAGCCAAACCCATAATCACAGGCCCAAAATCATATCCGCCGCCTTCTCGGCAATCATGATGGCTGGCGCGTTGGTATTCCCGGATGTCAGGCGCGGCATGATGCTGGCATCGGCAACCCGCAAACCCTCCACGCCACGCACGCGTAGCTGCGGATCGAGCACCGAATCATCATCACCACCCATGCGGCAGGTGCCGACCGGATGATAACCCGAGCCGCCTTCCCGCTGCGCGTAGTCGAGCAACTCGGCATCCGACTGCAAAGCCGGCAACGGGGTCAGCGCCCGGTCCACATAGGGGGCAAGCACGGGCGCATCCATAATCCGGCGCGCCAGGCGGATGGAGGCGATCAACACCTGCTGATCCGTCAACTGCGACAGATAATTTGGAACGATCGCGGGATGCTCACGATAATTGGCCGACGTGATGTGGATGCTGCCGCGGCTTTCCGGGCGCAGCTGGCAGGGCGAGACCGTCATCCCCGGCAGTTTTTCCAGAACGACCGAGCCGCTGTTGTAGAGCTTCTCCAGATCCATCGTCGCGGGCATGAAATGATATTGCACGTCGGGCTGCTCCAGCCCCTCGCGTGATTTGGCAAAGCCGACGCTTTGTGCCACGGCATAGGATGGCAAACCCTTGCCGGTGAGCAGATATTTGGCGACCTCCCCAACAAGCCGCGCGCCGTGGCCCATTTCGTTGATGGTCTTCGTGCCCGGCTTCAGCCGCCATTGCAGCCCGACCATGAAATGGTCCTGCAGGTTTTCACCGACCTGGCGGCTGTCCACGCGAACCTCGATCCCCTGCGCGCGCAAAACCTCCGCCCGGCCGATCCCGCTCAGCTCCAGCAGTTGCGGTGAGTTGACCGCGCCGCCGGACAAAATCACCTCGCGCGCCGCCAGGACCTGCTTGGTCTCGCCGCCTTGCAAATATTCCACGCCGCAGGCGCGCGAACCCTCGAACAGCACGCGGCTGGCCATGGCATTGGTGATCACCTGCAAATTGGGCCGGCGCATGGCTGCGTGGAGATAGGCAACAGCCGTGGAACACCGCTTGCCCCCGCGGGTGGTGACCTGAAACCGGCTGACGCCCTCCTGCGTGGCGCCGTTGACATCCGGGTTGCGCGGCAGGCCGTTTGCCACACAGGCTTCCATGATCGCATCGGTCACGCCGCTGCGATAATCCATGTCCGAAACACTGAGCGGCCCGCCCACGCCGTGAAACCCATCCGCGCCGCGCTGCTGATTTTCGGCGCGGATGAAATAGGGCAGCACATCGCTGGCGGACCATCCCGCGCAGCCCAGTTGCTGCCAGGTGTCGTAATCAGCCTGCTGGCCGCGAATATAAAAGAGGCCGTTGATCGACGACGACCCGCCCAGCACTTTGCCGCGCGGCCAGCCGTGGCGGCGCCCCTTGGTGCCGGCATCAGCCTGCGTCTCATACATCCAGTTCACGCGCTTATCCTTTAGCGTGACCGTAATCCCGGCCGGAACGTGGATCATCATGTTGGTGAAGAATTGCGAAAGATTGTGCAGCGGCCGGTCATCACCGCCGGCTTCGATCAGCGCCACCCGGTTGCGTGGATCAGCCGACAGCCGGTTGGCCAGCACACAGCCGGCTGATCCGGCACCAACAATCACGTAATCGAAATCAGGCATTAAAAATCCCCCGGAAATCATAATTTTATTATTTTAGTACGGTCGCAAGACTACCGCTCATGGCAGGAGTTTTTCCCGGTGTTTGCGGTATTCATTCCTGGACCCATCCGCGCCTAACATTGCCTGCCTTTGGGGTTTGCGCGCGAGCGTGGCGACCTGCCCTCCTTGCGCCCCCGGGGCTGCTATTAAATGAGTGTAAGCTCACATAATAGTCGTATTTTGTCGGCTTGACGCTTATTCGTGAGGATCACGGCGGTTCATCGTCCCCACGGCGTGCCAGCAACGCGTGGCCGGCCATACTGCACCTTGCCGAGCGCTGTCGCTGACTCGCTCGGTGGTGGCCGGCCGTCTACAAAGTAAGAATTTCAAACTGACCCACTACCGAGACTTCTTCATTGTTGACAATCCATCGCCTCGAAGCTATAAATTCGCCGGATTATCGCGCAACCATACTGTTATTGTCGACAATATGCACATAAACCAGACATTGCCGATCAGCAGCGCGGCCGAGGGCGAGACCCTCGCCGACCACGTTCTGCGGCAAATTCAGTCAGCTATCGTCAAAGGCGACATCGCGCCCGGGAGCAAAATCTCCGAACCGGAGTTGGCGCGTGCCTATGGCATCAGCCGCGGCCCGTTGCGTGAGGCGCTGCACCGGCTTGAGGGGCAGAAGTTGCTGGTGCGCGTGCCCCACGTGGGTGCCCGCGTTGTCTCGCTCAACCGGCAGGAGCTGAGCGAACTTTACCAGATACGTGAATCGCTCGAAGGCCTGGCCTGCCGGCTGGCAGCCGAACGCATGACGCCCGAGCAGGTCGAAGAACTGCGCGGCGTGCTGCGCGAGCACGAGCGCGACGAGGCCTTCCAGGCCGGCCGTGGCTATTACCTGCAGGAAGGCGATTTCGACTTCCACTACCGCATCGTCCAGGGCAGCGAGAACCGGATGCTGATCCGCCTCCTCTGCGATGAGCTGTATCAGCTTGCCCGCATGTACCGCATCCAATATTCAACCACGCCCAACCGTCCGGGCCAGGCTTTTACCGAACATCACCGCATCTTGGACGCCATCGCCGACGGCGACGGCGAGCTGGCCGAGATGCTCATGCAACGCCACATCCGCACTTCCCGCCTCAACATCGAACGACACATCCCGTAGGAAACCACAGCATGAACACAAAATACCGCAAACCCCTTCCCGGCACCGCGCTCGATTATTTCGACGCCCGCGCCGCTGTCGAGGCGATCGCCCCCGGCGCCTATGACGGCTTGCCGTACACCTCGCGCGTGCTGGCCGAGAACCTGGTGCGCCGCTGCGATCCCGCACAACTCACTGATGCCCTGAAGCAGCTGATCGAGCGCAAGCGCGACCTCGACTTCCCCTGGTATCCGGCCCGCGTGGTCTGCCACGACATCCTCGGCCAGACCGCGCTGGTCGATCTCGCCGGCCTGCGCGACGCCATCGCCGACATGGGCGGCGACCCGGCTAAAGTAAATCCCGTCGTGCCGGTGCAGCTCATCGTCGACCACTCGCTGGCCGTGGAGCATGCCGGTTTCGAGAAGGACGCCTTCGCCCAGAACCGCGCGATCGAAGACCGCCGCAACGAGGACCGCTTCCACTTCATCAACTGGACGCAGCAGGCGTTCGAGAACATCGAGGTCGTGCCGCCCGGCAACGGCATCATGCATCAGATCAACCTGGAACGGATGTCGCCAGTGATCCACGCCATCGATGGTGTCGCCTTCCCGGACACGCTGGTCGGCACCGACAGCCACACCCCGCATGTTGACGCCCTGGGCGTCGTCGCCATCGGCGTCGGCGGCCTTGAAGCCGAGAACGTGATGCTCGGCCGCGCCTCCTGGATGCGCCTGCCGGACATCATCGGCGTCGAGCTGACCGGCCGCCGCCAGCCCGGCATCACCTGCACCGACATTGTGCTGACCCTGACCGAGTTTTTGCGCAAGCAAAAGGTCGTCGGCGCTTACCTCGAATTCTACGGCGAGGGCGCGTCCAGCCTGACCCTGGGCGACCGCGCCACCATCTCCAACATGGCGCCCGAATACGGCGCCACGGCGGCGATGTTCTCCATCGACCAGCAGACCATCGAGTATCTGCGCCTCACCGGCCGCGAGGATGCGCAGCTGAAACTGGTGGAAACCTACGCCCGCACCGCCGGGCTGTGGTCCGATACGCTGGCGAACGTGCAGTATGAGCGCGTGCTGCACTTTGACCTCTCCACCGTCGTGCGCACCATGGCCGGCCCGTCCAACCCGCACCGCCGCCTGCCGGTGTCGGACCTTGCCGCCCGCGGCATCGCCGGGGCCTGGACCGAGGAGCCGGGCCTGATGCCCGATGGCGCGGTGATCATCGCCGCCATCACCAGCTGCACCAACACCTCCAACCCGCGCAACGTGATTGCCGCCGGCCTATTGGCCCGCAATGCCAACCGCGCGGGACTCACGCGCAAGCCCTGGGTGAAATCCTCGCTCGCTCCTGGCTCGAAGACGGTGGCGCTGTATTTGGATGAAGCCGGGCTGACCACGGAGCTGGAAAAACTTGGCTTTGGCATCGTCGCCTTCGCCTGCACCACCTGCAACGGCATGTCCGGCGCGCTGGACCCGAAAATCCAGCAGGAGATCATCGACCGCGACCTGTATGCCACCGCCGTGCTGTCGGGGAACCGCAACTTCGACGGCCGCATTCACCCCTACGCCAAGCAGGCCTTCCTCGCCTCGCCGCCGCTGGTGGTGGCCTATGCCATCGCCGGCACCATCCGCTTTGACATCGAGCAGGATGTGCTGGGCATTGACGCCAACGGCAAGGAAATCCGCCTGAAAGACATTTGGCCGAGCGACGAGGAGATCGACGCGGTTGCCACGGCTTCGGTGAAGCCGGAGCAGTTCCGCAACGTCTACACCCCGATGTTCGCCAAGCGGGGCGCGCGCAAGGCGGTCAGCCCGCTGTACGCGTGGCGCCCGCAGAGCACTTACATCCGCCGTCCGCCCTATTGGGAAGGCGCACTGGCGGGTGAGCGCACGCTCACCGGCATGCTGCCGCTGGCCGTGCTGGGCGACAACATCACCACGGACCATCTCTCGCCGTCCAACGCCATCATGGCCGACAGCGCCGCGGGCGAATACCTGGCCAAAATGGGCCTGCCGGAGGAGGACTTTAACTCCTATGCCACCCATCGCGGCGACCACCTCACCGCGCAGCGCGCCACCTTCGCCAACCCGACCCTGCTGAACGAAATGGTGCGCAACCCGGACGGCACCGTGAAGAATGGCTCGCTGGCCCGCGTGGAGCCGGAAGGCAAGGTGATGCGCATGTGGGAAGCGATCGAGACCTACATGGAGCGCAAGCAGCCGCTCATCATCGTGGCGGGCGCTGACTACGGTCAGGGCTCCTCGCGTGACTGGGCCGCCAAGGGTGTGCGTCTGGCCGGTGTGGAAGCCATCGTCGCCGAAGGTTTCGAGCGCATCCACCGCACCAACCTCATTGGCATGGGCGTGCTGCCGCTCGAGTTCAAGCCGGGCGTCAACCGCCTGACCCTGGGCCTGGACGGCACCGAGACCTATGACGTGAAGGGCGCGCGCACGCCGCGCGCGGACATGACCCTGGTGATCCACCTCCGTGACGGCAGCACGCTCGAAGTGGTGGTCACCAGCCGCCTGGATACCGCCGAGGAGGTTTCGGTCTACGAGGCCGGCGGCGTGCTGCAGCGCTTCGCGCAGGATTTTCTTGAGGCCACGGTCGCCCCGCGTCAGGCGGGCTGAGTTTCATTGATGAAGGCGCCTTCGCGGCGCCTTCATGTCTTCCATTCATTCACAGGAATTACTCATGGCTCACGCTCCCCAGATCCACGCTCCTCAGATCAAGGTCCCCGCCACTTACATGCGCGGCGGCACCAGCAAAGGCGTTTTCTTCGCGTTGAACGATTTGCCGGAGGCGGCCCGCGTGCCCGGCCCGGCCCGCGACCGGCTGCTGATGCGCGTCATCGGCAGCCCCGATCCCTATGGCAAGCAGATCGACGGCATGGGTGCCGCCACCTCCAGCACCAGCAAAACCGTGATCCTGAGCCGCAGCGCCAAGGCTGATCATGATGTGGATTACCTGTTCGGGCAGGTTGCCATCGACAAGGCGTTCGTGGACTGGAGCGGCAATTGCGGCAACCTCTCCGCCGCGGTGGGTCCCTTCGCGATCCGCAACGGCCTGGTCGACCCGGCCCGCGTGCCGCATGACGGCATGGCGGTGATTCGTATCTGGCAGGCCAATATCAGCAAGACCATCGTCGCGCATGTGCCGATGACGGGCGGCGAGGTGCAGGAAACCGGCGACTTCGAACTGGACGGCGTGACCTTCCCGGCGGCCGAGGTGGTGCTGGAATTCATGGACCCAGCCGAGGACGGCGATGGCGGCGCGTTGTTCCCGACCGGCAATCTGGTGGACGATCTGGAAGTGCCGGGTGTCGGCATTTTCAAGGCCACCATGATCAATTCCGGCATCCCTACGATTTTTCTGCAAGCCGAGGCGCTGGGTTATACCGGCACCGAGCTGCAGGACGATGTGAATAACGACAACGCGGCGCTGGCAAAGCTGGAGACCATCCGCGCTTATGGCGCGCTGAAGATGGGGCTGATCTCCAAGCTGGAAGAAGCCGCCTCGCGCCAGCACACGCCAAAAGTCGCCTGGGTTGCCGGGCCAAAGGCTTACACGTCGTCCAGCGGCAAAAAAATCGGCGAGGGGGATATCGACCTGCTGGTCCGCGCGATGTCGATGGGCAAGCTGCACCATGCCATGATGGGCACGGCCTCGGTCGCCATCGCCACGGCGGCGGCGGTGACCGGCACGCTGGTGAACCTGGCGGCCGGCGGTGGCGAGCGGGAGGCAGTTTGCTTCGGGCACCCGTCGGGCACCTTGCGCGTCGGCTCCAAGGCGCAGCTGGTGAACGGCGAATGGGAGGTTAGCAAGGCCATTATGAGCCGCAGCGCCCGCGTGCTGATGAGCGGCTGGGTGCATGTGCCGTTCGCCGGGTGAACGGCGGCTTGCGGGACGCCAGGTATGGTTGTGATACGGCCATACCTGGGATGCCGCGTATTTGCGGTGCAAATTGGGGGCGCTGATTCTGGCCGAGCCGGGGGTGTTTCACGTGAAACACTTGTGAGGATTGTTCTGTAACGCGTTGTTAGTATAGCTTAATTTTTTGCTTGCACCCCAATTTGTGCGGGTTTGTGCCGGAAAAGGAATGAGTTGGGGTTTTTAGCCTGGGTGGCAGGCGGCAGTTAAGGCCGGTGTAGCTGCACCGGCCTTATTGGTATGACAAACTTTACCCGCTTACGCCTTCTTTTTTGGCGGCTCGGCCGGAGCGGAAATTTTCTTTGAGACTGAAGCCGCCGTATCGTTGCTTACAGTCAGTTTGTTGGCTTTTGGTTTTTTAACTTCACGGTTGCTGCGCTGCTGTCCCTTGGCCATTTTATTGTCCTTTGCGATGCGATAAAAGACGCAAGAGCAGCATATCATGGCCAGGTGGCGGATCATACCAATTCCTCGCCGGTCTACTTTAAAAAAGCGTTAACTGACGGCGCCGCCCAGGCTTGCCGCCTGACGCCGGCATATTGATGGTATCCGCGCCGCGCGCTTGCCAATTGCTGGGGCGGTGTGCTGCAATTGAATGCGAAACAGTCTCCCAGGGAGTTTATGATGCGCCGGATTGCTGCTGTGATGTCGTTCGTGGTTATCGCTGGCTGGGTGGGGGCTGTGCCGGCGGCCAGGGCGGGCGCGACGGCGTTTCCGGTGTTTTTTCAACCTTGGTCAGCCGCGATCAGCGCAACCGCGGCTAAAACGATTGCGGCGGCGGCGAAAGCGGCTTTGGCCGATCCCGCGGCGCCCGTGGTGGTAACCGGTGCTGCTGATACCGTGGGTAGCGCGCTTGCAAACAAATATATGTCGCAAGTCCGGGCTCAGGTTGTCTCGGATGCTTTGGTGGCCGACGGGGTGGCGGCGGTTAGGGTTGAGACCAAGGCGATTGGCGCGACCAGCGCACCCGGCGTTGCGACCGGTTCGTACGCGCAGTTTAGCCGCCGGGTGCTGATCCAGGTGGGCAATTGATATTAGGCGGGGGGCGTTGGGGGCGTGGCTTCAACTCTTGTCCGAGAGTGACACTTGGCCCCTTTGCCGCCACAGCATCCACAGCAACAGAGTCAAGCACGGTGCACCCAGAGACACGAAGTACACCGAAACAGGTAAGTACAGACCCGAGAATATCCAGAACCAAGCAAGCGCCCCGCCTCCTTCCACGGCCAGAGCCAAAGCCAGGGCTGGTAGGTCGTAGAGGCAGGCAAAAGGCGTGGCGAGCGCCGCCAGGCACAAAGTCAGCGGCAGGCGCGCGGGAACGTATGGTCCACGCCACAAGCGCCAGGCCGCCACGGCAGCGAGCAACGTAACCGCAAGCTGCACTGCATTCGCCACGCCGAATCCGGCCCCCAGCGAATGTACAAAAATATAAGGCGTAACCATGATGTGCTGGTCGCGTTGAGGCCAGGGCGCGGCCAGGGTGGCGCGCGTCGCCGCGATGCCCTCGTGCAGATAGTAGCCCCACACGCCTGGGCCGAACACAATCGCCGCCAATACGCACAAGCCGGCGGCTGTGATCGCCGCCGCGAGAAACGCCCGCCCGTTGCGGGACGCCGCGTAGCAGACCGGGAGCAGCAAGCCGAGTTGCGGCTTCACAATCATCGCTCCCGCCGCGATGCCGGCCGCTATCGGCGCCACCTCCGCCAACCCCAGCGCGAGGAGCAGCAGGGCGGAGATTATGATACCGCTCTCCCCAATGCTCAGGCACAGCAGGGTGGAAGGTGCCAGACTTCCCACCAGTATGGCCCGCCATGGAACCCTGATTGCCAGCGCGGCCAGACCGAAAATCGCGACAGAGACCGCACTCCACACGGCAAAATCCTGCTCCGGCGTAAGCCAGGAGAGCGGCGTTGCCAAGAAAAGAAAAGGAGGGGGATATTTGTAGGTGCAGGCTTGCGCCGCGCTAGGTGCCGCCGCCGCCAGATGCCGCCCCAGCCAAGCGCCATTTTCACGGAAGCAGGATAAATCCGACGGCAGATGGAAACCCGAACCAGGGAAATATCCCCGGATAAGTGGCACATCAATGCCCACCGCCACCAGCCAGGCCACGCCGCAGGCGAACCACACCAGCCAAACCATTAAGTGCCGCGGCTTCATTTGCTGCCGTGCCTTTCGGTCCGGAGTCTCCGGCGTTTCTCCTGCCTGGGAGGGCATGGCTACAGGCCGCTCTCAGAGCGTAATGGGCATGTCATGTGTAAGGCCGGGTATCACTTGTCTCTTACCAGGGCGTAACCGAATCATCTGCTCGTCCATAAACCTGTTGCCCTTCGTAAGTTTGACACCTTGCGGCAGACTCTACCTCAAAATGGATACATTCCAAGGGGAGCAGGGCAAAACCGCGGCTAAAACGATTGCCGCGGCGGCGAAAGCGGCTTTAGCCGATCCCGCGGCGCCCGTGGTTGTAACCGGTGCCGCTGATACCGTGGGGAGCGCGCTGGCAAACAAGTATATGTCGGAAGCCCGGGCTCAGGTTGTCTCGGATGCTTTGGTGGCCGACGGGGTGGCGGCGGTTAGGGTTGAGACCAAGGCGATTGGCGCGACCAGCGCACCCGGCGTTGCGACCGGTTCGTACGCGCAATTTAGCCGCCGGGTGCTGATCCAGGTGGGGGATTAGTATTAGGCGGGGGGTGGTGTTGGGGGGCGTGGCTTATATGGGGGTTACGGGTAGTTCTGGTGTGGGCCGAGAGCGGATGGTCCGGTGTGGAGATAGCTCCGGCAGTTAGCGGACATTCATCCAAGGCTTTACAGCATGCTGATTGAGCAATAATTTGAAATGGTTCAGGGAAGGTAAGTTTAGTGATAAAATTCGGAATGAAGCGGGCCACGAGCCTGCGGCTTGTACTCGTATGTCTTCCCCTTTTCTTGGCGGCATGTGCTGAAGATACGGCACAGTTGAGGGCCAATACCAGCGAAAAGGGAACATTTCAGCTCCAGACCCCCTATGCTGAAGTCTACCAAACCTATCTTGCCAATGCCCACGCCTGTTATAATGGCGGCACACCGGCGTCATATTTCTACGTCGAAGACAGACAAAATGATGCGGGAACAGAAGGAAATGTCGATATCATCCAGGATGGGCTGGCCCGGCGCGTTCTCGTCTCGAGCGATATTGTGGCGGATGGCAGCAACACTGATGTTACCTATTACATCAATACTGGCTTTGATTTTCTGCATACATTGAGTGCGTTTCCTAAAAAACTGGCTACCACCCCGCATATGTGCCGTGGACTTTAAGAATCATGACGGTAACGCGCTTTTATCTCAAGTTCTCTCTTTGCCTCACGTCAATTTTTATGCTCACCGCCTGCGCGGTCACCGATGCGCAAGTGCGCGCCAACCCCGGCGAAACGGGAAGTTTTTCCGTACAGCTGCCGCTAAAGGATACCGTAGAAAATTTCACGGATCGGGCAAAACAATGCTATGTCTACGGGGATCAATACGCAAACTTGATCGTCAACGAAATAACACCCGATCATTATTATAATATCGAGCTTGCGCAATGGGTCTATGCAACGCAGATCCTGCTGACGGTCGATTTTAAGCGAGACGGCGATGACACTGATGTCGTCTATTACAGAAAATCCGGCTACACAGGAAAGCTCTCCGGCGGTCTTCTTGGCATCAGCAACATCAAGAGCCGGATGATCAGTTTTTCCAATAATACAGGACCGTATTGCGGTTTATTTAATTAGAGACGGTCTATGTGCGCCAAAAAGCGATACATTATTACTTATTCAGAAGAATAATTTTGATGTATTAAGTTACTCTAAATCCTCTCTGCGAATGGCGGCTTCCGGGACAAGTAAAACCACCGATCTATGACCGCAGAGGGCGCATTGCGGTCAAGACGAAACTTGACGCTATTTTAAAGAAAAAGACGTGGATGCCGGCGTTCGCCGGCATGACGGTGGGGTGGCTGGCGGCTGCTGCTTTGGGTGCGGGGCGGTCTGGTTCTGGATTGCCGCGCTTGCGCGTCGTACAAATGCACGCATTCGCATGACGCGCGCTCGCAACGACGGATTTTTAGGGGCTTTGGGCTGAATTAATCCGGGTCTGGGGGCGGGGGCCCCAGCGGGGTCCAGGGGCGGCGCCCCTGGCGGGGGTTGGGGCGGAGCCCCTGGCCTATAACTCCTGCGCGGTTAGTTTGCCTTTTTTGTGCATTTCGGTGTTGAGGAAGATGCCGTGGGGGGAGCGGCCGACGGGGATGGTGTCGAATTTGCCGGTGGCGGGGTCCATGATGGCGACGGCTTCGGCGAAGCGTAATGCGATCCAGATGTTGCCTTGGGGGTCGATGCCGATGTCGTCCGGGCCGCCGGGGATGGGGTAGTTGCGGCGGACTTCGAGAGTGACGGGGTCAAGTGCCGAGAGCGTGCTGCCGACGCGGTTGGAGACGTAGAGGGTTGAGTGGTCGTCGGAGAGGAAGATGTTGTGGGCGCCCTCGCCGGTGGCCTGGCGGCGGGTGATTTTGCCGGTGGTGGGGTCGGCCTCGACGATGCCGTTTTCGCCCATGATGCAGACCAGGATTTTGCCGTTGTGGAAGAGCACGCCGGCGGGGGTGTCGCCGATGGGGACGGTCCAGCGCTCGGTTAGAGTGGTGAGGTCAAACGAGGAGAGGGTGTTGGAGCCCTGCATGGAGTGGAAGCTCCATTTGCTGTCGGGCGTGTAGTCCAGGTGGCTGGGTTTTTTTCCGGTGTGGAAGCGTTTGACCATTTGCAGGGTGGTGGCGTCGTAGACGTCAACAAAGTCCAGCCGCAGGGCGTTGACGATGAGGTATTTCTCGTCCGGCGTGTAGGCGAGCTGGTAGGGGTCGGCGATGCGGATGTGGCCCATGGGGGCGCCGGTGATGGGGTCGAAGATGAAGAAGGCGTTGCCGCTGGCGTCGGTGACGTAGAGCTTGGTGCGGTCGGGCGTGAGGGCCCAGTGGCTGGGCTCGCGCAGCATGGGCAGGGTGTTGATGACCTGCCTGGTGTCCATGTTGATGACGCTGACGGTGGCGTCGCCGGAGTTCATGACCATTGCCAAAGGCGGGGGCGTGCCGGGGGCCAAGGGCGCCGGCGTGTCGGCCAGGGCTTGGGCGGGGAGGAGAGCCAGGGGCAGGAGCGAGACGGCGGTGCGGCGCGTAATCATGCGGGTAGACTAGACCTTTCGGGTGGCGTTGCGAAGACCGTGCTGGCCCAGAGAAAGAAGATGCTGGCGGTGGTGGCGATGAGGGTGTTGTCGGTGGCGGAGTGCAGCGCGAAGCCGAGGAAGGTGAGGCGGACGAGCCAGCGTTGCGCCGTGGGGAGCGGGGCGGAGCCGCGGATGGACCAAAGGGTGAGGAGGGTGACGAGGAGGGTGAGGCCGATGATGCCGCCTTCGGTGGCCATGCGCAGGTACTCGTTATGGGCGGCGTTGGTGCCGATGAGGGTGGCGAGGGAGGCGGTGAGGGGGATGACGACCTTGCCGGCGCCGGTGCCCCAGCCGACCCAGGGCGAGGCGAGGAAGGCCTGCTGGAAATAGGGCCAGACGAGGTTGCGGTTGGAAAGGTTGGAGGCCTCGCCGAGCTGGGTGAGGTTGACCACGCGCAGGAAGCTGATGGTGTTGAGGAAGATGAGGCCGAGGCTGAAGAGGGCGGCGGCGGCGGCGAGCAGCAACAGGCGGCGCTGGGCGATGAGCAGGCCGAGGCTGAAGAGCACGGCCAGGGCCAGGGGGGTGCGGGCGCCGGTGAGCAGGATGAGGGTGAAGTTGACGAGGATGCCGAAAGTGGCGGCGCGGGTTGGGGTGTGCAGGAAGGCCATCAGGCCCGCGTAAAAGCCGGTGAGGGCGAAGCCGGCGAGGAAGGCGGGTTCGCCGGGGCCGCCGAGGCGGATGGCGCCTTGCTCGACGGTGTAAAAATGCCCGAGGCCGAGCAGGGAGAGCAGGACGCCAAAGCCGACGGTGGCGAGCGGTGCCCAGATGATGGCGCGCTGCACGGTGGCGGTGAAGTTTTGCGGCAGGCGCACGAAGCTGAACAGGAACGGCGCGGCCGAGCCGGTGAGGGAGCGCAGGCTGGAGGCGAGGGTGAGGCCGGGGTAGAGGCCGTGCGCGAGGCCGGTCATGAACATGAATGCGAAGGCGAGGGCGGGGTTGTAGCTGTCCCGCCGCCAGCCGTGGCGCAGGCCGAGGGCCACGACGAGGACCAGGCCGGAGGTTTTGAGCAGGCCGATGATGGTTTCGCGGTCGCCGATGAGGGGGGCGGCCCAGGCGTCAGGCGAGGATTCCAGCAGCAGAATCCACAGCACGCAGGTGGCGCGGGGGAAACGCAACGTGAGGCCCAGGGCGCAGAGGGCGGCGAGTACAACCAGGGCTTGTATCATGCGGCGTTCATAGAGCATTCATCTTTTAGATGAATGCTCTAACTTTCGTTTTAGCGAGCAACTTCATGTGATTAGGTTGAACCTGCCGGTTCAATCTAATCACATATTGCTCTAGCTGGTTTTCCCGCGGGCGCTTGAGAATATTTTGCCGGTGGGCGAAGGTGGCGGGGATGATTTTGAATAGTTTGATTTCGGGCGATGGCCCGCCGCTGGTGCTGCTGCATGGGTTGTTCGGGGCGGCGAAGAATCTGGGGGCGATTGCGCGCGGGCTGGCGGGGCAGGCGCGGGTGATCGCGATGGATTTGCGCAACCACGGGGACAGTCCGCACGGCGCGGCGATGGATTTTGAGACCATGGCGGCGGATGTGGCGGAGACGTGCGCGGCGCTGGGGGTGAGCTCGGCGCTTGTGGCGGGGCACTCGCTGGGGGGCAAGACGGCGATGATGCTGGCGCTGACGCGGCCGGAGATGGTGGAGCGGCTGGCGGTGCTGGATATTGCGCCGATTGCCTATGACCATGATTACGATGACTACGTGAAGGCGATGCAGGCGATTCCGCTGCACCCTGGGCTGACGCGCAGTGAGGCGGATGCGGCGTTGGCCGGGGTGGTGAGCGCGGCGCCGATGCGGGCGTTTTTGCTGAATAATCTGAGCCTGGGGGATACGCCCCGCTGGCGGGTTGGGCTGGAGGAGATCGGCGCTGCCATGCCGCAATTGCTGGCCTGGGACGAGCCGGTGGGCGTGGTGCCATATGGCGGGCCGGCGTTGTTTCTGCGCGGCGGGGCTTCGGACTATGTGCCGGATTCGGCGGCGGGGGAGATACGGCGGTTGTTTCCCCGTGCGCGGCTGGAGACGGTGGATGGCGCCGGGCACTGGTTGCATGCGGAAAAACCGCAGCAGGTGGTGGACGGTTTGCGGGAATTCTTTTTCGCATGAGTCAGGCGTTTGATGTGGTCGTGATTGGCGCGGGCATCGCCGGGGCCACGGTGGCGGCGGGGCTGGGGGCGACGCATAAAGTGGTGCTGGTGGAGGCCGAGGAAATGGCCGGTTACCACACCACCGGGCGCTCGGCGGCGATTTGGGTGCGTAATTACGGGCCGCCGGATGTGCGCGTGCTCACGGGGTTGAGCCGCGAATTTTTCCTGAACCCGCCTGCGGATATTGGAACGGACCGGCTGGCGGTGGGGCGCAAGATTGTGTATCTGGCGCCGCCTGAACAAACCGGTGCGCTGGATGCACTCCTTGGCCAGGGGCTGGGGATTACGGAGGTTTCCCTGGCCGAGGTGAAGGCCATGGTGCCCGCATTGATCGATGGCTACGCCGTGCGCGCGGGGATTGAGCTGGACGGGTTCGATATGGACGTGGCGGCGCTGCACCAGTTCTATCTGCGCAAAGCCCGCGCGGCGGGGGGTATTTTACTCCTGCGCAGCCGCGCTGGGCGGATCGAACGCAAAAACGGGATTTGGGAGGTGGAAACTACCGGCGGGACCACCGTTACCGCGCCGATTGTGGTGAATGCCGCGGGGGCCTGGGCGGATGAGGTGGCGAAAATCGCCGGGCTGGCACCGCTGGGCCTGGTGCCATGCCGCCGGACCGCCGCGATTATCGACCCCGCGCCCTACCAGGTGGAACACTGGCCCATGGTGCAGTCCGCCGCGCACGATTGGTACATCCGCGCCGAAGCCCGCACCCGCCTGATGGTTACCCCCTGCGATGAAACCCCCATGCACCCGCACGACGTGCAACCCGACGAACTCGACGTCGCCATCGGCATCCACCGCATGCAACAAGCCCTGAATATTCCCGTAACCCGCGTGGAACGCGCATGGGCCGGGCTGCGAACCTTCTCCCCAGACCGTAGCCTCGCATTCGGCTGGGACACCGCCACAACCGGCTTTTTCTGGTGCGCAGGCCAAGGCGGCTACGGCATCCAAACCGCCCCCGCCGCCGGCGCCCTCGTCACCGCCATGATCACCCAAACCAACCCTGGCCCCACCGCCGCCATCATCAAAAACATCGATCCGATGCGATTTCGCCAGGGCTGAGTGAGCGGGATTTAGGTAGGTAAGGCCAAGGGGCTCTGCCCCTTGGCCTTACTTGCCTAACCCCGCTCACTTGGCCGTGGTGATTTCGATCGCGTCGTAGTTTTTGAGGCGGTAGAAGATGAGGGATGCGGTCCAGCTTAGGGTGAAGAGGGCGATGATGGCGTAGCCGAGCAGGCCGAAGTGGGTGTTGACGGTTGCGATGCTGCTCCAGAATGAGCCTGGCGGGTTTAGTTCGGATTGCAGCAGGCCGAGGATTTCGATGCTGCCGACGAGCAGGGCCACGGCGACCGAGATCGCGGTGATGGTGAGGTTATAGTAGAGTTTGCGGAGTGGTTTGAGAAAGGCCCAGCCGTAGGCGTTGAGCATCATGATGCCGTCGGCGGTGTCGACGAGGGACATTCCGGCGGTGAAGAGTGCCGGGAAAATCATGATGGTCCAGAGGTTCATATTTTTGCTGGCTTCGGCGGCGGCGATGCCGAGGAGGCCGACTTCGGTTGCGGTATCGAAGCCGAGGCCGAAGAGGATGCCGATGGGGTACATGTGCCAGCTTTGTTTCACCAGCCCGAACAGGGAGCGGAAGATGCGGGCGAGGAAGCCGCGTTGGGCGAGCAGGGGGGATAGTTCGTCCTCGATGTAGGGGCCGCCGGATTTGACGTGGCGGAACATGTTCCAGATGGCGCGCAGGGTGAGCAGGTTCATGGCGGCGAGCGCGAAGAGGAAGCCGGCGGAGATGAGTGTACCGGCGATGTTGCCGAAGCTGGCGAGTTCGGCGAAGCGGGTTTTTACCGCGATGGCGGTGAGCGCGATGGCGGCCGAGAGGGCGGCGACGACGGTGGAGTGGCCGAGCGAGAAGTACAGGCCGGTGGCGATCGGGCGTTTGCCTTCCTGCATGAGTTTGCGGGTGACGTTGTCGATGGCGGCGATGTGGTCGGCGTCCGCGGCGTGGCGCAGGCCGAAGGAGTAGGCGAGCAGCGCGGTGCCGAGTAGGATGGGGTGGTGGCCGAAGCAGAGGAAGGCGGCGGCCCAGGCGAGGAGGTTGGCGAGGACGAGCCAGGCAAGAAGTTGCCTGCTCATGTCTGGCTCGGTGCGGCTGGGTCTACCGGCATGGCGTATCATCGCCCTCCAGTGGCATCAGTCAAGCGCTGACGGATACGGTGGCAAGAGACGGTTTCAGAAGTGGTTCTGGCGAGTCGGATAGGGGTGATTTGGGAGCACCGGAGCGGAACGTACTTAAGGTACGTGAGCACCGGAGCGCAGCAAATCGCCCCTAGGCGGCCGCCAGAGCCGCTTCTGAACCGTCTCTTAGCGGTTGCCGAAGATGTCGCCCAGGATGCTGCCGGCGATGGCGGCGCCCCCGATTTGCTGCACCGGGGCAGCGGTTGATTCGCCGCCGAGGTAGGGTGCGATGGCGTGCGCGAGGTTTGGCACGGTCATGCTTTGCAGCCAGACTTTGCCGGGGCCGGTGAGGCGGGCGATGAACAGGCCGTCGGCACCGAAGATGGCGTTTTTGATGCCGCGCATGAAGGTGATGTCAAAATTCACGGTATCCTGGAACATGCCGACGTGGCCGGGATGCGCCTGGATGGATTCGCCGGGGCGCAGGTCGTAGACCACCGCCTCGCCGCCGAGTTCGATAAACGCGGTGCAGGGGCCGGCGAGCTTTTGCATAATGAAGCCGTTGCCGCCAAAAATGCCGGCACCGAGCTGGCGCTGAAAGCCGATGGAGAGGTTGACCCCCTGCGTCGCGCAGAGGAACCCGTGTTTGTGGATCATGTAGGAATGGCCGGCGGGCACGTCGACTTGCTGGATGCTGCCCGGCACTTTCGCGGCGAAGGCAATAAGCCCCGGTCCGCCTTGGGGCGAATATTCGGTCATGAACAGCCCGCCACCGGAGAGCGCGCGGCCGATGGCGCCGAAGAAGCTTTTCGCGCCGCCGGTTTGCGTGGTGGTGTTGAGCTGCATGTTGTCGCTCATCCAGGAGAATTCACCTGGTTCGGCGATGATGACCTCACCGGGGTCGAGCCCGATCTGCAGTACAGGCATGGTGGTCCCGACGATCGTGTGTTTCATGGCTGGCTCCCGTTTGTTGGGGCGAAGTCAAGCACTATTTGTAACGAGCGCCAAGAGGTATTTACTGGACGGCTTCCATGTCCAGCGCATAGCCGGCGGCGCGGATGGTGCGCACGATGTCGATTTCGCCGGGGCCGTTGATGGCTTTGCGCAGGCGGCGGATGTGGACGTCCACGGTGCGCGGCTCCACGTGGATGTCGCGGCCCCAGACGGCGTTCAGCACGTCCTCACGCGAGAACACGCGTTTGGGGTGGCGCAGGAAGAATTCCAGCAGGCGGAATTCGGTCGGCCCCAGGTGCAGCGGGCGGCCATTGCGCTGCACGCGGTGGGAGGCAGGGTCGAGGGAGATGTCGTGGAAATTCAGCTTCACCTTGGTTGGCACGGTGCCGGCGCGGCGCAGCAGGGCGCGGATGCGGGCGATCAGCGCCTCGGTCGAGAAGGGTTTGGTGATGTAGTCGTCGGCGCCGGTATCCAGGCCGCGCACGGCGTCCTGTTCCTCGGCGCGGGCGGTGAGCATGATGACGGGGAGGGTGCGCGTGACGGGGCGGCGGCGGATCTGGCGGCAGACCTCGATGCCCGACATGGTGGGCAGCATCCAGTCCAGCAGCAGCAGGTCGGGCGGTGCCTCGGCGATGCGGGTTAGAGCTTCGCCGCCGTCGCCGGCTTCCTCGACGCGGAAACCCTGTTTTTCCAGGTTGTAGCGCAGCAGGGTAACCAGCGGCGCTTCGTCCTCGACGATGAGGATGTAGGGTTTGTTCAGATCGTTCATTTATTGACCGGCGGGGTTGGCGTGGACGTAGGCCGAAGTCTGGTCGCCTTTCGGGCGGAAGTCGGGCAGGACCTCGCCGGTGACGGCGTAGTACGTCAGCTCGGCGATGTTGGTGGTGTGGTCGCCGATGCGCTCCAGGTTTTTGGCGATGAACAGCAGATGCGTGCAGGCGGTGATGCTGCGCGCGTCTTCCATCATGTAGGTGATGAGTTCGCGGAAGATGGTGTTGTAGAGGTCGTCCACCGCCTGGTCGGCACGCCATACGGCAATGGCTTTCTGCGGGTCGGCTTCGCCCACCGCGTCGATGCTGGATTTGAGATTTTGCTGCACCAATGTGGACATTTGGCCAAGGCCGGAGAGCGCGAAGCGGCTGGCGACCTGGTTGACGACGATGCTGCGCTTGGCGATGTTGGCGGCGTAGTCGCCGACGCGTTCCAGGTCGGTGACAACTTTCAGCGCCTGGATGACCTGGCGCAGGTCGTCGGCCACCGGCTGGCGCAGGGCGAGCAGACGCACGGCGAATTGTTCGATCGCGCGTTCCTCGGCGTCGATTACCGGGTCCTGCGCGATGACGCGGGTGGCGATTTCGGCGTTGTGTTCCAGCAGCGCGGTGGAGGCATCCGCGACGGCGCGTTCCACGAGGCCGCCCATGACGGCGATCATGTCGCGGAGTTTTTTAAGGTCCGCCTCGAAGCTTGCAACGATATGCTTGGGTTCATCGGCCATATTTCTGCTCCCTTAGCCGAACCGGCCGGTGATGTATTCTTGTGTTTTGCGTTCGCGCGGGGCGGTGAACATCTGCGTGGCGGGGCCGACTTCGACCAGTTCGCCGAGGTAGAAGAAGGCCACCTGGTCGGCGCAGCGGCCGGCCTGCTGCATGTTGTGCGTGACGATGATGATGGTGAAATCGCGTTTCAGCTCGTCGATCAGCTCCTCGATTTTAAGCGTGCTGATGGGGTCGAGCGCGCTGGTGGGCTCGTCGAGCAGCAGCACTTCCGGGCGCACGGCGATGGAGCGGGCAATGCACAGGCGCTGCTGCTGGCCGCCGGAGAGGCCGAGTGCGGAGGTGTGCAGGCGGTCCTTCGCCTCGTTCCAGAGGGCTGAGCGGGTGAGCGCCCATTCCACGCGTTCGTCCATTTCGGCTTTGGTGAGTTTCTCGTGCAGGCGCACGCCAAAAATCACGTTCTCGTAGACGGTTTTGGGGAAGGGGGTGGGTTTTTGGAACACCATGCCGACGCGGCGGCGCAGCTGGTTGAGGTTCACGCCGGGGGCGATGACGTTCTCGCCGCTGATGAGGACTTCACCCTCGGCGCGCTGGCCTGGGTAGAGGTCGTACATGCGGTTGAGCACGCGCAGCAGCGTGGATTTGCCGCAGCCGGAGGGGCCGATCATGGCCATGGTTTTGCGGTCGGCGATCTCCAGGGACACATCCCGCAGCGCGTGGGTGTCGCCGTAGTAGAAGTTCAGGTCTTTGATGGAAACCCTGGCGGCGCTCTCATTTGCCTTGGGGGAGAGGGCTTCGGGGAACGCCGCTGCTGGCATATTATGACTCGCTATTTCCATGTGCGCCTCCATAGGCGTGTTTCATGACAGTACGATGACGCTACCGTGAAGCTTCGATGACAGGAAGGGGGTGGCGCGGATTAACTGGTTTGGGCGGCGAGGGCTGAAGCGGCGGGACGATTTGTGTATCAGGTGGCATCGTTTGATGCTAATATCCGTGCCTTGTGGAGGTGGTTATGCGGACGACATTGGCGCTTGACGATGAGCTTATGGAAAAGGCCCGGGCTTATACGGGGATTGTGGAGAAATCCGCGCTCGTGCGGGAGGCGCTGACGGCGCTGGTACAGCGCGAGGCGGCGCGGCGGCTGGCACGGTTGGCGGGTAGTGCGCCGGATATGGCGGATGCGCCGCGCCGGCGGGCCGAGCCCGCGTGATTCTGGCGGATACGTCTGTCTGGGTCGGGCATTTTAGGGGCGTTGAGCCGGGGCTGGCGCCGCTGCTGCTGGAGGGGCGGGTGGTGATGCATCCGTTTGTGCTGGGCGAGCTGGCGCTGGGGAGTTTTGCCAATCGGGCCGAGGTGCTGGGGGATTTGGCGGCGCTGCCTGGGGTGACCGTGGCGATGGAGGCGGAGGTGATGCGGTTCATCGAGGTGGCGCGGCTGTTTGGGTTGGGGATTGGGTATGTGGATGCGCATTTGCTGGCGGCGGTGAGGTTGACGCCGGGGGTGAGGTTTTGGACGCGGGATAGGGGGCTGGGGGTGGTGCTGGAGAGGGTTGGAGTGGGACTAAAATGAAAAAATGTTGGTTGCGCTTTGATTCGCCCATCTTACTGCTTGCTGCAACTCTGCTGGTTGCATTTAGGGCTCAGTCGGCTGGCGCACAGACGCGTCCTTTGCCGCTAAGCGTTTCCGTTCCTGCGGCATATTGCAAGCAATCAACCTTGACCGGCCCCGCTTTTCTGAACCTGTTGAATACCATCATCAAGCACGGTGACTTGACGGATATTGCCTTTCTTCAAAAGACATTGGGAACAAAACTCAGCCTGAACCCCGAATATGGGGCTGATGGAAAACCAGACCCAGACAATTTAGACTACAACAGTGATGAAGTTGAGGGAAACCCTATTCATGTCGCAGTGCGCGTTCGTAAGGGCGAAAGAGTACACGAAATGGGTGGTGAGATTGCCTTAGTGCAATTCGTGCCGGCTTCGCCAAGTATAATAGAGCCGTCTTTTTTTGTGAATTGCCTAAAATTAACTGGAGCTGATTTTGTTTCAGCGTTTGGGCGGCAGGGATTTTTCTTTGTGCCGACCGGCCCCCTCGGCGCCGGATTCGGGAAAAAGAGGCTAAACATGCCAGGAAAAAATGATGCGAATCTGTATGTTTGGTTCGACTATTATCCCAGTTCCGAATCTCTCATTCCTATGCCCACATCGCAGGAAGCAGTCGTGAACCTTGTTTGGCTAACCCAGTCGCAATAGTCTGATTCGTGAGTCCAGGAGGGATTGATGACGCAAACGTTCAGTGAAACCACAGGGCGGAAGAAGCATAGCGCATTCCGCCGTTCTATTTGTTTCGCTATGGCGGATTTCGCTTCACTGCATCCGCCCTACATTGTTGTGCGGAGAAGATGGATTGCTTCGCTGCGCTCGCAATGACGGGGTGGGGTGGGTAATGACGGCGGTGGGGTTTGTGGTATGCTGTCATTGCGAGCGAAGCGAAGCAATCCATCTTTTCGGGACATGAAACAACCGGCTGTTTATATTCTGGCGAATAAAAAGAACGGAACGCTCTATGTCGGGGTGACGTCTAATCTCATTCAGCGCGTTGCCCAGCATCGGGAGGGGCATTTTGACGGTTTCACGGCGCGATATGGGATTAAAGCGCTGGTCTGGTGGGAGCTTTGCGGGACGATGGAGTCGGCTATTCTGCGGGAGAAACAGATCAAGGGTGGGTCGCGGGCGGCGAAAATTCAGTTGATTGTGGCAATGAACCCGGATTGGGCCGATTTGTACGATACGTTGGTGTGAAGATGGATTGCTTCGCTGCGCTCGCAATGACGGCTGGGGCGTTGGTGGTGCCAACGCCCCAGGCCCAGGGTGCAAAAGTTTTTTTGCGCCGCTTTTTTTCAAAAAAGCGGCTGCTTGACTTAGGTTTTTACTACTTTCGGCGGCAGCGCCAAAGCGATGGAGAGTTCCTTCAACCGTGGTGCGGCGATTGGCGCGGGGGCGCCCATCATTAGGTCTTCGCCTTGCTGGTTGAGGGGGAAGGCGATGACTTCGCGGATGTTCGGTTCGTCGGCGAGGAGCATGACGATGCGGTCTATGCCCGGCGCGGAGCCGCCGTGGGGGGGGGCGCCGTAGCGGAAGGCGTTGAGCATGCCGCCGAAGCGGGCTTCGACTTCCTCGGGGCCGTAGCCTGCGAGCTCGAAGGCGCGGAGCATGATGTCCGGGCGGTGGTTACGGATGGCGCCGGAGGAGAGTTCGATGCCATTGCAGACGATGTCGTATTGGAAGGCTTTGATGGTCAGCGGGTCCTGGTTGTTCAGGGCCTCAAAGCCGCCTTGCGGCATGGAGAAGGGGTTGTGGGAGAACACGACCTGTTTGAGGTCTTCGTCGTATTCGTACATCGGGAAATCGACGATCCAGCAGAATTTGAACTCGCCGGGTTTGATGAGGCCGAGGTCGTGGCCGAGTTTTGTCCGCACGGTGCCGGCGAATTTGGCGGCGTCCAGCTCCTTGCCGGCGGCGAAGAAAACGGCGTCACCGGGTTTCAGGTTGCAGGCGGCGCGGATGGCCTCGGCGCGTTCGGGGGCGAGGTTTTTGGCGATGGGTCCTTGGGGGCCGGCATCGGAGAAGGTGATGTAGCCAAGGCCGCCAGCGCCTTCGGAGCGTGCCCATTCGTTGAGTTTGTCAAAGAAGGAGCGCGGGTTGGCGCCGGCACCGGGGGCGGGAATGGCGCGGACGATGCCGCCGCCTTCGATGATTTTGGCGAACAGGCCGAAGGAGGAGCCGCGGAATGCTTCGGTGACGTCTGAGATGATGATGGGGTTGCGCAAATCGGGCTTGTCGGAGCCGTATTTGAGCATCGAGACGTCATAGGGGATGCGTGGAACGTCGAGGTCAACCTCGCGGCCATTGGCAAATTCTTGGAACACACCAAGCAGGATGGGTTCGATGGTGTTGAACACGTCTTCCTGGGTGACGAAGCTCATCTCGAAATCGAGCTGGTAGAACTCGCCGGGGGAGCGGTCGGCGCGGGAGGCTTCGTCACGGAAGCAGGGGGCGATTTGGAAGTAACGGTCAAACCCCGCGACCATAAGCAGTTGTTTGAACTGCTGCGGCGCTTGCGGGAGGGCGTAGAACTTGCCGGGGTGGTTGCGGGACGGGACCAGGAAGTCGCGGGCACCCTCAGGGCTGGAGGCGGTGAGGATGGGGGTCTGGAATTCGGTGAAGTTGGCCTCGATCATGCGGCGGCGGAAGCTGGCGATGACGCCGGCGCGCAGCATGATGTTTTTGTGGACCTGCTCGCGGCGCAGGTCGAGGAAGCGGTATTTGAGGCGCAGCTCGTCGGGGTAGTGCTCGTGGCCGGCGACCTGGATGGGCAGGACGTCAGCGGTGGATTGCACCAGGAGGTCCTCGACGCGCAGTTCGATTTCGCCGGTGGGGAGCTTTGGGTTGGTGGTGCCGGGGGCGCGTTCCACCACGGTGCCGGTGAGGGTGACGACGGACTCAACGCGCAGCGACTCCGCCGCGGCGAAGGGGGCGGAACCGGCGGCGAACACGCATTGGGTCAGGCCGAAATGGTCCCGCAGGTCAATAAACAGTAACCCGCCGTGGTCGCGCTTGGCGTGGACCCAGCCGGAAAGGCGGGCGGTTTGGCCGATATTCGCGGCCCGGAGGGCGGCGCAGTTGTGGGTGCGGTAGGGATGAGTGTGTTGCATAAGTGGCGAATGAAACCGGGGCCTCTTCCCTGTCAAGCCGGGGGGTGATTAAGGATACATTATGACCCAGCCCGAAACCGCCTATATTACCACCACCGAGGAACTGGCCGCCCTGTGCGCGCGGCTGGCGGGGGAAGAATTCGTCACCGTGGATACCGAGTTTATGCGGGAGCGGACCTATTACCCGGAGCTTTGCCTGGTGCAGCTGGCGGGAACCCACGATGTGGCTGTGGTGGATGCGCAGGCGAAGGGGCTGGACCTGGCCCCGCTGGGCGTGCTGCTGGCCAAGCCCGATGTGGTGAAGGTGTTCCATGCCTGCCGCCAGGATGTGGAAATATTTTTGCTGATGTTCGATGCGGTGCCGTTGAACCTGTTCGATACCCAGGTGGCTGCCATGGTAGCTGGGTTTGGCGACCAGGTGGGGTACGACGCGCTGGTGCAGGCGCTGACCGGCGGGCATATTGATAAGGCGCACCGGTTCTCCGATTGGTCGGCGCGGCCGCTGACCAAGGCGCAGGTGGATTACGCCGCCGCCGACGTGACGCATTTGCGCGTGGTGTATGAGCGGCTGATGGCGCGGTTGCGCGTGGATGGGCGGATGGATTGGGTGGGCCAGGAAATGGCTGCCCTGGCTGAGCCGGATACGTACCGCGTGAACCCGGAACGGGCCTGGGAGCGGCTAAAACTGCGCACCGGCAACCGGCGGCAGCTGGCGATGGTGCAGGCCATTGCCGCCTGGCGCGAGCGTGAGGCGCAGCGGATTAACATTCCCCGGCAGCGGCTGGTGAAGGATGAGCAGATACCGGAGATCGCGGCTTTGGCGCCTGAGAACGCCGAGGCGCTGGCCAAGGCGCGGGGGATTTCCAGCGGGTTCGCTCAAGGCAAATCCGGGCAGTCGCTGCTGGCGGTGATCGCGGAAGCGAAGGCGTTGCCGGAGGGTGACCTGCCGCGAGCGGAGAAGCCGCGCGATACGCCAAAGGCCTCCCCGGCGCTGGTGGCGCTGCTGAAAGTGCTGCTGAACGCGGTGGCGGAGCAGAATAACGTGGCGGCGAGGCTGGTGGCGAGCTCCGAGGATATCGAGGCGCTGGCGCTGGAGAGTGCTGACGGCAATGGGGTGCTGGAAGGCTGGCGCGGCGAAATGTTCGGGAAAGATGCGCTGCGGTTGATCCGGGGGGAGATTGCGCTCTCGGCGCAGGGCAAGCGGGTGAAGATTATCGAGGTGGCGGGGCGGGGTGAGGCTTAGCATTACAGTTGCAATTAAT
>PLSD01000012.1 GCA_003164135.1 Acetobacteraceae bacterium
CCCTCGCCGGCACCACGGCTGGCGCGCCGATAGAAGTTTGGTTTCAAGACGACGCCAGGGTCGGCCAGAAGGGCGGTCATGCCTATATCTGGGCGCCGCGCGGTGCGCGGCCGGTCATGGTGCGCGATAATCGCCATGACTCTGCTTACATCTTTGGCGCCATCTGCCCGGAGCGCGGCTTGACTGTAAAATCGCGTGCAATGTTGACTCCCAGGGGTCACGGTTGGAAGCGATTTGACAGCCCTGGACCCCCACGCCGAAGGTAGGCGGCGAGCCGCCACCCAATATTTTTGCGCCCGACCTGGCCTTGATGGGCCTGGAGGACAGCTATTGCGACATGTGGGATCGCGCGGACGTCATCGACCCGCGGACCCGCAGCCTGTTTAATGTAAGCCTGATGGTGGGGGTCGGCAATGTCACTAACCCGTTTGAAATTGGCTTTCACGCCCCCGGGGCCATCCATAATGGCGCGACCATTCGCGAACAGGAAGCCATCGTCACGATCGCGCGCGCCTATGTCGGTTCGCCGGCAAGCGGCTGGGCCATGATGTCGATGGTGAAGGCGCTGCAGGATCAGAATCTCTATCCTGCAACCTTCGCCCCCGCCAACACCGCGCGCAAGGAGTTGAAAGGAAGTGAGAAGCGCGCCATCGCCCGCGATGTCCTGCGAGAGATGGAGCCTAATTCTCCCTTGCTGCAAATCGGCGAAGAAATGGCGAGCACTGCGTTCGCGCCCGAACTCGATTACATGATCCTGGAAAACTGCATCTGGGATTTATGGGCGCGGACCGACGACGTGGACCGGCGCACAAAGACCGTCATTACACTTGGCCTGCTCATGGGGCTGGGCAATCAGGAAGAGCTGGCTGAATTTGTGCCGGTTGCTGTCCGCAACGGCATCACGGTCCCGGAAATGGAGGAGTTTGTGTATCAGGCGGCGACATATCTGGGCTTTCCGTCGGGGAAGGCGTTGCGGACAGCAATTGGCGCGGCGCTGAAGGGGCGTTGAATCTCCGCGGACTATGGTCCGGATGAATATCCTCATGTGTTTGCGAGTCCGCTTTTAGGGACCGTCGATGCCTGACCGAACGGCGAGGTTTGGCGCAAGGCGGATATTTGGTGAGCGTACCCAACACACTTCATCGCCTGTCGATTGCGGGAAGTTGACGTCGTGGCACCAAATTGGCGGCGCATCATTGTCGATATTATTCGTGCGACTTTAGGCGCGAAATCGCAGAGTGTCGGCGCGGAAAATGAGCCCCGGGTCAGGAAACCGGGGAGGGACGCGAGTGCCAGATAAAAGCACCGCCGTCGGCTGGGGTGCATGTGATTGGTTTGATGTGGTTTTTACCGCCGCCCGAAATTATGCGAAGACGGCGCTGCCGTCAAAAACGCCAATCAATTCAAGGGCAAATGCGCCGTCGCATGGGTGCAGCGTGAGAAATTTACAAGTGAGCAGGGTGGCCTGGAAAAACTCTGGCCAAACTCGCTTAGTTGGAGCAAGTTACATGTAACTTGCTTGGAGGGATTATTATGGTTTCGGCATCTCAACCTAAGTCCACCCGCGTGAAGGTGCAGGAACATCGCGACCGCCTGCGTGAACAGGGGCTGCGCCCTATCCAAATTTGGGTGCCGGATGTGCGTGCGCCGGCTTTCCGCTCGGAGGCTCATCGCCAGTCGCTCGCCGTCGCTGCCAGCGCCCATGCGCATGAGGATCAGGCGTTCATCGACGCGGTGTCGGATTGGGGAGATGAATGAGGCGGGGCGATATCTGGACCGTCGCGGGAGGCAAGGATTATGCGGGCAAGCCGCGCCCCGTTGTGATCGTTCAGGATGATAGTTTTGACGGGACGGACTCGATTACCGTCTGCGCTTTTACGACGGATGAGACCGAAGCGCCTCTGTTCCGCTTGGTCGTGGAGCCGAATGATCGCAATGGTCTGCGCGCGGTGTGCCGCGTGATGGTGGACAAGATTACGACCGTTCCGAAATCGAAGGTTGGCGCGCGTGTCGGACGTTTGGACGACGAAGATATTTTGCGCCTCAATCAGGCCGCGCTGGTGTTCTTGGGATTGGCTGTGTCGCCGCGAACCAAGCAGGTTGCGTGACGGCGTAGAATTACGCATTTTTCTCTCGGGCGGATTTTTTAGATTTTGCCGCGCGCAAGCTTTTCTACGCTATGATGAGGCGCTTTGATATTCTGACTTTCCTGCGGTGCTCCCTTGTTGCTTTCTGCCCGATCGACCTCGGCGAGGGAGTATTGGGATGGCGGAGGATGAGCAACGTAAACGCCTGCGCCCGGCGAGTGATAATGGTGTAGGGTCGGGCAGGGATGGTGTCGAAACGCAGCGCCGGGATGACGCGCTGGTTCTGGTGATTGCCCAAGCCCTTGGCCGGCAGATGGCGCGGGAAGAATTTGCCAGGCTTCGGTGTCGTGCCGCCAATGACAACCGGCGGCCTGGAGAGGATGGATAGGAGATAACCCATGACCCGTGTCGCGCTTTATGCCCGTTACTCCTCCGACAATCAGCGCGAGGCGTCGATTGAGGATCAGTTCCGCATCTGCCGGGAGCGGGTTGAGCGCGAGCGTTGGCAGATGGCGGGAAGTTACCATGACGCCGCTATCTCCGGCGCGAGCCTGATCCAGCGGCCAGGCATTCAGGCCCTCCTTCGCGATGCCCAGGAGAAAAAATTCGAGTTGGTGCTGGCCGAAGCTTTGGACCGGATCAGCCGTGACCAGGCCGATGTGGCAACGCTGTTCAAGTATTTGCGCTTTGCTGGTGTGACCATCGTCACCTTGGCGGAGGGAGAAATCTCAGAGCTTCATGTCGGGCTTAAGGGCACGATGAACGCGTTGTTTTTGAAAGACCTTGCGGCCCCAAGACCCATCGCGGCCTGCGCGGGCGGGTGGAGAAAGGGAAGGCCGGTGGTGGGCTTTGCTTTGGCTACCGCGTGGTGAAGAAATTGGCTGTGAACGGCGAGCCCATCCGGGGTGAGCGTGAGATTGTCGCGAGTGAGGCGATAACGATCTGCCGTATCTTTGGCGAATTCGCCGCGGGCAAAAGCCCCAGGGCAATTGCGGTTGATTTGAACCGGGAGGGGGTTCCGGGGCCGCTCGGGCGGGCTTGGGGGATACCAGTATCCGAGGCCATGTCAGCCGCGGCACCGGCATTATCAACAATGAGCTTTACGCTGGCAGGCTCGTTTGGAACCGCCAGCGCTTTGTGAAAGACCCCACGACGGGCAATCGCGTGTCCCGGCCCAACCCGGAAGCAGAGTGGATTAGGACCAAGGAGTCGGCGCTTCGTATCGTCTCTGGTGAACTGTGGCAGGCCGCCAGGGCACGCCAAAGTGAGATATCAAGAGTCTTTGAGGCGACCACGATCGGTATCCGCGAGGCGCGGGCCAAGAAACTGCACGCCGCGCGCCGGCCCGTCTCGCTCCTTTCCGGGTTGCTCACCTGCGGCTGCTGCGAGCGTAAGTTCGGGCTCATTCTGCGTGACCGCTATGGCTGTCTCAACCACCATCGGCGGGGGGTTTATGAAAACGGTCGCACTATCCGTCGAGGGGTGATCGAACAGCGTGTGCTCTCTGGTTTGACAGAACGGATGGCATCGCCGAATGCGGTGGCAGTGGCGGTTCGGGCGTATCATGAAGAGAGCAACCGCTTGAACCATGAGCGCCGCGCGCAGGCGCCCGCCGACCAAAAAGCGATGGAGAAGATTGCCCGCGCCGTCGCGGGCATTATGGCGGCAATCGAAGGCGGCATGTACCAGCCCGAGATGAAGGTGCGCATGAACGAGTTGGAGTGCCAGCGCACCGAAATTATAGCCCGTATGGCGCAAGTTCCGGCTGACCTGCCGGATGTGCATCCCAACGTCTCCAACCCTTTACCGCGCCAAGGTCGCCAAACTGGCGGAGGCGCTCAATGAACCAGAGACCAACAGGGACGCCGCTGAGGCGATCCGGGCGTTGATTGGCGAAGTGGTGCTCACGCCGGGTGAAAAGCGCGGCGAGGTCCATGCCAGCCTACGCGGCGAGTTGATGGCCATTCTTGAGACGGCCGGGAAGGGAGGGAAACCGCCAAACCCCGTTGTTAGGACAAACGTGGCTGCGTGCCCCCGCAACCAACTAATCCATATAAATCAACCAGATAATGCCGCCATCGGGCGGCATTTTCTGTTTCGGTCTCCTAACATTACAGTTGCACTTTAG
>PLSD01000071.1 GCA_003164135.1 Acetobacteraceae bacterium
CAGAAGCAACGCAGCGCCACCGCTCGGTTTTTTTCTCCCAAAGTGGTGACAACCCAGTACCGCGCGCTGATCGACACGCTTAGCCGCACGCTCGTGGAGCGGTTTCGCCAGGCGGGCCAGGCCAATCTGGATGATTTGAGTTTGGAACTGGCGGTTGCCGTCGCCGCCGAAATTATCGGTCTGACGCAAAGCAAGCGGGCCGGAATGGCGCGCCGGCTAAACAGGTTTTTTACGGAAAATGCCGCGCCGGCGCGCGGCTGGCTTGCCCAGTTCGTGAGCTTCCTGCGCGGCCAGACCAGCTTGATGGCGTTCTACTTCGCGGACGTGAAGCCGGCGATCCGCGCGCGCCGGCGCGAACGGCGCGAGGATGTCATTTCGCATTTGATCGACCAGAACCGCACAAACCGGGAGATACTGACCGAGTGCCTGACCTACGGCGCCGCGGGCATGGCCACGACCCGTGAATTCATCGTGATCGTTGCGTGGCATATGCTGGAGAATGATGACTTACGCGCGAAATTCCTGGAGGGGGATGAGGCCGTGCGTATTGCCCTGCTGGAGGAGGTGCTGCGGCTGGAACCTGTGGTGGGCGCGCTGTACCGCCGCAGCGTGCAGGAACTAACCCTGACAGACCAGGGCAAGACGATTGACATTCCCATCGGCAGTCTGCTGGTCATCGACTTGCGCGCCGCCAACACGGATCTGGCAGTTGCGGGGGCTTGCCCCTTTAGTCTCAGTTCCGAGCGGGCCCGAGCGGACGCCAAAACCGCTGCAAGCCTGATGAGTTTCGGTGACGGCCCGCATCGTTGTCCCGGTGCCTCAGTGGCGCTCTTGGAAACTGCCTTGTTCCTCGACCGGTTGTTGCGGGTGCCTGGCATTCACCTCAAACAGCCCCCAGCGGTGACGTGGAACACTCCTATATCCAGCTATGAACTTCGCGGTGCCGTTATTGCAACTGAGTGATCTGACCTGTCGAGCCCACTCTCCTGTGACAATTGAAGAAATTTAGTTTGGCAGAGCGATGCTCTAGAGCATGATTGCTTTATGGGGCGGAAGGCCCATCTGAACGAAAGCGTACGGTAAGGAAGGCGTCTGAGGCGCATTTTTCCTGCCAAAGTGCTCGTTTCGAGGAATTTTAGTCCGATTCCGACATGAACTGGCCGTTTATTGCGTGCAATCATGGCGTGCAATAGACATTGGACGCAATGATGCGCCAGGACATATGTATTGCACGCAATAAACAGGGGTGCTAACGCGGGGGTTCTCGTGACCGTGGTGCAAAAAGTGCCGCTAAGCAACTCATTGAAATTGCTTACGTAAAGACTTACGCTTCCTCGTAAGTAATTGATATTGCTTATCATAGAGGTTTTTCATATTGCGTTTCTGATGCCGGCCGTTGGCGGTCCTCCGCCCAGGAGCCGATCGCGGTGTGGCGAGACATCAATGGTGATGACGCCCTTGGTGTTGATATGCTCGTGCGCATTGGGGGCGATGTGCATGATGTGATGATCCGGATAAATCTCCGGCGTTCGCGCTTGAACCTCACCGATCCGGGTCGCGTTCCAGGTCATGACGACGTTGGAGAGCAATGTCAGGCCGGACGAGATCGCGGCCAGCTGCTCGGGCGTGCGGCCGTGCCGTGCGCCGATCGGCCCGGAATAGATCGCACGCTGTAGAGTATGGACGGACTCGCCTTGGCTGAGCAGCGCGTCGTTCATGCCGCGGAATGCTGGATCGCCGAGATAGGCGCCCAGAAAGCGGGTGAGCAACAGCCGGCCGAACGCGTCCCCTGCCTGAAACGCCTCGTCGCCCCTCGCGGCGCTGCCAAATCGGTCCAGAACGTAGGGTGCCGAACACCAGCCGCTCTTGGTCGATGCCGCAATTCGCAGGAGCGGGTCCCATCCGCGGGTGATGGCGCGGGTTGAAACCGTCTCGCTTACGATCGGCAGCAGGCTCGCGGGCACATCAAGGCCATGCGGGAGATAGAGCTTGCGTTTGTTCATCCCGGCCAGCCTCGGGGCCAGGTCGAATCCGACCAGATTGGCCAGCGCCATACCGAAATGGGTGTGGCCATGCGTATCCACCGCGACTCGGTGGAGATCGACGGCTTCATGACGAAGGGCCCCCTCGATGGCGGCCCCGGCTTGCCGGCGGTTCAGTACGACGGCTTGGTCATGCAGGATCGCCCATTGGTCGAGCACATGGGTGTAGGTTCCGACCGCCGGGGTGCGGCGGCGCGGATCGTGGCGCGCTGTCCACAGACGCCGGGTCGCATCGAGGCTCATCATGTCGGCCGATGCCTGAAGGCCGCCGCCCCATAGTCTGGTGACCGGGAGCGTCCTGAAATGATCAAGCACCAGCCGGTTGGCCGTCGGCAATCGTCCGTTCGCCTCGATGCGGCGCATCATTTCGCCGACCGCATCGGCTTCAATGTTGAGCATCATGCGCGCCATGTCGGCGGCGGTCAGATCGGAACCCAAGGCGATCAGGGCCGCGTAGAGGGTTATGAGTTCTTGCTCGCTGCGGGGGTATCCTGCCCAGCAAGCTCCAGGAAAAGCGCGTCGTCGCGTCAATTTCGACCAGTAGGTCTGGCAACTGTATCTTTCCGACGCCCGCGAACAGCGCGCGGCGAATGGCATTGAGACCTTCGTCTTCGGGCGCCGCCTTAAGTTTTGGTACGATCAACCGGTTATTTTCGATCCGGATATCACCCCTGGACACCGCCGCATCGAGGGCTTTCAGGGCCGTCGCGAGTTCATCCTTGATCCACCGGATGGTCGCCTCCGGCTTGACCGACACGGCGAGGTTTCGCACAAACCGCGCTCGTTCTTTCAGCCATTGCGCCTTTGGGATCAGGCGGTCCTCTGGGGCGCGGTATTCCAGGCTGTGGGCCACGCTGGCCTGCCCGTTGCGCAGTGAGCGTTTGAGTAACATGAGCGTCGCCGCCCTATAGCCGCCAAAGGCGGCCTCGCGATCGGGTTGATCGATGAGGAACGCCCATGTCCGGCCAAATGGATTGGCCGTGCCTTCCGGCAATCGCCGTTTTCCAGACGATGCCACCCGCTCCAACGTCGCCAATGCCTGGGCAAGCGGGGGCTCTGGCGGCAGGTCAAGATTGATCGCCGCCAGAGCTCCCAGCAACTCGCTCGCCCCGCGGCCCGCTGCAGCCAGTTCCCTCCGGACTCGGCCAACCTTCGTTGAAAAGCCGTATGCGCCAGACGGTCGGCACGGCGCCAGCAGGGTGCGCATCTGATCGCGCACAGCGGCGTCAGAAGCGCTCTCGTCATCGGCAAGCACCGCCAATTGCAAGACGAGCGATTGATGCCGGCGAAGTCCGTCTTCCATCGTTGCCTCGGCGCGGGTCCGAGCCTGACGCCAGAGGTCGGCGATCCGATAGTCGATCATCCCCAACCCGTCGTCGGTGAGACGCAGCAATTGCAATCGCAGAAAGCACGCTATTTCCAGGACCTTGTGCTCGCTACGCATCCGTTTGAGCGTCGCGGGCTTGCGGTAGAGCATTGACCGCGCCTGGGCCTTCAGCATTCCGGTCGACAAACCAAGATCGAGCTTGCCGGCGCCTAGTTTGTTCAGAAAATCGATCTTCGCGATATGATCAGCGAGGCCTTTGGTTTTACGGGAGGCGGGGCTGTCTCGAAGCCATTCCAACCGCGTCTTGCCGCTTTCCATCGTTTCCGAGAGCTTAAGCGGCCAGGCCTTCGTCTGCTCCATCCCCACGGCGGCCAGGGCGCTGGTCAACAGGCCCGCGTCAAGATGGCGCCGGGCGACTGATGCCGCGCTCCTCAATCGCCGCTTCGGTAGTTGGATATATTGGTGGTCACCGAGCCAGACGCGCGCAGCTTGTTCCAACTCGTCCACCAGGAATTTGTCACTGGCCTCGCGTCGTAGAAATCCGTTTAGGGCGCGTTCCCCGTGCTCGGTGAGGTCGTTCAAACCCAGCGCCTGCTTCGCCGCGTCCTGGTGCTCGAACAGCGTGCGGCGGCGGCGATAGAGTGCGCGGATCGAGGCAAGGTGCGGCGGCGCAATCCCAAGTTCGACGCCGAGATGAGCCAGAACTGGCGGCGGGATCATTTCCACGGAATTGAGCAGCGCGCCCGTAAGCCGTAGAAATCCGATCTGCAGCGCCACACCCAACCGGTTTAACGGCCGGCGATGCCGAAGAACAGTGCGCTGTATATCCAGTGAAAGTGAGAAGAAATGCGCGATTTCAGGTTCCGTCAAATTCTCCGGAAACCGTTCCCAACCAAGATATTGTCGGAGAGGTGCGTCCACTACTCGGTCCTCCTGTGAGCAAGCCTACACACTATCGGAAAAAGGTCGAGAAACCTGATCGTCTATAAATATCAATGAGTTACAGGTTTTTTGCCACTTTTATCGTGATATTTCAATAGCTTGCTTAGCGGCACTTTTTGCATCACGGTCACGAGAACCCCTGGCTGGACATCCATGCGTGGCGGGAGACAGATGGCGTTATTTTTCGTAGTGAGTTGGGCATGACCCGACAGATGATAGATATGCCCCCTGGCTACGGCGATTGGCTCGCCGCGCTCAAAGGGCAGATCCGCGAGGCCCGCCTGCGCGCGGCGATGTCGGTAAATGTTGAGCTGATCAGCCTCTATTGGCGGATTGGGCACGATATACTTGAGCGGCAGGACCGGCATGGATGGGGCGGCAAGGTCGTCGACCGCCTGGCCGGTGACCTGCGGGCTGAGTTTCAGGGGGTGCACGGATTCTCGCGCGCCAACCTCTTATACATGCGGGCTTTTGCTGAGGCTTGGCCCGACCAGGCAATCGTCCAACGGGTCGTTGGACGATTGCCCTGGGGCCAGAACATCGAACTCCTGAGTAAACTCAAGGATCCGGGCGAGCGGCTTTGGTACGCTGAAGCGACGCTGGAGTATGGCTGGAGCCGGCCGGTACTGGCGGCCCAGATCCAGACCCGTCTGCGCGATCGGCAGGGCCACGCGATCACGAATTTTGATCGCGCGCTGCCGCCCTCGGCCTCTGATCTCGCACAGCAGGTGCTGAAGGACCCCTACCAGTTCGACTTCCTGACCTTGGCCGCCGACACCAAGGAGCGGGATCTGGAGCGTGGCTTGGTGACCCGGGTGAAAGACCTGCTGCTGGAGATGGGGAAAGGCTTCGCCTTCCTCGGCAGCCAGCATCACCTCGAAATCGGAGGCCAGGATTGGTATATTGACCTGCTCTTCTATCATCGGCGCCTGCGCTGTCTGGTGGCTGTTGACTTGAAGATTGGCGCCTTCCAGCCGGAGCATGCGGGTAAGATGAACTTCTACCTCGCGGCGCTCGACGATCGCGATCGCGATCCGGGCGACAATCCAAGCATCGGGCTGATTCTCTGCCGCGAGCGCAACCGCGTCGTCGTCGAATACGCGCTGCGTAGCGTCAACAGCCCGATCGGTGTTGCCGAATACAAGCTCCTCCTGGCAGCGGCGCTGCCCGCCGCACTGGCGGAGGCACTGCCGACCTCCGAAGAGCTTGAAACTGGAATGTCCCTCCCTGCGGATGGGAACGGCGCATCCTGACGCTGCGGCGGGCTTTATCGTGCACGGGGACCTTCGGCTTACGTGCGCCAATCACGGTCATAGATCGCCTTCAGCGCTCATCTCGAAAGCGGCCGTTGGGGGTATCCATGGCTTGGTAAGGAAGAGGAGCGCCGGGCGTTGAAGCTGCGGGTCGCCCTGGCCAGTACCTTCTCGGCCAGTCTGGAACTTTCGCGGCAGCAGATGTTGCAGGCCGACCAGCGTGGACAATTTGAAGAAATTATCCTTTTGGGCGCCCTATAAAATCCAGCAAAGATGCGAGGTCGACTATGCTGGGACGAGTGATATAGCGCCACGAATCATCTTGCATCAGGTGGACCACCGTTCCATAATTCAGCCATGACGAAATCAACGAAACCAGTCGCCGGGAAAGCCGCCGCCAAGATTGTGTCGGTACCAAAGCCGCCGCAAAAGCCGACCCACTTTACCCGGTCGGAAATTCGTCGTGCCGTAAAGTCGGTCATGGCGGAGCGCGGAAAGGTTCATGCCTGAGTTTAAAGATCGGGCTGAGTCGTACCGTACGAGCATTTTTCTAAACTGCCCCTTTGATCAGGCCTACAAGCCGGTTTTCGACGCGCTGGTTTTTGCGGCCTATGATTGTGGTTATCGGCCGCGCTGCGCCCTGGAAATCGACGATGGCGGCCAAGTCAGGGTGGAGAAGATCATCAAGATGATCCAGTCCTGCCGGCTAGGCGTGCATGATATCTCTCGCACCGAGCTCGACTCGGAAAATCAGCTGCCAAGGTTCAATATGCCTTTCGAACTGGGACTCTTTGTCGGTGCGGCGCGGTTCGGAGTGGCGTCCCAGAAGAGCAAGATGTGCCTGATCCTGGATCGGGAACGCTACCGGTTTCAGAAATTCATCTCCGACATCGCGGGACAGGATATCGCAGCCCATAAAGATGAAGCGGACGGTGCCATCAAGGCTTTGAGAAACTGGTTGGCGTCGATCCCAACGCGAGAGGCATTGCCTGGTGGAGCGGCCATCGTGAGACGATATCATGCATTCCGGTCAGAGGTTCCGGGCATCCTCGACAAGGTGCAGCTTGAGGCGGACGAGGTCACGTTCGCGGATTACGTCAATATGGTCCAAACTTGGCTGGTCGAACAGCCGCGCCTCGCTCGGTAGCTTAACGACGCGGCGGAAGGAGGCGCGGTGAGCCAAGCCAACGAACTCTCGCGGGTGAAAGCCCGCATCAAGGCGCTGACAGAGAAGACGGTCGCTAATGGCTGCACGGAAGCCGAGGCGATGTCCGCCGCGGAAATGGTCGGGCGGCTGCTGGAGCGCTACGCGCTCAACATGGACGAGATCGAGATCCGGTCGTCCCGCTGTGTGCAGCGCGAGGTGCCGTTGGGGGGCAAGCGCCGGCGGCCGATCGATGGCTGCGTCCCGGCAATCGCCCGTTTCTGTGACTGCAAGGTCTGGCTGGCGCACGCCAACGACGCAGGGCATCTGGAGTCCGGCGGCTCCCCGGCCGGTAAGCGCTATGTGTTTTTCGGCTTCGAGATCGATGCCGATCTGGCAATCTATTTGTTTATCGTGATCGACCGGGCCGTCACGACCGAGACGTCCAATTTTAAGCTGACGCATCCACGGCTGCGGGCAGTGAAACTGCGCCAGGGGACGGCCAGCTTTCAGCATGGGCTGGTGGCGCGCGTCGCGGCACGGCTCGATGCCATGCATGAGGAGCGGGAAGTCTCGGTCAGGGCCCAACGTTCGACCGGCACGGCCTTGATCCTGGCGAAACATCAGGTGGTCGATGATGCGTTCCGCGAAGCCGCGGTCAGGCTGGTGAGCATGAGTGCCGTTGGAGCGCGTATGGACGGCAAAGCCTATCGCGAGGGTTGGGCGGCCGGGGATAAGGTGAATCTGTCACGGCCGCTGAACGGCGAGGGCAGGAGACTCCTGCGTTGAGCAGAAAGCGGGATCATCAGAGGGGCCGGGTCTATGCCTGGGAAAACCGTGTCATCGCCACACTTGACCCGAGTTTTGTCTCCTTTCCGGCGGCTCAGGGGATGGTGAATGCGATCTGGTCCGAGATGGAACTTTTGTATCCGCCAAAGGTCGAATCTTTGCCGAAACAAGCCAAGGCGACGGTAGCAACCGCAACCCGACTTTGCATCCGTTTGCCGGATCGGCTGCCCTCATGGTGCCTGCTCCATGAAGTCGCCCACGCCATGACGACAACTGCCGAGGGTTGGTCCGACGGTCATGGCGCCGCGTTCATGGGTGTTTATCTGCGGCTTCTCGCGCGCTACTTGCGGCTCGATCCGGCTGATCTTGCTCGCTCGGCCCGGGATGTTCACATCAAAATCGCGGACAACGCCCGGCCAGCATTCGCTGACGTATAAGGACAGACTCTGAGGTTGAGGGGACTGCACCAGGCGAACCAATCATGTCGGAACAGCCGAATGCCGGTCCATTGCGGGCGATGATGACCAGGATCCATAGCCGCACGGGCAGGCTGCCGGGTTCGGGCAGAGCGGTCCGCAGACCGATGAGGAGGTCCGGGGCGGTACGAAACGTCCAGCCATCGCCGGCCTCGACCAGCACGCCCCCATTGTTATCGATCGACAAGGCAAATGGGCTGGCTTTCGCCATTCCTGAAATGTAGTCTCTGCCCTGCCATGAAAGATGATGTCCACGCTCCCGCCGCCGCTGAACTTTGGGAGAGATATGGGAGGCTGTCTGCCGGTGCAAAGCAGATCCTTCGGCTGAAAAGCCTTGTTTTCCTGCCAACCAACAAATCGGTTTTTCAGGACTGCTTGATCCGATCCGGGTTGCGCATGCCGAGCGGTAAAGCCTGGTCGAATGGTACCATTAATCCGGTCCTCGACGAGCTACAACAGGCCAAGCTGCTCACCGGGGACCTCGCCTGCGCGCCGTTGCTCCTGCACCCGGTGACGATTGACGCAGTGGCCTCAGCGCAGGGGAAACTGATGGCCGAGGCCGTGCAGCGGGCGTTTACATTGCCAGTGCGGTCATCTTCGTACGGCTACAGCGCGTCATTCAATTTCGATGGGGCGCAGCGGCTGCTGCGCGTGGCAATCTATGTGAATGACGAAGTTGCGTTCCGCACCTATTGTGACCTGTTCGACCAACTCAACGCGCCCTATCTGACGGCGGATTTTTTGCCGGTGGTGTTTCAGGGCGCGACATTCTCACTCGCTTGGGTGACGAGCCGGCATCCGGTGATCCAGCTTGCGCTGTTCGAAGCAAAGCTTGCCGCCGCCGCGCTGGGCGCCGTGCCAGACCCTGCGCTGCCGGCGCTGCTCGCGCATTACCGGAGCTTGGCTGATCGGCCGGAGTTCGCGCCCGTCCGTCTGGCTTTGATGACTTATGATCTGCGCCAGGCCCGGTTGGATGATGTCCAGCGCGGGCTGGCCGAGATTCAGGACATGCCGCCGGTGGTGCGGGCTGCGACGGCAGGGACGCTGGCTTTTTTGCAGGGTGATCATGGAGTAGCCATCGAGCATTTCAGGATGGCCCTAAAATTGCGTCGCAAGGCAGTTGGCAAACGTAAGGTGTTCCTGGAGGGCGTGCATGGTCTGTTTTTCATCATGGCCATGCTCGCCACCAATGATGCGGCATACCATGGCGATATTCAGTCCGGGCTTGATGCCGCCGCCGCCACGCCGTCGCATTATGGTGCCGGCTATGCGGCGTTGCAGGCGTTGTTATGGCTGGTTCAGGGGTTCGAAGCCAAGGCATCCGTCCTGATCAGAAGTCTTCGAGCGGCAATGCCGCCCGAACCGACCTCGGCCGCATGCATCGTGTTGGCGGAATGGTTCGTGGATCGGGAGCGAGCCGGCAAATTTCGCGATGACAGCCTCGCGCGTTTTACGCAATTGCAATCGTCGGTGCCGCTATTAGCACGAATATTCGCCGAACTTTTGACCGAAGTGACGCCGGATGCAACGCCCTATCAGGCCTATCTCGATTCCGTCGGCAGTGGCGTAATTTTGCGCTTCACGCGGTTGGTGCAGTTCCGTGCGCCGTGGGCGCGCGCCTTGGAGAGCCTGGATGCGTTTCTGGGCGGGAGTGGGCTAAAAAAACTGCCGGGACCTGGCCAACGCCCGGCGCGGCGGTTAGCCTGGTTCGTCGATTTTGCGCGCTGGCAGATCGACGTGGTCGAACAAACTCCCAAAGGTCAGGATGGCTGGACCGATGGCCGCCCCGTGGCGCTGAAACGCCTGTATGAGCGCGACCCAAAACTCGATTACCTGACGGATGCGGATATCGCCGCCCTGCGCACCATGCGCAAGGATACCGGTGGGTGGTATGGGGCAGTTAATTACGAGTTCGATGCCAAGCGGACGATCCTTGCTTTGGTCGGCCATCCGGTCGTTTTCGAAGCCCGGCAGCGGGCCCGGCGGATTGAGCTGGTAAGCTATCCGCTGGAACTGGTGATAACCGCCGCGGGCGATGGCTACCGGATCGCCCTGTCGCACACCGCGAGCGAGGCCACGATCTTCATCGAGCCGGAAACGCCGACGCGCTATCGTGTGGTCGAGTTTCCCAAGCGCATGCTGACCGCCAACGAAATCCTCGGACCGGGTGGTTTGGTCGTTCCCAGTGCTGCCCGCGATCAGGTAATCGCGATGGTCCAGCGCGACAATCCGACGCTGCCGATCCGCGCCGAGATTAGCGAGGTTGCTGGTGCCTCTTTGCAAGGCGAGACCAGGCCGGTGATCCAGATTACGCCGCATGAGACGGGGGTAAGGCTCAATCTCGTGGTGCGACCGTTTGGGGGTAAGGGACCGGCCTATGTCGCCGGGCTGGGTGGGCGCTCGGTGCTGGCGGTGATCGACGAACAGCAGGTTCGGGCCAGCCGTGATCTGGCGCGTGAGGTGAGCGAGCGGGCGGCGTTGATCGCCGGGTGCCCGACGCTGCGCGATCGGGCCGGGACCGATACGCATGAGATCATGGTCGATGATCTCGAGGGCAGCCTCGAATTGCTGTTGGAATTGCAGGCCTATGCTGGCCCGATTTCAACCGAATGGCCGGAAGGCCGGGCGATGCGGGTAAGCGGGGTGGGGGCCAAGGGGCTCCGGCTGCGGGTAGAGAAGGATCGCGACTGGTTCAACGTCACCGGCGACGTGACGATCGACGAGGGTCAGGTATTGGAGATGCAGTTTCTGCTGGATCGGTTGGAGCGTGCACCGGGCCGCTTCGTTGCCTTGGGTGATGGCCAGTTCATCGCCTTGACCCATCAGGTGCGGGCACAGCTGGCACAGCTGGCTGGCGTGTCGGAAACGCATAAGGGCGTGCGGCGCGTACATAAATTCGCTGCGCCCGCACTGGACAACGCGCTCGCCGGGAATGCGGATGTGACCGTTGACACCGCCTGGAAACAGCATGTCGCGCGCATCCAGAAAGCCGCGGGCTGGACCCCACAAGTCCCGGCCAATTTACAGGCTGAATTGCGCGACTACCAGCTCGAGGGGTTTGTCTGGCTCTCCCGCCTGGCGCGCTGGGGGGCGGGCGCTTGTCTGGCCGATGACATGGGCCTCGGCAAGACGGTGCAGGCGATCGCCGTTATGCTGGAGCGCACGGCGGAGGGGCCAATTCTGGTGGTCGCGCCGACGTCCGTATGCCCGAACTGGATTTCTGAGATTGTACGTTTTGCACCGACGCTGAATCCGCTGCGCTTTGCCACAGCAACCGATCGCGTCGCTCTGGTGGCCGGCCTTGGCAAGCGCGACGTGCTAATCTGCAGTTACGGGTTGCTGCACCAGGAGAGCGATCTGCTGGCAAGCCGGGAATGGTCGATGCTGGTGCTCGACGAGGCGCAGGCGATTAAGAACGCACAGACCAAGCGGGCGCGGGCCAGTGTTGAAATACAGGCTGGCTTCCGCCTGGCGCTGACGGGGACGCCGATCGAGAATTATCTCGAAGAACTTTGGAGCCTGTTCAATGTTCTCAACCCCGGCCTGTTGGGCAGCCGCGAGGCGTTCCAGAAGCGTTTTGCCTTGCCCATTGAGCGCGACCGCGATGCCAACGCGCGGCAGACCCTGCGCACGCTGATCCGTCCATTTCTGTTGCGCCGGACCAAGGCAGCCGTATTGAGTGAATTACCCCCGCGCACGGAGCAGACGATCACCGTCGAGATGAGCGAGGGGGAGCGTGTGTTCTATGAGGCTTTGCGCCAACGCGCGCTGGAGAAAATCGAGGCGCTGGAGCCGGAAAAGGGCAAGCGTAAGATCCATATTCTTGCTGAAATCACCCGGCTGCGCCGCGCCTGCTGCAACCCGGCACTGATCGACCCCGGTGTCGGCGTGCCGAGCGCCAAGCTAGAAGCCATTCTGGAATTGGTCGATGAATTGCTGCGCAACCGGCACCACGCCCTGGTCTTTAGTCAGTTCGTCGGGCATCTGGCGTTGCTGCGCACCGCACTTGATGCGCGCGGCATTGCATACGAATATCTCGACGGCAGCACGCCATCGGCGGAGCGTGAGCGCCGGGTTGCCGCATTCCAGGCCGGTGGAGCGTCCCTATTCCTGATCAGCCTGCGCGCGGGCGGCACCGGGCTGAACTTGACCGCTGCGGATTATGTTCTGCATCTGGACCCGTGGTGGAACCCCGCGGTTGAGGATCAGGCCTCGGACCGGGCGCACCGCATTGGTCAGGACCGGCCTGTGACCGTCTACCGGCTGATCATGCAGGACAGCATCGAGGAGAAAATTCTTATGCTACATCGCGACAAGCGTGACCTTGCAAACGATCTGCTGGAAGAGGGGGAAACAACGGCGCGCCTGAACGAGGACGAATTGCTGGAATTAATCCGTGGCTGAGGATATGAGCGCGACAAAACATCTTGAAGAGATCGCGCGTGAATTGACCGCCAGCGGGGCGTATCGCGTTCTCCGGCGTTTGCAGCGGCGCACGGCATTTGAACAAAACGATGGAACACCCACTCGGTTGGGGATTTTTCTGGATCTAGAAACCACAGGCATGGACCCGAAAAAAGATGAGATTATAGAAATTGCTATGGTGCCGTTCACTTATGCCCTCGACGGTCGGATTTTCGAGGTTCGGCCCTCCTTCGAGGCTTTGCGTCAGCCGTCCAAACCTATACCACCAGAAATCATCAAGATTACGGGCATAAACGATGCCATGGTCAAAGGTCACAGCATTGACCCTGCCGCCGTCTCAGCCTTTGTCGCGCCAGCGGCCATTATCATCGCACACAATGCCACTTTTGATCGACGGTTTGCTGAGCGGTTCTGCGAAGCTTTTATTACCAAAGCCTGGGGATGTTCGATGGCGGAGGTCGATTGGGCCGGTGAAGGGTTTGAAGGCACAAAGCTGGCTTACTTAGCGACTCAATGTGGCTTTTTTTACGACGCGCACCGAGCTGCTGACGACTGCGCGGCAGCACTTGAGATATTAGCCGCTATTATTCACGAAGCTGTTTTGGTTTGATTTCTTTGGCCATCCCTGCACAACCGCACATTGTGCGCACATGCTTGATCGCCGGCCTGACTGCGTCGGTTTTTTGGGGCTTTGCGATGTTTTGGCGTTGGAGGGTTGGTGATGGTGGGGACCTTGTGGGGCAGATGCCCCTGGCATTAAACGATCAACCGGGACATCCTTGCGAGTGCGTAGGCGAATACGGTTTGATCTGGCATTGATCGCGGTAGATGCAGGCGAACGGATTTCTTTAAGCTCTCGACCCGGACGGCAAGTTTGATCATGCGCAGGCGCAAGGTGTCGAACTGGATGGTGCGCCAGTACGAGCGGCGCGGCAGAAGGCTGCGAAAGCTCCACATTAACCAGTACGCCGCCATGTGCAGAAAAAGTCGCATCTGGTTGGCGCTTGCGCGTGAGCAGGAGGTGCGGTCGGCGGCGAGATGGGTCTTCCACGCCTTGATATGGTTCTCTGCCTGGCCACGGGCGCAGTAGATATCCTGATACAGGGCGCGCGGAGAACCGGCTTTGAGGCTGGTGACGATATAGCGGTGTTAGCGCCGGTCACGATCCGT
>PLSD01000098.1 GCA_003164135.1 Acetobacteraceae bacterium
AAATCAATGACGGACGGCACTAGAGTCTTTTTCGTTTGATATGAATCATTTAGGGATTCCGGCTCGGCTGAAAATCTGATTCAAGCTTCATGCTGGATTGGAGGTCAGCATGGGATGGGTCGAGCTTATTCGGATGATCTGAGGGAACGGGTTGCGGCGGCGGTATTATCTGGCCGTTCATTCCGCGAGGTGGCGGCGCTGTTTTCCGTGAGCGTTGCGAGTGCGGTGAAGTGGTCGCAACGGCTGCGCCAGACGGGCAGTGCGGCGGCCAAGCCGCAGGGCCGCCAGCAGCCTCGGTCTCTGGCGCCACATCGTGACTGGATACTTGGCCGGCTTGCGCAGGAGCGGGATTTGAGGATGCGAGCCCTGGTGATTGAGCTTGGCGAGCGCGGCATCGTCATCATGGACAATCTCGGCAGTCATAAAAGCCCGGCAGTCCGCAAAGCTCTGCGCGAGGTCGGCGCCAAGCTCCTGTTCCTGCCGCCCTACAGCCCAGACCTGAACCCCATCGAACAAGTCTTCGCCAAACTCAAAACCCTGCTCCGCAAGGCCGCCGAGCGCACCGTCGAGGCAACCTGGAAACGCATCGCAACATTGCTCAATGAGTTCAAGTCAGACGAGTGCGCAAGCTACCTCAGAAACTCAGGGTATGCCTCAAATTAGGTGAAAGAGACTCTAAATGTCAACGCAATCTAGAATTGGTCTTCTTTTAATGTAGTTTTTTGCGAGGAGGACCGATGGATGCCGCGGAAGATATACAAACCTGAGGAGATTATAGCGAAGTTACACCAGGTTGAGGTTTTGACCTCGCAGGGCAAGTCGGCAATCAATGCGATCCGTTCGATTAGGGTAACGGATGCGACTTATTGCCGGCGGTGCCAGGAGTATGCTGGGCTGAAGGTTGACCAGGTAAAGCGTCTGAAGGAGCTGGAGGCCGAGAATGCTCGGCTACGGCGTGCGGTATCAGGCCTGACGCTTGAGAAGCTGGTTCTGAAGGAAGTGGCTTCGGGAAAGTTCTGAGCCCGGCGCGCGGCCGGGATGGGATAAAGCGTGTTGTCGAGACGCTTGACGTGTCGGAACGGTTTGCGTGCCGTATGATGGGGCAGCATCGCACCACACAGCGCACGGTTCCAAAGAATGCCGGCGATGATGCGGCCTTGACGGCCGACATCATTGAATTGGCTCGGCAGTATGGCCGCTCAGGATATCGGCGCATTACGGCGCTGCTGCATCAGGCAAGCAGGGCCGTTAATAAGAAGCGTGTTGCTCGCGTTTGCCGTAGCGAAGCACTTAAGGTTCCACAACGACAGCCAAAGCGGGCAACGCTTTGGCTGAATGAAGGCTCATGCATCCGGCTCCCGCCAGAGCGAGCAAATCACGTCCGGGCGTACGACTTTGTCGAGGACCATAAGCATGACGGGCGCTTCTTATCACTTACTTCATCAAAGCGCGGGCGATAGACACTTTTTGAAGCTCCGAAGTGCCGGCATAAATCCGCTGTATCCGCGCGGCCGTGTACATATGGGCAATCGGCATATCCGACATTTGCCCCGCACCACCAAACATCTGCTGGCATTTATCGACAACTCTGTTTTCCATCTCAGTCATCCACAGCTTCAAAACCGCGCCATCCTCAAACGTGAACTGCTTGTCACGCAGTTTCATCACGGATTGATCGACAATTGCACGCCCAACTTCGATGTCTGTTTTCACCTCAGCCAGAACGAACTGGGTATTCTGAAAATCAATCACGCGCTGGCCGAAGACCTTACGCTCCTTCACGTAATCCAGCGTAAGTTCCAACGCTCGCTCAGCAGCACCAAGAGAGCGCGCACCAATCTGAATCCGATCCTCAAGAAACACACTCATCAGGATTTCCATTGCTCCACCTTCTTTACCAAGAAGATTTGTAACCGGAACCCGCACGTCGCTAAAATTCAACGCCCCGGTATCACCCGCCGACCAGCCAACCATCGGAATTTTATGCCGTGAGACGCCTTTCGTGTTCGCATCAACAATTATGATACTCATGCCGCCACCACGCTTCGCGGGATCGGTTTTCGCGACGACGTATAACACGTCCGCGGAAGTGCCGTTGGAAATGAAATACTTGTCACCATTTATGACATATTCATCACCTTCCCGAATCGCCGTAGTTTTAATGGCCGTCGGATCGCTCCCGGCATCTGGCTCGGTCAACGGCATGGCCTGGGAAATATCGCCCGTCAGAATCCCCGCTGCGTATTTCGTTTTTTGCCCCGGTGAGCCATGACCCATAAGAATATGGGTGGCAATATCCGCCATGAGCGAACTGCCGGTAAGCGCCGAGCCTACAGATCTGCCAAGCTCTTCCGCCAGAATAACATTGAAAACAAAATCCCCGCCTGGACCGCCGAACGCCTCTGGAATGCCAGAGCCCAAGATCCCTGCCTTGCCGGCTTTGCGCCAGAAGTCCTTGTCTAAGCCGCCCTTTTCCGCGTACTGGCGGTAGTTTGGCTCCAATTCCTTGTCCAGAAACGATCTTACCGTGCGACGGAATAATTCGTGCTCTTGGTCATATCCATAACGAATACTCATTTATGTTTCCCCGGTTTTTTGTACGTGATTGCTACAATATCATGTTTGGAGCGACAATTCTTAATTAGACCAGGGGCATACTTGGTGCAAATGGTCCGTAATGCTGACGGATCTTTCTATCAAACGTCGATACCGCCGGTTTCACCCAACCGCCACGCTTCAGCAGTGGTTTTTTCATCGAGTTTCTTAAGTAAAAACTGGTGTAGATTACCCACCTCTTCCTCCAATTCGACCGAGGATATACCAACATGGTGCGCATCCGCGAGCAGCCGGTCACGCTTTAACTCAGCTTCCGCGGAAACGGTGCCGGTATAAGGACCAGGCGCCACATAGTCGCGCATCCATTCGTCAAGAAAAGCCGCAGCTCTCGTACTCATGTCATTCTCCCTAAGTTATCGCCGTTTGGAAAATCATACCGTTTGGGCGTTGAAATCGCCGGGCTCTATCGGCAGCTCTAATGCACCATCTGAGCCGTCGGTGGACTGGTAATAGTCCCGCAGCTCAGCCTCCGAAACTGCGCGCGGGCGATCTCGCTCATCCAGCGTAAAGCGGGGAGCTTTTGCAAGTACGTCGCGGGAGAGATTAACAACATACGCAGCCTTATTTTCAGCATACTTCAACATCAACCACGGGATTGGATGTGCGGCCGCCGTGGTCCCAGCCACCTGATCAAGCAGCATCACGGCGTAAGCTACATGCCCAGTTCGCTTATTCAGCATGATTGAGTGAAGGGTCCCAAGCAATTCGTCTTCAAGATTATAAACGCGCGCCCCCTCAATGCGGGCTGACGAAATCAAGTCATGGGAAGTGTCCAAAATGCGCAAAATCAACTCTTGTCTCATGAAACGCTCCTCTATAAGCCGGTTTACCGGCGCCCACCCCTACATAGGTTGCATTTCCTCAATTTCATCGCCTTGGCACCCTTGAGGGATTAAATGGCCCGCAGGGCCTGCCCACTAGCGTAATGTTAATCGAGGGATATAATCCCTTTAACCAATACACTTTGCCGTGAAATATTTAAAGGGCAAACACCTGAAAGGCCAAAAAGTGCTCTGTCCAGAAAATTTCTTGCCCATTAAATTCAAGGCTTGTGTTCGGCGGGCCTCGCTTCACGCCACCAAAACATATTCACAAGGTTGAGGTAATGAGCATCCCAACGGCAAAGGAACGCCTTCACCCCAGCTACTGGGCGGCGCTGACGCCTGACCGGCGGGCAATTATCTTCGGCGCGTCCGGTACAATTGTCACCTATGGCGAACTGAACGAACGCTCCAACCGCTGCGCCTATTTCATGCGCAGCCTTGGGCTTCATGCTGGCGACCGTGTTGCCATGTTGATCGAAAACCACCCCGCTTTTCTGGAAATCGCCTGGGCGGCACAAAATTCCGGGCGCCTGTTCACGCCCATCTCCTGACGATTTCAGATCGATGAAATTTCCTTTATCCTCGGTGATTGCGAAGCGCGTGTGTTGTTCATTTCCGCACAACAAGCCCATGTCCTCCCCACGTTGCGGGACCGCCTGGCCGGCATCACGGTAATCGTAATCGGCACACAAGTAGAAACCTGCCTCACCTATGAGGCTGAACTTGCTCGCATGCCGGCAACGCCTGTCGCCGACGAATCGCGCGGCTCTGACATGGTCTACTCTTCCGGCTCTACTGGCCGCCCCAAGGGGGGCAAACAAAAAGCTTCTGATATCGGCGTCGACCAATTACCACGGATCTTCGCCGTCTACGCTGAGCGTTATGGCTGGGGCGTGGATACCGTGTATCTGATGCCGGCACCGCTCTACCATTCCAGCCCATTGCGCTTCGCTATGTCCATGCAACATGTCGGCGCCACTTTGATTGTGATGGAACGCTTCGACGCCGGCCTGGCTCTGGCACTCTGCGAACGCTACCGTGTAACCCACGCCCACTTCGTCCCAACAATGCTCGTTCGTCTGCTCAAGCTCGATAAGGCTGAGCGCGAGCGGTACGACCTCTCCAGCATTAAAATCATCGTCCACGGCGCCGGCCCTTGCGCACCAGAAGTTAAACGTGCGGCCCTCAATTGGTTCGGGCCGATCCTGGAAGAAAGCTATGGCGGTACCGAAGGCAATGGCCTGACCATGATCAGTTCGGCGGAATGGCTGCTGCACCCCGGTTCGGTCGGCCGGCCCTTTGTCGGCGCCGTGCATATTATCGGCGCGGACCGCCGCGAACTAGGCCCAGGTGAGCAACGCCTAATTTACTTCTCGGGCGGTCCCGCCTTCGAATACCACGGCAATCCGCAAAAAACAGCCGAAGCCTTCGATCCCACCGGCCGCAGCACGCTTGGCGATATTGGCTACATGGATGGCGACGGCTACCTGTATCGAACCGACCGCAAAAACCACCTGATTATCACCGGCGGTGTCAACGTCTTCCCGCAGGAAATCGAAAATCTTCTCATCACGCACGACTCCGTCATCGATGTCGCGGTATTTGGTCTACCTGACATCGAGATGGGCAAAACCATTCAAGCCGTCGTGCAACCCCGCGACATGTCCCGCGCCGGGCCAGAACTGGCGACCGAGCTTATCGCCTTCTGCCGCGCGCATCTGGCGCATTACAAAGCTCCGCGCGCAATTGACTTCCGCACGGAGCTGCCCCGGCACGACACCGGCAAAATCTACACCAGACTACTAAAGCAGGAATATCTCCAACGAGTACTCCCGCAGGCTAAATGATACCGCGCTAAATGCGCCGCGCGGTATCATAAGCCTGGGCGATATTGGCGAAAATCGTCCCCGCATCTTCCGACGTCACGTCAAAAGCATCGCCGATGACGTGCGTGTCATACCCTTTGCCCTTGGCAATTTCCACCAGCGTGCGGGTCGACCGCCGCTCGCTGGCAAAAACGATCGTGCCGATATCGGGCAGACTTTCCTTACCCTTATCCGTTACCAGCGTCACACCGCCATTCTCCGCAATCTCAATGTCGTGGACATTTTTGAAGCGTTGAACTTTCTTTTCGATGGTGCGCGCGACCAGATACCAGCGGTCATTCGCCGCAAGTTTTTGCGCGAAATGGTTATGCGCTTCGGCTACATAAACCTGCGCGCCGCCCTCCGAGAGATAATCCGCCGCCTGCATGCCAATCTGGTCGCCGCCGACCACCAGAATATTGCCGTGGGTTTCAATTTTCTCTTCCAGCACATCGTCAATCAGCAGAATGTCAATGTTTTCCGCCTTGCCGATGCTCTCGATCATGTTCTGCGGTACCTGCGGCACGCTGCCGGTCGCCACGAACACCACATCGGGCTTCAGCGAGTCGAGTAGCGCCGCGTCGACTGTAGTATTCAGCCGTACATCCACGCCGTATTTCGCAATCTGGCGCTCATACCATGGCAGCATATCCGCAATTTCACGCCGGCCAGGGATCATCGCGGCGTAGCGGATCTGCCCGCCAAGCCAGCTCCGGCTTTCACACAACGTAACATGGTGCCCAGAGAATGCAGTGCGCCGCGCCGCTTCTAAGCCGGCCAGGCCGCCGCCGATAACCAAGACCTTCTTTGGATTATCCTTCGCCGTACCCTGGATATCGATACAGACGGACTCGCGCTGCATACGCGGATTCACCACGCAGCTAACCTGCCCGGCAATACCGCGTTTGATCGAGCGCATCTCCTGATCCGCGCAGCCACGGCAATCCGCGAGGCAAAAACGGATATCCTCTAAATCGCCGCGCCGGGCTTTAGAGACAATTTCAGAGTCGGCAATCATCGCCCGGCCCATGCAGATGATATCTGCCTTGCCTTCCGCCACCAGTTCGTTCGCCATCACCGGATTTTTGATCCGCCCGATGGTCGCCACGGGAATCGTAACGGTTTTCTTCACGGCCTCGGCAAGGTCGGTAAAGCATCCCTGCTTTTCATACAGCGGCGGAATCGTCAGGCGGGGCGCGCCCATCACGCCGGCGGTCACCGAGATATAATCCGCCCCCGCCTCTTGCAGCATCGGCGCCAGTTTGCAGGCATCGGCCGTGCTCCAGCCATGTTCACGCATAAAATCATCACCGTTGATCTTTACCCCAACGCCCATTCCTGGCGATACAGCCGCTTTCACGGCGCGCAGAATTTCCAGCATGAAACGTGTGCGGTTCTCGAAGCTGCCACCGTAGTCATCGGTCCGCCTGTTGAAGAACGGTGATAGAAACGCGCTGATCAGGTAGCCGTGCCCGGCGTGAATCTCCACAAAGTCGAATCCCGCCGCCTCGCAGCGCCGGGCCGCCGCTGCGAAATACTCAACAACCTGAGCAATATCCTCGGTCGTCAGCACTTTGATCACCGGCTTATACCGCGAATCACCCACTGCGGCCGCATTGGCCAACACGCCGGAGGGCGAAAGCTGCACCAAATCCGCACCTTGCACACCACCATCATAAAGCTGAATACCAAACTTCGGACCATAAGCCCGCACGGCATCCACAAGCTTTTTAATCGCCGGAATACGCCTGTCGTCATCAAGTGCAATCGAGGTTTTGCGAGGCGGCTCCTGCGGCACCACGGTCGAGGCGCCGACGGCCATCAATCCCGGCTGCGCTTTCGCCCGCTCAACAAAATACGCAATCATTTCATCGGTCGGCTGTGCATCGCCATCCAGCATCGTACCTGCCGACATGCCCGGCAGCATGATGCGGTTTTCGACCTCCATGGGGCCAATCTTGAAAGGCGAAAATAAGGATGAAAGCTGAGTCATGCGCGAGTTCCTGTTTTTGCGATCTGTTCGTTGATTACGGCCTCGGTATCCGCGCCACGAGGGGGCGGCGGACACGCCACCGCACCTGGGGTGCGGCTGAATTTAGGCACCGGTGAGGGTTGCAGCACATCGCCTTCCCGGAAAAACACTTTCCGCGCGGCGATATGCGGATCGTTTTCCACCTCTGAAAGAGAAAGCACCGGCGCCACGCAAGCATCGGGCGTGAAAATTGCCATCCATTCATCACGGGTTTTGGTCGCGATCCTGCGTGCCACTTTTTCCTTCAACTCCGGCCAGGCACTCTCATCCATCTGCTTGTCGAATTGCGGATCATCTAGTCCCGCGCCCACGCGGAAAGCCCTATAAAACGCCGGCTCAATCGCCCCCACCGACAGATACTTATGGTCGGCCGTCTCATAAACTTCGTAGAAATGCGCGCCGCCATCACCAAAATGCGTACCGCGCTCGTCATTAAACCGTCCCGCCGCGCGAACCGTCAATATCGCCGAAAGCTGGGAAGCCGCGCCTTCAATCATCGCGGCGTCAACCACCTGGCCCTTGCCGGAGCCCTTCGCCTCGATGATCGCACAGGCAATACCAAACGCGAGCAGCATACCGCCGCCCGCCATGTCGCCGACAAAATTCTGCGGAATGGCCGGACGCTCACCCGCACGTCCGCAAATATGCAAGGCACCAGAAAGCGCGATGTAGTTAATATCATGGCCGGCCTGCTCCGCCTTCGGCCCGGTTTGCCCCCACCCGGTCACGCGCCCATAAACAAGCCTGGGATTCCGTGCGAGACAAACATCCGGACCAAAACCAAGCCGCTCGGCAACGCCGGGGCGGTTGCCTTCAATCAACGCATCAGCGCCGTCCACCAATTGCAGCGCCTGCTCAAGTGCCGCCGGGTCTTTTAAATCCAGCACCACGGAGCGCCGCCCACGGTTGAGAACGTCGCGCGTGGAATCCAGACCATACGCCGCGGTAGCACCCGCCGGACGGTCAATCTGGATGGCCTCCGCACCCAGATCCGCCAGCAGCATGCCGCAATAAGGCCCCGGGCCAATCCCGGCGAATTCAACAATACGTAGGCCTTTAAGCGGCCCTTGATGGTTTGCCATTTTTGGTGCGTTTTCCTTTTGTATAACAACGGTTATACAAGGGGACCGCACACTGTCAATCTCGAATTTTATCCTTGGCCGCCTCCGCCTTCCGGCATTGCCGATCAACCGCTTTCCATTCAATTTCCGGCAACACCAGCGTCAGCGCGAATTGCGCCAGTTCACCTGGCGTCGCCGCGGCGGCGAACTTCAACTCCGGCGCGCTATTCCAGAGCGGACTCAACCGCGTCGCCCCATAGATCAAAGAATAAAGCGCCACAGTAATCCTGGCTGCCATTTTTTTCGGACGAAATGCCACAATGGCATTTTCCAATGCCTTAAAATTTTGTGACACGCTTTTATGCACATGCGTGCTCAATTCTTCCGGCGAACATTCCAGCAGCTGCCGCTGCATCAGCTTGCTGAAATCCACGTCATTCACATACGACTCGAACATATGCAGAACATAAAGATACAGCCGCTGCTCCACCGGCCGGTCCTGGCTGATGCCGACCAAAGCGTACTTGGAAGCACGCTCAAAGCACGCCGAACAGGCAAAGCGGTACAACGATTCCTTGTTGCCAAAGTAATGGTAGATCGTCGGCGCCTCGGCCCCTGCCTCGGTCGCAATGTCGCGTATCTTCACATCCGCAAACCCGCGTTCGGCGAACATCGAAATCGCGACCTGCAGAATTTTCTCCTTACGCGGCGAATTCACGCCGTCCGCCGCCGCTTGCAACTTAACTGCCACCGGCCTCCCGGTCGTTTTTACCATGTCCGCTCCACTGCCCACTAAGGATGTTCCGGCATCCTAGCGGCTGCGTGGCAGTTTTGGCAAAACCCGCTATAGCGTCCGCTTAGCATTACAGTTGCAATTAA
>PLSD01000031.1 GCA_003164135.1 Acetobacteraceae bacterium
ATATGAATGACTCGCGGCACTAGCGATGTACCGTCGCGGAGGCTGGGGAGCGTTGAAGTCGAAGCCGGTTCCTGGACGCCAGCCGAAGTTAAGCGGCAAACAAATGAAGTGGGTGTACGATACGGTAACCCAGAAGAACCCGCTGCAGCTTAAGTTTGCATATGCGCTGTGGACGCGAGAGATGGTGGCATCGGCGATCAAGACTAAGTTCGGGGTTAAACTCAGCGTCGTATCGATTGGCCGCTTGTTGGCTCAACTTGGCATTACCTCGCAGAAGCCACTCCACCAGGCGATCGAGCGCGATGAGGCGTTGGTACAAAAATGGTTGAAGAGCGAGTACCCAAGACTCAAAAAGATGGCGAAAGCACAAGGCGCTGACATTTACTTTGGCGATGCGGCGCACATACGTTCTGACCATCATGCCGGACGGACCTGGGGTAAACGAGGTGAAACACCAATTGTTCAGGCAACTGGCGCACGTTATGGTATCAGTCTGATCTCGGCGATCACCTCGAAAGGTCATATGCGGTTTATGATCAAAGAGAAGGGCGGCGTGAACGCCGCGGTGTTTATCGAGTTTCTCGAGCGGCTTGTGGTTGGCCAGCAACGACCGATCTTTCTGATTGTTGATCGAGGCCCTGCGCATCGGGCAAAGAAGACCCAGGATTTTGTCGAAACTTTGGACGGCAAACTGCAGCTGTTTTTTTTGCCGCCGTACGCACCTGACACCAACCCGGATGAGTTGGTCTGGAAGCATCTGAAAGCCGACACGGTTGGCCGCATGACCACGACTGACAAGGCCGACTTCAAGAGCAAAGTCGTATCGGCCATGCGTAGCCTACAAAAGAACTCAAAAAAGATCGCCGCATTCTTCCAAAAACCCTCCCTGCAATACGCCGCCTGATGTCAGTTTATTTACAAACTGATTAATAGATACCAACACAGAGGATGCCGCTCGCGTTTATTCCTCCCTGGCGATCGGCACGCCGTAGCGGTTCGGCACCATCGTTTCGACATAGCCCGCGCCGGTCACGCCGGTATATTTGCCTGGCGTCCATGGCCAGTAATTTGCCCTGGCACCGCCATCGAGCGGAATGTCCACCGCTGTCAAAAAAGAAGATTCGTCAGAGGCCAGGAATACCGCCGTATTGGCTACATCAGCGGTTCTGCACGGCCGGCCGAGAGGGATGCCCCGCAGAAAATCGTCGAAACTCAAATTATACGGGCCGCGCTCGAACTCCAGCGCGCCAGGTCCCCACATCCAGAGATTTTGTTCCATATATGTCGGGCTGACAGAATTCACGCGGATGCCGTATCTAGAAAATTCCATGGCCGCAGCACGCGAGAAGTTGAGTAACCCGGCCTTGGCTGCGCTGTAGCAGGCGTTGCCCGCCTCGCCCTGATGCGCGGCATCCGAGAGCACGTAAATGATTGAGCCGGCAGCGCCCTTTTCCACCATGATTCGAGCAGTATGCTTGGTAGCCAGCATCGCGCCCGTGAGGTAGCCCTTCATCTGCTCATCCCACGCCGCCAGATCCTGCACCATCACGTCCCGGCGAATCTGCCTGCCAGCAGTGTGGATCATACAATCAATCCCGCCGAAATGCTGGACTGTTTCCGCGACGGCCCGTTCGATATCCGCTTCCTGCGTCGCATCTGCGGCAATAGCGACCCCCTCATAGCCATGCTCAGTAAGAAACTTGACCGTCTCGGCCGATGTTTCCGGCCTGGAACTCACAGCAGCAATTTTTGCCCCTTCACGGGCCATGAAATGCGCGCAGGTACCACCAATATTTGGACCCGCGCCAAAAATCAGCACGACTTTGTCTTGCAGTCGGCCGTTTCGCGTTTGCTCCGACATCGTATTCTCCTGTGCGATATAACCTGACGCCAAATGTCGAGTAACTGCTAATCGTGAGACTGGAAATCGCCGATTTGTAATTTGCCCCAGCGGCCGGAACACGGGCGCCGTCGACACACCATTCTGCCCCGCCGCCGCTGGCACCGCCCAACGTTTCCACTCACTATCGGGCAGTTTCGAGAAAGCGCCTAACCGCTCCCTACCAAGCGCGGGCGACCTCCCAAGCCTCTTTGTCGCTGTAAGGCAGCGCCACGATTTTCCTCTCCGGATTGGCCGGCCAGCCAGTCTCACAATAACGCTCGATGGTAGGCCAGAGTCCAGCGATTACCGCTTCAGTCTCACAATAGCAGAAATCGTAACTTATTGAAAAGATGAAAAAGCCTCGGAATCAATTAACAGTGAAGCGACACATACGGTCTTATGTGGGAAAGTTGGACGTTTCGTTACTTCGGGCCCAATTGGAAAACCTCGCGCAAAGCGGCAACAATGCGCTCGACATGCTCCTCAAACAGCAATCGGCCATTTTCCACGCTGGCACCATGCGCCACGGCCAGCACACCCGAGGCGGGCACAAAATTCTCCGGAACCGGGGAAAGATCATAGGGCGGAAAACAGGCCGGACCGTCCGAGGGGATTTTCTCCATCATCACCAGGGCTGGTTTCAGCAGCAGCATCAGCGATGTTTCCATCAAGCTCGCATGTTCAAGCTCAATGCCCGGGCAGCCATTGGGAAACACGCGGTCGAGCGTCTCTTGCGTAATGAAGTCCCAGTAGGCCAGACGCACGATCTTGACATCAGTGATGTCATCGCGGCGTAATTCGCGCAGGGCGAGATCCACCCCTTCCGTCGCGGGCGCGTAGTTTTCAAAATGCCCGTTCACCAAAACCAGGCGCCTCACGCCAGATTGAACGAGCTGGCGCACGACATCGCGAACCACCAGTGAGAATGTGTGTGCATCCAGGCTGGTGGTTCCGGGAAACCCCTCGCCGCCGCCCGTTTTTGGCTGCGACCGGCAGCCATAGGGCAAAGCCGGCGCAACAATACCATTCACCTCACGGGCAACCCGCTCGCACACGCCCGTTGGCAGCACCACATCCACACTGAGTGGTAAATGCGGACCGTGTTGCTCGGTGGCGCCTAAAGGCAGAAAAACAATGACGTTCTCTTCCATCTTTTGCTTAAATTCCGGCCAGCTTAGTTCGGCCATGAACACGCTATCGACCATCGTCCATCTCCTATTTTATATAGACTGCAGCTTTACCAAGGCACTTCGCCACGATCGACGCAAAATGATTGCCCGGTCACATTGCTGGCAAGGTTCGAGGCGAGGAAAATATAGGTGCCCGCAATATCATCGGGCTCCATCAATCCTGGCAAAGCCTGGGCACTGAGGATGTTTTCGAGAAGTGTTTCCTCTTGCACTCCTGAACGCTCAGCCAGGCGCGCCAGCGAGCGAAGCGAATTTTCAGTTCGTACCCAGCCAGGGCAGATCGCGTTGGCGGTAATCCCCCGCGGTCCCAGTTCCTTGGCCCACACCTTGGTCATGCCGATGATGGCGTGTTTGGACGCGACATAGGCGCTGAACAGAGGCTCCCCGATACGCCCCCAAATGGAGGAGGTGCTGATGATCCGCCCCCCTGAGGACATCCTTGGCAAGGCCGCTCTGGTGACCAGAAAGGTCCCCGTAACATTGACATCGATAATCCGGCGGAATGTTGCCTCATTCTCGGCGCTGAAATCTTCGAGGGGGGTGACTCTCTCAAACCCCGCATTATTGACCAATATGTCGATATGCGGAATGGAAGCCATGAAGGCCTGGATGTCCGCTTCAATCGCAATATCGGCATGGTGGCCGGTTGCGCCAAGCCCGCGCGCAACCTCCTCAATTGACTCATCGTTGGCGACAATATGCAAATCCGCGCCGGCATCGCGGAAGGCACGGGCAAGGCCAAGGCCGATGCCCATGCTGGCACCGGTGATAACGGTTACCCGCCCGGTGAGATCAACTGAACTCATCCTGCGTCTCCCGGCGCGTCGGCAGCCGCCCCCGGCTTGCGCCTCATGAAGGCCAATATTGTGCCAATCGCGACAATGGCCACGCCAATATACCAAGCATCGTAGAGATCGTCCGGGTCACCGGGCGACATGCCGGCGCTATAGCCGACATACAAGATCACGAATATTGAAAATACCGGAAGAATAGACAGCATGGCTGCCACGCCAGCGCTATGCTTCATCCAGAACAGTCTGATGGCGGCGGCCAGCATCGCGGCGTAGCTCAAAACCAGGGTAATCGTGACCGTGTCATAGTAAAAGATGATTTTAGCAAGCGGCTTGAGCCAAACCATCACGACACCAAAAGCGACCATGCTCGCGACTGCTATAAAAGGTGCCTTGTATTTGTTGGTTTTGCCAAAGATGGTCGGCAGATGGCCCTCGGCACTCATCCGGTACATCGTTCGCGCACCGGAATTTATGGATATCTGCATGCCAGCGCAGCAGGACGTGATGACAACGAAGAGTGCAATCCAGGAAAGTGAACGCGGCAAGTAAACGTTAGCAACCGCAGAAATGGGTCCGCCATTCCCGTTTTCAACGATCTGGGCAAGCTTGCCGACCGGAACCGCATATTGCCAGCCAATCGCCGCGAGGCTGTAGATGACGAAGGCCAGAGACAGAACCAGCAGTAGCGAGCGTTGGACCGTGCGGACCGGCACTTTGGCTTCTTCGATATAATTGATGGCAGAGTCGAAATTTGCAAGCATCCAAAGACCAAACAGCAGGCCCGCGCCCAGAGCGCCCCACCCGCCCGCGTCTTTGACTGAGTACATGTCGGCTAATGACAGGTTATGCACCTGCGGATCCATAATGCCGCAAAGGCCAAGGCCAGAGACTACGAGTATCTCAAACACCAGGAAGATGCCCGCGACCTTTGCTGTCAATTCAATACCGCGGAAGCTGACGGCAAAGAATACGAGCAGCATAACGGTGCCGATGATACGCGCCTGAATATCCCCGCCCAGGGAAGGAAACAGCGCCTGGATGTATTCCGCCCCGATGACGGCGGTCATGGGCGCGACTGTCGCGGCCATCACCGTATAGGTCCAGCCCAGAACTGTTCCCATGCCGGGATGGAGAAAACGCTCGACGTAAGTGAACACACCCGCGGCCGATGGCGCCTCGCGCACCAGGCGCACGAGGCAAAATGCCAGAATCAGCATCGGGAAAACGTAGGCGACCAAGAGGGAGAGCGGTGCCGCGTGCCCCACCATTGAGTAAAGCACGGACATTGACGAGGCGGCGACCCAGGCTGGCGCATTAAAGCCCAGTGCCGCGAGCGTTACGCCATAGGTATTCAAACGCCCTTTATCCAGCGTTGTCGCGACTTCAGTTACCGCGCCATGGCGGTCATAACCTATCAGATCCAACAAACTCATAGCTTCCTCCGAAAAATATTTGTTTTTATTTTTGACTGAACTTCAACTGTTCATAACGCCGCCACCATTTACTCCGATGACCTGGCCGGTCATGAATGTTGCTGCGTTCGAGGCAAGAAACAAAACCACCGCCGCAATTTCCGAGGGAAGACCGAGCCGGTTCAGCGGGTAGAGTTTTGCTTCCCTCTCAATATAGTCGTTGCCAAGCCGGCTGACCAAGGGCGTCAAAATCCCACCAGGCGCGACGGCATTCACCAGAATGCCTTCCTGGCCAAGTTCCCGGGCAAGGCTTTTGGTGAAGGCGATGATGCCCCCCTTGGCGGCACTGTAATGAGCAAGATTCTCACAGCCCAGTTGACCAAGGTCGGAGGCAATATTGATGATGCGGCCAAAGCCTTGGCGGCGCATCAGCCGCGCGGCGCTCCGTGCGAAATAGAAGGAGCCATAGAGATGCACCTTGATCATATGGTCCCACTGCGCATCCGTCATTTCGGTCAGCGGCACTTCCGCCAGATAACCGGCATTATTTACCAGTACATCCAGCGTCTCGATGTTGGCAAAAATCCCGGCTGCCGTTTGTGGATCCGACACATCACCCTGCCGGATCGTGCAGGTACCGCCCAGCGCCTCGATGGCGCTCTTCAGCGCCGCCAACCTATCCTGGGTTGGCAGGTCGTTGGCGATGATCACGGCCCCCTCACGGGCAAAGGCCTCGCAAATAGCAAAACCTATGCCGCTCCCGGCGCCTGTTACCAGTACAGTTTTTCCACGGAAACGCCCGCCATCTCCGGTCTGCTCGGCTTGCAGCGCGGCCAAATGCTGCTCGCTCGTCAACCAGCCCAGAGTGGCGGCGAATTGATTTTCATCACTCATGGCCATGGCCCGCGCTGGTTTCATGGCGGCTGGCAATCAAGCAGAGAATCTCAAACATGAGCGTTGCGCCAACAAGCGCTGTCATGCCAGACGGGTCGTAAGAGGGCGCGATTTCCACAACATCGGCGCCGATAATATCCAGCCCCTGCAGGCGCCGCAGCATCAGCTGCGCTTCACGCGTGGTTAAACCGCCAATCTCCGGCGTGCCGGTGCCAGGTGCCATGGAGGGATCAATCGCATCGATATCAAAGGACAGGTAGACCCGCCCGGCGCCGGCAACCGCGATCGCCTCGTCCATGATCGCATCTAGCCCTTTTGCCATGACGTCTTCGATATAACGAATCGTCACGCCCTGGTCGCAGGCCCATTGATGCTCGTTGGCGTCATAGGATGAGCCGCGAATACCGATTTGGATGACCCGCTTGGGATCCAGAAGGCCTTCTTCGATCGCCCTTCGGAAGGGCGTTCCATGGGTGTAGCGGCTGCCGCCAAAGTATGAGTCGTTGGTATCTGAATGGGCGTCGAAATGAATCAGACCGACCGGCGCTTCTCGTGCCAGGGCGCGCAAAATGGGCAATGTCACCAAATGGTCCCCGCCCACTGCAAGGGGCACTGCGCCAGCAGCTTTGATGCCTTTGAAGAAACCCTCGATGAGTTCCAACGAATTTTCTATTGAAAACGGATTTGTCGGGGCATCGCCAATGTCGGCGACGGCAATAAGATCGTAGGGGGAGATTCCCGTGGCATGATGGGTACGCCGGATCAGGGTTGATTGGTTGCGAACTTCGCGCGGCCCCTGGCGCGCGCCGGGCCGGTTGGTTGTTCCCCCATCAAAGGGAACGCCGGTAAGTGCCACATCGAGCCCGATGGGGGAAGACCGCAGAGGAAGCCGCATGAATGTTGCGGGGCCGACGAAACGGGGTATCACGGCGGCGTCAACGGGCTGCGGTCTATCAAAATCATTCATATTTTAAGCGGCCTTTCAATTCATTTAATGTCGCATTTCAATCGTTGCCGTGTCTGCCCATCCACCGGATGACAGCATATAGCGGCCTCATCTCAGGATGTTCAGGCGCTGGTTATTTCATCTCCCAAAAGAGGCAGAAACTTGTATGCCTCTTTATTTTTGTAGATTGACGCTATTTGATTGGACGGCGTCAAAGAATTAGAAACTTACGAAGTTAAGTTTTAATTTTCTGAAAGTGATGCGCGCGTAGGCGCGTGCTTCTCGCCGCGCCGATAAATGTACAGTGCGGTATGAATCAGCCGCCTCTACATCAACTTTTTGTAATAGGGGCAAAACCCGGGGCAGCCGCTCATTTTTTCCTTGCGTCGATTCGACGCCGTGGATTCTTTGCATCATGTGCCGCCGCCATCCGCCCTTTCCGAGCTAAGCCGTCCAAAGCTCGAGGCTCTACTGGTTGAATT
>PLSD01000045.1 GCA_003164135.1 Acetobacteraceae bacterium
CGTTCAAATCGTGCCCCCGCAACCACTAAAATACATAACTAAATCAAATATATAGCCCGCCTCACCGGCGGCCTTTTGTGCGTCTGCGCCATAGCTGCGTAAATTCTACAGCAAAGCCCCGTAAAAAAAACGGGGGGATTACCGGCTAATGTTCGCCCCACAATGCGGCTGTGAAAGCCTGACAATATGCGCTGGCGGATTCCGCGCGCACCCGTCCCAGTAGAGCCACATGGCGGCTTTGCCGCTCTTCCAAGGGCATCACCAAAGCGGCGTTGATTGCTTCGGCCACGGCATCGATGTCGAACGGATTGACCAGCAGCGCCTCCGGCAGCCCGGCGGCGGCTCCGGCGAAACGCGAAAGCACCAGTACGCCGGGGTCCGCCGGATTTTGTGCCGCGACGTATTCCTTGGCCACCAGGTTCATGCCGTCGCGCAAGGGGGTGACGAGGCCGATCCGCGCGGTGCGGTAGAATCCGGCGATTAGCGCGCGGCTGACCGTGCGGGTCATGTAGCGCAGCGGTACCCAGTCGAAGTCTGAGTAGGCACCGTTGATCGCCCCGGTCTTGTGGTCCAGCTCCTCGCGCAGGGCGCGGTAGCGGTCCACCTCCTCGCGGGAGGGGGCTGCCACCTGCAGGAAGCTGATATGGCGGCGGTGCTCGGGGTAATTGGAGAGGAAGCGGCTATAGGCGTCGAAGCGCGCCGGCAGGCCCTTGGTGTAATCCAGCCGGTCGACACCGATCATCAAAGCGCGGCCGGCCAGACTGTCGATCATGCGCTTGGTCGCGACGCGCCGTGACGCGCGTATGGCCTGGGCGGTGAACGCGTCTGCATCGATGCCGATGGGCGTGACGATAGCCTGGGTGACGTGTCCTTCATGAGTGATCGTACTGTCAGCGGTGGCGCCAATGCCCAGGACGGCATTGACGGCGCCGAGGAAATGCGCCCGGTCTCGCTCGGTATGGAAGCCGATGACGTCCTGCGCGAGCATGCCTGCGAGCAATTCGGCCGCAGGGGGCAGAATTTCGTATAAAGCCGGTGCTGGGAAGGGAATATGCAGGAAGAAGCCGATCCGGTTGGTAACCCCCTGCGCCCGCAGCGCGGCGGCGACGCCGAGCAACTGGTAGTCGTGAATCCAGATCAGGTCATCGGGCCGCAGCAGCGGCAGCAGGGCGGCGGCGAAGGCGTGGTTGACCACGCGGTAGACCGCGTATTCCGCGCGGTCGAAGGCCGTGAAGCTTGGCATCATGTGAAAAAGCGGCCAGAGCGTGCCGTTGGAGAAGCCGAGATAGAAGGCACGGTAGTCGGCGTCGCCAAGGTCAATGGTGGCGTAGGTGAGGCCGCCGGATTCGACGCAAACTGGCTCGGATGTGGTCTGCTTGGCGCGGCTGCCCGACCAGCCGAACCAGAGCGTACCTGGCGTGAGCGCATCGGCCAGGCCGACCGCGAGGCCGCCGGCGCGCGGCCCGGCAAGTTCGGCCGGGTCCGGCACGCGGTTGGAGACGATTACGAGGCGCGCCATAAGCCGTCCTCCCATGTGCGTGACAGGCGCATCGCGCACAGGATCAGCCCGACCTGGGAATAGGTCTGCGGGAAATTTCCCCAGAGGCGGTGCGGCTCGCCCGGCACGGGCAGGTCCAGATCCTCCGAGAGCAGACCAACGTGGTTGCGCGCGGCGAGAATACGCTCGAACAGTGTCAGCGCCTCCTCGCGCCGCCCGGCCAGGGCCAGCGCGTTGACATACCAGAAGCTGCACAACAGGAACGCGGTTTCGGGCATGCCGAAATCATCCGCATCCTCGTAGCGCATCACGAAACCGCCGCGCATCAACCGGGCGTGCACCATATCGAGCGTCGCCAGGAATTCCGGTGAATCCGCGGCGATGAAGCCGATTTCAGGCAAAATCAATACCGAAGCATCGCACACCTGCTGGTCCAGCACGCCCGAGAGCCAGCCTTGCGGCGTGACGATCCGTGCCATGATTTCCATGCGCAGTTTGGCCGCGCGCACGGACCAGGTGGCGGCTTCCGCCTCGCGCCCGATGGCGCTGGCGATCAACGCCAAGCGGGAGAGGGCCGCCCAGCACATCGCCGCGGAAAAACTATGCACGCGCGCGCGGCCACGGAACTCCCAGATGCCGGCGTCGGGCTCCAATGCCACGCGGGCGGCGGTCTCACCCAGCGGGCAGAGCCGCTCGTACAGTGCGGCATCGCCGCGCACGCTCAGGCGCTGGTCGACGAAAAGCTGCGCCAGGCTGAGGATGATGGCGCCGTAGGCGTCGTTCTGCCGCTGCGTGGCCGCGGCATTGCCGACCCGCACCGGGCCGTCGCCGTTATAGCCGGGCAGGTCCGGGGCAATGTGCTCTTCCAGTTCCATGCCCGGCGCCACGGGGAACAGCGGCGGTAGCTCCGTGCTCTCCTGGCCATTTACGATGTCCAGGACAAACCCGAGATAGCTGACCATGGTGCGGGTGGCGGAGAGGCGGTTGAGCGCGCCGATGGTGAAAAAACTGTCGCGCAGCCAGCAAAAGCGGTAGTCCCACGTCCGCCCGGAGCCGGGGGCCTCGGGAACCGAGGTGGTGAGGGCGGCGACAATGCCGCCGGTGTCATCGTAGGAGCAGAGCTTCAGCGTGATGGCGCTGCGGATCACCGCCTCCTGCCAGTCGAACGGGATGTTGAGGTCGGTGACCCAGTTTTGCCAATAGGCGAGGGTATCGCCGTAAAAGCGGGTGAACAAGGTGTCGGGCGCCTGCTCCAGCGGTTCGTCGGCGCTGAGCACCAGCGTTCCGGGCCGGGAGAGGGTGAAGCTGCGCTCATGCACGATATGGGCGAGCGGCAGGTCGGTGGTGACGCGCAGCGTGAAATCAGGGCCGGGATAGCGCAGATGGTTGCTGCCCATGACCGCTTGCGGGTGAAGCGCGCCGTAGGCAAAGCCCGGATGCAGCGCAATTTTGACGCGCGGCATGCCGGTGAGCGGCTCGATCCGGCGGATCAGCATCGGCGGGCGGAAGATGCGGCCGTAGTGGCGGAAGCGGGGACAAAAATCGATCACCCGCAGGGCGTTGCCCGCTTCGTCCTGCAGTATGGTTTCAACGATGGCGGTATTGGGCTGGTAACGCTGAGTGGCGCTGACTTGGTGGTCGAGCGTGACGGCGAAGCGCCCGCCGGCGGGGGCAGTGCTGAGTAGACCATGGAAAATCGGGTCGCCATCCAGCCGTGGCCAGCAGCACCACTGATGCGTGCCGTCCTGGCTGATCAGCGAGGCAATACTGCCGTTGCCGATCGCGGCAAGGTTGAGATCAGGCATTGCCGTTATTTCCTTCTGCTGTGAGGCCGGCCTGCAGCCAGGCAATGACGGCGGTGGGACCGCCCGTAAAGTCGCGCGCGACATGCAGACCGCGCCCGCCCAGTGCCTGCGCGCGGGCGATGGCGGGTTCGTCGGTCAGGTCGTCACCGACAAAAACCGGGGGGCGCCCGGCGAAGGGAGCGTCGCGCATGAAAATATCCAGCGCGCCTGCTTTGCCGGGGCCGCGCACACGGATTTCCAGCGCCTCATGCGCGGGTTGCAGCAGCAGTCCGGGATGCGGGGCGGCGAGCGAGGTGACCAGGGCCGTGAGGCTGGCCGCGTTGCCCGGCGCGCCGCGCCAATGCACGGCGAGGCCGAAGCGTTTCTCCTCCAGCAGCGTGCCGGGCCGGGCCGCCACGGCCGCGCGCAGTGGGGCGATGAGGCTGGCGAGGGCCGGATTTACGAGGGTGGTCCCGAGCATCCGCCCGGCAGCGTCGCGCAAAACCGCCCCATGCTCGGCGGCAACCGCCAGGCCGGGGCCGAACATGAGGTCGATGTCAGCCAGGGCACGGCCCGAAACCAGGGCCAGCGCCCCGCCTTGCCGCACGGCCAGCCGCCGCAGCAACTTGGGCAGGTGGGGCGGCACGATCACGGTGCCGGGGGTCGCGGCCAGATTGAGTAACGTGCCATCAATATCGAGAAAAACGGCGCTATCACGCGAAGGTGGTACTTGCAGCAAGCTGTAAGGCATTGCCCTTTATGGCCCGAACTCACCAAATCACCAAATTTCCAGCGCAAATTTATGCGCACCGGCTCACGCCGGTCCGGCCCAAACACCCCGGCCGCCCCCTTGAGCAACGGGCTCTTCCACTGTGTGATCTGGTTGACATGCACATTAAACTGCTGCGCCAACTCAGCCAGCCAGCACACTGTGCGGATTCCCCGCGCGAGCTATGTAAGCTGGGTGCTAATTTTGAAATTATTCAGGACAGGCCGCCGGCGTTGGCGATAAAGGCGGCAATCTCCTCAACCCCCTTGCCGGTTTTGATGTTGGTGAACACAAACGGCCGCGCCCCGCGCATGCGCTTTGCATCACGGTCCATCACCTCCAGGCTCGCTCCCACCAGCGGCGCGAGGTCGATCTTGTTGATTACCAGCAGGTCACTTTTGGTAATCCCGGGGCCGCCCTTGCGCGGGATTTTATCGCCGGCGGAAACATCGATGACGTAGATCGTGATATCGGCAAGTTCGGGCGAGAACGTCGCGGCAAGATTGTCCCCGCCGCTCTCAATCAGCAGCAATTCCAGCGCCGGGAATTTTTTGCACAGCGCCGCCACCCCGGCGAGGTTGATGCTTGCATCCTCGCGGATGGCGGTGTGCGGGCAGCCCCCGGTTTCGATGCCCAGAATCCGCTCGGGCGCCAGCGACCCGGCGCGGGTTAAAAACTCCGCGTCCTCCTTGGTATAAATATCGTTGGTAATCGCCGCGATCTCGATCTTGTCGCGAAACTGGCGGCATAGCGCATCCATCAACGCGGTCTTGCCGCTGCCGACAGGTCCGCCAATTCCAACCCGCAAAGGCCCGTTTCCATTCATGTTCTGAATAACCTCGTATATTGTGTTTCATGCCGCATGCCGGCGATCTCGGTGGCCCATGCCGCGCCGCCCAGATCTTCCGGGCTGGCGGCCGCACTCGCGTGCACCGCGCCGAGAATCTCCGCCTCCAGCCCGGCCTGCACGCGCAGTCCGGCATTCTGGCCCAGCGGTATTAAGCGGACCGCCGCCGAAATCATATTCGCCACCGCCGCGTGCAGATACGCCAGCACCGCGGCATCTTCGTCCACGCCATGCGCTGCCGCCAGCTGCCCCGCCGCTACGGGATAGGGCACCGGCGCTTCGTCCCACGCCACGCCCGGCCACGCCGCCGCGGCTTTTGCAAACGCATCGCCTTGCGCCGAAGTTTCCAGCCGCCGCTCCAGCCCCGCGCACAACGCCATTCCCAGCGCGGCCACTGGCTCATCGCGGTAGGCGAGGCGCAGCAAAATCGCATCGGACCACAGCGCGCCGGCGCGCAAGGTATCTTCCACCCATGCGGTCAGGCTGGCCTCGCCGGTTACGCCGCCCGCCTCCACCACCCATTCCAGCCCGCCGCTATAGGCAAAGCCGCCGGTGGGGAATGCCGGGGAAAACCATGTTAATAACCGCAACAGCGCGTTATCCATGATGATACGCCCCGGACTCCGGGTCGAACGGTACGGAGACTTTTTGCGCCTGCCCGCCGAGTTGCAGCACCATTGCGCCGATCACATGGTCGTTGAGAATGCGCAAGGCTCCGGGTAGAAACTGCACGCCGAGATGCCGGTTGCCCAAATGCCACGCCAGCCGCGCCAGCATGTCCGCGTTTTCCGTGCGTATTTCCAGCAAATCCTCCGGCGCGGCGATCACGGCAACCAGGGTGCCGTCCTCCAGTGCCAGCGCGTCGCCGTCGCGTATGTGCACCGCCTCGGGCAGGTCGAGCAGAATTTCCGCGCCGCTCGCCGTGGTAAAACGCAGCCGCCGCCGGAAACGATGGTCGAAATCCAGCGTCACCTGCCCGCCCGCCGCGCCCTGCCATTCGCCGGCGCGCAATACCGCCACCGCGCGGATCAAAACAGGAAATACCTTTGCGCCATCGGCAACACATCCGCCGGTTCGCACACCAGCAGCTCACCGTCGGCGCGCACTTCGTAGGTTTCCGGGTTCACCTCGATCACCGGCGTTGCATCGTTATGGATCATCGATTTTTTGGAAATGCCGCTTCGCGTGTTGCTCACCGCCACCAGTTCGCGCGTCAGCCCCAGTTTCGCGCCCAGGTCATCCTCCAGCGCGGCGCCGGAGACAAACAGCAATGACGATTCCACCAGCGCGCGGCCGTACGCGCCGAACATGGGCCGGTAATGCACCGGCTGCGGCGTGGGGATCGAGGCATTCGGATCGCCCATTGCCGCCATGGCGATGCTGCCTGATTTCAGCACCATATCCGGCTTGATGCCAAAAAATGCAGGCGACCACAGCACCAGATCGGCTAGTTTGCCCACTTCCACCGAGCCGACATGCGCGGAGATCCCCTGTGCGATCGCCGGGTTGATCGTGTACTTGGCGATATAGCGCTTGATGCGGTGGTTATCCGCGCGCCCATCGCCGGCCAGCGAGCCGCGCTGCAGTTTCATTTTATGCGCTGTCTGCCAGGTACGGATCGCGACTTCTCCGACGCGGCCCATCGCCTGGCTGTCGGAGGACATCATGGAAAGCGCGCCGAGATCGTGCAGAATATCCTCGGCGGCGATCGTCTCGCGGCGGATACGGCTTTCGGCAAAGGCGATATCCTCGGGGATCGAGGCGTCGAGATGATGGCACACCATCAGCATGTCGAGATGCTCGTCCAGCGTGTTCACCGTGTAGGGCCGCGTCGGGTTCGTGGAACTCGGCAGCACGTTGGCCAGCCCGGCGACGCGGATAATATCGGGCGCATGGCCGCCGCCGGCACCCTCGGTATGGAAGGCGTGGATCGTGCGGCCCTTGAACGCCGCAATGGTATCCTCGACGAATCCGGATTCGTTCAACGTGTCGGTATGAATCATCACCTGCACGTCGAAGCGGTCGGCCACAGAGAGGCAGCAGTCGATTGCTGCTGGCGTCGTGCCCCAGTCCTCATGCAGTTTTAGCGCCGAGGCACCGGCGCGGATCATTTCCTCCAGCGCGGCGGGCTGGCTCGCGTTGCCCTTGCCGCAGAACGAGAGATTCATCGGAAAAGCCTCGGCCGCCTGCAACATGCGCCGGAGGTGAAACGGCCCCGGCGTGCAGGTGGTCGCCGCCGTGCCGGTTGCCGGGCCGGTGCCGCCGCCGATCATGGTGGTAATGCCCGAGGCCAGCGCGTCTTCGATTTGTTGCGGGCAAATGAAGTGAATATGCGAATCGATCCCGCCCGCGGTGAGGATTTTGCCCTCGCCCGCGATCACCTCCGTGCCCGGCCCGATGATGATATCCACGCCCGGCTGTATATCTGGATTGCCCGCCTTGCCGATGCGCGCAATGCGCCCGCCAACCAGCCCGACATCCGCCTTCACGATGCCCCAATGGTCGATGATCAGCGCGTTGGTGATCACCGTATCCACGGCGCCTTGCGCGTTGGAAAGCTGCGATTGGCCCATGCCGTCGCGGATCACCTTGCCGCCGCCGAATTTTACCTCCTCGCCGTACAGGGTGAAATCTTTCTCCACCTCGGCGAACAGCTCCGTATCGGCCAGGCGCACGCGGTCTCCCACGGTGGGGCCGAACATGTCCGCGTAGGCGCTGCGCGTCATCCGGGCCATTATTTTGCCTCCCCCATCACCAGGCCGCGAAACCCGAAAATTCGCCGGGCGCCGCGGTAGGGCACCAGCGTTACCTCGCGGCTCTGCCCTGGCTCAAAGCGGATCGCGGTTCCTGCCGCGATATCCAGCCGCTGCCCCGCCGCCGCCGGGCGGTCAAACGCAAGCGCGGCGTTCGTTTCGGCAAAATGGTAATGGCTGCCAACTTGGATCGGGCGGTCGCCGGTGTTGGCGACAACCAGCACGGTGCGCGCGAGGCCCTCGTTCAGCTCAATCTCGCCCGGCAGGGCAAACACCTCGCCCGGGATCATCGGATCGGCTCATGCACGGTCACGAGCTTGGTCCCATCGGGAAACGTCGCCTCGACCTGAACATCGTGGATCATCTCCGCCACCCCTTCCATTACCTGGGCGCGCGTTACCACATGCGCGCCCTCTTCCATCAACACCGCCACGCGCTTGCCGTCGCGCGCTCCCTCCACCACAAAATCCGTAATCAGCGCGATGGCCTCCGGGTAGTTCAGCTTCACGCCGCGCTCCAAACGCTTGCGCGCCACCATGGCGGCCATGGCCACCAGCAGCTTGTCCTTTTCACGCGGCGTCAAATTCATTGGTTTTTCTCCTATCCCTGCCATACGCCGGGCAACTTGCGCCCCTCGCGCACCGCCCCCAGCGCCGCCACCACGCAACGCCGCAACGCCGCGCCATCCGCCGCTAAAATCCGCGCGAACACGATGCCCTCGAAACACGAAGCTCCGGCCTGCATGCCTTCCAGCCCCGCGCGCAGGGCGGGCAGTTTTTCCGCGGCTCCCGGCCCGGCCAGAATCAGGCTGGCCATGGCTGCCGCCCCGCCCGCCACCGCCGGCCGGCGCAGTTGCGCCGCGATGTCGCCTTGCAGGCGCGTCATATCCTGCAGCAGCCGCCGCCCGTCCTGGCACAGCCGTATCTGGTCGCGCAAAAAACCCGAGGCTACCACTTCGCCCATCGCCAGGCGGCCAAATACCAGGCTTTCCACGCCCAGATACGCGGCGTCGCCGGCAAGCTCGATTTCCAGCGCGCGGCGCAAGCCAAAGCCATCAAAGAGAATGGTCTCCTGCGGCAAATACTCCAGCACCGCGCCGGGGCCTACCACCAGCCGCGTCAGCACGCGTGCAGGTGCCTCCAGCGCCCGGTATACGCGCTCGGCCGCCTGCCCGGCGACGCACACAAGCGCGCCCTCCGCCAGCTCAATCCGCGTTTCCAGCATATCCCCGCCGGCGATGCCGCCGGAAATATTCATTGTCACGGCCTCGCAGATATCCGCCGCCACCGGGCGGGGTAGCCGTGCCTTCAGGCAGCCTTCCTGGAAAAACTCATGCACCCGCGTGCACCCCGCCGCTTGCCGGAAGCGCAGCGCCAGCTGCCCCTTGGCCCGTTGTGCCGCCACCTCTTGCCCCAGCCGTGCCGACACGTAGTTCATTCCCGCACACTACAAACCCCCGCACCGTAGGCAAGTGGGCAAATGACGCAGCGGCGGCCGACCGCGCACGGCAGATTTATCTTGACCATCCCCAACCCGCACCGGATACCAAAAGCATGAGTTCCCCGCAGCGCGTCATCCGGCAAAGGCGCCAGTACAACCAGTGGGTTGGCAACCAGACCCTTGAGGATTTCGCACTGCGCTTCACCGCGCAACGGGCGCGCCGCTCGGCCTTCATGGTCGGCAACACCGCGCTCGGCGCTGTCTCGTTTCTCGCCTGCGAGGCCATTGGCGGCAGCATTACGCTGGCTTTCGGCTTTGCCAATGCCATGGCCGCTATCGCCGCCGCCGGGCTGGTGATGTTTCTCATCGGCCTGCCCATATGTACCGCCGCAACGCGCAATGGGGTGGACGTGGACCTGCTCACCCGCGGCGCCGGGTTTGGCTATATCGGCTCGACCATCACCTCGCTGGTCTACGCGATGTTCACCTTCATCCTGTTCTCCATCGAGGCCAGCATCATGTCGGCGGCCATCGTCATGGTCGTGCACATACCGCTCTGGCTGGCCAATATCATCAGCGCGCTCGTGGTGGTGCCCATTGCCGCGTTTGGCATCCGCGCCATCAGCCGCGTGCAGCTCTGGACCCAGCCGATCTGGCTCACCCTGCAGTTCGGTCCGCTCATCTATCTCGCCTGCACCGGCCTGCCGGATTTTGCCTCCTGGACGCAATTTACCGGCAGCAATGGCCAAACTGGCGTCTCGCTGCTGCCCTTTGGCATGGCCACCTCCATCCTGCTCTCGCTGCTGCCGCAGGTGGGCGAGCAGGTGGATTACCTGCGCTTTCTGCCCAGCCGCGCGCAAACCAGTGGCCCCGCCTGGTGGGGCGCCATGCTGTTCGCCGGCCCCGGCTGGGTGGTCACCGGCTGCGCCAAGCTCGCGGCGGGGTCGTTCCTCACCTACCTCGCCATTCAGCGCGGCGTTGCCTGGGCGGATGCGGCGCAGCCGGCCACCATGTTCCGCATCGCCTACCTGGAAGTCTTCCGTAACCCCGCACTCGCCTCCGGGCTGATGCTGCTGTTCGTGGTCACTTGCCAGATCAAGATCAACACCACCAACGCCTATGCCGGCTCCATCGCGTGGTCCAATTTCTTCTCGCGCCTCACCCACAGCCATCCCGGCCGCGTGGTCTGGGTGGTGTTCAACGTGCTGCTGGCGCTGCTGCTTATGGAGCTGGGCATTTTCCGGGTCATTCAGAGCATTCTGGGCCTCTACGCGAATTTCGCGGTGGGCTGGATGGGCGCGCTCGCGGCTGATCTCGTCATCAACAAGCCGCTTGGCCTCAGCCCGCCGGGAATCGAGTTCAAACGCGCGCATCTCTACGACATCAACCCGGTCGGCACCGGCGCCATGGCGCTTTCCGTGCTGGTCTCCACGCTCATGACCTTCAACCTGCTCGGCCCGGTGGCGCATGCGCTGGCCCCCTTCGCCGGGCTGGTCGTCGCCTTCGTCACCGCGCCCGCCATCGCCTATGCCACCGGGGGAAAATATTACCTCGCCCGCACCGCGCCAACCGGCACCGGCAGCAAAACCTGCGTCGTCTGCGCCGCCACGTTCGAGGCCCCGGACATGGCCGCGTGCCCCGCGTATGGCGGCGACATCTGCTCATTGTGCTGCTCGCTGGAGGCGCGCTGCCGGGACATGTGCAAGCCGCGCAGCCGCTTTTCTGAACAGGTGGTGGATATACTCGCCCCCGCTACCCCGGCCTGGGCGCGCACCAAGGTGGACCACCGGGTTTTTCCGTTCTTTGGCATCCTGGTGCTGTTTTCGCTGGCGATCGCGGCTTTGCTCGGGCTCATCGGCTACGAATATGGCACCATCGCCCCCGCGCAGCGCCCGGTCATCCATGAGACCCTGCGCGTCGTCTTCCTCGCCTTGTTCATCCTCTCCGCCCTGGCCGCCTGGCTGCTGGTGCTGGCCCACGCCAGCCGCCGCGCCGCCGAGGCCGAGACCGGGCACCAGACCACCATGCTGCTGGATGAAATCACCGCGCACCAGCGCACCGACACCGCGCTGAAAAAAGCCAAAGCCGCCGCGGAATCCGCGAACACCGCGAAAAGCCGCTATATCGTCGGCGTGATCCACGAAATCCGCGCGCCGCTGAACGCCATTTTTGGTTACGCGCAATTGCTGGAAAATGGCGGCACGCTGCGCCCGGAAGACGCGGTGCGCACCATCCGCCGCAGCGCGGCACATCTCTCCAACCTGGTTGACGGTCTGCTCGATATTTCGCAGATCGAGACTGGCGCCCTGCAACTGCACCGCGACCGCGTGAACTTTGCCGAATTCCTCGACCAGATTGTCGACATGTTCCGCCTGCAGGCCGCCGCCAAGGGCATCGGCTTTTTCCACGAGCGCGTCGGCCACCTGCCGCCCTTCATCCATACCGATGAGAAACGCCTGCGCCAGATCCTCATCAACCTACTCTCCAACGCTATCAAATACACCGAGCAAGGCAGCGCCACTTTGCGGGTGCAGCGGCGCGGCCAGGTGACGGAGTTTGAGGTGATCGACACCGGCCATGGCATCCGCCCGGAGGACATTACCAGCATCTTCGAACCATTCGAGCGCGGCCACATGCCCGCCGCTAACGCCAAACCGGGCACCGGGCTGGGCCTGACCATTTCCAAGCTGCTCAGCGAAATTCTTGGCGGTGAAATCTCCGTGGAGAGCACGCCGGGGCAGGGCAGCACCTTCCGCGTGCGGCTGTTCCTCTCGGAGGCGCAGGGCAGCGCGATTGCGCGCCCGGCGCGGCGCATTACCGGTTACGGCGGCATGCGGCGCAAAATCCTCATTGCCGATGACGACCCCGACCACGTCCGGCTGCTCACGGAAATCCTGCTGCCGCTGGGCTTCATCGTCGTCACTACCGGCGACGGCGCCAATTGCCTCACACTGTTCGAGGATACGCTGCCCGAGCTGGTGCTGCTCGACATCGCCATGCCCGGCATGTCCGGCCTGGAAGTCGCGGCGCGGTTGCGTGCGCACGGCACGGCCGCCAAAACCCTTGTTATTTCCGGCAATCTGCACGATGCCCCGCGCCTGGCCGGCAGCCAGGGCGCGCCGCCGTATGACGGCTTTCTCGCCAAGCCGATCGACCTGCGCACGCTGCTTGAGCGCATCGGCAACCTGCTGGCGCTTGACTGGATTTACGACCCCATCGTCCTGCCCGCGCCAAAGGCCGATCCCGCCGCCATGCGTCGCCCCGGTGCGCCGCATCTGGCCGACCTGCTGCAACTGGGGCGCATCGGCTATGTGCGCGGTATCGAGGCTAAACTCTTAAGCGTGGCTGACGCGGAACCGGAGACGGGCGAATTCTGCGCCTATTTGCGCGAACTTGTGCGCGGCTTCGAACTCGCGCAGTACACAGCCTGTCTCGAAGCGCTTCCGGAGCTTGCCGGCGATGAATAATTCCACGCAGCGCGATACTATCCTCGTGGTTGACGACACGCCCGAAACGCTTGGGTTTCTCACCGACGCGCTGGAGCACGCCAGCCTCACAGTGCTGGTCGCCACCGGCGGTGCTGGCGCGTTGAAGCTGCTCTCCCACGTCACGCCGGATTTGATACTGTTGGATGCGATGATGCCGGAAATGGATGGTTTTCAAACCTGCCGGTTGATCAAGTCCGACCCCGCACTTGCCCATTTGCCGGTGATCTTCATGACCGGCCTCTCCGACACCGCGCATGTGGTGCAGGGGCTGGAAGCCGGCGGCGTGGATTATGTTGCCAAGCCGATCGTCGTCGACGAACTGCTGGCGCGCATCCGCGTTCACCTGGCCAACGCGCGCAACGCGAAGCGCACCCGCACCGCGCTTGATGCCACCGGCGGCTTCCTGCTCGCCGCCAACCAAGCCGGGGCGCTGCTCTGGTGCACACCGCAGGCGCAACAACGGCTCGCCGGCGCGCTGGAGAATTTCTCAGCCGAGGCCTTCACCATCCCGCGTGAAAAAATCATCAGTTTTGACGGAAGGCAGCTCACCTTCACGTTTTTGAGCCGCACTGGCGAGGATGAGTATCTTTACCGCCTCACCGAAAGCGGCGGCGGCCAGGAGGAAGCTTTTCTGCGCACGCATTTCTCGCTGAGCGCACGCGAGGCGGATGTGCTGATCTGGATCGCGCGCGGCAAATCCAACCGCGACGTCAGCGATATCCTTGGCATCAGCCCGCGCACGGTCAACAAACATCTCGAACAGATTTTTACCAAACTCGGCGTTGAAAACCGCGCCTCGGCCACCGCCCTTACCGTCGGCGCACTGGCAACACGGAACTAGATATTCACCAGATGCGCGATTTCGGCCGCGCTCTCCTCGCGCGTGCTGCCCTCACGTACAATCTTGCCGCGCTGCATCACGTGGTAGCGCTCGGCAAAGGACCACGCAAAATCCAGGTATTGTTCAACGATCACGATCGTCACGCCCAGCTCGGTGCGAATACGCCGTAATGCATGCTCGATCTGCTTGACTACGGAGGGTTGAATCCCCTCGGTCGGCTCATCGAGCAAAAGCAGCCGCGGCTGCCCGGCCAGCGCGCGGCCGATGGCAAGCTGCTGTTGCTCGCCGCCTGAAAGCAAGCCCGCCTTGCGTGCGTGAATCTGCGTCAGTTTCGGGAACAAATCAAAAATATGCTCCGCGATCCCGCTTTGCGCCAACCCCTTTCGGCCGGAAAGTGCTGCCAGGCCCACGGTGAGATTCTCCATGACGGAAAGCTGCGGAAACACATGTCGCCCCTGCGGCACGTAGCCGATGCCCGCCCGCGCGCGGCCATGCGCCGGTGCCGTTGAAACATCCTCGCCGCCAAAAATTATCTTGCCGCCGGTCAGCTTCTGCACGCCCACAATCGTGTTCAGCAGCGTGGTTTTACCGACCCCGTTGCGGCCGATCAGCGCGACAGCGCTGCCCTGTTCAATTTGCATACCCACATCCCACAGCACCTTGCTCTGGCCGTAGGCGGAACTGACCTTCTCAAGCTTCAGCAGCGTGGTCATCGTCTGATCTTCCCAGATAAACAGAGGTCACTTCAGGATCGGCACGAATTTCCGCAACTGTTCCTTCTTTAAGGATTTGGCCCTGGTGCAGCACTGTCACATAGCCGTCCAGCGCCTCGACGAAGGTCATGTCATGGTCGATGACCAGCACGGCGTGCCGCCCCAGCAGGGAGTGGATCAGTTCCGCGGTGCGCTGCGTATCCTGCGGCCCCATGCCCGCCGTCGGCTCGTCCAGCAACAGCACATCGGCATCGGTCGCCACCACCATGCCAATCTCCAGCCATTGCTTCTCGCCATGCGCCAGGTCCGCTGCCATGACATCGCGCCGCGCGGTGAGACCAATTTTCTCCAGAATTTCCTCCGTCCGCTCCACCTCAGCGGGAGGTGATTTCGCCGTGAAAGAACGCCACCAGCCGCGATTTTTGCAGGCCGAAACCAGCAGGTTTTCCATCACGCTCAATGTTGGCAATACCCCTGGCGTCTGGAATTTCCGGCAAATCCCCAGCCGTACGATCTCCTGTTCCGCAAGTGTGGTGATCACCTTGTCCTTGAAGGTGATCCTGCCCGCGCTCGCGCGCACACGGCCGATGATCGTGTCGCATAGGGTCGATTTCCCTGCCCCGTTGGGGCCGATCAGCACACGCAGGGCGCCGGGCTGGAGCGACAGGGAAACATTGGTCAGCGCCTTGAATCCATCGAAATCGACGGAGACATTTTCCAGCATCAATATCGGCGCGGGTAGGGCGTTCATTCCGCGGTACTCACCTTCATGCGCGAGAGAATCCGGCGGACCACGCGTTCCTCACCGGAACCAGGCTTGAACAATCCCGCGATTCCGGCGGGAAGAAAGCTGACCGAGAGAATGAACAGCCCGCCCAGCCCATACAGCCAGAGCGAAGGCAGCGCCGAGCTGATCTGGTCCTTGGCAAAATTCACCAGAAGCGTTCCGGCAATCGCACCCCACAGGATGTTGCGCCCGCCGACGGCAACCCACACCACCATCTCGATGGAAGGCACCACGCCGACCAGCGCGGGCGACACCACACCCGCATGCAAGGTGAACAGCGCGCCGCCGATGCCCGCGAGTGCGCCGGCGATGGCAAAGGCAATCACCTTGTAAGGCACCGGATCATGGCCGAGGAAACGCACCCGGTTTTCACCGTCGCGGGTGGCGCGCAGCATCATGCCCCAGCGTGACGTGAGCAGCCAGCGCAGGACAAAATATACTGTAACCACAAAGAGAAACGTCACCCAGTAGATAACCTGAGCGGCACCATTGGTGGTAATGTCCTGGCCGAACAAGGTGGAAAAATCAGTGAGGCCGTTGAACCCGCCGGTGTAAGCCTGTTGGCTGATCAGCAGTGTGGAAAACGCCAGCGCCAGCGCCTGGGTGATTAACGCAAAATACACGCCCCCCACCCGGCGGCGGAAAACCAGCCAGGAAAACGCGGCGGCAAATCCGCCGGGCACGAGCACCACGCAGGCCAGCGAAAACCACGCATTGGCAAAAGGGTACCAGACCGCCGGCAATGTGGAAACACCGCTCCACACCATGAAGTCCGGCATATCGCCATTTTCCAGGTCGAGGCCTTCAAGCTTCAAATGCATCGCCAGCGCGTAGCCGCCCAGGCCGAAGAATACGCCCTGGCCCAGGCTCAAAATTCCAGCCTCGCCCCAGGTGAGCATAATGCCCATGGCGAGAATGGAGAGTGCGAGAAATCGTCCTAGCAATGAGAGCTCATACGCGGAGACGAGCCAAGGTGCCGTTGCGCCAAGCAGGATCAGCACAGTGCCCACCGCATATTTGAACGGAATTTTCATGGTGCTATCCCTCGAGTGCGCGGGTGCGTACCGCGATCACGCCTTGCGGCCTGATCTGGATGAACAAAATAACGAACACCAGCAGCAAAACCTGCGCGACGCTGACATCGACAAAAATTTCGATGAGAGCCGTGAACAAACCGATGATGATCGAGGCAATGGTGGTGCCGACCAGACTGCCAAGTCCGCCCAGAATCACCACGAGAAATGCAGGGACAATATAGCTTTGCCCCACGGTCGGCGTCACCGGCCCCAGCAGCGCCAAAATCACGCCGGCCAGCCCCGCCACGCCGGTGCCGAGCGCAAACACCAGCAGGTCAATCCGCCGCGCATTCACGCCCATTGCCGCCGCAATAGGCCGAGCCTGGTTCACCGCGCGCACGTACAGTCCAAGCCGGGTCTTGTTCAACAGCAATGCGATGCCGCCAAGCACCAGCGCCGCGATAATTAGAATAAAAATCCGCGTGTCGGGTAAATCCAACCCGGCGAATACCCCGGACTGCACGGTAATCTCGTGGTTCAACCAGGTCGGCGCTGTTACTTCCACGCCGATCGCGCCAAACAAATTACGTGCCGCCTGTTGCAGCACCAGGCTAACCCCCCAGGTCGCCAGCAGCGTATCCAGCGGCCGCGCCGAAAGCCGGTGAATGATTGTCCACTCCAAGATGCCGCCCAGAAGCGCTGCCCCCAGAAACGCCACGGGCATGGCAACGAGAATTCCAAACGGCCCCGGCACCACCGCCAGGGTCATGTACGCAAGGTAGCCGCCCAGCATCAGCATTTCGCCATGTGCCATGTTGATTACGCGCATCAATCCAAAACTCAGCGCCAACCCGAGTGCTGCTAGAATGAACAGTGATGCGACGGAGAAGCCGTTGAAAACCTGGCCCAGGAGAAACGCGGATTCATGCATGGAAAATCCTCCGGCATTTCCCGCGCGGGGCCAGCGCGGCCACCACGCGGGAAATGCTTGCCATCAATGCAGTTTGCAGGTCTTGCCTGGGAAGGTCAGCGGGTCATATGGCTCCGGCTCGATCGGCGCGGTGGACTGCCAGACGATCTTGAACTGTCCGTCGGGCTGCAATTCGCCGATATAGCCGGTTTGCACCATGCTCTGGTTGGCCGCGAACGAAACGCCACCCAGCGGGCTATCCTCAGTGCCCAGCGCCACGGCCGCATCGCGAACCTTGGTGGCGTCAAAGCTGCCGGCCTTCTTCACCGCCGCGGCCCATTCGTACACATCGACGTAGCCGTGCACCATCGGGTCGTCCACCACCGAGTCAGCGCCGAACTTTGCCTTATACGCGGCAACAAACGCGGCGTTGGTCGCGCCCGGCAGGCTCTGGTAATAGTTCCAGGAGGTGTAGCTGCCCGCCAGCAGGCTCGGCCCCATCGCCTTGGCTTCCGGCTCGGCGATCGAGAAGCTCATCACCGGCAGTTTATCGGGCGTCAACCCCGCCGCTGCCATTTGCTTGAAGAACGACACGTTGGAATCACCGTTCAGCGTATTGATGATAATGTCAGGCTTGCTCTGCTGAATTTCCGCGATGATCGAGCTGAAATCAGTTCCGCCGAGGGGCACATATTCCTCGCCCGACAGTGTGAGCCTGTCATGCGCAATATGTTTTTTCAAGATCAGGTTGGCGGTGCGTGGATAAACGTAATCCGAGCCCAGCAGGAAGTAGTTTTTATAGCCCTTCTGCTCCGCCCAGGTGAGGGCCGGCAGCGCCTGCTGGTTCGGCTGCGCACCGGAGTACATGATGTTCGGCGAGCATTCATTGCCCTCGAACTGCACAGGATACCACAGCAAATTGTGCAAACGCTGGAACACCGGCAGCATCGCCTTGCGGCTGGACGATGTCCAGCCGCCGAACACCGTCACCACCTTGTCTTCCTCAATCAGCTTGGTCGCCTTCTGTGCGAAGGTCGATGGATCGGACGCGCCGTCTTCCTGCACCGGCACAATCTGCTTGCCCAGCACGCCGCCGGCGGCGTTGATCTGGTCAATTGCCAGCAACTCAGAATCCTCCAGCGGCACTTCAGAAATTGCCATGGTACCGCTCAATGATTGCAGAACACCCACCTTCACAGTGCCATCAGCCAAAGCCGGCCGCGCCACCCCCAGCATTGTTGTCGCCAGCAAAGCCGCTGCAAATCCCATATGTTTTAACGCCATCTGTACTCTCCCACCATAACGGACCAGGCCGCTTGTTCATGACGGGTTAAGCTAATGCCGCCTCGCTGCGTTGCACCATGGGGTGTTTGACGTAGCGGCGCCGGCGCAACCTGGTTTGCCGCGATCAACTTTTCCCAAGGCCAGCGGACGCAAGGGCCTTCGATGTTCTACTGACCAGCCGATCCGAAAAATTTGCCCGCAAAATCACCGTGGAGTTGCTTGGTTTGACGCATGAACACGTCTGCGAGGCCGAACTGGTCCGCGTACCAGATTGTCCGTTGTCGAATGATTTTAGACAATTTTTGCCTGGCGGAAGCCTTGGGTCATGTGTCCGTCTAAAATTTAGCGTCGAGTCATCGTGTGGTGAGCAGGTACCTGCCGATGTATTTTGGCGGAAACATACTATATACTACCCATGAAGCCGTCTCTCGCTGTCGTGCACCCCAATACGAGTTTAGGTATTTTGACGGCCTAAAGAGAGATTTCTCTGGTGTGCTGGTTTAGGCCATCACGCCGGACGGGGTACACGGGACAAATTCAGGATGGTTTTCCTGATGTTTTGGCTCTGGTGAATGAGCCGTTTGACGCACCGACAACAATTCTACCATCGACAGGCTCCTATAATATGCGAAATTCTGAATTCACTCCAAACCAATCTACCAAGGGCGTTGCTGACAAGGGTGAGGTTAACTGGCGCACGCTGGTAGCGCCTTATGCAAAGCCGGAAACCAGGCGGGCGATTGGTCAGCTCCTGAACACCGGTTTGCCGTTTATCGCGATCATGCTGGTTATGCTGTTGGCGCTGCATTACGGTTTTCTGGCCGCGGCCATTCTATTTCCGGTGGGTGCGGTGTTTCTGGTGCGGCTGTTTATGTTGCAGCACGATTGCGGGCATGGCTCGTTCTTCGCCGCGGGCTGGGCGAACAACCTGCTTGGTTGGGTGTTGGGCGTGTTGACGCTCACACCGTATACACCCTGGCGCAAGGACCATGCGGTTCATCATGCAGGCATGGGCAATCTGGACCGCAGGGGTATCGGTGATGTCACGACACTGACGATTTCCGAATATCTTGCGTTGCCGAAGTGGCGGCGGCGCGTGTACCGGCTGTACCGGCATCCGCTGGTCATGTTCGGTATCGGGCCCATTTGGGTGTTCTTTCTGCGCAACCGCATACCTACCGGCAATCCACGCCGGCAATGGCGCAATTGGGTTAGCACGCTGGGCACGGATGCGGCGCTTGCGGTGATTTTGGTGACGCTGCTGTTGACGCTGGGGCCGGTTTCAGTGCTGCTCGGCTGGATGCCGGTTATGCTGCTGGCCGCCACCATCGGCGTTTGGCTGTTTTATATCCAGCATCAGTTCGAGGACGTATATTGGAAGCCACGGGCGAGTTGGGATTTTCGCGCGGCGGCCCTGACGGGTTCGTCGTTTTACGATTTACCGCAGCCGCTGCGTTGGTTGACGGCAAATATCGGGTTTCATCATATCCACCATTTGTCGAGCAAAATCCCCAACTACCGGCTGCGCAAATGCCATGTCGAGAATCCGGTGTTCCAGACGGCGCCGCGGCTGACTTTGCTTGGCAGCCTGAAATGCGCGCGTCTGGCGTTGTGGGACACCGAGCATCGCAAGCTGGTGCCGTTTAGCGCCCTCGCCGGAAGGTAGCTCATACAGAGGCTACAATACGGTGGGTCTGGCGTTAATTTCGTAATTGCTCTGGGAGTGAGTGCTCTGGGAGAGCCTGTTCGCCGGCCGGTGAGTCCGGTTGGCTCTCCCGCCGTAGCTGTTCGCGGAACTCTTCGAGGCGGGCACGGTAGCCGCCGGCGTCGCCAAATTCGAGAAACTCGTAATAGCGTTGATGGGGGTCGGTGATTTTGAGCGCGTGCTTGATGGGGCACCAATATTGCTCGGTCCGGCTGCCGATCTCGCGGACGTAGGCGATGACGCCGTTGGCGTAGCCGCAATACAGGCAGTTCAGCGCTTCGATCCAGTTGAGGTAGCTGAGGTGCCGCCGGTCGAATGCGATGTATGGGGCCCGCTTGACGCGGGGGATCCGGTACGCGCGGAAGCAGATTGCCTGGTAAGCGCTTGCCCAGCCATCGAGTAAAACTATAGGAATGAGTAGGGAATAATTGATGGGCGCCGTTATGGCGGCGCGGATGGTGGACGTGCCGAGAAAGCTCCGGATGGTTGTGCGCCGGCGGCGATGCTCCATGACGATGCCTTCCTCGAACTCAACGAAACGCTCTTTGAGATGCCAGCCGAGGTTCTTGCGGCGCGCCTCGATTTCACGGTCGAGTTCAGTTTGGAGACGGACAATCTCACTTGCGAGGTCTTGCATACGCTGCGTCATCGGCTACCGGTTCCTTAGTACTCTTGCGTCTGCGTTGTGGCATGGATGGGCCGGGGTGCCCAAATCCGTATTGCGGGTAGGGTTGCCGGGCTTGGCGATGGCTGGAAATGACTGAGGCCGCAACGGGTGCTCCGGTGCGGCCTCAGTTTAGCGGGGGTTTTGGCCGCTGTTTTCAGTCAGCCAGCGTTTCAGTCGGCCAGGTGGGCTGCTTCCAGGACGTGTACGCTGGCGGTCATTGCTTCACGCTCTTTGGCGAAGTTGATGTTGCGTGTCAGCAGACCATAGGCAAGCGACGCGACCAGCAGGCCGGGGGCCCAGGAGATATCGACATCTCCCAGGGCGTGGGCAATCGGGCCTTCGTACATGCCGGCGAGGTTGAAGAACGGCACGCTGGCGATGAAGCCGATGATGTAGGCGGCGATGCCGCGCCCGCCCCAGGAGCCGTAGATGCCGGTGGGGGTAAAAAAGTCGGCGATGGCGTAGCGGCCTTTGCGGATGAAGAAGTAATCGGTGAGGTTCACGGCTGTCCACGGTACCAGCAGGTAGAGCATGATGGAGAGCGAGTCGTAGAGGGTGTTGATGGCGTTGGCGGTGAGCGACAGGGAGATGCCGAGCCAGATGAGGGCCAGCACGGCGATGCCGAGGATGCGCAGGAGTTTCGTGGGTTGGATTTTCACCAGTGAATCCACGCCGGTGAGGATGGTGAGCATCCCTGAATAGGCGTTCAGCCCCATGGTGGCGGTGAGTGCCGCGACGGAGACCAGCACGGTGACCGTACCGAAATGCGGGAAGATGAGATTGCCCGCGCCATTGGTGGAGACCATGCCGTCTGACGCGCCGAAGTAGGTGGCGAGCCAAGCGCCCAGCGCAATAAGCCAGATCGCCGCCAGGCTGGCGCCCAGGTAGACGCACCAGACCAGCTGGGTGCGCGATTTGCCGCGCGGCAGGTAGCGTGTGTAGTCCGACACATAGGGTGCGTAGGTGATGTTATAGGCGGCGCAAGCGGCGAATTGCGCGGCGAAGGCGACCCAGGTGAAGGCGATGTGCCCGGTGGGCTGCGGCGCGATGGTGCCGTTGAAAATCGCGAAGGTGAAGATGATGTAGAGCGGCAGGCTGATCCAGAACAGAATACGGAAGATGATGTGCAGCCAGTCATGGCCGTAAATGGCGATGACCGCGGCGACGAGGCCCAGGGTGATGGAGATGCTGGCAATGCCCCAACCGAAGAGGTGGTTTAGGCCCTGGCTGATTAACACCGTGTCGACCACGTTGAAGCCAGCGAAGGTGAAGAGCGTACCGAGTAGCGGCAGGATGACGCCGCGGTAGCCGAATTGCGCGCGCGACTGGATCATTTGCGGCAGGCCGAGGTCTGGGCCCTGGCTGGCGTGGAAGGCCATGAACAAGGTGCCGAACAGAATGCCGAGGACGCTGGCGACCGCCGTGGCGGCGAAGCTCAGACCCATGCCGGGGCCGATGAAGCCGATGGCGACGGTGAAGAACTGGAAATTGCCGAGGAACCAGAACGGCCCCTGGTTCAGCACTTTGCCGTGGCGTTCGTGCTGCGGCACGTAGTCGATTGACCGCGATTCAATGCCAAGATTTGGCCCGTTTCGTACGCCGCCGGCTTCGGTATCGGCTAAGGTTTCCATGGTTTGCTCCTGTGCTGAGGATTGAGGTGGCGTTCAGGCGAAGTTGTAGGGCGAGAGATGCTCATGCACGGCGAGCCAGGCGCCGCCCGGCTGACGGTGGAAGATGATGGTTTCGCGTTCCACACTTTCCTGTTCAACCGTGCCGAAGGCCAGCCGCGTTTCCGTCTGGTGGGTAAAGATTGCGGTATCGCCGATGATTTTGACGCGTTGGTCGAAGGTGCGGCAGGCGAGGACGTGAAAGCCGTCGTCGCGCTCCCAGCGCTGCCAGAGTGCCTCATAGGCGGCGCGGGAGGGCAGGAACTCCGGCGCATTATGAAAGATGAAAGTGGCCTCGGGCGCGAAGGTGGCGAAATAGCCCGCGACGTCATGGGCGGCGAAACGCTCGATCAGATGCGTCGCGGCGCGGAGGACTTGGTCCTGGTCCGTGCTCATGCGGCCGCCGGCACGATGCAGAGGATTTCGAAGGCGAGATTGGCGGCGAGCAAGGCGGTGGTGCCGAACGGGTCAAACGGGGGGGAGACTTCCACCACATCGCCGCCGACCAGATTGACGCCGGAGAGGCCGCGGATGATTTCCAGGCCCTGGGGCACGGTGAGGCCGCCGATTTCGGGGGTGCCGGTGCCGGGGGCGTAGGCTGGGTCCAGGCCGTCGATGTCAAAGCTTAAGTAGACCGGGCCGTTTTGCACCCGTGCTTTGACGTCTTGCATCAGCGGTTGCAGGGAGCGGTGCCAGCATTCCTCGGCCTGGATGACCTGAAAACCCTGGTCGCGACCCCAGTCGTATTCCTCGGCCGAATAGCCGGTGCCGCGCAGGCCGATCTGGACGACGCGGTCGCAGTCGAGGAGTCCTTCCTCCACGGCGCGGCGGAAGGGAGTACCGTGGGCGATTTTTTCGCCGAACATGGTGTCGTTGACGTCGGCATGGGCGTCGACATGCACCAGGCCGACTTTGCCGTATTTGCGGTGCATGGCGCGCAGGATGGGCAGCACGATGGTGTGGTCGCCGCCCAGGGTGATGGGCGTGCAGTTGGCGGCGAGGATACGGTCGTACGCGGCTTCGATGCGGGCGATGGAATCATGCAGGTTGTAGGGGTTGATGGCGATGTCGCCGTAATCGGCCACACGCAGGCGGTCAAACGGGGCGGCGCGGGTGGCGACGTTGTAGGGGCGCAGCATGACGGATTCGCTGCGGATCTGGCGGGGGCCGGCGCGGGTGCCGGTGCGGTTGGAGGTGCCGAGGTCGAAGGGCACGCCGACGAAGCAGGCGTCCAGCTTGGAGAGGTCGGTTTCGACCGGCAGGCGCATCATGGAAGCGATGCCGCCGCAACGGGGCATGTCATTGCCGCTTAAAGGCTGTGGAAACGGCGTGAGGTCACGCGGGTCGGGCATTATTATTGGCTCCAGTTGCTGGTCGATAACTTCCGCTTCGACGGTAATTGTGTTTGAATGATTACAAAAATCTCAAATTCAAAATCTTTACATTGATATTTATCGAGGTATCGGAGAGGAGCTGATTTGTTAGGCAGATTGAGCGACCTGGACCTCCGGCTGGTGCGTGTTTTTCTGGCAGTTGTGGATGCGAGCGGGGTATCGGCGGCGCAGATGACGCTGAATGTCGGCTCGTCGACGATCAGCACGCAGTTGGCGACGCTGGAGACGCGGCTGGGGTTCCGGCTTTGCGACCGCGGGCGGGGCGGATTTAAGCTGACACCCAAGGGCGCGATGTTTGCCGAAATGGCGCACGGGCTGATGAACGCTATTGGCGATTTTCATCAGGGGGCGCGTAACCTTGATAAGCAACTGGTCGGGCACCTGCGCATTGGCATGATCGGCCATATGCCGCCCGAGGAGAACAGCCGGATAAGTGCGGCGATTGCGCGGTTCCGGCGGCGCGATGAGGCGGTGCGGATGACGTTGCTGGTGCGCGCACCGGGGGAGCTGGAGGAGCGGTTGCTGAATGGGCAGCTCGACCTGGCCATCGCGTATTTTTGGCACCGCGCGCCGACGCTGCATTTTACGCCGCTGTTTACGGAGCGGCAGGAGGCTTATTGTGGCAGGGAGCATCCGCTGTTTGCCCGCGCCGGGGGCGTGCAGGCGGAGGAAGTGAACCGGCTTGATTGGGCTTGGCGCAGTTATCCGCTGCCGGAAACCGGGTTGGCTGGGTTGCCAGCACGGGTGGGGGCAATGGCGGATAATATGGAGGCGCTGGCGCTGCTGATATTCTCGGGGCACCATTTGGGGTTTTTGCCGCAGCACTTTGCCGCGCCGTATGTGGCGCAGGGGTTGTTGGCGCCGCTGAACCCGGCGGCACTGTGTTATAATACAAATTTTTGCGTGGTCACCCGCCCGCGCCGCCAGATCAATGCCGTTACGCGGGCATTTTTGGATGACTTGCTCGCGGTGCCGGTGCCGGCGAGCGATTAGGCCGGCCGGCGCGGTTGATTCGCCGGGCGTGGCAAAAACAGCATTGACCTATACGCAAAGCTGATATCCACTAGGCGGGCGGCAATCGAACGTTAAGGATTTCCCATGGCCTATGCGCTGCAGCAGCTTATCAATGGCATTACGCTGGGCATGATCTACGGCCTTATCGCGGTTGGCTACACCATGGTGTACGGCATTATCGGCATGATCAATTTTGCCCATGGCGATGTGTTCATGATTGGCGCTTTCATCGGCATAATCGTGCTGACCGCGCTGGCCGGGGTTACCTCCGTGCCGCTGGGGCTGCTCGCGGCACTGCTGCTTTCGGCGGCGCTGTGCGGTCTGTACGGGTTTTCCATTGAGCGTGTGGCCTACCGGCCCCTGCGGGGCTCTTTCCGCCTGGCGCCGCTGATTTCGGCCATCGGGATGTCGATTTTGTTGGAGAATTATGTGCAGACCAGCCAGGGGGCGCTGGAGCGCGCGGTGCCTGACCTGATCCCCGGCGGGATTACGCTGATGAATGAGAACGGGTTTGTTGTGCAGCTCAGCTGGATGCAGATGGCCATTGTGGTGGTTACGCTGGTGGTGCTTGGAGTGTTCACTTACCTGGTGACCAGAACGCCCCTGGGGCGGGCGATGCGCGCGGTTGAGCAGGATCCAAAAATGGCAGCGCTGCTCGGCGTGGATACCAACCGGACGATCAGCTACACTTTTGTTATCGGTTCGGCCTTGGCGGCGGTCGCGGGGATTATGTTCCTGGTTTATTACGGTGTCATAGATTTCTACATTGGCTTTAACGCCGGGATTAAAGCTTTCACCGCTGCCGTGCTGGGTGGAATCGGGAGCCTTCCCGGTGCTGTGCTGGGCGGGTTGCTGATTGGGTTGATCGAGGCGTTCTGGTCCGGTTATGCGACGGTGGCGTATAAGGATGTTGCGGTTTATTCCGTTCTCGCGATAGTGTTGATGTTCATGCCCACCGGGTTGCTCGGCCGCAACGAGGTGGAAAAAGTATGACGGCGGTTGCCGCCAACTTAAAAGACTCCGCCGCTGTTGCGTTCATCGCTTTGTTGCTGTTCGGACCGTTTCTCGGCGTGCAGCTTGGGGATGGTAACGCCGGCAACTTAACACTTTCCACTCGGCCCGCGCTATTGGGTGTTGCGGTTGCGCTTACCTTTGCCGCACGGTTCCTGATGTTGCTGTGGCAGGGCCGCCGCCCGCCCGCGGTGCTGACGCGGCTGACGGCGTGGGTACAGCAATCCGGGAAGTTCGTAGCGCCTGCGCTGCTGATTTTCGCTGTGGCGTTGCCGCTGATCCCTGGCGTTGAAAACGCTTATATTGATCTCGGCGTGCTTATTATGACCTATGTGATGCTCGGTTGGGGGCTTAATATTGTGGTCGGCTTGGCTGGGTTGCTCGACCTTGGTTATGTCGCGTTTTATGCCGTGGGCGCCTATTCATTTGCGCTGATCAGTCAGAATTTTAATCTCAGTTTCTGGGAGTGTCTGCCGATCTCTGGTCTGCTCGCCGCGTGCTGGGGTATTTTTCTGGGTTTTCCGGTACTGCGGCTGCGGGGCGATTATCTGGCCATTGTTACCCTGGCGTTTGGCGAAATTATCCGCCTGGTGATTACCAACTGGGTCGCGCTTACTGGTGGGCCGAATGGGATTGATGGGATTGCGCATCCCACGCTGTTCGGTCTTAATTTCAGCATGGCGGGTGGGCCTGGCACGTTCGCCGGATTTTTCAATATTACGCCGGAGCCGGGACAGCGCATCACTTATTTATACTACATCATTCTTATCCTGGCGCTGCTGACGAACTGGGTAACGTTGCGGCTGCGCAAGCAACCGCTCGGGCGTGCCTGGGAGGCGTTGCGGGAAAATGAGATTGCCTGTCGCTCGCTTGGCATTAACCTGCGTAATACCAAACTCACGGCGTTTGCCATCGGCGCGATGTTTGCCGGCTTCGCCGGCTGCTTTTTCTCCACGCGCGAGGGGTTCATCAGCCCTGACAGCTTCACTTTTATTGAGTCAGCGACCGTGCTGGCGATTGTCGTGCTGGGCGGCGCTGGCAGCCAGCTTGGCATTGTGCTTGCCGCCATGGTGATGATCGGCGTGCCGGCGATGCTGCAGTCCTTGCAGATTTACCGCATGCTGATTTTTGGGATTGCGCTGGTTGTTATCATGGTGGTCCGCCCGCGTGGCTTTATTTCAACCCGCAAGCCAACGGTCCTGCTTGGCAAGCCAAAGGTCGTTTTAACGTAGTGAGCGATGTGGTCCTCAGCGTCACTGATCTGACCATGCGTTTTGGTGGTCTCACCGCGGTGAATGGTTTGAGTTTCGAGGCGCGGCGGGGCGACATTACCGCTGTCATCGGGCCGAACGGGGCGGGCAAGACCACTGTTTTCAACTGCATCACCGGTTTTTACCGGCCCAGTGCGGGGCGTATTGTGATTGCGCGCCAGCCGGGTGATACGCTTTTGCTCAACCGGCTACCTGGCCATGCCATTGCTAAAAAGGCGCGCGTGGCAAGGACTTTTCAGAACATAAGGTTGTTCAGCGGGATGACGGTGCTGGAGAATCTGCTGGTCGCGCAGCACAACAAGTTGCAGGCCGCGACCGGCTTTGGCGTGCTCGCCATTTTGGGTCTTGGCAAATACCGGGCCGCTGAAAAAGCCGCGATTGAGCTGGCGAGGCACTGGCTGGAACAGACCGGGTTGATTGACCGCGCGGATGATGCGGCCGGGGCGTTGCCTTATGGTGCGCAGCGGCGGCTGGAGATTGCGCGCGCGATGTGTACCGATCCGGTGCTGCTCTGCCTGGATGAACCGGCGGCTGGGCTGAACCCGCGTGAATCGGTGGCACTGAATGAATTGCTGTTGAAGATACGCGATACGGGGTGCTCGCTCCTGCTCATTGAGCATGACATGGGCGTGGTTATGAAAATTTCGGATCACGTCATTGTTCTCGAATATGGCAAGAAGATTGCGGATGGGACGCCGCATGAAATTCGCAATGATCCCGAGGTTATCAAAGCTTATCTGGGCGAAGGCGATGAGGATGACCCGGACGCGCCGATCGCCGGGACATTGGTGCATAGCGTATGAGCGGGGAGGAAAGCCGTGCTCCCGCGCTGTTGACGCTGGAAAACGTCAACACGTTTTATGGCCCGATCCAGGCGCTGCGCGATATCAGCCTGGAGGTGCGCGAGGGTGAGATTGTGACGCTGATCGGTGCCAATGGCGCGGGTAAGTCCACGTTGATGATGACCATTTGCGGCAATCCGCGCGCGAGTTCCGGTAGTATCACGTATCGGGGTGAGGCGATTACCAATCTGCCGACGCATGAGATCGCGCGGCGGCAAATTGCGCAAAGCCCGGAAGGCCGGCGGATATTCGCGCGCATGAGTGTGGAGGAAAATCTCCTCATGGGTGCGCAGGTGGTGAAGTTTGCTGATTACGACAAGCAGCTGGCGTTGATGTTCGGGCTGTTTCCACGCCTGAAGGAGCGATTTTCGCAGCGTGGGGGGACACTTTCAGGCGGTGAGCAGCAGATGCTGGCGATTGCCCGCGCGCTGATGAGCAAGCCTAAATTGCTGTTGTTGGACGAACCATCGCTGGGTCTTGCCCCATTGGTGATAAAACAGATTTTCGGCGCGATTAAAACGCTGAACCAGGAGACCGGTTTAACGGTGCTGCTCGTCGAGCAAAATGCCAATCAGGCGTTGCGGCTGGCGGATCGTGGCTATGTATTGGTCAATGGGGTGATTACCATGGAGGGGACAGGTGGTGAATTATTAGCCAGACCTGAAATTCGTGCCGCGTATCTGGAAGGTGGGCATTGATACCGCCTTAAAATTAGGCGCATACTTGACGTGCGTTTCTGATATTCATTCTTTCACAGGAGAAAAAATTGAGAAACATTCTTTTCAGCACTGCCGCTGTTGCGGCTCTCGGCCTGGGGCTCGCCGCGGGCGCGGCCCAGGCACAGGTTAAAATCGGGGCGGCTGGCCCGCTTACCGGCTCCAATGCCGCCTTTGGCACGCAGATGAAGGTTGGAGCCGATCTCGCCATTGCGGATATTAACGCCGCGGGCGGTGTGCTCGGCCAGAAAGTTCAGGAAATCGCGGTGGATGATGCCTGCGACCCGAAGCAGGCGGTGAGTGCGGCCAATACCCTGGTGGGGGACGGGGTGGTGATGGTCGATGGGCATTTCTGCTCGGCTTCCTCGATTCCCGCCAGCAAGGTATATTCGGATGCAGGGGTGCTGCAAATCTCCCCTGCCTCCACCAACCCGGCATATACTGATAATGGCTCGGCCTTCACTTTCCGCATTTGCGGGCGTGATGACCAGCAGGGGGCTGTTGCGGCCGAATATATCGACAAGCATTTCAAGGGCGAGAAGATCGCCGTGCTTGACGACAATTCCACCTATGGCAAGGGAATTGCCGACCAGGTGCGGCTGAACCTTACCAAACTTGGTGTGAAGGTGGCATACAACACCTCCTACACCGCGGGCGACAAGGATTACTCGGCATTGATCAGCCGGTTGAAACAGGAGGGTATCCAGCTGGTTTATATCGGTGGGTATTATGCCGATTCGGGGCTGATTATGCGTGAGGGCGCCGCGCAAGGGTATACGCCGCAGTACTTCTCCGAGGATGCGGCCGCGACCACGGCACTGTGGCAAATTGCCGGTGCGACCGCCGAGGGGACGCTGTTGACCTTCCCGCCGCCGGCGGAAAAGGAACCCGCCGCCGCCAAGGCCGTGGCCGCGCTGACCGCGGCTAAGGAAGACCCGACGGGTTATGTGCTGTATTCCTATGCCACGATTCAAATTTGGGCGGAAGCGGCGGTTAAGGCGGGCACCACGGCGCCGGCTAAGGTGGCGTCGACCTTGAAGCAAGATGGCCCCTGGCCCTCCGTGCTCGGGCCGATCAGCTTTAACGCCAAAGGTGACGTGGTGAACGCTGCCTACGCCATCTACAAATGGCATGACGGCAATTACACTGTGTTCGCGCTGCAACCGTAAGCCGGCTGGCGGGCTCTTATGCCTGGGTCAGAGTGGCCCAGGCATGGGTGTATTCAGGTAGCATTTTCCAGGGCGTAACGGCGGCAATGGTTTAGGTAAGCGGCCTCATGCATTGCGATGAGCGCGACGACGCTATTCCAGAGCCAGGACGGTGCATTCAGGGATTTAGAGCGGTTGCGCTGGAGCTCTGCCGACCACGCCTTGCGTGCCGCAGCGTTGAGTTGCCTGGCGTGTGCGCGCCCGACGACGCCGGCCAGGAATTTTGCGATGTCTTCGGCGTTAGTGATTGAGATATGTTGAATCTCAATTTTCAAATCCTGCGGCAGAATTTCACGGACAAAAACTGCTTTTCCGAGCAAGGTGGCGGAGAGCATCCGTCCGCCGAGGAATGGCGATAGATGCTGGGCTCCCTCGACGACACGATGGGCATTATCCGCCGGCAGATCGCCAATCAGGCTGCGTGGTGCGGCAGGGGCGGCGGCTTCCTTGATGTCGATGAGGCAATGGCGTTCATTTTTTCCCGTATCGACAGCGGCCAGCACGGCAAAGCGTAATCTGCCTAGTGAGCTGCAACCCTTTTCCCAGTAGGCAGCATCCAGAATGCGAACTTCGGCGGAATTCTCGTGTGAGCGCAGGGATGTTACCAGCCGGCGAACTTGTTCCTGGGAGAATAGCAGGTCGATTGCCTGCCGTTCAGCAGGTGTTATACCAGCAGCCCTAAAGATTG
>PLSD01000077.1 GCA_003164135.1 Acetobacteraceae bacterium
GGGCACTTCAATAAATTACCCTGGCAATAAAAAACCCCCGCTGGAAACCGGCGGGGGTTTTTGTAAGCGTTAACGCCGGGCGCTTCAGGCGGCGGCGAGGCTGCCGAACAGCGCTTCGGCGCGGGCGGCCAGACGGGTGCGGGATGCGGCAGGCACCTGGCGGGCGGACTTGGCGCGCGGCAGGTCCATTTCCAGCAAGGAGGGCTCGTTGCCATACAGGGCTTCATGTTCGGCCCAGTTGTCGAAGCCCATGCGGTCGACGTTGTCGACGAAGGTTTCCGCCGGGGTGTTCTCGGCCAGGATCAACGAATGGTCCGCGAGCTCGACATGGTAGTAGGTGAAGGTCTCCGGCGCCTGGTGTTCCCGGACGATCGACACGCCGTTCACCAGCGCGCCCGCCTGAATCAACACGCCGTCAACCAGCAAGGCGTGATCCGGGGAGAGCAGCAGGTCGCGGGCGGGAATGTTTTCGCCCAACGCATTGGCCTTCACGCGGATCGGCAGTGCCCGCAGCGGGTCGGCGAAGCGCAACGACACGGCCCGGCGGCCGATCCAGCGGACCGGCGCGGATTTGCCGGTGGTGGTGATAACGCGATCACCGATGGCCAGGGTTTCAACCGCCACTTCGCCCCGGTCGGTCAGCACCAGCGTACCGGCACAGAAACAGGGTATGGAGGGAGTCACGGAGACGAGCGTGATATTTTCTGGAACGCCCGGCTTTTCATAGAGAATGAACTGGCCCTTATTATCATATATGTTAATGTTTACAGGATTGGCGCTGCCACCACCGGTCTGGAGCATGATCCCACCAAAATCAATTCCGTCGTTGCTGGTGCCGCCGCCGTAGACAACATTGGGATTGGTAAAAATGGCGTTATCGAAGTCGAAGCCATAGGCAGTTTGCACGGCTGCCGGGCTTCCAAGTTCCCCAGTGATTGGGGTGCCGTCGATGCTACCGCTGATAGCGATCACCCCATAAGCCGCCGAACCAGGTAGCCCGGACACGACGCCAGGCGGTGTGGTCACTGTGACGTCAACGGTAATGTCCGCAGGGCTAATGCCATCAGTAAATACATAATCGAATGTTGTTTCAGACATGTTTTGGCTCCAAGGACAATCTACTGCGTGGTTCCGCTTAATGCACACTGCAAATCGTAAGTGCAACAAGAGATTTAGGGATTCCGTGCTGGATCAGGCAAAAAAGATGGAAGCCATGAAACTGTAACAAAATATCGTTGTGAATATCTCCCGCAAAGATTCTACAACTAGAAATTGTTCTTTTTTTCTAACGTTACGTTATGGTTGTTTCCGACTTGCTCTATAGTTGCGAAAACAGCGCGATTCTAACATGTTTGCCGTATCTCGGGTGTAAAAACCGCCGGTTAGTTAGCATACAGGTATTTTAACAAAAACGGCGTGAAGAGGCGCGTCAGCCTGGCTTGTTGCCCGGGGTTGAACTGCTCTCGCCATACGCCGTGATCAGCAACTCGCGCACCACGTTGAACACAAAGGTGGAGGCGCTGCCGTGCAGGCCGGCCGTTAGGATGCGGCGGGGCAGGCCTACAACCCCAGATCGAGCTGCGCGGTTTTGGCGGCGGCCTTCACCGCGACATCGCCGTCGGCAAATTTGATGATGAGCGCGGCGCCGGGCGCGACCAGCGCGGCGCTGGATACGGGGGCACCTTTCGGCGTGGTGACCAAAGCGAAGCCGCGCGCGAGCACGGCGGCGTAGGAGACCGAATCCAGCCGGGCGGCGAGGTTTTCCAGCCGCAGGCGGGCTTCACGCAGCCGCCCCGGCAGCGGCGCATCGAGCCGTTGTGCCAGTAGGGAGGCTGCGTTCTGGCGGGTGCGGACCTGGTTGGGCAGAGCGGCGGTGAGCCGGTGTTCGAGCAGCGAGACCGTGTTGCGGTGGGCGGCCAGAATTTCGCGCGGGTGGCGCAGGCGGTTGGCCAGGCGTTCCAGCGCCGCGCGGCGGGCGGCGGCGTAGTTGGGCAAGGCGAGGGTGAGGCGCTCGCCCCGGTCGTCCAGCCGCTGGCGGGCGGCACCCAAAATGCTGGGCAGGTCCGGCAGTTTGGCCCCGGCGCGGTCCAGCAGCAGCCGCGCCTGGGAAGTGGCCCGCGCCAGCGCGCCGGTGAGGCGGGCGGATTTTTGGGCGAGGTCGGCCAGCAGTTCCAGCCGCGCGGGGATGGCCATTTCGGCTGCCGCGGTGGGGGTGGGGGCGCGGCGGTCGGAGACGAAGTCGATCAGGGTGGTGTCGGTCTCATGCCCCACCGCGGAGATAAGCGGGATGGAGCAGGCGGCGGCGGCGCGGACTACGAGTTCGTCGTTGAAAGCCATCAGGTCTTCCAGGCTGCCGCCGCCGCGCGCGACGATCAGCACATCCGGGCGGGGGATGGGGCCGCCCGCGGGCAAGGCGGAGAAGCCGTTGATGGCGGCGGCGATTTTCTCAGCCGCCCCCTCGCCCTGCACCGGGACCGGCCAGAGCAGGATCGGGCGGGGGAAGCGCCGGGCGATGGTGGTTTTGATGTCCTGCAGCACCGCGCCCTGGGGGGAGGTGACGACGCCGATGACGGCGGGGAGCATGGGCAAGGGACGTTTGCGCTCGAACAGGCCTTCCGCCGCGAGTTTGACTTTCAGGGCCTCGATGCGGGCGAGCAGCGCGCCGGCGCCTGCGTATTCCAGGCGCTCGACGATGAGCTGGTACTCCGAGCGCTCCGGGTAGGAGGTGATGCGCCCGGTGGCGATGACCTCGACGCCGTTTTCGGCTTTCAGCCCGACGCGCGACGCCACGCCTTTCCAGATGATGGCGCGGATTTTGGCGCTCTCGTCCTTCAGGGCAAAATACTGGTGGCCGGAGGAATAGGCTTTGAATTCGGTGATCTCGCCGCGTACGCGCACCCGGCCAAAAGCCCCTTCCAGGGTTTTCTTCACCGCCCCGGCAAGCTCGGAGACGGAAAATTCGGGGGTGTTTGGCAGGAGGTCGCTCATGGTGGGAGACTATGATAGAGCGCGCGGCGTTAACAGAGGGGGCAGCGACATGCGGGTTTTAATCATCGGGTCCGGCGGGCGGGAACATGCGCTGGCCTGGGCGATTGCGGCGAGCCCGCTGCTGACCAAACTGTTTGTCGCCCCCGGTAATCCGGGCACGGCGGCGTTTGCGGAAAATGTGCCGCTGCGCGGGACGGATATTAAGGGCCTGGTGGCTTTCGCGGTGGAACAGAAGATTGACCTGGTGATTCCAGGGCCGGAAGCGCCGCTGGTCGCCGGTATTGCCGACGCATTGGCGGCGGCGGGCATCGCCTGTTGCGGGCCGAGTGCCGCCGCCGCGCAGTTGGAGGGGAGCAAGGAATTCACCAAGCAAATCGCCGACGCGGCGAACATTCCCACCGCCGCCTGGGCCAGCTTCACCCATGCCGAGGAGGCGCACGAGTATATAGAAGCCGTGGGGGCGCCGATCGTCATCAAGGCGGATGGCCTGGCGGCTGGCAAGGGCGTGGTTGTGGCGCTGACGCCGGAGGAGGCGCACGAGGCCATTTCCGCCATTATGGAAGACATGGTGCATGGCGCCGCCGGGGCGAAAGTGGTGATCGAGCAATGCCTGGTGGGTGAGGAAATTTCGGTGTTTGCGTTATGCGATGGGCTGGACGCGCTGTATCTGGGCGTGGCCGCCGACCATAAGCGCGTGGGCGATGGCGATACCGGGCCGAATACCGGCGGCATGGGGGCGATTTCGCCGCCGCCCTGGGCAACGCCGGCGGTGATCGAGGAAACCATGGAGCGGGTGATCCGTCCCGCGCTGGCGGAGATGGTCAAACAGGGCATGCCGTTCCGGGGGTTTTTGTTCGCCGGGCTGATGGTTGAGGAAGATGGACCCAAGCTGATCGAATTCAACGTGCGCTTTGGCGACCCGGAATGCGAGACGCTGCTGCCGCTGCTGCGCTCGGATTTGCTGCCGGCGCTGGTGGCGGCGACCGATGGCACGCTGAAGCATGTGGATTTGCGCTGGAAAGACGGCGCGTCGGCGACCGTGGTGATGTGCTCGAAAGGCTACCCCGGCGCCTACGCCACCGGCGGTGAGATTTTCGGGCTGGAGGAAGCGGGCGCGCTGCCCGGCGTAAACATTTTCCACGCCGGGACCATGGCCGACCAGGGCGGTATTTTGGCCAATGGCGGCCGCGTGCTGGCGGTTAACGCGGTGGGGGCGGATTTGGAGCAGGCCGTGGCGCGGGCCTACGCGGCGGTGGATGCGATCGACTGGGATGACGGTTTTTGCCGCCGGGACATCGGCAAGCGCGCGGTGTTCGCGGCCAAGTGGCCGGGGTGATTATCCCGCCACGGTTACGCGCGCAGCCCTCCTTCCACCGGGCGCTGGTGGAACAGGAGTTCGGCCCTTTGCGGCCGGACCCGGAGGCGGTGATGCCGCCGGGCAACTTCCTCTTCCTATGTTTCACCAACCGCTGCGGCTCCAATTACCTGGCGCATCTGCTCGCCACTACCGGCGCGTTCAACGAGGCGGGGGAGTATTTTAACGCCGAGACCGTGCTGGAACATTCCCGCCCGCGCGGGCTGCGTTCATTGGCCGCATATTTCGCCACGTTGTACCATTTGCTGCCGCATTACGGGCACATCGCCGCCAAGGCCGGGGTGGACCAGCTGGCCATGCTGGCGGATGCCGGGATTCTCGATGCGCTCGGCCCCCGCGCGCAGTTTGTGTTGATGGAGCGCCAGGACCGGCTGGGGCAGGCGATTTCACGGGTCATTGCCACGCAGACCGGGCGGTTTACCACGGCGCATGCGGCCCATGTGCCGGATGCCGCCCTGGTGTATTCCCGCGCCGCCATCGCCGGGGAGTTGGAGAAAATCGCGCTGGCCAATGCGTTGTTCTATGCCTTCTTCGCCGCCAACGGCATCGCGCCGGTCCACACGACCTACGAGGCCGTGCTGGCGGACCCCGCCCCGGTGATGGCGCAAATCGCCGCCGCCATGGGGTGCGGGGCGCTGGTGGCGCATCCGGAGCAGGTGGGCATCGCCCGGCAGGCCAATGCGGTGAACCAGGCGTGGCGGCGTGCCTATTTGGGCGGCGCCTGAATCCCCAGTGGAAAACTCCGCCGGCGCGACTATGTTCTCCTGGCGCATGAAATTATCGGGGGATCAGTCATGAAATATCATCAGCTTGGCCGCACGGGATTGTTCGTATCGGAAATCTGCCTGGGCGCCATGACGTTTGGCGGCGACGCCGCGGCCGGCATGTGGAAGGCCATCGGCGCGCTGGGGCAGGCGGATGTGGACCGCATCATCAGCCGTGCGCTGGCGGCGGGGGTGAATTTCATTGATACCGCCGATGTGTATGCCGCCGGCGATTCGGAAAAACTCGTTGGCCAGTCGCTGAAAAACCTTGGCGTGGTGCGCAAGGATGTGGTGATCGCGACGAAAGTGTTCGGCGCCATGGGCACCGGGCCGAACGATCGCGGCGCCTCGCGCGGGCACATCATGGACTCCGTGCACGCCAGCTTGGAGCGGTTGCAGACGGACCATATCGACCTCTACCAAATTCACGGCAACGACACGGTTACCCCGGTCGATGAAACCCTGCGCGCGCTGGACGACCTGACCCGCCAGGGGCTGGTGCGATATGTGGGCGTCTCCAACTGGTCCGCCTGGAAAATCGCCAAAGCGCTGGGGGTGAGCGAGACCAAAGGCTACGCCCGCTTCGAGACATTGCAGGCCTACTACTCCATCGCCGGGCGGGACCTGGAGCGTGAACTGGTGCCGATGCTTAACCAGGAGAAACTCGGGCTGATGGTCTGGTCACCGCTGGCCGGCGGCTTGCTCTCGGGCAAATACGGCCCCGGCGCCCCCACGCCCGAAGGTGCGCGCCGCGCCGCCTTTCCCTTTCCGCCAGTGGATACCGACCGCGCCTGGGCCTGCATCGCGCAAATGCGCAAAATCGGCGAAACCCACGGCGTTTCCCCGGCGCGGGTCGCCCTGGCCTGGCTGCTCGCCAAACCACATGTCATGAGCATCATCATCGGCGCGAAAACCATCGAACAGCTCGACGACAATCTCGCCGCCATCGGCTTGGTGCTGAGCGCGGATGAGATCGCCACGCTCGATGAGGTGAGCAAGCTGCCGCCGGAATATCCGGGATGGATGTTCGACTTCCAGGGCAATGCCCGCCGCCCCGCGCCGTTTACGCCCGCGGCAACTTCCTAATGTAGCGCCACCGCCTGTACCTCGTTGCCCGAATATTGGGCGTGGTATAGGAATGATATATGAGCCCAGAAGAAAATTGGCCCGAACAAGACCTGGAGTGGCTTGGCAAATGCCCCGCTTGCGGCAGCGCCCCGCGTTCGGAGCTTTTTGGCAGTTTGCGTGACCTCGCCTTTCAGGTTGCGCCAGGAACCTGGACCATGTGGCGCTGCCTCACCTGTGACGCGGCATATCTCGACCCCCGGCCAAGCGAGGACTCCATAGGCCGGGCCTATCAAAATTACTACACCCATACCCAGCCCTGCAGCGCGATTTCAGAGCGCCGCGCGCGTGTGAAGATCCGCCGGCAGCTTGGCTACTACAACGCGCATTACGGCTATAATTTCGCGGGGGCATGGCCTTTCGGCCGGCTGATTTTTAAATTGGACCATGCGAAGGCCTCGCGGGCGGATTACGCTATCAGGCATCTTCCGGCTCCGTCCCGTAAGGACGCGGTGCTGTTGGATATCGGATGCGGTAACGGCAGCTTTTTGTTGACGGCGCGTGACCTGGGTTATGCCGCGGTTGGGCTTGAACCGGACGCAGATGCCGTAAGCCGCGGGCGCGCGGCGGGGCTGGATGTGCGATTGGGACTCTTGCCTCACTCGGGTCTGGCGGAGGGTTCGTTCGACCATATTTTTCTTAACCACGTCTTCGAACATTTGCATAAACCAAGGGAAGCTGCTGCTGAAATTCTCAGGCTATTACGCCCAGGCGGCCGCGTGTGGCTGTCGCAGCCAAATTTGGATGCCATTGGGCTATCGCTGTTCGGTGAATTTTGGCGTGGCCTGGAAACGCCGCGCCATTTATGTTTGTACGCACGCAAAAGCCTGACCCGGCTTTTGGGTGAAGCGGGCTTCATTGATATCGAAATGCTCCCTGCCGAAGCGGTGGCGGAGTCCTATTTCCGGCAAAGCCTGGCAATGCAACAGGGTCTAAATCCGCAGGAAACGCCAGCACCGCCGGGCTGGGAACCAGGGGGAAAGAAACAGGCGCGGGCCGCGAACAAGGCTGCTTCCCGAACCGCGGAACGCGGCGAGAGTCTCGCCATGGTTGCGAAGAGGCCGGGTTAGTACAATTATAATGCGTCGCTTGCGTAACATTAGTGAGCGATTGCGTTATTGTCTACGATAGGCCGGAAAACGATAATTCGACATAAATGAGGGCGGATTGATGAATGAGTCATTGCAAGAATTTCCATTCGCCAGAGAAATTTCTCCGAGTGATTCCTTTGAATTGTCAAAACATAATCGAGAACTTGTGTTTTCAATCGGGACCCTTGTTACGAACAAAGACGAATATGAGTCTATGTTAAAAACTTTTATAGAGGCCGGATTTAATACAGACGACTGCGAGTATCTATACATTGATAATATCAGCGCAAATAATACCTCGGCCTATAGTGGTCTAAATCTTCTACTAAACTCCACCAGGGGTGACTACATAATTTTGTGTCATCAAGATGTGCGGCTATCTTTTGATAATCGGAGCATACTTGAACAGAGACTGTCTGAGCTTAACGTGCTCGACAAAAACTGGGGGCTTGCGGGAAACGCGGGAGGGGTAGAGTTAGACTCATTATCTATTCGTATTACCGATCGTTATGGGGAAAATAAAAGTGTCGGTGTGTTTCCAAAGAGAGTCATCTCATTAGATGAAAATTTCATCGTTGTGAGGAAGCGTGCCAGACTAGGTTTTTCGAATGATCTGTCTGGCTTCCATTTTTATGGCACGGATATTTGCCTTCATGCGGACATAATGGGGTATAACGCTTACGTTATTAATTTTCATTTACACCATTTAGGCATGGGGCGGATGGGTGTGGAGTTTTTTGAAGCAAAGCGCGCATTTGAAGAAAAATGGAATCGCGCACTTCGTCTACGACTGTTGCAAACCACTTGCGCTCAAATTATTGTTGGATTTTTATGCCAACTCGACGGGCGTGTTATTCTTTTTCGGTTAAGGCGCGCATGGAAACAAACAGAGAAAACCGTGAAAGGTTTTCTGAAAGATCTCACGGGCCGAGGTGGGTAGTTTTGGTTTCTGCGGGAAACTACTTATTTGTCACGAGAGTAATTGCGACACCCGGCCGTGCCAATTTTGATCTGCCTTGATGCGTGAAATCAGATTTTCATCGACAGGCGGCGCGTTCAGCGCAATATCGAGCGTGGCTTCTGGTTCCGGATGCACCATTGTGTAGCTGGAGACAAGCGTTGCAGCATCGCCAAGTTCCGCAACCGCGGCATTGCGGGACGTCACCACACGGCAACCGGCACCGATGCTGGTAATAACCCGGTCGTTAAATCCATGGTCCCAATTTGGCGAAAAATCGAGAAGAACTCTGTGCCCGGCAAAGAAATCGCCAAGAAACTCGTGCTGGACCGGCTTTGCGGAATACGTGATGTTTGGCCTGTCCCCGAGAATTTTCTGCCATCCGGAGCCGATGATATCAATGTTCAACGTTCGAATGGAGTCTATGACCAAAACACGGCGCCGGCGCTTTTCCGAAGCATCCAGCGCGGCAAGGAAACTGATAATGCGGGAATCATACATCTCCTGAAATGGAATCTGCATAAAATTCCCAACGGAAATGGCGATGTTTGAATGTGCCTCATCATTCATGACATGCTCCGCCAGGCTTGCTCTTTGGCGCGGGCTTAACCCGAACGGATCAATCGCCTCGATAATCTCACGCAGAGATTGTGATGCGCGATCATTCAATTCCTGGCCAATGTTTGCCAGCACAACAATGCCCGATCTTTTTTGGGCATTCGCATCGTAGAAATTATTTTCTTCACCTTCACGGTTGAAGTTTCCAGCAAACGGAAAATAGATACTTTGCGTTCCGATCCAGCTCTCAACGAACTGAATGTATGAGCTGTCGGGGAACAGGCAATGCAGCCGGCTGCATTGCCTGGATTTTTCAAAGTAATCGCGGGTTTCCTTGGTACGATCCAGATCATAGATGATCGGGTCCAGAACCCAGAAATAAATATCCGCCTCGAAATAATCATGGATAGGCAGTCCATTGCAATTGTAGCGCAACGGAACCGATCCCATCAAAAAAACCTGACTGAAATATCGCCTGGGAAAACTGCCCAATTTCCGCCTTTGGCGTTTGTCACTCAAATTCAATATTGTAACATCTACATCATTGGCGGTTAATCCGCCGGCGAGCGAACCCGCGAGGGAGAGCACCGTATTGCTTGCATGAGACCAGGCCAGAATAAGCGCCTTTCTGCCGCCTTCGTCACGGAAAGTCCGGCGTTGCCGCCATTTGTAATAGTGCTGCATGAGGCTCGCCATTAGCCGGTCTCCCCCGTGACTTCTTCGGCGCGAAAACCCGCCGTGCGCGTTGCATGGTTGAAAAGACGTTCAAGGGCATGTTCAACCGCGCCGTCGCCGCGCCCGGCATCCGCAGTTTTGAACATTTCTGTCAGGCGCAAGCGCCGCAGCGGCTCCAGCGCTCGTGGCCGTGCCCAGAACATCGTGCCTTCAAAAAAATCAAAGGCATCATCTCGAATCGGGCTCCCCATGCGCGCTGCAATGGCTTGCGCCAGCGGACGGTTTTTTCCCAGCAAGTCTCGTGGTGCCGTGCTGTTGGAAACCACATGGAAACGGCTGGGTCCAACAATCCCGATTTCCGGATCATCCTGAAATAACTTAACGATTTTGTGGACCTGCCGGTCAGTAGCAATCAAATCAAGGAACGCCGCGCGGCGCCAGATGTCGCCGAAAATCGGCACGCGGCCATGGCTGAGTGATTTCTTGCCGTGAATTTTGCAGACGATATCAAAAGCATCAAATGCGCCGTCCTCCAGCAGCAACAGGAACGGGCGCACATCACGGCCGGAATTCTCGACGATACGGATCACGCTGCCGGGAAAAGCCGCGGTCACTTGATTGGCTAATTCTGGATTTTCGCGTGTAAGTGTCAGGAACAATGTGAACGGCAGGCTCCACCGCTTGAGCAGGGTTTCAATCTCCGGCCAAAGATCGGCGTAGTAGAGATGCAGCGCCACGGCAACGCGCGGGGAAGGCGCGGTACTCACAACAGGAGCGCTGGTTGCGCCAACCGGCCAGCCGGTGATCAATTCGGGGTGGTCACGCATGATTTTGCCATCCGGAGGCATCTGGAAGCGGCGCGCGAGACGCACGTGTTTGCAATAGGTTTTATAATGTTGCTTTGGCCCGGCGGGAAAAGTTTCCACGCCATCAAAATGCAGCACGCCGCGCTTCAGGGAGGTAAAACGCCGGCGCAGCCGTGCGAAGGCCGCTTTGCTCCAGCCGGCCCGTTCAAGTGCCGCCTCACCAGGGGCGACCGAAACCGTTACCGCGGTGTTTCCAGCGCTGAGGAAAAAACTTAACCCGCTGCCGGCGGGAAAAAGATAGTCCCGCGCATCGGCTCCGGCTCGCTCCAGGCTGATTTTCAGATATCCACGCGACTGCGCGGCCTCGAACGGGCGCAAGAGGCAAACGCCGCGGGGCGGAACAACAAGCCGGTGGGTTTCACACGTCATACTGTTGCCTTTCTCGCGGCAGTTTTGCGCCAGGGCGCCCTTAATGCAACGCCTGCGCCCGTACCAACCGGGCAAACGCCCCGTCCTGCGCCAGCAGGTCAGTGTGGGTTCCTTGTTCTATGGCCTGGCCGTCGGCCATGACGACGATGAGGTCAGCGTCGCGGACGGTGGAGAGGCGGTGGGCGACGACGATGGTGGTGCGGCCGGCGCGCAGGTGGGTGAGTGCGGTCTGCACGGCGGCCTCGCTTTCGGTGTCCAGCGCGCTGGTGGCTTCGTCCAGCAGCAGGATGCGCGGGTTGCGCAGGATGGCGCGGGCAATGGCGACGCGCTGGCGCTGGCCGCCGGAGAGGCGCTGGCCATTGACGCCGACGCGGGTCTTGAAGCCTTCCGGCATTTCCAGCGCGAAGCCGCAGGCGGCGGCGGCGGCGGCGGCGTGGACGTCTTCGGGCGTGGCGTCGGGGCGGCCGAGGAGGATATTGGCGTAGATGGTGTCGTCAAACAGCAGGGCGTCCTGCCCGACGTAGGCGATGGCGGTGCGCAGGGAGTGGAGCGTGACGCTGGCGATTTCAGCGTTATCCAGCCGGATGTGGCCGCTGGTGGGGGTGTAGAGGCGGGGGATGAGGGCCAAAGCGGTGGATTTTCCCGCGCCCGAGGTGCCGACCAGTGCCAGCATTTTGCCGGGGGCGGCGGTGAAGGTGAGGTCTTTCAGGCCGGGCCGGCCGTCCGGGTAGTTGAAGGCGACGTGGTCGAAGACCAGTTCGCCGGGGCCGGGGGGCAGTAGGACGGCGCCGGGAGTGTCGGCGATGGCGGCGGGTTCGTCGATGACCGCGAACACGCGAATGAGGCCGCCCAGGCCCTCCTGGATGGCGGAGTTCATGGTGCCGAGCGCGCGCAGGGGGCGGCTGGCGATGAGCAAAGCGGAGATGAAGCCCATGAAGTTGCCCACGCCGCCGCCGCCGGTGGCGTTGCGCCAGCCTTCGAAGCCGATGACCATGGCGACCGCGACGCCGCCCAGGACTTCGAGCATCGGGTCCAGGCGGGAGCGGATCTGGGTCATGCGCAGCAGGGCGTGGTAAAGCTGGTCGAAGGTTTTGTTGGCGCGGCCTTGCTCATGTGCTTCCAGCCCGTAGGCGCGTACGGTGCGGGCCTGGGCGAAGCTTTCGTTGAGGACGGAGGCGGCGAGGCCCATTTGCTCCTGCATGCCGCCCGAGGCACGGCGCATGCGTTTGCCGATTTTCTGCACCGGGATGCCGGCCATCGGGTAGAGCACGGCGGCGATGAGGCTGAGTTTCCAGTCGATGACGATCATGGTGACGACCAGTCCAACCACGGTGGCGGCGTCGGCGACGGCGTTCACCGCGCGGGTCATGGCCTCGCGGATGACGCCGGCATCGGTGGTGAAGCGGGCGGCGAGCTGGGCCGGGGCCTCGCGTTCCACCCGCGCCAGGGCGGCGTTGGAGAGGTGGCGGAACATGGCGACCTGCAGGCGGCGGATGACCAGCAGCACCATGTCCTGCGTCAGCACCGCCTGGAAATACATGGAGACGCCTTTGATGGCGGTAACGATGAGCACCAGGATGGGCACCTGATAGAGGATGCGCGGATCCTTATGCGAAAACATGTCAAAGGCCCATTTGATCAGCGCCGGGTAGGCCGCCGTGGTGGCTGACATCACGAGCGTCGTCACCACGATGAGCACGATGCGGCCGCGGTAGTGGCGGATGTGTTCGCGCCAGAGGCGGTAGATGAGGGCGGGGGTGGATTGTTGCTCGTCGAGGCGTAGGTGCTTGGTCATGGCGCTGGGTTAACCATATTTTTGCTTGGCCACAAATTGCGGTAGGGGAGGGCCATGGATACTATCTATAAAGGCGACCTCTCCACCAAGGCTGGCCGCCGCAATGCCTGGATCGACGCGTTGTTTGTCGACCATGCGGTGCTGCGCATTTTCTGGACCAATTTTCATGAGGTGAAGGCGGGGCGGCTGTACCGCTCCAACCACCCCACGCCGGGTAATTTGGCGGTGTTTACCAGAAAGGCGGGGCTGCGCAGCCTGATTAACCTGCGCGGGCTGGCGAAAAATGGGTCCGATGCGCTCTCACGCGATGCGGCGGCGCGGCTGGGGCTGGATTTTTACGACATGGCGATGGAGTCGCGCGGGGCGCCGCATAAGGATCGGATTCTGCGGTTGGCGGAGATTTTGGCGACCATGCGCGGGCCGGCGTTGATCCATTGCAAATCTGGCGCGGACAGGGCCGGGCTGGCGGCGGGGCTGTTTGTGCTGATCGAGGGCGGGACCGTGGAGGAGGCGCTGAAACAGCTTTCGTGGCGGTTCGGGCATATCAAGCAGGCGAAAACCGGGATTCTGGACGCGTTTTTTCTGACGTATCAGCGCGATGGCGAGGCGCGGGGCAAGAAGTTTCTGGACTGGGTGCGCGAGGATTATTCCGAGCAGGATTTGCGCGACCATTTCAAGGCGAATGCGCTGGCCGGGTTTATTAATGACAAGGTGCTGGGGCGGGAGTAGCGGGCGGGGGTGTTTCACGTGAAGCTTTTGTGAGGTTTGTGTTATAACACATTGGTAGTGCGGGTTTATTTTTTGCTTGCACCCCAATTTGTGCGGGTTTGTGCCGGAAAAGGAATGATTAGCTTCATCATTGTACCAGATCACACCCAGTCTTCCCGCCGCTGGTGGCGCGGATATGGTCGATCCAGACCGAGGTGCCACGGAAGCGGGGTGACGCGAAGTGGACACAGTTTGTTGCGATTGCGGGTTGCCTGAGTAGTTTCCGGGGGTTTTCAAGTGATCGCTGGATACCTATCTCGTAATGGCTCGGGATCAGGAGCGGGCTGCCGGGACGGTTCGGCCAGCGGTGCAAATGGTTCCACGGATTCTTTAGCTTCAGACGCAGCGCCGGAGACGAGGCCGGGGGCGTTTTTTAAACTTTTCCCGTTTCAGTGAGGATACAATGGCCATTTCCAAACGCTTTACCCTCCGCCACGGCTTAATTGCCGCGACCATGCTTGCGGGGCCGCTGGTTCTGGCGGTGCCTAACATTGCGCACGCGCAGTTGGTGGTCGGACTCGCGATCACGGTCGCGCCGCCGATGCTGCCGGTGTACGAGCAGCCGCCCATGCCTGCGGAAGGTTATGTATGGACCCCTGGCTACTGGGCTTATAGCTCGGAAGGCTATTACTGGGTGCCTGGCACCTGGGTCGAGCCGCCGGAGGAAGGCGTGTATTGGACCCCGCCCTACTGGGCCTGGAATAATGGCACGTATGCCTTCAATAATGGCTACTGGGGTCCGCATGTCGGGTACTATGGTGGCATTAATTATGGTTACGGCTACGGCGGCGATGGCTATGACGGCGGCCGTTGGAACGGACGGCAGTTCCAATATAACCGTGCCGCGAACAATTTCGGGTCGGTGCATGTCACCAATGTGTACCAGCATAATGTGACCGTCATTAATCGCACCAATGTAAGTTACTACGGTGGAAACGGCGGCTCCCAGTTCAGGCCCACGCAGCAGGATCTGATGGCCCAGCATGACCGGCATATCCAGGTAACCGCGGACCAGACGCGCCACATTAGCGCCGCGCAAAGCAATCCGGCATTCGCATATAGCCATAACAACGGGCATCCGGCTATTGCCGCTACGTCGCGTCCCGCGGATTTCAGAGGCGCAGTGGGCCAGAAGCAGCCGGGAATTAATGCCGGGCAGCATCCGGCGGGGCCGGGTGGTGCAAACCATCAGCCCGGAGCGATGAACCAGCTTGGTGCGCCCGCGCATGCGGTGGCACCGGCGGGTGTGATCCATCCGGCGGGGCAGATGAACAAGCCGGGCGCTCTGTCGCACCAAGCGATACCAGGGAATGTTGTCCATCCGGCGCCGCAGATGAACAAGCCGGCGGCACCGGCGTATCATGCAGCACCCGCGGCGATGCCGCACCCAGTGCAGCAGATCAACCGGCCGGCGGCACCGGCGTATCACCCGGTGCAGCAGATCAACCGGCCCGCGGCACCGGCGTATCACCCGGTGCAGCAGATGAACCGGCCTGCGGCACCGGCGTATCACCCGGCGCAGCAGATGAACCGGCCTGCGGCGGCGCCGCATGCACAAGGACCTGCCGGGGCGCCGCCCCAGCATGGGAATCAGCAGAAAAAACCACAGTAGCCTCAGTCGGCGTTAGAAAAAGCGGGGATGGGCCGGAGTGGTCCGTCCCCGTTTTTTTATATGGTGCCGGTCAGGAGTGCAGGGTGTGCAGGTAGGCGACGATGGCTTGCGCGCTGGCGGTGGAGAGCTGGCCGCGCCAGACGGGCATGGGGGCGTGCAGCGGCTGGCCGGTTTCGTCCTTGCCGTCGAGGATGGCGCGCAGGAGCAGGGCGTCGGTTTTGTAGGTTTGTTCCAGCCCTGGGGCGCGCAGGTCGGCGGATTTGACGGAACCGAACGACATGCCGCCGGAGCCGTCGGCGTTGTGGCAGCTGGCGCATTTGCCGGCGAAGAGCTGGACGCCGGTTTCGGGCGGGGCGGCAGCGGGCGGGCTCATGGATTGGGCCTGGGCTGGGCGCGTGAGTCCGGCGGCGGTGAGCAGTGCGGCCAGGATGAGGGCTAAGCGGATTTTTTGTGATTTTTGCATGGTATCCTCCAGCGTTCTGGCTGGAGGTTTAGCATGTCCGGGCGGTGTTTTCACGGTATTAGATCGCAGTCAGCTGCCTTTTTTCAGCACGGCGTTGGCGACCACCTGCTGGATGCCGGTGGCGGCTTCGGTCGCGGCGGCGGCGGCGACGTCACCCCAGTAGGGTTCGATGTCCGACGGGGCGAGCGGGTGGAGCTGGGTAACCTGGCCGATTTTGCGGTGGTTGGCGTCCTGCACGGTCCAGTCGAGCTCGACCATGATCTGGCCGTTCTGGCCTGGTGAGACGAGAATATTGCCGGTGACGGTGAAATCGGCCTGGGCGGCGTTGGTTACCAGCAAATCGTCCGGGCCGGGGAGGTCGCGGGCGAGGTTGAGGGGTAGGGAGTGGTTGCCGTCGCCAGGGGCGCCGGTGACGGGGCCGATGTAAATGCGCGGCGGGCGGTTTTCCAGCGATTTCGGGTTGCTGCCCTGGATGCGCGCGTTGATGGCGGCCAGGGTTTGCGACAGCGGCTTTGCGTCCGTGCCGGCGGCGCCGGCCAGCGCGGTGGCATCGCCATTGGCCCAGGCGGCGGCGGGGACCGGGGCGCCGGTTTGGGTGCCGTAGGTTTTGCCGTCGGGCCCGGTGATGGCGTAGGCGGGGGTGACGGTGTTGCCGGTGAGTTTGGCCGAGGTGGTGAGCAGCCAGCCGCCTTTCATGGGGGCGCCGGCGATGCTTGGGATGTCGTAATTTACCAGCGCGGCGGCGAGGTCCTGGGCGTAGAGGGCGGCGGATTTGTCATCGAGCAGGGCGGCGGTGGGCGTGGGGACCATGAGCACCGGGGCCGGGGGGATGGCCAGGCGGGCGGCTTCCAGGCCGGGGTTGCCGTAGAACGGCTCGGGCAGGGTGCCGCAGGCGGCGAGGGCGAGCGGGAGCAGGAGCATGAATGCGCGCGGGGATGGTGGGGCGGCCGCGCGCCAAAAACATGCGCGCGGGAAAATAAGCTGCTTCATGTGCGGATCACTGAAATCTGGTGGCCGGTGGCGGGCTCTTTGCGCAGGGTTTTGCGGCGGTAGGAGAAGAATTTTCGTTCCTCGGCGCAGGTGTCGTGCGGGACGATGTCGGTGGGCACACCGGCGGCTTTGAGCCGGGCGGCGCAGTAGCCGGGAAGGTTGAAATGCCAGCGGTTGGGGCGGCCGGGTTTGAAGAAACGCTCGGCGGCGGCGTGGTCCTCGATGATGGGGGTGCGCAGGTCGGCACTCACTTCGTAGCTATTCTGGTGGATGCAGGGGCCGATGGTGGCACGGATTTCGGCGGCACCGAGGGCGCGCATGGCTGCCACCGTGGCTTCCAGCACGCCGAGGAAAGCGCCGCGCCAGCCGGCATGGGCGGCGCCGATGATGGTGCCGGTGGCGTCCGCGAACAGGACCGGGGCGCAGTCGGCGGTGATGACGCCGAGTGCCAGGCCGGGAGTGCTGGTGACCAAAGCGTCGGCCTCCGGTCCGTCGCCGATGCGCCAGGGGGTGGTCATGGTGATGACCTCGGTGCCGTGGACCTGTTTGAGGCCGAGCAAGGCGATGGGGTCGACTCCCAGGGATTGCGCCACGCGGGCACGGTTTTCGCGGATGTTCGCGACCTCGTCAGCGCCGGAAAAGCTGCAGTTCAGGCTGGCATAAGGGCCGGTGGAGACGCCGCCGTTGCGGGTGAAAAAGCCGTGGCGGGCCGGCAGGTCGCCGGTGAGAAAATCCATTATTCGAATCCTGGCAGGGGAGGAAACCCTTTTGGGCACAGCGCGAGACATTTGAACAGGCTGCCCATGGCCTCGGGCGCGGTGAGGCGCTGGGCGGAGAGCTTGAGCGCCTCGGCTTGCGCGGGGTTTTTGCGGGCGAGGAAGTCAGTGCGCTGAAACAGGCCGAGTGAGGTGAGGAAGGCGTTTTGCTTTACCGGGCCTTGGGCATGGCACCGTGTGGCGATGGCGGCGAAATCAACATGGGCGGTGAGGTCGGCGGTGCCTGGGGCGGCCAGGGGACCGGCGTAGTTGCCGCCGGATATGGCCTGCACGCTCTCGCCGGGGGCGCTTTGCGTTGGGCCGTAGTCGATGAACAGAGCGATGGCGTTGCGGGCGGCGAGGGTGGTGCAGAAATCCAGCGCGGCTTCGTTGATTTCGCGGACGCTGCCTTCGGGATCGTCGGGGAGGGGGTAATTTGCGGGGAGTTCCACGTAGGCGCTGTTTTGGACGTGGCGCTCCATCCAGCCGGTTTCGCGGCGGATGAACTGGCGGACGGGCAGGGCGTCAAGGAACTCGTTGGCGAGGAGGATGAGCGGGCCGGGCGGTAGGGTGGCCAGTGACTCATGCCAGGTGGCGTGGGGGACGCGTGACGCCTGTTCGGCGCGCAGGCGGGGGGAGGTTTCCAGGAAATGCACGTTGGGCGTGGGCCAGACGCGCAGGGCGCCGGCCATGAGGACGCCGCGGCCGGGGCCGGCTTCCGCCAGGATAATGTTTTCGGGCGAGCCCAGCATGGTCCACACGGTTTTGGCCCAGGCACCGAGCAGCTCACCAAAAACCTGGGTCAGCTCCGGGGCGGTGACGAAGTCGCGGGAGAAGTCATGTGTGGCGTAATAGGCGGCGTTCGCCCGCGCCATGAAGTGGTCGAAGCGTTCAGGCTGCACGCGGGCCCTGGCGGTAGGCCCAGACCATCATCACCAGCCCGGCGAGCAGCACCGGCAGGGAGAGGATCTGCCCCATGGTGGTGCCGAACGGGAGGAAACCGAGGAAATAGTCGGGCTCGCGGAAGCACTCGGAGATGATGCGGGCGATGCTGTAGCAGATGAGGAACAGGCCGGTGAGCATGCCGGGGCGCTGGCGCAGATTGTTCGAGCGGATGGCGAGGATCATGATGGCGAAAAGTACGGCACCTTCGAGCAGGGCTTCAATCAGCTCCGAGGGGTAGCGCGGTTTGAAGGCGTTCAGCGGGTCGACGGCGCCGGACTGCGGGTAGATGACCAGCAGCGGGAACCAATGCGTGGCGACGCGGCCCCACAGTTCGCCGTTGATGAAATTGGCGCAGCGGCCGAGGAACAGGCCGATGGGCACGACCGTGGCGACGCGGTCGGCGAAGGCGAACATGTTGAGCCTGTGCTTGAGGCTGAACCAGATGATGGCGATGGCCATCCCGATGAAGCCGCCATGCGAGCTCATGCCGCCCTGCCAGACGGCGATGATCTGGATGGGATGCGCCAGCAGGTAGCCCAGCGATTCCTGGTGCAACTGGTAGAACAGCACATAGCCGATGCGCCCGCCGAGCAGTATGCCGAGCACGGCCCAGGTGAGGAAGTCGTCCACCTGCTGCGCGGTGGCGGCCACCGGGGAGAGTTTGACCAGGTGCCGCGCCAGCCACCAGCCGAGCAGCAGGCCGAGAATATAGGCCAGCGCATAATAATGGATGCCGAACGAGCCGATGCTGAACAGCACGGGGCTGAAATTTGGCCAGGTGAAGACCATTAGCGGTACATGTCCGGTTGCAGCAGGTGATTGCGGATATAGGCGTTCACCCCTTGCTCCAGCGTGTGGAACTGGTGGTTGAACCCGGCGTCGCGCAAGCGGTGCATGGGGGCCTGGGTGAAGGACTGGTATTTGCCGCGCAGGACTTCGGGCATGTCCACGTATTCAATGTTGGGCGGCACGTTGTTGGCGGCGCAGACGGCGCGGGCGAGGTCGGCGTAGGAGCGCGCAACGCCGGTGCCGAGGTTGTACAGGCCGGAAATGCCGGGTGCGGTGAGCAGGAATTGCAGGGCGGCGATTACGTCGTCGATGTAGATGAAGTCACGCCGTTGCTCGCCGTCGGCCATGCCGGGCTGGTCGGATTTGAACAGGCGGACGGGGCCGCCGGTGGCGATTTCGTCGTGCTTGACCTTTACCACCGAGATCATCTTGCCCTTGTGGTACTCGTTGGGGCCGTAGACGTTGAAGAATTTGACGCCGGCCCAGGCGGGCGGGGCGGGGGTGTTGGCTTCGATCTGGCCGGCGGCCCAGAGGTCGAAGGCGTGTTTGCTCCAGCCGTAGAGGTTGAGCGGTTGGAGCTTTTGCAAGGCGGGGATGGAGAAATCGTCGTCGAACCCGGCGGCGCCGTTGCCGTAGGTGGCGGCCGACGAGGCGTAGATGAAGCGCACCTTGTGTACGGCGCACCAGTGCCAGAGGTGCTGGCTGAGTTCCACATTGGTTTTCCAGACCAGGTCGCCGTCGGTCGCCGTGGTCTCGGAAATGGCGCCGAGGTGCACGATGGCGGTGAGTTTGGGGCCGTTTTCGAGGTATTCGGCCAGGTTTTCCGGGGCGATGACCTGTGCGGGCGGGTAGTGGCGCAGGTTGCGCCATTTTTCGCCATGGCCCAGCCAATCCGTGATAATACAATCCTGCCCGCCGGCGCGTAGCGCGGCATGCAGGTTAGAGCCAATAAATCCAGCGCCACCCGTGACCAATATCATGGAGGCGCTTATATGCAGATGCACCACTACAGAGAAGGCCCGCCGCCATGAATGAACGTCCTAAATTTTTTGACGACATCGCCGGAGTTGCCGGTGGCGCGATTTCCGCCTTCGCGGGGTTGCGTGAGGAGCTTGCCTCGCTGGTCCGTGCCCGAGTCGACGAAGCCGTGCGGCGGCTGGATTTGGTGAAGCGCGACGAGTTCGAGGCGATGGCCGAACTCGCGCGCCGCGCGAAAAGCCAGGTTGAGGCGCTGGAAAGCCGGGTGGCCCTGCTGGAAGTGGGTAAACCCGACCGGCCGGAGCCGGAAGACATCACCGGTTGAGGTAAAACACCGGGTGGCGGGCTGCAGGTGTGCCCGCTGATCGGGCTGCTCCCGGGGCAGCTTGGGCGGTAGCTTGATCGTGTTTTGGGGGATGAAGCGCGCGGCCGAATAAACTTATTGTGATGCTATGCCGTAACCCGCGGCACGGTCGCCCGTATGTTTATGTGAAATGTAATATTTCGATTGGGCTTTGTTAGCGTTTGTGCAATTTTTGAGACTTTTTGGACGCGGCAGGTGCCCGGAGCGTCGCATTTTAGCCACGGTAATTGGAAAAAATTAGCCAAAAATTTAATGACTTACGGCGCGTTGTGCGGGATTTGGCGTGGCGCGGGCTGTATTTGTTTCAAAAATCAAGATTTGGGTTCTATATTGTACAAAATGTTGAATTTTAACATTTTTTTCTGATTTCGGGATATTCGTCCGTTTGTTCCGCAAAATAAATATCCTTGACGGGTAGTTATATGGGGGACATCATTTACGCTAGATTGAGTTGGATTTTAGGAAGCGCGTAATGTCTTCACCGAAGCTGTGCATAGTGTTGCCCTGCGCGGCCTTTTTCTCGGAAGGGCTGGTGCTACCGGGAATTGTTGCTTTGTTTATGCAGGCCAGCTTGGTGCTGTGGCCTGTGGCGTCGCGTTGGGCCCGGGTGACAACCGGGAATTCGGGTGTGCAGAAGAGATTGGCGCAAGTTGTGGGTTCCGGTCTGCAACCGCCAGAGGGGGGAAATGTGGTGCATGACGAACCGATGCCGGCCTTGAACCCTGCGGCTGCGAACCTTGGGGCGCACCCGCCGGCCGAGCCTTTGGTCCGGCGCCGTTCCGCTTTCCGCTTGAGCAATGTGGTGCCTTTTGCTGCGTTTTTCGCCCAAGGGCGGGTTGTTCCTGGAATTATTGCCTTGTTCATGCAGGTGAGCTTGGTGTTCTGGCCGATGGCCGCGCGCTGGGCCCGGGCCAACGATGAGCAGACCGGCATGGAGAGAAAGCTGGCGGAACTCTCCGAGACGCATCGCGTGCACAACGACCCCTATGCCAAGCAGCCGGAGAAGAAATTCCGTCAGCTCGCCTGAGCTTGGACGCTGCCGCCCGTACCGGGTTTATTCTGGAGAACACGGCATTGGGCGCTTCCCGGCTGGTGCCGGACATAAAACTTCACCTGGCGTCCGAGATCACGCCGCTGTGGCTGGCGAGCGAGGCGTTTTTACAACGCCATAACATGGCGCCGCCCTTCTGGGCCTTCGCATGGCCGGGCTCCGAGGCGCTGGCCTGCTACATTACGGAACACCCTGAACTGGTGCGCGGCTTGAACGTGCTCGACTTTGCCGCCGGTTGCGGCTTGGCGGCGCTGGCGGCGCGGCGGGCGGGGGCGGCGCGCGTGGAGGCCGCCGAGATCGACCCGCTGGCGGCGGCGGCAATTACCCTGAATGCGGTGGAAAACGGCGTGGCGGTGGAGGTGCTGCTGGGCGATATGGTTGGCACCCCCTGCCGCTGGGATGTGATCCTGTGCGGGGACGTGTGTTACGAGGCGCCGATGACGCGGCATATTCTGCCCTGGCTGCGCGATTGCGCGCGCGCGGCGGTGGTGATTATCGCCGATCCGGGCCGCAAATACGCGCCGGAAGAGGGCGGCGAGGTGATTGCCCGCTACGAGGTCCCGGCCAGTCTGGCGCTGGAGGATTCTGTCGTCCGGCAGGTGAAGCTGTTCCGCCTTTCACCGGTGGAATAAGCGTTAACCAAGCAGCAAACCAGACCATTTACACCCATGCGATAGGGCACGTTGACCATGCCAAATCCCAGGACTAAGCAACTGCAGCATTTACGAACCTGAATGACCCGTTGAGAGAGGTTACCCATGAAGGATGTCCGCGAAGCCCTGATGGTAGGGCGTAACACGGAGGGCAAGCTGGTCCGCCGGCCGCTTTCCCCGCATTTGCAGGTCTATAAGCCGCAAATGTCGACCACCACTTCCGTGTTCCACCGCGCCACCGGCATTGCCCTGGGTGCGGGCACCCTGCTGCTCACCGCATGGCTGGTCAGCGCCGCCGCCGGGGATGCGGCTTTCTCGGTCGTGCAGGCGATTCTCGCCTCCTGGATCGGGCTGCTGGTGCTCATGGGCTTCACGCTCGCGCTCTTCTATCATTTCTGCAACGGCATCCGGCACCTGCTCTGGGATACCGGCCGCGGCTTCGAACTTCCGGATATGCACCGCAATGGCGCTCTGGTGATCGCCGGGGCCGTGGTGCTCACGGTTGGGTTCTGGATTATCGGCTTTTTGGTGTGGTGAATAGAATGAGCAAAGACAGCACTCCTACCGTTGATATCATGCGCAGCCAGCTTGGCCGCGCGCGCGGCCTGGGCGCCGCGAAATCAGGCATGCACCATTGGTGGACGCAGCGCATCACCGCGATGGCGCTGCTGCCGCTCTCGCTGTACTTCGTGCTCTCCGTGCTGATGCTGGCCGGGGCCGACCGCGCGCAGGTTGCTGCCTATATCGGCGAGCCCTGGAACACGGTGCTGTTCCTCTGCCTCATCGCGGCGCTGTTCTCCCACCTCAACCTCGGCATGCAGGTGGTGATCGAGGATTACGTGCGCAGCGACGCAAAGCGCATGGTGACCCTGCTGGTGGTCAAGGGGGGCATTGTTGTCCTGGCCCTGGCCTGCGCGGTGTCTATCCTTAAACTCGCCTTTTAAGAAAAACGGATTTAGCTCCCATGAACGCGTTTTCAAAACCTTCTGTTGGCGCCTATCAGGTTGTCGACCATACGTATGATGTCGTGGTTGTCGGCGCCGGCGGTTCCGGCCTGCGCGCCACTCTCGGCATGGGTGCGGCTGGTCTCAAGACCGCCTGCATCACCAAAGTATTCCCCACCCGCTCGCACACCGTGGCGGCACAGGGCGGCATCGGCGCCGCGCTGGGCAACATGGGCGAGGACGATTGGCGCTGGCACATGTACGACACCGTGAAGGGGTCTGACTGGCTGGGCGACCAGGATGCCATTGAATACATGTGCCGCGAGGCGGTGCCGGCGATTTATGAGTTGGAGCATTTCGGCGTGCCGTTCTCGCGCACGGAAGACGGCAAGATTTATCAGCGCCCGTTCGGCGGGCACATGAAGGAGTACGGCAAGGAGCCGGCGATGCGCGCCTGCGCCGCCGCCGACCGTACCGGCCATGCGATTTTGCACACTTTGTATCAGCAGAGTTTGAAGCATGAGGTGGAGTTCTTCGTCGAATACTTCGCGCTCGACCTGATTATGGACAACGACGGCACCTGCCGCGGCGTGATGGCCTGGAATTTGGAAGACGGCACCATCCACCGCTTTCGCGCGCAGCAGGTTGTGCTGGCGACCGGTGGTTACGGCCGCGCCTTCCTCTCCTGTACCTCCGCCCATACCTGCACGGGTGACGGCGGCGGCATGGTGATCCGCGCCGGGCTGCCGGTGCAGGATATGGAATTCGTGCAGTTCCACCCGACCGGAATTTTCCCCGCCGGCTGCCTGATTACCGAGGGCGCGCGCGGCGAGGGCGGGTATCTGACCAACTCGGAGGGCGAGCGCTTCATGGAGCGCTATGCGCCGAGCGCCAAGGATCTGGCCTCGCGCGACGTGGTGTCGCGCTCGATGACCATCGAGATTAACGAAGGGCGCGGCGTGGGGCCGAACAAGGACCATATCCTGCTGCATCTGGAGCATCTGGGCGCCGATATTCTGCATGAGCGCCTGCCGGGCATTTCCGAGACCGCGCGCGTGTTCGCCGGCGTGGATGTGACCAAGGAAGCCATCCCCGTGCTGCCGACCGTGCATTATAACATGGGCGGCATCCCGACCAATTACCGCGCCGAAGTGCTGCGGCCGACCGCCAGCAACCCGGATGCGACCGTCCCGGGCCTGATGGCCGTGGGTGAGGCGGCCTGCGTTTCCGTGCATGGCGCCAACCGGCTTGGCACCAACTCGCTGCTCGACCTCGTGGTGTTCGGCCGTGCCGCTGCCCACCGCGCCGCCGAGATCGTGAAGCCGGGCGCCACCCAGGCGCCGCTGCCCGCTGGTGCGGGCGAGGCATCGCTGGCGCGGTTCGACAAAACCCGCCACGCCAATGGCGGCACCAAGGTAGCCGAGCTGCGCGATACCATGCAGCGGACCATGCAGGGCCACGCCGCGGTGTTCCGCAACTCCAAGAGCCTGAGCGAAGGTGTGGAGAAGATGACGAAGCTCTGGGGCGGGCTGGATGACATGAAGGTCTCCGACCGCAGCCTGGTGTGGAACTCCGACCTGATGGAAGCGCTGGAGCTGGACAATTTGATGGGCAACGCGATGACCACCATGGTCGGCGCCGAGGCCCGCAAGGAAAGCCGTGGCGCGCAGGCGCATGACGACTTCCCGGATCGTGATGACGTGAACTGGATGAAGCACACGATTGCGTATTGCGACGACAAAGGTGCTGTGCAACTGGAATATCGCCCGGTGAAGATGCAAACGCTCACCAACGAAGTTTCCGTTTTCCCGCCCAAGAAGCGCGTATATTAAGGGGTCACGAACATGGCAGAATTTACGCTTCCTGCGAATTCCAAGGTCGGTAAAGGTACCACCTACAAGGCCCCGGCCGGCGCTAAGCGCGTCAAGGAATTCAAGATCTATCGCTGGAACCCCGATGACGGGAAAAATCCGGTCACCGATACCTATGAGATCGACCTGGACGCCTGCGGCCCGATGGTGCTGGACGCGATCATCAAGATCAAAAACGAGATCGACAGCTCGCTGACCTTCCGCCGCTCCTGCCGCGAAGGTATCTGCGGCTCCTGCGCCATGAACATCGACGGCACCAACACGCTGGCTTGCCTCAAGCCGATCGACGATGTGAAGGGCGCCGTTGCGATCAACCCGCTGCCGCATATGCCGGTGGTGAAGGATTTGGTGCCGGACCTCAGCCTCGCCTACGCGCAATACCGCTCGGTGGAGCCTTGGCTGCAGTCCGACACGCCGCCGCCGCCCGATGGCGAGCGCCGCCAGAGCAAGGAAGAACGCGCGGAAATCGACGGGCTGTGGGAATGCATTTTGTGCTTCTGCTGCTCCACGTCATGCCCCAGCTACTGGTGGAACGGCGACCGCTACCTCGGCCCGGCCGTGCTGATGGCCGCCTATCGCTGGATCGCCGATAGCCGTGACGAACACACCGGACAGCGCCTCGACGCGCTGGAAGACCCGTTCAAACTCTACCGCTGCCACACCATCATGAATTGCACCCAAACCTGCCCGAAAGGTCTGAACCCGGCTAAAGCGATCGGCAAGGTCAAGCAGTTGATGCTGGAACGGCAGGGCTAAGGAGGAGTAAGGCCAAGGGGCTTTGCCCCCTGGACCCCCAGCAAAGGCTCGCCTTTGCAATCCGCTAATAAGGGTCTTGGAGGGAGGGGGAACTCGCCCGGCAAGGCCCTTTTCTATGAGCCACGGTCCGAGCGGGCGAGTTCCCCCTCCCTCCAAGACCCTCACTAATGCCTTACTCCCCCTTTACCCTGGCGTTGCAGCAGCAATTGCCTTGAGCATGGCCCGGACGCCTTCGGCGGGGCCTTGGGGGTGATTCCATACGGCGCCGACGACTGCCAGGAATTCGGCGCCGGCTTGGACCAGGGGAGCGCAGTTGGCGGCGTTGATGCCGCCGATGGCGACGCAGGGGATTTCCATGATTTCCGCCCAGGATTTGAGCGTGGCGATGTCCGCCATTTCCGGCGGTTCCTTGGTGGCGGTGGGGAAGAAGGCGCCGAAGGCGACGTAGTCGGCCCCGGCCTCCCCGGCTTCCATGGCCAGGTGCAGGGAGTTGTGACAGGTGACGCCCAGGGTGAGGTCGCCGAGGATTTTGCGGGCCTGGGTGATGGGCATGTCGGTCTGGCCGACATGGGCGCCGTCGCAGCCGTGTTTTACCGCGAGGTCCGGGCGGTCGTTGAGCAGGAAGGCGACGCCGCGCGATTGCACGATGGGGCGCAGGCGTTCGATGGTTTTTTGCACGACGGTGTCGGGCACGTCTTTCAGGCGCAGTTGCAGGGCGGCGACATCACCGGCGTCCAGTGCCGCGGCCAGTTGGTCCTCGAACTTGTCCCGCAGAGTGGGCGGGGTGATGAGGTAGAGGCGGCAGTTGGGGGCGGTGCTCATGCGAAGGTTCCGAATAAGGCGCCGATACCGGCGGTAACGGCCATGGCGGCTGCGCCCCAGAAGGTGACGCGGATGGTGCTGCGCAGGATGGGAGCACCTCCGGCGCGGGCGGCCAGGGCGCCGAGCAGGGCCAGGAACAGCAGGGCGGAGATGCCGACGCAGGGCATGAGAATGGGCAGCGGGGCCAGGGTGCCGGCGAGCAGCGGCAGCGCCGCGCCGCCGGAGAAGCTGGCGGCCGAGGCGATGGCTGCTTGGCCGGGGCGGGCTTTGAGTGCCTCGGTGATGCCTAGTTCGTCGCGGGCGTGGGCGCCCAGGGCGTCGTGGGCCATCAACTGGTCGGCAACCTGCGCCGCGAGTTCCGGGGTGAGGCCGCGTTCGACGTAGATTTCGGCTAGTTCCGCCAGTTCAGCCTCGTGGTCGAGCAGGTGCTCTTGTTCCAGGGCGAGGTCGGCGGCTTGCGTGTCAGCCTGGGAGTGGACGGAGACGAACTCGCCCGAGGCCATGGCCATGGCCCCGGCGACGAGGCCAGAGACTCCGGCGACGAGCACGCTTAAGTGGGTGCCATGCGCGGCGGCGACGCCAAGCACGAGGCTTGACGTCGATAAGATGCCGTCATTGGCGCCGAGGACCGCCGCCCGCAACCAGCCTGTGTTGCCGGTGCGGTGGGGTTCCTTGTGAGCCTTCATGGGGTGGGGCTTTATGCCTTGCCCTGGTAGATTTCGATGATCTTCGCCAGCATTTCCAGAGCTTCCTCGCGCGGGCGCTGGAAGGTGTTGCGGCCGATGATAGAGCCGTTCGCGCCACCGTCACGCAAGCCGCGGACTTCGTCGTACAGGCCCTCCAGGCCCTTGGACTCGCCGCCGGAGAACACGACGATGCGCTTGCCGGCGAAGCAGGATTGCACGATGTGCTCAACGCGCTTGGCGAGGGTGGAGCCGTCAATGTTGGCGTAGGATTTCTTCGCGGCTTCCAGCGAGATCACGGCGGTGGGCGGCTTGACCTTGATGATATGCGCACCGAGCAGGGCGGCTATGTGGGCAGCGTAGGCGCAGATGTCGAAGGCGGTTTCGGCGGCTTTGTCCAGCTCCGGGCCGCGCGGGTAGGACCAGATGACGACAGCGAGGCCGACGGATTTGGCTTCCTCGGCGAGTTCGCGGATTTCTTCCATCAGGTCGAAAGCGAATTCGCTGCCCGGATAGATGGTGAAGCCGATGGCGGCACAACCCAGGCGCAGCGCGTCGTTCACCGAGCCGGTGACGGCTTGGTTCTTGTCGGTGGCCAGCGAGTTGGAGGAGTTCAGTTTCAGGATGGTCGGGATGGCGCCGGCAAACGTGTCCGCGCCAGCTTCAATCATGCCCAAAGGTGCCGCGTAGGCGGAGAGCCCGGCGTCGATGGCGAGTTTGAAGTGGTAATGCGGGTCGTAAGCGGCGGGGTTGGCAGCGAAGGAGCGGGCGGGGCCGTGCTCAAAACCCTGGTCGACGGGGAGGATCACAAGCTTGCCGGTGCCGCCGAGCTTGCCGTGCATGAGAATGCGGGCGAGGTTGGTTTTGGTTCCGGGATTGTCGCTCTCGTAATGCGACAGAATCTTTTTAACCCGCTGCGAAATAATCATTTGTGCTCCACCGTGCTGAAAAACCTAGCCGCATGTAACGCATGAGCGCGCAAATGTCATCCGGCCAGCCAGCTTTCCAGCCGCCTTATGGCGCCATTTTGGCCGAAATCGAGCGCTGGTGGGGCCAGAGCCAACGCCAGCGCGCCATTTGCGGCGGCGAGTTCCGAAACGATGGCGAAAGCAGGCGCGGGGGCATGCAGCACCACGCCGAGCAGGCCCAGATGCAGAGCCTCCAGCGCGCGGCCGGGGGCGAGGCCACAGTCCAGCAGCGCCGGGCCGGTGAAGTTTGCCGCCGCAAGCAACTCGCGCCACCACAGGCAGCCAGCGTATTGCGCGGCGCCGGGGGCCGAGAGCAGGATTACCGGGCGGCCGGGTGCCAGCGCTTTTTTGGCATCGGCGAGGCTGTGCACGATGACGGCGGGGGGCAGGGCGATCATTTATTTGACTTTTAACCATTGCGTCGGGTTGAATGCCACTTATGCCCGAGTCTGAGTCAGAAGACGAAATCCTTGATCGTATTGAAATTGCGCTGCTGAAAATCGCGGCGCGCGCCCAGGCGCCCCGGCTGGCGGCTGGCGGGGAGCTGGACCCAGCTGCTCTGGCCGCATCTCTCGACAGCTTGATCGAGAGCCTGCGCGTTGGGTTGGAACTACCCGGATCAGCCGGGCAGACGGAGTAAACGCCATGGCGCAAGTTACCATCCGCATTAACGGCTATGTGTATACGGTAGGCTGCGAGGACGGGCAGGAAGCGCATCTGGGGCGCATGGCCGCCGAGATCGAACAACGCATCGACAGCATCAAGGCCATCGGCGGGCAGTCCGGCGAGGCGCGGCTGTTGATGCTGGCGGCACTGCTGCTGGCCGATGAGCTGCACGATTTGCGCAGCAACGCGCCCGCGCCGGTGGAAAAATCCAACCCGGAGCGCCGCGCGCGGCTGCGCCGCGTGGCCGCCCGCGCGGAAGAGATTGCAGCGGACCTATTAGACGCTTAAGCGCGCTTGAGTCGCGCGCTTAGGTTTTGTTTGAGGGGCGGATTCACGGATAAAGTTAAATCGCGCAGCGATTGAACTTTATCCGATCCGGCCCTACGTTAGTCTTGGAGCTGCCCGGTTCGTCAGGCAAATCATCCCCAGGGCCGTAAGCATCTCCCTCGGGAGCTGGCTCTGTCCGGATCTTGGTCCGGGTATCTGGCGCCCACCTGCACAAGCAGGCCTTGGGAGGATGTATAAAACCAACGGCCAGGGTGGCTCCACTTTATTTCTGGCGGGGAGAAGGGGATGGCGGAAAATATCACTCTGCCACCGGGGCAATTCCTGGCACCGTCGTTTGGCCGTTTCGGCCTGGGGCGGTTTGCCAACCGCTTTCCCGCGCAGCCTGATACCGTGGCGTTGAAAATTGGTGGCGCGGTGGCGCGGCCGGTGGCCATTGGCGCGCAGTTGGCTGAGTTGCCGCGGGTGGAGCAGGTCTCGGATTTTCATTGTGTGACCACCTGGTCCTGCGTGGGGCTGCGCTGGGGCGGGGTGAGTTTTGCTGATTTTTACCACCGGATCGTGGTGCCTCTGGCGGGACCGGAAGCTGGCGCCGGATTTGTGGTGCTGCGCGGCGGGGATGGCTACCACTGCGCCATGTTGCTGGAAGATTTGCTGGCGCCGGGCGTGCTGCTGGCGGACACGCTGGATGGCGAGAAGCTCGGCCTGGAACACGGCGCGCCGCTGCGGTTGGTCGCGCCGGCGCATTACGGCTACAAAAACGTGAAGCACATCGGCGCGATAGAATTCTGGCACGACCGCAAGCACTACCGCTTCCCGTATCCGTACCCGGATTTTATGGACCACCCGCGCGGCCGGGTGGCGCTGGAAGAGCGTGCGCGCTGGTTTCCGGCATGGCTGTTGCGGCCGTTTTACCGGGTGTTGATTCCGTTGGCCCGAAGGAAGAGCCGCAAGGCACTGGCGGCGTATGATCGCGCAAACTAATTTTCATTGGGCTCCTACGCAGGAGGCCATAGATGACGATTGATATTGATGAAATGAACCAAAGCCTCCGCCGTCTCGAGTGCAGCCCTGAAGCTCGGCTTTGGCAGGTTGCTTACGATAAATTGTCCGTCCCGGAGCGCGTTTTTGTGTCGGTATGGGAGCTTGAGGCGGAAGTTAATAATGGCGGCTTTCAGCAATATTTTTTGAATGGCAGCGGGCGAATTGCGCCGCATGCCGTGGCTGCGCTGCGCGCCGTCCGGGCGGAGGCGATGGCTAAAATCGTCGAACGTGCATTTCTTGCCGTGGACCAGGATATCCCGTGGCTGAATGACGTGGAAAGGCGCTCCCGGCTCAGTGGATTAACGCCCGGCGCAGCGGACGCGTTAGATAGACTTGACCGGGAGTTCTACGCATATCCCGATAATTTGACGGCCCTGCTTTACCAGTATGTTGCGGAATATCGGGATGAGATAGCTGGCGCGGCGGAATTTTAGAGATATTCCGTGCCATGGGTTTTTTGGAACGAGGGCTAATTCAGCCCAGCCATCTCCCGGAATTCCTCCTCGGTAAGAATTTTCAGGCCCAGTTCCGTGGCCTTTTTCGCCTTTGACCCGGCATCCGCGCCCACCACCACAAAATCGGTTTTTTTGGAGACGGATTCGGTGACTTTGGCGCCGAGGGATTCCGCGCGGGCTTTCGCTTCCGGGCGGGCCATGGAGAGGGTGCCGGTGAAGACGATGGTTTTGCCGGCGAGTGGGGAGTCCGAGGTTCCGGCGCTGGGGGCGTCGGTGATGGTGAGGTAGGTTTCCAGCGCGTCGAGGGTGGCGAGGTTGTGCGGTTCGGCAAAGAAGGCGGCGAGGTCGGTGGCGATGGCGGGGCCGACGCCGGAGATGGAGCCGAGTTCGAGCCGGGCGTCGGAGCCGATCTCGGTGGCCGCCTGCATGCTTGCGCGCCAGTTGGCGTAGGTGCCGTAATGGCGGGCGAGTAACTTGGCGTTGTTTTCGCCGACGCGGCGGATGCCCAGCGCGTAGATGAAGCGCGGCAGCGCGATGGTGCGGCGGCCCTGAATGGCGGCGGTGAGGTTGGCGGCGGAGAGCTTGCCCCAGCCTTCGCGTTCGGCGATCTTTTGCTCCTGTTCGGGCAGGCGGAATATGTCGGGGGCGGATTTGATCAGGCCGTCCTGATAGAATTCCACAACGGTTTTTTCGCCCATGCCTTCGATGTCAAACGCGCCGCGCGAGCAGAAATGGATGAGGCGCTCGGTGACCTGCGCGGGGCAGGAAAGGCCGCCGGTGCAGCGGCGCACGGCTTCGTCGGTGTCGCGCACCGCCAGGCTGCCGCACACGGGGCAATGGGTGGGGAAGACGAATGGTTTGGTGTGCTCGCCGCGTTTGAGCAAGCCGATGATTTGCGGGATGACATCGCCCGCGCGTTGCAGCTCCACGGTGTCACCGATGTGGACGTCTTTGCGGGCGATTTCATCCTCGTTGTGCAGCGTGGCGTATTGCACCAGCACGCCGCCGACATTCACCGGGGTGAGGCGCGCGCGCGGCGTGAGGGCGCCGGTGCGGCCTACCTGGATTTCGATATCTTCCAGCACGGAGCTGGCGCGTTCGGCGGGGAATTTCCAGGCAATCGCCCAGCGCGGCGCGCGGCCGGCGAAGCCGAGGCGGGCTTGCAAAGCGAGATCGTTAACTTTGTACACTACGCCATCGATGTCGTAGGGCAAAGCGGCGCGGGCGGTGCCGATGTGGGTCTGGAACGCTTCAGCGGCGGATTCGGAGATGAGTTTTGAGAGCGGGTTGACCGCAAAACCCCAGTCCTGAAGCTTTTGCAGGTATTCCCAGTGGGTTTTGGCGACGGGGGCGGAAGATTCGCCCTGCGCGTAGGCGAACAGTGAGAGTTTGCGTTTGGCGGTGATGCTGGAGTCGAGCTGGCGGAGTGACCCGGCGGCGGCGTTGCGCGGGTTGGCGAATTTTTTGTCCTGGGATTCGTTGAGGGCGAGGAAATCCGCCTTGGTCATGTAGACCTCGCCGCGGATTTCGATTTTTGCCGGGGCATCCTTGGGCAGGGTGAGCGGCAGGGATTTCAGGGTGAGCAGATTGGCGGTGACGTCCTCGCCCTCGGTGCCGTCGCCGCGCGTGGCGGCCGTGGTGAATTTATGGTGCTCGTAGGTGAGCGAGATGGAGAGACCGTCAATTTTTGGTTCGGCGACGAATTCCAGCGGGGTGTCGTCGAGGCCGAGGAAACGGCGGATGCGGGCGCAGAATTCGGGGAAATCCTCGGGGGTAAAAATATTGTCCAGCGAGAGCATGGGCGTGGCGTGGATGATTTTTTTGAATTTTGGCGCGGGCTTGGCGCCGATTTCGGCCAGCGCCTGCGCATCGCCAAGTTCCGGGTGCGTGGCGAGTAACGCCTCGGCCTCGCGGCGGAGGGCGTCGTACGCGGCGTCGCTCATCACCGGGGCGTCATGCGTGTGGTAGGCGGTGTTGGCCTCTGCGATGCGGGCGAGGAGGTCGGTGAAGCGGGTTTTTGTGGTGGTCATGGCGTGGATATTAAACGCTGGCCGGGGAGATGCCAGCTTTCGCTGGCATGACGAGGAAGGTTCGTGGTCAGGCTTACTGCGCCAATAGGCTGCCCGCCGCCTCGCGCGCGGCGTCGGTGATGATTTCACCCGCCAGCATGCGGGCGATTTCCTCGCGGCGGGTGGGGGCGTCGAGCGCGTCGACCACGGTGACGGCGCGTTCGCCTTCGATGCGTTTGGCGACGCGCAGTTGGGCGGCACCGCGGGCGGCGACTTGGGGGGAGTGGGTGACGACCAGCACCTGCACGTTTTGCGCGACGCGGGCGAGGCGCTCGCCCACCGCGGCGGCAGTGGCGCCGCCGATGCCGGAGTCGACTTCGTCGAAGATGAGGGTTTCCACCGAGGCGCCGCCGGTTAGAACCACCTTCAAACCCAGCATAAGCCGCGAGAGTTCGCCGCCGGAGGCGATTTTGTCGAGCGGGCCGGGGGTTTCGCCGGGGTTCGTGCTGATGAGGAATTTTACCGAATCGGCGCCGCGTGCGCCCCAGTTGGCCTCGGGCAGCATGGCGCGTTCCACCACGAAGCGGGCGCGCTCCAGCTTTAAGGGCGGTAGTTCGGCGGCCAGGGCGCGCATTAAATCCGCGCCGGCCTGTTCGCGCAGGGCGGACAGGGAGGCGGCGGCTTCCACATAGGCGGCGCGGCGGGTGGCGGTCTCGCGGGTGAGTTCGGCGATGTCGGCGACGCCGCTTTCCAGTGCGGCCAGCCTGCCCCGCATTTCGGCGAGGAATTCCGGCAGCGAGACGACCGGGACGCCGTGTTTGCGGGCGGCGGCGCGCAGCGAAAACAGCCGCTCCTCGGTGGCTTCCAGCGCGCGCGGGTCGGCCTCGGCCTCCACGGCCAGGCGGCTGAGCAGGGTTTCGGCTTCCGAAAGGGCTTCCTCGGCGCGTTCGATGGCGGCCATCGCCTCGGTGGCGGGGTTTTCACCACCCGGCGGGGCTGCCACCCGCCCCAAAGCCCGCGCGGCGGCGCGTAGGTGTGCGGCGGGGCCGGAGTTGCGGCGGTCGCGGGGGGTGAGTTCACTCAGCGCGGCCGCAATGGCCTCGGCGCGGCGCTCGCCAGATTGCAGGCGCAGGCGCTCGGTCGCCAAAGCTTCCTCCTCGCCGGGTTGCGGGTTCAGGCGGGAGAGTTCGTCCACCGCATGGCGCAGAAAATCTTCCTCGCGGGCGGCCTCGGCGATTTTCTCCTCGGCGGCCTTCAGGCGCGTGGCCGAGTCGCGCCATGATTTATGCGTGGCGGCGACCGTCTGGCGCGCGGCGGGGGGCACGCCGAAGGCATCGAGCAGGAGCAGATGGTTGGCCGGGTCGGCGAGGCCGACCTGTTCGTGCTGGCCCTGCACCTCGATAAGCAGCGCGCTGAGGTTTTTCAGGAAATTCAGGCTGACTTGCTGGTCGTTGACCAGCGCGCGGGAACGGCCGTCACGCGAGACGATGCGCCGGAGCAGGATTTCGCCCTCCGCATCCAGCCCCTGTTCGGCCAACAGGTCCATGGCGGGGTGGCCGGGGGCGACGGAAAAGGCCGCCGCTACGACCGCCTGCGCGGCGCCGGAGCGGATCAGCCCGGTGTCGGCACGCGCCCCAAGGGCAAGGCCGAGGCTGTCCAGCAATATGGATTTACCGGCACCCGTCTCACCGGTGAGCGTGGTGAGGCCGGCGGCGAAATGCAAATCCAGCCGCTCGATCAGCACGACGTCGCGGATCGATAGGCTGTTGAGCATTGCTTACTGCCCGCTGGACATGCGGCTCAGAACGGCCAGTACCAATGGTGCTTGCCCGGCGCCGGGGCGGTCTGTTCCATGTCCGCCGGCGGGGCGACGGCACTGGTATCGGCGGCGCGCTGGGCTGTAACGGCGGCGCCGCTCTGGTCCACGCTGGTGGGGGCGGGGGCAACCAGGTTATGCGCCTTCAGCGAGTTATAGGCGGTCTGGTACCAAGTGCTGCCGGGGTAGTTGTAGCCGAGCACCGAGGCGGTGCGCTGCGCGGCGTCGGGCAGGCCGAGGTCGAGATAGACTTCCACCAGCCGCTCCAGCGCCTCGGGCGTGTAGGTGGTGGTCTGGAACGTGGTCACAATATCCTGGTAGCGGCCGACGGCGGCGCCGTAGAGGTGCTGCTTCTCGTAGAAGCGGCCAATGATCATGTCATGCCCGGCCAGACGGTTGTCCGCCAGGCGTAGTTTTATGCGCGCGTCATGGGCGTAGGCGCTGTCGGGGAAGCGGGTGGTCACATCGGTGAGGGTCTGGATCGCCTCATAGGTCGTGGTCTGGTCGCGCTGCACGTCGTCGATCTGTTCGTAATAGCAGAGCGACTTCAGGTAATAGGCATAGGCGACATCCGGGTTTTCCGGGTGCAGGCCGATGTAGCGGTTGAGCGCGCTGATCGCGTCGTCGTAATTCTGATCCTTGTACTGGGCGTAGCCGGCCAGCAGTTCGGCATGGGTGGCCCAGGAGGAATACGGATAATTCTCCTCGACATTGTCGAACGCCTTCACGGCGCGCTCGTTATCGCCGCGCTGCAGATACGCGACGCCCTGGGCGTAGAGCACATCGGCCGGTGGCAGGGCGACGTTGCTGGCGTAGTCGCCGTTGGCGGTCTCGCTGTTTTCGAGGAGGGAACAGCCGCCGAGGCCAAGCAGCAGGGCAAGGGCGGGCAGGGCGGTGCGGGCGAAGCCGGAGGGAAAATTTGTCATTGCGACCGGCTTATAGCAGTTAAAACGCGAACGCGAAGCCGCCTTGCCCGAATGGTGCCGTAAAACTTGACTCTGGCGGGTTTAGGGGTATGAGACCGCCATTCACTTAACCAGACATCCTCGGGCGCGCCCAGGATGCTCTAGCCGTTGCCTCAAACAGGCCGCGCATACCACCGGGCACCCGCCCGTACTTAAGGACATACCCAGCCTCATGGCTTCCATTTCCCCCGCTCTCCGCCATTCCGACGCCCCCGCTTATTCGGGCGTTGACGATTTTGCTGCCCTACTGGACTCCTCGCTCGGCGCCAACGCCGGGTTTGAAGGTTCCGTCGTCACCGGCACCGTGCTCCGGATCGATGATGATTTCGTGATCGTCGACGTCGGCCTGAAGAGCGAAGGCCGCGTGCCGCTTCGCGAATTCGCCCCCGTCGGCGCCAAGCCCGAAGTTAACAAGGGCGATGTGTTCGATCTGTATATCGAGCGTTATGAAGATAAAGACGGCTCCATGGTGCTTTCCCGCGAGAAAGCCCGCCGTGAAGAGAGCTGGACTCAGCTGGAGAAGGCTTTCGAGGCCCAGACCCGCGTCAACGGCGTGATCCATGGCCGCGTTAAAGGCGGCTTCACTGTTGACCTCGGCGGCGCCACCGCGTTCCTGCCCGGCTCGCAGGTCGATATCCGTCCCGTACGTGACGTCGGCCCGCTCATGGGTGTGGCTCAGCCGTTCCAGATTTTGAAGATGGACCGTCAGCGCGGCAACATCGTGGTCTCGCGCCGCGCCGTGCTGGAAGAAACCCGTGCGGAACAGCGCTCCGAGCTGATCCTGGGCCTGAAAGAAGGCCAGATCCTCGACGGCGTGGTCAAGAACATCACCGATTACGGTGCGTTCGTGGACCTTGGCGGCGTCGACGGCCTGCTGCATGTCACCGACATCGCCTGGAAGCGCATCAACCACCCGGCCGAGGCCCTGGTCATCGGCCAGCCGGTTAAAGTGCAGGTCATCCGCTTCAATGCCGACACGCAGCGCATTTCGCTGGGCATGAAGCAGCTTGAGGCTGATCCGTGGGAAGGCGTTGACGCCAAGTACCCGCCTGGGATCAAGGCTTCCGGCCGCGTTACCAACATCACCGACTACGGCGCCTTCGTGGAGCTGGAGCCCGGCGTTGAAGGCCTCGTGCACGTGTCCGAAATGTCCTGGACCAAGAAGAACGCGCATCCCGGCAAGATTGTTTCCACCTCGCAGGAAGTGGATGTGGTTGTGCTGGATGTCGACGCTTCCAAGCGCCGCATTTCGCTCGGCCTCAAGCAGGTCACGCGCAACCCCTGGGAAGAGTTCCAGGATGCGCATCCGATCGGCTCGGTCATCGAGGGCGAGATCCGCAACATCACCGAGTTCGGCCTGTTCGTTGCGGTCGGCCCGGAAATCGACGGCATGGTCCACATGTCCGACCTGTCCTGGGAAGATGCCGGCGAAACCGCCATCACCAAGTACAACAAGGGCGATATGGTTAAGGCGAAAGTGCTCGATATCGACGTCGAGAAAGAGCGTATTTCGTTGGGCGTCAAGCAGCTTGAGGTCGATCCGGCCGCCGGCGTGCTGGATAAGATCCACAAGGGCCAGATCGTTACCTGCGTTGTCACGGCCGTGCAGGCCAATGGCATCGAAGTTAAGGTTGACGAAGTCCTCACCGGCTTCATCCGCCGCGCCGAACTGGCTCGCGACAAGGGCGAACAGCGCACCGAGCGCTTCTCCGTTGGCGATAGCCTCGATGCGAAGATCACCGCGGTGGACCGCGCAGCCCGCAAGCTGCAGCTGACCATCAAGGGCAAGGAAATCGACGAAGACAAGACGGCCGTGGCCGAATTTGGCTCCTCGGACTCCGGCGCCTCGCTGGGCGACATCCTGGGTGCGGCTATCCGCCGCCGTAACCAGACCACTGAAGACTAATACCGCCCTCCAGCGGTAGGCGAAAAGAAACCCGGCGGTGATCCCGCCGGGTTTTTTTGCGTTATAGATTAAAAAAATCGCGTGTTCACAATAAGTTATTGACCAGTGCGCGCTCTCCTGGCATCGTTGCTCAAGGTGGGAGAGTAATATGACACGTTCGGAGCTGATCGCTGGGTTGGCGGAAGACAACCCGCATCTGACGGTGGCGGATGTAGAGCGCATAGTGGCGGCGCTTTTTGATGAAATGACCGGCGCGCTGGCGCGTGGCGAGCGGGTGGAATTGCGCGGCTTTGGCGCCTTCACCGTGAAGCATCGCAATGCCAGGGCCGGGCGCAACCCGCGCACCGGGGAGACGGTGGAAGTGGCACAGAAATCCGTGCCGTTCTTCAAGGCCGGCAAGGAATTGCGCGAACGGATCAACAAACCACCTGCCGCGCCGAACGGTAAGAAGAACGGCGGAGCAAAAGCCTGAACATTTTGAAGAGCGTCATCGGCTTCCTGATTATTCTGGCGCTGGTGATTTTTCTGCTTTCCAACCGGGTGCCCGTGGATATCGGATTCTGGCCGTTTGGGCAGGTGGCTACCTTACCGCTGGGTGCCGTGGTGCTGGCCGTGCTGGTGCTGGGCTTTCTGCTTGGGCTGGCGTTTCATCTGCCGCATCGTTTTGCCCTTAACCGCCGCGCCAAGCGGGCGGAAAAGCGCGTGGCGGAGCTGGAATCCCGGACATCCCCGCCGCCGGCGGCATTCTGATGCAGCGGTTAATTGCCGCGATCGACACGCCGGAGCTTGCCCGCGCGCAATCGCTCATCGCTGACGTGGCACCGCATTGCGGGCTGGTGAAGCTGGGGCTGGAGTTTTTCCTTCGCCACGGCACCCAGGGGTATCGCGACGCGGCAGGCGGGCGGCCGGTGTTCCTGGATTTGAAGCTGCACGACATCCCCAACACGGTGGCCGGCGCGGTGCGCTCCCTGCTGCCGCTGGCGCCGCAAATGCTCACCATCCATGCCGCTGGTGGCGGTGCCATGATTGCCGCCGCCGTGCGGGCCGCCGAGGAAGCACCGGCAAAGCCGAAAATTCTGGCTGTGACGGTGCTGACCAGCCTGGATGCGCGCGCGCTCTCCGACATCGGCGTGGCCGGCGGCACCACCCAGCAGGTGCTGCGGCTGGCGCGGCTGGCGTTGGATAACGGCGCGGATGGGTTGATCTGCTCACCGCATGAAATTGCGCAATTGCGGGACGCATTTGGAGAAAAGCCGCTGCTTGTGGTCCCTGGCATTCGCCCCGCCGGAGCGGCGCTGGGGGACCAGGCACGCGTGATGACACCGGAGGAGGCGATTAACGCCGGGGCGGATTATATCGTGGTGGGCCGGCCGATTACCGGGGCGGCGCAACCTGGGCAAGCCGCAGCGGCAATTGCCGCTGACATCGCAAAGCTGCGCGCCGGATAGCCTGGAGCCTGAAAGTTAAAACCTGAAAGTTAAAACCAGGGATCATCCATGACGGCCCCTGGTTTATGCCGCTCTGGCTACGGTGTGATGATTACGGTGTGATGGTAATCGAAGGCGGGGCGATATAGATACCCGGCGGCGGGGCATAATAGACCGGCGGCGGCGGCGGCTCGTAGTACACGGGCGGCGGCGGCGGTGCATAGTAGCCGTAGCCGGGGCCGAAGCCTACGAACCAATGCCAGCCACCGCCGCCGTCATACCAGCCGTGGTAGTCGTTGTAATCATGGCGCCAGCCGCCGTTATAGGCGCGCCAATTGTTATCGGGCGCGTAGCCGTTGTTCCAGTGCCAGCCGCCGCCGCCGTCGTACCAGCCGTGGTGGTCCGGGTAGTCGTGGCGCCAGTTGCCGCCGGATTGGACCCAACCGTTATGGTTTCCGTTGCCCCCTTGCCAGTTGCCCCCACCGTGGTTGTTCTGATGGCCTTGCCAATTGCCTTGCTGGCCACCGTTTTGATGGCCTTGCCCATTGCCGTTATTGTGGCCGCCGTTCTGGTTGTTTTGCCAATCCGCCATGGCGCTGTGGGCGCCGATAAATGCCGTACTGCCGAGTAACGCGACGCAAAGCGCCAGATGTTTCATCTTCATTTGCAGAGCCTCCAAGCTCCTATCTGCCATATGGGCCGCAGGCGGGGCAAATTCAGGACTGAAACGAGGCAAAATCGTGGCTAACAGAATTTTCATCGTTTGCCCCATGTTGCGGCCTGACTTTGTGCGGTTTTGGCAAGAAATTTGTTAAAATCATAGGGATACAAGCGAAAGTGCTTGCGAAATCGGCTGGCCTGGGACAGAATCGCCCCGACGGTTTTTTTTATTTGGTCAGGAATCCACTTTGCTTCGCGCCATCAAACATCGTCTTCGTATTATTTTGCCGCCGGCCGTTTTTTTTGCCATTACCTGGTATTTTGGCTGGAACGCGCTGCATGGCAAAAGCGGGCTGGAGGCGCAGCGCGTGCAACAGGCTGAACTGACGCAGGCGAACCTGGCTTTTAACACGGCTGATACCGAACGCCAGCAGTGGGAGACGCGCATCGCCGATCTCTCGGGCCAGTCGATCTCGCCGGACATGCTGGACGGTCAGGCGCGCAAGGTGCTCAATCTGGCCAATCCGAACGATCTGGTCATTGACTTGTCACAGAATAAAAACGCCGAATAATCGGGCTTTTTTTAGTGCCTGACCGGCGTTTGCGGACAAAACCTCCCGCTCAAACGAAATTTTATTTCGTGCGATCAAAAGTTTTTCAGTCAGTGCAAGCAGCTTAACCATAAAGTGGTTAAGCTGCTTTATTGCAGGTTTTTAGGGGGATTTCGTAAACGTCACGCTTGCGCGGCGCGCCCGCATGGGGATAGTGGCGGCAAATACACTGAAAACTTAGGTGAGGAACCCCCATGGCCGCTACCCCGGAGAAAACCAAACGAGGCAAAAAACCCGCCGCCTCGCCTGCCGCTTCGATGGATAGGGACGAATTGCTCGCCGCCTACGGCACGATGCTGTTGATCCGCCGGTTCGAGGAAAAAGCCGGCCAGCTTTACGGCATGGGGCTGATCGCCGGGTTCTGCCATTTGTACATCGGGCAGGAAGCCGTGGTGGTCGGCATGCAGCACACCATCGGGCAGGGCGATGAGGTCATCACCTCCTACCGCGACCACGGCCACATGCTCGCCTGCGGCATGGACCCCAAAGGCGTGATGGCGGAACTGACCGGGCGCTCCGGCGGGTATTCGCACGGCAAGGGCGGCTCCATGCACATGTTCAGCAAGGAGAAAGGCTTCTTTGGCGGCCACGGCATTGTCGGCGCGCAGGTCTCGCTGGGCACCGGGCTCGGCTTTTCCAACTGGTACCGTGAGAACGACCGCGTGTCCCTGACGTATTTCGGCGAGGGCGCCTCCAACCAGGGGCAGGTTTACGAGAGCTTCAACCTGGCCAATTTGATGAAGCTGCCGGTGGTGTTCATCATCGAGAACAACCGCTACGCCATGGGCACCAGCGTGGAGCGGTCTTCCGCCTCGCGCGATTTGTCGCTGAACGGGGTGCCCTGGGGCATGCCGAGCCTGGCCGTGGATGGCATGGACGTGCTGGCGGTGAAGGCCGCGGGCGAGTTGGCGGTGGCGCATTGCCGCGCCGGCAAGGGGCCGTTTCTGCTGGAAATGAAGACGTACCGGTACCGCGGACATTCCATGTCCGACCCTGCGAAATACCGCACCCGCGAGGAGGTGCAGCGCATGCGTGCCGAGCATGACAGCCTGGATTCCGCGAAAAAGCATCTGGAGGAACTCGGCATTACCGAGGCAGCGCTGAAGCAACTCGACGACGAGATCAAGGCGCGCGTGCAGGAGGCGGCGGATTTTGCGCAGGCGTCGCCCGAGCCCGACCCGGCTGAGCTTTGGACCGATATTCTGGTGGGAGTTTAAGACATGGCGACCGATATTCTGATGCCAGCACTCTCGCCCACCATGACCTCGGGCAAGCTGAGCAAATGGCTGAAACAGCCGGGCGATACCGTGAAATCCGGCGACGTGCTGGCCGAGATTGAGACCGACAAGGCGACCATGGAAGTGGAAGCGGTCGATGAGGGCGTGCTCTCGAAGATTCTGGTGCCCGAGGGAACCGAAGGCGTTGCCGTGAACACGGTGATTGCCGTGATGAACGATGGCGATGCCGCGCCTGCTCCGGCACCGGTGAAAAAAGCCACACCCGTGGCCGTGCCGGCGGCGGTGAAGCCGGTGGCGGCGACGCCGCAGGAACTAACCGAGCCGGAATGGGGCGAGACCAAGCCCACCACGGTGCGCGAGGCGCTGCGTGAGGCGATGACGCTGGAAATGCGCGCCGATGCGGATGTGTTTCTGATGGGCGAGGAAGTCGCGCAATATCAGGGCGCGTATAAAATCAGCCAGGGCATGCTGGACGAATTCGGCCCGCGCCGGGTCATCGACACGCCGATTACCGAGCACGGCTTCACCGGCATGGCCGTGGGTGCCGCGATGAACGGGCTGAAGCCGATTGTCGAGTTCATGACCTTCAACTTCGCGATGCAGGCGATCGACCAGATCATCAATTCCGCCGCGAAGACATTGTATATGTCGGGCGGGCAGATGGGTTGCCCTATTGTGTTCCGTGGCCCCAATGGTGCGGCGGCGCGTGTCGGCGCGCAGCACAGCCAGTGCTATGCCTCCTGGTATGCGCATTGCCCTGGTTTGAAGGTGGTGGCGCCGTGGAGTGCCGCGGATGCCAAGGGGTTGCTGCGCGCGGCGATCCGCGACCCGAACCCGGTGATCTTTCTGGAAAACGAAATCCTCTATGGGCACACGTTTGATTGCCCGACGTCCGAGGATTTTGTGCTCCCGATTGGCAAGGCAAAAATCGAGCGCGAGGGCACGGATGTCACCATCATCGCCTTCTCGATCATGGTGGATGTTGCCCTGAAGGCCGCCGAGACGCTGGCGGAGCAGGGGATTTCCGCCGAGGTCATCAACCTGCGCACCATCCGGCCGCTGGACATCGACACCATCGTGACCAGCGTGAAAAAAACCAGCCGCGTGGTGAGCGTGGAAGAGGGCTGGCCGTTTGCCGGCATCGGCGCGGAAATCATCGCCACGGTGACGGAGCATTGCTTCGACTGGCTGGACGCGCCGCCGGTGCGCGTGGCCGGGCTGGATGTGCCGATGCCTTACGCCGCGAATCTGGAAAAACTCGCGCTGCCGCAGCCCAACTGGGTGGTGGACGCGGTTAAGAAACTTTTTTGAGGAGGGCGCAAAATGTCCACCAATATTCTGATGCCGGCCCTCTCCCCCACCATGACGGTGGGCAAGCTCGCGAAATGGCTGAAAAAAGAGGGCGATGAGGTCAAATCCGGCGATATTCTGGCCGAGATCGAGACCGACAAGGCGACCATGGAAGTGGAAGCCGTGGATGAAGGCTTTATCGCCAAAATCCTGGTGCCCGATGGCACCGAGGGCGTGCCGGTGAACACGGTCATCGCGGTGTTGAGCGCGACCAAGGGTGAAGTGGTGGAAGCACCCAAGGCCGCCCCCGCACCGGCGCCCGTGGCGGTGACGCCGCCGGCTCCTGTGGCGGCGCCCGTGGTGGCAGCACCCGTCGCGGCTCCGGCTCCGGCGGCTGCCGAGGAGGACCGGGTTTTTGCCTCGCCGCTGGCCCGGCGCATGGCCAAGCAGGCGGGGGTTGATCTCGCCGGCATCAAGGGCTCCGGCCCGAACGGGCGGATTGTGAAGGCTGATCTCGAGAAAGCGCCGGTCGCGCCGGTGGCTGCTCCGGCCCCCGCGGCGGCGGCGAAACCCGCGCCAGCTCCTGCCGTGGCGGGCGCCTACAAGGCGGTACCCAATTCCAATATCCGCAAGGTCATCGCCCGGCGCTTGACGGAAGCCAAGCAAACGGTTCCGCATTTCTATCTCAACAGCAACATCGAGATCGACGCGCTGCTGAAACTGCGCGCCGAGCTGAATGCGCGTTCGTCGAAAGATGGGCCTGGCGCGTTCAAGCTTTCGGTCAATGATCTCATCATCAAGGCTTGCGCGCTGGCGCTGCGGCGGCATCCGAATGTGAATGCCAGCTACACGGATGCGGCGATCCTGATTTATGACGATGTCGATATTTCCGTGGCCGTGGCGATCCCCGATGGGCTGATTACGCCGATTGTGCGCAAGGCCGACGAGAAGGGGCTGCCTGCAATCAGCAACGCGATGAAAGAACTTGGGGCGAAGGCGAAGGCCGGGAAGTTGAAGCCCGATGAGTATCAGGGCGGTGGGTTCTCCATTTCCAACCTCGGCATGTTCGGCATTCCGGAGTTTACCGCCATCATCAACCCGCCGCAGGGGGCTATTCTGGCGGTGGGTGCGGGTGAGAAGCGCGCGGTGGTGAAGGATGAGGCCATTGTGATCGCGACAATGATGACGGTGACGCTATCGGTTGACCACCGCGTGGTGGACGGCGCGCTGGGGGCGCAGTTTTTGGCGACGCTGAAGGGGTTGTTGGAAGACCCATTGAGCCTCCTGCTCTAATTCATCGGGGTCTGGGGTTCCGAACCCCAGTGGGGTCCAGGGGCAAAGCCCCTGGCTACTACATACAATTATAGGAGCCAGTCATGGCGGATGAATTCGATCTTATCGTAGTCGGCGGCGGCCCGGGCGGTTACGTGGCTGCCATTCGGGCGGCGCAGCTCAAGCTGAAGGTGGCCGTGGTTGAGGCCAAGTATCTGGGCGGCATCTGTCTTAACTGGGGCTGCATCCCGACGAAGGCGCTGCTGCGCTCGTCGGAGATTAATCACCTGCTGCATAATTTGGGCGAGTTCGGGTTTTCGGCGGATAATATTCAGTTCGACCTGGATAAAATCGTGAAGCGCTCGCGCGGGGTTTCCAAGCAACTGTCCTCGGGCATCGCGCATCTGTTGAAGAAGAACAAGGTGACGGTGGTGGACGGTTTTGGCAAGCTTACCGGCGGCGGGCATCTGGCGGTGAGCGGGCCGGACGGCAAGCCGAAGGCGCTGCTGCACGCGCCGCACATCATTTTGGCCACCGGCGCGCGCCCGCGGCAGATTCCGGGCATTGAGGTCGATGGCAAGCTGATCTGGTCGTATTTCGAGGCGATGGTGCCCACGGCGATGCCGAAATCGCTGCTGGTGATCGGTTCGGGCGCGATCGGCATCGAGTTCGCCAGTTTTTACCGCAACATGGGCGCTGAGGTGACCGTGGTGGAAGTGCTGGACCGCGTGCTGCCGGTGGAGGATGCCGAGATTTCCGCGCTCGCCCGCAAGTCGTTCGAGAAGCAGGGCATGAAAATTCTCACCTCAGCCTCCGTGAAGGGCGTGCAGAAGGGCGCCGATAGCGTGACCGTGACGGTGGAAGCCGGCGGCAAGGAGCAGAAGATTACCGTTGAGCGCGTAATTTCCGCCGTGGGCATCGTCGGTAACGTCGAAAACCTCGGCCTGGAAGGCACGAAGGTAAAAGTGGAACGCACGCATATCGTGGTGGACGGCTTTGGCCGCACCGGCGAGCCTGGCGTGTATGCCGTCGGCGACGTTGCCGGGCCGCCCTGGCTGGCGCATAAGGCGTCGCATGAAGGTGTGGTTTGCGTAGAGCACATCGCTGGCAAAAACCCGCACCCGTTCGAGACCGGCAACATCCCAGGTTGCACCTATTGCCGGCCGCAGGTGGCCAGCGTCGGGCTGACCGAGGCGAAAGCCAAGGAAGCCGGGTATGAGCTGAAAATCGGCCGCTTCCCCTTCATCGGCAACGGCAAGGCCATCGCCATGGGCGAGCCGGAAGGCCTGATAAAAACCATTTTTGATGCCAAAACCGGTGAATTGCTGGGCGCGCATATGATCGGCGCGGAGGTGACGGAGATGATCCAGGGCTATGTCATCGCCCGCCAGCTGGAGACCACCGAGGCGGAACTGATGCAGACCGTGTTCCCCCACCCAACCATCAGTGAAGCCATGCATGAGTCGGTGCTTGACGCCTACGGTCAGGTTATTCACTTCTAGCCCCATGAGCACCCGCATCGAGATCGACCACCGCATCCGCCACCCGGAAAAGCAGGGCCGCCCGGACAATCCGATCAGCCGTAAACCGGCATGGATTCGGGTGAAGGCGCCCACCAGCCCGGTGTATCACGAGACGCGCGAGCTGATGCGCAGCAAGGGGCTTTCCACCGTGTGCGAGGAAGCCGCTTGCCCGAACATCGGCGAATGCTGGTCGCAGCGGCACGCGACCATGATGATTATGGGCGAAATTTGCACCCGCGCCTGCGCCTTCTGCAACGTGGCCACCGGCGTGCCGGCCCCGCTGGATGGCAGCGAACCGCAGCGCGTGGCGGAAGCGGTGGCAACCCTGGGCCTGCGGCATGTCGTTATCACCTCGGTGGACCGCGACGACGTGGCCGACGGCGGGGCGGCGCATTTCGCCGCCGTCATCAACGCCATTCGCGCGGCGGCACCCGGCACCACCATCGAAATCCTCACCCCGGACTTTTTACGCAAGCCCGGCGCGCTGGAAGTGGTGGTGGCGGCAAAGCCGGATGTGTTCAACCACAATCTGGAAACCGTACCCCGGCTGTACCCCACCATTCGCCCCGGCGCGCGGTACTACCAGTCGCTGCGGTTGCTCGACCGGGTAAAACTGCTCGACCCGACGATTTTCACCAAATCCGGCCTGATGGTTGGGCTCGGCGAGACCAAACCGGAAATCGGCCAGGTGATGGACGATCTGCGCATCGCGGACGTGGATTTTCTCACCATCGGCCAGTATCTGCAGCCCACCGTGAAGCACGCCGCGGTGGACCGCTATGTGACGCCGGAAGAGTTCGAGGAATACGCCACCATGGCGCGGGCCAAGGGCTTTTTGCAGGTCTCCGCCACGCCGCTCACCCGCAGCTCCTACCACGCGGACTCAGACTTCGCAGCACTACGTGAAGCCCGCGCCCGCAAACTGGTGGCCTGATGCCCACCTATACCGAAAAAAAACTGGTCCCCTACACCCCGGCGCAGCTCTCGGCACTGGTGGCCGATGTGGGCAAATACCCGCACTTCCTGCCCTGGTGCGCCGGGGCGCGCATCCGCAGCCATGTCGGCAACATGCTGGTCGCGGATCTGAGTATCGGTTTTGGCCCGTTCCGTGAAAGCTTCACCTCCCGCGTGACGATTTTGCCGCAGGACCCGGAAGGCGTTTGCGAGATCAAGGTGGAATACCAGAACGGGCCGTTCAAATACCTGCATAACCGCTGGCATTTTGCCCCGCATGCGCAGGGCTGCCTGGTGGATTTTTACGTGGATTTCGAATTCCGCAATATCATCCTGCAAAAAGCCATCGGCGTGGTGTTTACCGAAGCGGTGCACCGCATGGTGGCGGCATTTTTGAAGCGCGCGCGGGTGGTTTATGGCGCGCCGGCGGTGGAAATTTCGCCCGCGGCGCAGGCGGCCATCGCCAGCAAGTAGGGCGGGGTTTCCCCCGGCGTCATTCCCGCGCAAGCGGGAATCTTCTTGCTTTGGCTGGCGCCTTAAACTTAGTCTACCGGACTAGGTCCGGAGCCGCACTCATGTCCGCCATCAACATCCACGAAGCCAAAACCCATCTCTCCCGCTTGGTGGAGCAGGCCTCCTCCGGCGTGCCGGTGGTCATCGCCAAGGCGGGCAAGCCGATGGTGAGACTCGTGCCATTCGACGCCCCGGCACCGCGCGCGGTGCGCCGCTTGGGGTTCATGGCCGGGCAGGGCAGTGTGCCCGATGATTTCGACCGCATGGGCGCCTCGGAAATCGAAGGGCTGTTTGGCGGCGCATGAAGTGCCTTCTCGACACGCATTTGCTGCTATGGGCGGCGCTGCAGCCTGAGCGGCTTTCCTCGGCCGCACTGGCGTTGCTGGAAGATGCCGAAAACGAGTTGTTCTTCTCCGCCGCGAGCATCTGGGAAGTCACCATCAAACGCGGCCTTGGGCGGGCGGATTTTACCGTGGACCCTCACCTGCTGCGCCGGGGCTTGCTGGATAACGGCTACACCGAACTGCCGGTAACCGGCCAGCACGCCGCCGCCGTGGGCACGCTGCCGCCGATCCATAAAGAGCCGTTCGACCGGATTCTGGTGGCGCAATCAATTTGCGAGGGGATTTTACTGCTGACGGCGGATGATGCGGTGGCGGGGTATGGGGGGACGGTGAGAAGGGTTTGAGGGGCTATTGTGTTGATGTAGTTAAGCCCTCGATTATGAGTTTGGCATCCTGCATTTCAATAACGAACCTGGCTTCAACCGCTCACGCTTCACCTGCAACCTCACCATTCGCGGCAAACCTTACGAGTACCACAGTGAAACCCCGCTGCCGGTTGATTTCGAGATGGCGCGCCAACTCTCCGACGGCAAACTCACCCTGCGCTTCGTAAAAGCGCATCAGCATTTCGAGGTGCGGCTGCAAACCGAGGCGGTGGAGGCTGAGCTGCATTTCCACGCGCATTTCCCCACTTTTGACTTTTCCGCCTGCGCCACGGCGGTGCCGGAAAACGTGTCCTTCCGCGAGGTGAGCACGCTCGGGTACAACCTGCCTTATAACCACCAGCAGCAGGCGCTGCGCACTTCGGGCTTTGTGAAACTCGCAGGCGAGACCATCAACATCAACGGCGCCGGCTACCGCGACCACAGCTGGGTGATGCGCAGCGATGCCGGCGTAGCCAAACATGTATGGTGCGGCTTCGTCTTCCCGGATCGCGCGTTCGGCATCAAGGTGCTGGCTTCGCAGGCCCGCCCCGGCATTATTGCGAAAGAGGGCTATGTGACCGACGTCGACGGCCTGCGGGCGCTGCGGCGCATTGAGGTGAGTTTTGCGGGCAACGGCCCGGACGGCATGCCCGAATCCGTGGTGCATGATGTGACGGATGTGTACGGCCAGCGCTTCGTGCTGCGCTCCAGCGTTAGCGGGCGGCATGGCGCGGTGCCGCTGGTGTCGGAGGCTGCCCCCGGCCGCCCGGCCTACCGCATTGTCGAGAATTTTTGCCCCGTGACGCTGGACGGCACGGCGCAAACCGGTGTGGCGCTGGTGGAAATCGGCGCCAGCGCGGCGTTGCCGGCATGAGCGCGCTTGCCAACAACGTGCGTCTGCTGCGCGACACTTGCCGTGATGTGCGGGCAAAACTCGGTACGCATGAACAGGCGGCGGTGCTTGGCCCGGTGGTGAGTCTGCTGGACGATATGCTGGTGCAGCAGGAGGCACTGCCCGAACTGGCGCGGGCGTGCGATGCCGCGCCAGACGTGGCGGCGGATTTGCGGTACTGGCAGGGCTACCAGGCTGCCGTGGCGGAGCAGGCCACCGTGCCGGTGAGCGATGCCCCGGTGGACGGTATCGATAAAAACTACCTCGCCACGCTGCCGGGCGAGGCGGGCGTTGCGGTCGCCAGCTGCGGCTCGCCGTCATGGGCTTCCAGGCCATGGCGGGGTTGAACGGAGGCAACTTCAAGGACATCCGCTTCGCAGCCTCGCTTGGGCATTTGCGCAATGGCATGATGCGGGTTTGCAACAAACTGCTGGAGCTGCCGGAATAGGGCAGGCCCGCTGACGGAGTTTGCTGGTTTTGTCAAAGGAAATAGAAAATCACGCTTCTCAAGCTCCTGGAATGAAGCTACGCTGCGCCCAAACGATAATATTCCAGGAGGACGAAGGTGAAGGTTACACAACGGCTGAAAAACAACCTGAAGGAAGTGATTCCCGATTTTAACCAGAAGGTCGCCCTGGGCTACAAAGGGTTTTTTGGTTTTGAAAACAAATCGAACCCCTTTTTTGCTCCCCTGATGTGCGCAACGCAAAACCGAGATGTGGCGCTCTCCACCTCCATCGCCGTGGCGTTCTCCAAAACGCCGATGGTCATGGCGATGGAGTCCTACTCGCTCAACCAATATTGCCAGGGCAATTTCACCCTCGGCATTGCCTCGCAGATACGGCCGCATATCGTACGCCGCTTCGGCATGCCGTGGACGGATAAACCCGTGTCGCAGATGCGCGAATATATCGCCGCCCTGCACGCCATCTGGGATGCGTTCGAGAGCGGCGGACCGCTGAATTTTCAAGGTGAAACCTACAAACATACGCTGATCTCGCCGGAATTCATCCCCTACATCGAAGGTTACGGGCGGCCCAAGGTGCACCTCGGCGCGGTCGGCCCCGGCATGAACAAACTCGCGGCGGAAGCGGCGGACGGTATCATCACCCACTCCTTCGTCTCGGAAAAGTCGCTGCGGGAAATCAACCTGGCGCCGATCGAACAAATTCTGAAAGAAAAAGGCAAGCCGCGCTCCAGCTTCGAGTTTGTCTACCCGATCTTCATCGCCACCGGCTCCAACGAGGAAGAATACAAAAAGAACGTCGCCTGGCACCGCCACCGCATCGGCTTCTACGCTTCCACGCCGGCCTACCAGGTGCAACTGGAACTGCACGGCTGGGGCGAGCTCCACCATGAAGTGAAAAAAATGACGAAGGAAGGCCGCTGGGATGAACTCGGCGCGCCGGTTACCGACGAAATGCTCGATACCTTCACAGTCATGGGCGAACCCAAAGATATCGCGCCGAAAATCAAACAACGCTTTGGCGACTTCGTCGACAACATCCAATGCAACCTCGAACTGCAAGACGCACAAACCCAATACGAAGTCGTCAAAGCCATCGAAGCGATCTGACGTGGGGTAGGGGAAGTAATACCAGCCGCCCTAAAGATTGA
>PLSD01000102.1 GCA_003164135.1 Acetobacteraceae bacterium
CAATCTTTAGGGCTGCTGGTATAACTCTGTGACGATCAATACGCGGTTTTGAACCCTTATAGCATGCCCAATTCCATGAAAGTATTTATCCCTATTACGCGGCCTGCGCGAGATCGATCCGGCGGAAGCCGCCATCGTGCGGCGTATCTTTCGCGAGTATGCCGGCGGCGCCAGCCCGATGCGTATCGCCAAGACCCTCAATGCCGAGGGCATCCCTGGCCCGGCTGGCGGCATCTGGTACGACGCCTCGAGCCGTGGCCACGCGGACCGCGGCGATGGCGTGCCGCGCAACCCCATCTACACAGGTCGGTTGGTCTGGAACCCTCAGCAGAGTGTGAAGGACCCCGTCACCGGCCGACGGCATCGCGCCGAAGGCGCGCCTGTTAGCTGATCGGCGGTCCTTTGGGCAGAGCCCCCTGGACTTCCCTAACCCAGAGCCATCAAGCTCCGGCCAGCGTCATCCCATCAATCCGCACCGTCGGCGCATCCGTCCCGCGCTTGAATTCCAGATCGTTCGCCGGCCGCAGCACCGCAAACATATCGCGCAAATTCCCGGCAATGGTGAACTCCGCCACCGGCTCGGCCAGCACGCCATTACGGATCATGAACCCAGCCGCCCCGCGCGAGTAATCGCCGGTAATGCCGTTCACGCCCATGCCGATCAGCTCGGTCACAAACAGCCCCTCGGCAATATCCGCCATCAACTCGTGCGGCGTCATGCTCCCGGCTTCCAGGTAAAAATTGCTGGTTCCGCCCGAATTCCCCGTGGTCTTCAACCCCAGTTGGTTCGCACTGCGCGTATCCAGAATCCAGCTCGTCAGCACGCCGTCATCAATAAACGCCCGCCGCACGCCCGGCTGCCCCTCGCGGTCGAACGGCCGCGAACGGCGCCCACGCACCCGCAGCGGGTCATCGATAATACATATCCCTGGCGCAAACACCGCCTGCCCCAGCGCATCCTTCAAAAACGACGTTTTCCGCGCAATCGATGCGCCATTGATCGCGCCCGACAAATGCCCCAGAAAACTCCCCGCCACACGCGGATGAAACAATATCGGCAATTTTCCCGTTTTGGGCCGCACCGGGTTGAGCCGCGCCAGCGCCTGCTCTGCCGCCCTGCGCCCCAGCACCGCCGGGTCCTCCAAATCCTCGCCATGCCCGGCCGAGGACGAATCATAATCGCGCTGCATCCCCGTGCCCGTCCCCGCAATCGCGGTGGCCGAAACCCCATGGTAGGAGCGCCAATACATCCCCGCAAAGCCCAGGCTCGTCACCCGCAGCGAGAAACTGCGCGACCAACTGGCCGAAGCACCCTCGGAATTCGTAATCCCCGGCACCGCCAGCGCCGCTTCTTCAGCGGCAGCAGCACGGCCGATCAACACTTCCATGCTGGGCTCCACCGGATCATCCAAATCCAGCAAAGCCGCATCCATCGGCAGCGGGGCCTCGGGAATTTCCGCATACGGGTCTTCCGGCACCACGCGCGCCATCGCCACAGCCTGCTCCGCCAAGCGCGCAAACGCCCCCGGATCAATCGAACTGGCGGAAATCGAGGCGCTGCATTTGCCAACAAACACCCGCAGCCCCAACTCCCGGGACTCCGCGCGCTCAGTCTCCTCAATCTTCCCCAACCGCCGCTGCACCCCAATCGAGGTACCAACGCTCAAACCCACCTCGGCAACGTCCGCCCCAGCGGCCTTCGCGGCGCGCAAAAACTCCTGCGCCTGGCCCAGCAAGTCCTTCACGCCGCCAAACTATCAATAATGGCGGACAATTTTGGCACCTGCCCAATCGGCCCAATGGTCGCCAGCGTCGGCCGCGAGCGGAAAATCTTCGCCGCCGCCGCGCGCACATCAGCTTCCGTCACCGCCTCGATCTTCGCCACCGTCTCGGCGGCCGGGATCACGCGGCCAAAAATCTGCCACTGCCGCGCCAACTGCTCACACCGGCTGCCGGTGGATTCCAGGCTCATCAGCAACCCAGCCTTCAACTGCGCCCGCGCCCGATTCAACTCCGCCGCCGTCACGGAAAGCTGCACCTTGCCCAGCTCCTCCAGCGTCACCGGCATCAGTTCGGCGGCCTCTGACTCACCCGTCCCCGCATAAATCCCAAACAACCCGCCATCCTTGGCCGGCGCCGTAAAGCTGTAAATCGAATACACCAGCCCCCGCTTCTCGCGGATTTCCTGGAACAACCGCGAGGACATGCCCCCGCCCAGCAACGTGGAGAGCAGCATCGCCGGATAGTAATCCGGCTCGCCGTACGCCGGCGCGTCAAACCCCAGCACGATATGCGCCTGGTCCAACTCCCGCGACTCGCGGTACTCGCCGCCCATGTAATCCGCCTCCATCGGCTCATGCCGCTCGGCCTTCGGCAAATCGGCAAAATGCTTGCCCACCAAATCCACCAGCCGCTCATGCTCCAGATTCCCGCAAGCGGCGATCACCATATTCTCCGGCGTATAATGCGCCGACATGAACCCCGGCAGCGCCTCGCGCTTCATGCCGCGGATAATCGCTTCAGTGCCCAACACCGGCCGCCCCATCGGCTGCGACGGATACGCGGCGGACTGGAAATGGTCGAACACAATGTCATCGGGCGTGTCATTCGCCTGCCCGATTTCCTGCAAAATCACCCCGCGCTCGCGCTCCAGCTCTTCCGGCTCAAAGCTCGAATGGCACAGAATATCACCAATGATATCAACCCCAAGCCCAAGGTCTTCCTTCAGCAGCTTCACGTAATAAGCCGTCTGCTCGCGCGAGGTGTAGGCATTGATATGCCCGCCCACATTCTCAATCGCCTCGGCAATATCAATGGCCGAACGGCTCGCCGTACCCTTGAACGCCATATGCTCCAAGAAATGCGCAACCCCGTTTTCCGCAGCCGTCTCATGGCGCGTCCCCGCCCCGATATACGCGCCGAAGGACACCGTCTCCACCCGCTCCATCCGCTCCGTCAGCACCGTAAGGCCGGACGGCAGCGTGGTGATCATAACCTGTTCAGTCATCAAATATTCCTGTTCGCAAAATTCCGTACCAGCCCTTTAACCTGCTCAAAATCGTTCGGGGCCGTCACATAACGCTCTTCCCTCTCATATAGGGTGGATAGATGCGGCGGTAAGGCCGGGCGGAATCCCACCGCGCGCTCGATCGCATCCGGGAATTTTGCCGGATGCGCCGTCGCCGCCACAATCACCGGCAGCCCCACCGGCGCGCATTCCCGCGCCGCCGCCAGCCCAATGGCCGTATGCGGGTCGGCCAGATATTCCGCCTCCCGGTAAGTCCGTGCGATTTCCGCCAGCGTCCCGGCATCGTCCAGATGAAACCCAACGAACTCGCGCCGAACCGCGCGCCATACGTCCTCAGCCACCGCCATTTTGCCCGTAACGCGGAAATCCGCCATGGTCTGGGCGGTCAATGCCGCATCCCGGCCCAAAAACTCAAACAACAGCCGCTCAAAGTTCGAGCTCACGCCAATGTCCATGGAGGGCGACAGACTTTCCTCCACCGGCTTCAAACTCATGTCATTCGACGCCAAAAAGCGGTGCAGAATGTCATTCCGGTTGCTCGCCACAATAAACTTGCCAATCGGCACGCCCATCTGCTTGGCCGCCCAGGCCGCCAGCACGTTGCCGAAATTCCCCGTCGGCACCGCCACCGCCACCTCGCGGTCCGGCGCGCCCAGCGCCAAAGCGGCGGCAAAATAATACGGTATCTGCGCCGCAATCCGCGCAAAATTGATCGAATTCACCGCCGACAGGCTGATCTCATTGCGGAACGGCACATCAGCGAACATCGCCTTCACCATATCCTGGCAATCATCAAAATTGCCCTCCAGCGCGATGTTCAGCACGTTGCTCGCCTGCACCGTGGTCATCTGCCGGCGCTGCACCTCGCTGGTTTTGCCCTCCGGGTGCAAAATGGTGATATCCACCCGGCTCCGCCCGGCCATCGCCTCGATTGCCGCCGAGCCGGTGTCGCCCGAGGTCGCCCCCACAATGCAAACCCGCTCACCCCGCGCCGCCAGCACATGCTCGAACAAATGCCCGGCCAGTTGCAGCGCCAGATCCTTGAACGCCAGCGTCGGCCCATGGAACAGTTCCAGCGCAAAAACGCCGCTATCCAACTGCACCAGCGGCACCACGGCGGGGTGCGCGAACCCGGCATAAGCGCGGCGGCACATCGCCTGCAGGTCGCCAAAAGCAATCGCCTCGCCCACAAACGGCGCGATCACCCGCGCCGCCAGCTCCGCATACGGCAGCCCGCGCAGCGCCCGCAGCTCAGCAGCAGAAAACTGCGGCCAGCTCTCCGGCATATACAGCCCGCCGTCCGAAGCCAGCCCCGCCAGCAGCACCCCGGCAAAATCCTTTTTTGCTCCCTGGCCCCGTGTGGATACGTATTTCATGTGCAATCCCGTCAACAACACCTCGTCATACCCGCGAAAGCGGGCATCCACGCCTTACTCTTTCGATCCCCGCTATTTTGCAAGGGCAGGCAGCAACGCATCCAGCCGCTTCCGGCCCTCCGCCGTGGCTGCCAGATGCGTAGCCGTCAGCACCAGATACCCCTCCTCAATCGCCGCTTGCAGGATAACCGGCTCCACCGCATCCAGCAGCGCCGTCCCGGTCCGCGCCGCAAATCGCTCAAATGCAATCCCTTCGGCCAGCCGCAGCCCCATCAACAGCGCCTCGCGGGCACGGTCCAGGGTGCCCACCACCTCCTCGCGCGTCGTCCCGTTGCCGCCCGCCTCCACCAAATCAGCCCACGCCTCCGGCCCGCGATGCTTGGAGCCCGCCACCAGCCCTCCGCCCAGCGTCAGCCTGCCATGCGCCCCAGGGCCAATCCCGGCGTAATCCTCATAGCGCCAGTAGCTCAGATTATGCCGGCTCTCGCCGCCCGGCTTGGCGTAGTTGGAAATCTCATACGGCAGCAGCCCAAACCGCCCCGCCTCCTCAGCCGTCGCGTCATACAGTGCCGCCGCCAGATCCTCGTCCGGCATCTCAAACGCGCCTCGTGCGTACAAGGTATGGAACTTCGTCCCTTCCTCAATGGTCAGCTGGTAAAGCGACAGATGCTCCGCCGCCAACCCCAGCGCGAACCGCACTTCCTCCCGCCACGCCGCCTCACTCTGCCCTGGCCGCGCGAAAATCAGATCAAACGACAGCCGCGGAAAAATCCTCCGCGCCAGCTCAATGGCATCAACCGCCTGCCCCGCCGAATGCTCCCGCCCCAAAAATTTCAACGCCTCGGGGTCAAAACTCTGCACCCCGATGGACACCCGGTTCACCCCCGCATCCCGGTACCCGGCAAACCGCCCCGCCTCGATGCTCGTCGGGTTCGCCTCCAGCGTAATCTCAATGTCCGCCGCCGGTTCAAACAGCGCCGACGCATCCCCGATCAACGCCGCCACATTCTCCGGGTCCAACAGGCTCGGCGTGCCCCCGCCAAAGAAAATCGACGTCAGCCGCCGCTTGCCCACCCGTTCCGCCTCAAACGCCAACTCCCGCCGCAACGCCGCCACCATCCGCGCCTGCGGGATGCGCTCCCGCACGTGGGAATTAAAATCGCAATACGGGCATTTGCTCAGGCAAAACGGCCAGTGAATATATAGTGCCAAAGGGTCCATCGCCTGGACATACTCCAACCAGTCCGCCTATCCAAAACCCCATGGACGCCATCACCGTAACCAACCTGGTCAAGCACTACCCGCACACCCTGGCGGTGGACGATATCTCCTTCACCCTGCCCCAAGGCGGCGTGCTCGGCCTGCTCGGCGGCAACGGAGCCGGCAAGACCACCACCATCTCCATGCTGCTCGGCCTGCTGGTCCCCACCTCCGGCCAGATCACGGTGCTGGGCCACGACATCGCCCGAGACCGCTTCGCCGCCCTGGCCCGCATGAATTTCTCCTCGCCCTACATCGCGCTCCCCGCCCGGCTCTCGGTGGCGGAAAACCTGCGCGTCTACGGCCATCTGTATAACGTGCCGCACCTGTCCCGCCGCATCGGGGAACTGGCCGAGCAGTTCCACCTCGGCGCACTTCTCGCGCGCCCCGCCGGCGAGATCTCCGCCGGCCAGAAAACCCGCGTCGCACTGGCAAAATCCCTCATCAACAAGCCGGACCTGTTGCTGCTCGACGAACCCACCGCCAGCCTGGACCCCGACACCGGCGACTATGTGCGCACCACGCTGGAGACCTACCGGCGCGAACACAACGCCGCCATCCTGCTCGCCTCGCACAACATGGCCGAGGTCGAGCGCCTGTGCGACACGGTGCTGATGCTGAAAGCCGGCAAAATCGTTGACCGCGGCCCGCCCGACGAACTCATCGCCCGCTACGGCCGCGAAACCCTGGAACAGGTCTTTCTCGACATCGCCCGGAGGGAAGAAGCATGAGCAGCCTGCGCCGCATCTGGGCGATGATCTACCGCCACCTCGTCGTCTACCGCCGCTCCTGGCCGCGCCTGGTGGAAATCGCCTACTGGCCCACCCTCAACCTGCTCATCTGGGGCTTTACCGCCAGCTACATCGCGCATTTGCGCGGCAGCCCCGGCGTGCAGACCGGCGGCGCGCTCATCGCCGGGGTGCTGCTGTGGGAGATCACCCTGCGCGGCCAGCTTGGCGTCACGCTCGCCTTCCTGGAGGAAATCTGGTCGCGCAATCTGGGCCATATTTTCGTCAGCCCGCTGCGCCCGGCGGAACTACTGGCGGCTTTGGTCTCGGTTTCACTGCTCCGTACGCTCGCCGGCCTGTTTCCTGCCACAATTATCGCGTACCTACTCTATCATTATAATATTCTGCTGCTGGGGCCGGTACTTTTGTTATTTTTTGTTAACCTGTTGTTCATGGGCTGGTGGATCGCATTGGGAATCGTCTCGCTGCTGTTCCGTTACGGTGCCGGAGCGGAAGCTTTGGCCTGGACCATCGCCTTCGGCATCACCCCGGTCGCCTGCGTGTACTACCCGGTCAGCGCCCTGCCCTTCTGGCTGCAACCCGTCGCCCTGGCCATGCCCGCCGCCCATGTCTTCGCCGGCATGCGCGCGGCACTTTTCCAACACGCGTCAGACTGGCCGGACCTCGCCCAGGCCTGCGCCCTCAACCTTGCCTGGATGCTGCTGGCCATCGTGGTTTTCAGCGCCGAATTCCGCCGCGCCCGCATCCGTGGCGCGCTCATCTCAATCGGGGAATAATTTTGCTGCAACGTTTCTGGCTCATCCGTCACGCGCTCGTCCACCCCGGCTCCATGAAGCATCTCTACGGCGCCAATGATGTGCCGATCTGCGACGACACCATGGCCGCCGACGCCCCGCGCTATGCCGCTCTGGCCGCGCGCCTGCCGCGGCCCGCGCGGCTCATCTGCACCCCGCTCACCCGCACCCAGGTTACCGCGGCCGCCCTCATCCGCGCCGGCTACCCGGACCAGACGCCGCTCATCGACCCCGCCTTCGTCGAGCAGAATTTCGGCACCTTCCAGGGCCAGCCGATCTCCAGCTTCGATGCCCGTTCCACCGCCGAGCGCCACCCGTTCTGGCCGATCCACGCGCACGAAACCCCGCCGGAGGGTGAAAGTTTCGCGGACATGATCACCCGCACCGGCGCCGGGCTGGAGCGCCTGTTGGCCGAACCCACGCGCGACACCATCATCGTCTCCCACGGCGGCGCCATCCGCGCCATGTGCGCCTACGCGCTCGGCCTCACCCCGCACCAGGCGCTCTGCCTGGCGGTGGATAACATTTCCCTCACCCGGCTGGAACATAACCGCCACGGCTGGCGAATCTTGTCGGTTAATGAACATCTGTCCACCACGGCTTGCGCAACTCCGGCGCCGCCTTCAAATGAAGCGCGCCGTTCCCATCCGAAACAAACCCAAGGAGCCTCCGCATGAAATCCCTCTTCCTCAGCCTGGCCATCGCCACGGCCACACTCGCCGCCCCCGCCGCGGCGCTGGCTGGATCGCCGCAGCATCTGGTCGACAGCGCCACCCTCTCGCTGGAGGACATGATGAGCGGCACCGAGGGTACCCAGGCGCAGATCTATCTGCGCAAGGCCAAAGCCGTGGTGATCTGCCCAAACATCTTCCGCGCCGGCTTCTTCATCGGCGGCGAGGGCGGCGGCTGCGTCATGTCCTCGCGCACGGCTGACGGCAACTGGTCCTACCCGGCCTTCTACAACATGGGCAGCGGCAGCTTTGGCCTGCAAATCGGCGTGCAGAACGCTGAGGTGATGATGCTCATCATGACCGACGGCGGGCTGAATGCCATGCTCAACAGCCAGTTCAAATTCGGCGCCGACGCCGGCCTCGCCGTCGCCACCCTGGGTGCGGGCGTCAACGGCGCCATGTCCACCGCCATCAACGCCGACATCCTCACCTTCTCCAAAGCCCAAGGCCTCTACGGCGGCATTTCGCTCTCCGGATCGGTCATCTCCAACGACGCCGGTGTCGAACAAGCCTATTACGGCTCGCAGCTTGACGCGCGGCAGATCGTTGTAGACGGCCAAGGCTCCAACCCCGGCGCCAACCCGCTGCGCACGACACTGGGCCGCTACGGGCAGTAAAAATTTACAGTAAAGATTTAGGGTGCAGGTATACCACCCTGCACCCCACTACCTGCCAGGCGCTTCCTTGACGAAACCCTGCCATCGGTCGAATTACTTGGACACAGGAGATTGAGTTGAGTGGCACGGTCCAAGACGAACTTACGGCGATTGTCTCGACCGGCACGGGAACAACGCAGAAAGTAATCGATCTCACCTCCGCAACGCCCATCGTCGGCACTTTTGTCCCGGTCAGTCCTGCTGGCACCATCGGCGACAGTCCCCTGGTTCTCTACAACTGGAACCCCGCGACACAGCTCACCAATTTCATTAACACCGTAACCACCGGCGGCAACGCCAGCATTGCCGCCATCGGCAATTCGACAGTCAGAGGCGACGGCAGCGCAATAACCGGTAACTCCCAGCTTTCCTATCTGGCGGAACTCTCCCAGGCGCTTACCCAAAGCGGCGTCCCCGCCCAATATGATAATTTCGTCGGGGAAGGTGACCAACTGGACAACCGCTTTTCCCTGATCGGCGGTGCAAAACTCTCTGGATTGATCGGCGCCGGCGGTGCCCCGGTCCAAACAAAGGTGGCTGGCGCAGGCTTCAGCTTCACGCTCAGCACACCCGCCAACTATGACACCGTTACCATCAGCTATATCGACCGCGGTAACGGCTCGGTCAGCATCTCGTCCAACGGCGGGCCCGTCCTGGCAACACTACAATTTGGCAATACCGGCGAGACATTGACCCAGACGGTGAAAGTACCGGCCGCCGATTATTCAAACCTTACCGTCGTGGCCAATGATGCCAACCCCACCTACATTCAGGCTGCGTCCTTCTCGAGTTCCACGCATCCCGCAATCCAGGTTTTCAATGCCGGCATCGATGGGTATGCGTCAGCGGCCCTTGATACCAGCATCTATCAGGGCGCCACTCTTACAGGCTCGGCGTCCGGCTATGGCCCCACGGCCGGCGTTGTCGCTCTTAATCCGACCCTCACGCTGGTCGACGTCGGTATCTGCGATATCATTGGCGCGCAGACCGGCGGCGTGCCGGTGCCGACAGCAACTACCGTGGCGAATATCGCGCAGATCGTCGCGACACTGCGCGCTGGCGGTTCCGATGTCATTCTGTTCCTCCCGGCCCCCTTCTCGAATCCCAACTACGCGACGATGCTTCCGGCTTTGCGCACGGGGCTGGAAGCCTTGGCGCTTACCGATAATCTGCCGATTATCGACCTCTCAGCCACCTACGGCGATAATTACGCGGCACTGCAGGCGGCGGGGCTGATGACCGATGCCCTGCACCCGGACGCGACACTCTATGCCGACATTGGCTCGAAGCTCGCGGCACTTTTAACAAACGCGATCACCGGCGCCCCCTGCTACGCCGCGGGTACACGCATTGCCACCGCGAACGGCTATGTCGCCGTGGAAGATCTTAAAATCTGCGATGCCGTGCTAACCCTGCACGCAGGCTTCCGGCGAATTAAATGGATCGGCACGCGCAGCTACGCGGCCCCCTTCGCCAACCATGCGAAAGTGCTGCCAATCCGCATTAAAGCCGGCGCGCTGGAAACGGGAGTACCGGTGCGTGACCTGTACGTTTCGCCAGGTCATGCCATCTGCATCGACGGCGTTCTGGTGCATGCCCAGCGCCTGGTGAACGGTGTGTCCATTATTCAGGTGCCGTACGTGGAGACGATTACTTATTTCCATATTGAACTGGAAAGCCACGAAATCATCTTCGCGGAAAACTGCCCGGCGGAAACGTTCATGGGTGAAGTTTTCCGCGCACAGTTCCACAACGCGGCTGAATATGCGCGGCTCTACCCGGACAGCCGCGCGCCAGCGCAAATGTGCCTGCCCCGCCTCGACAGCGGCTTCCAACTGCTCGCCATCCAGCGCCGGATTGCGGCACGGGCGGGCATTGCCACGCCAGCGATGGAGCCAGCCTTACCCAGGCCGGCACCGTACGCGCCTGCCGCTTAGGCTAGCGCGTTAACCCAGCTACCCTTCGCTTTCATTGCGCTGAGTTCATTTTCCACTCTCTAGTAAACCGCCAACCGCACATTATGTCCTGCTGCATCAACACAGCAAAAAGGACGCAAGAAATGGCCGTAAAAAAGCTGGAGAAAGCGAATTGGGGCCGGTATTTCGACCGGGTTTCAAAGAATATACCGCTTGAACTGGCCGAGATCAGGGTTTCGTCCCTTAATCTTGGCAACCAGGTTTCGGCGGAGTGGCTGCGTATTTTTGGCGTGACCTACGACCACAAAGACGATATTCTGGTTATCTCGCTGGATGGGTTCGAGCACATCATTCATCGGCCGGAGACCATCTATGCCGATGAATCCCATGGCGAACTAAGCAGCCTGGAAGCGATCGACACCAGCGGCGTTAAGCATCTTTTACTGTTGCGTAAACCCCTGAGCTTGCCGGCCCCGGCTACCGCCGTTGATGAAGTCGAGGAAGCGGGCAAAGAATCCTTCCCCGCCAGCGATGCCCCGGCCTGGACTGGCTCTTAGCCCCCCAACCAGCGCGTTCGTTGTTTTTTCGACACGAACCCGCACAAATTGGGGTGCAAGCAAAAAATTAAGCCGTACTAACAGACTGTTATGTTGTTTTTCTCACAAGTGTTTCACGTGAAACACTTGTGAGGCGGTGCCTTAGTACGTCACCACGCTACGGATACTCTCGCCCCGGCGCATCAACTCAAAGCCTTCGTTGATTTTCTCGAACGGCAGCACATGGGTGATAAGATCATCGATGTTGATTTTGCCGTCCATGTACCAGTCGACGATTTTTGGCACATCGGTTCGCCCGCGCGCGCCGCCGAATGCGCTGCCTTTCCAGGTGCGGCCAGTAACAAGCTGGAACGGCCGCGTGGAAATCTCCTGCCCCGCGCCGGCGACGCCGATAATGATCGAGGTGCCCCAGCCGCGATGGCAGCATTCCAGTGCTTGGCGCATGACTTTCACATTGCCGATGCACTCGAACGAATAATCCGCGCCGCCATCGGTTAAATTCACCAGATACGGCACCAGATCCTCGCCGATTTCAGCGGGATTCACGAAGTGCGTCATGCCGAATTTCTCGGCCATCGGCTTGCGGCCGTTGTTCAGGTCCACGCCGATGATTTTGTCGGCACCGGCAATGCGCGCGCCCTGAATCACATTCAGGCCGATGCCACCCAGGCCAAACACCACCACGTTATCACCCGGCTGCACCTTCGCCGTGTTGAACACCGCACCGATGCCGGTGGTGACACCGCAGCCGATGTAGCAGATTTTCTCGAACGGCGCGTCTTCCCGCACTTTCGCCAAGGCGATTTCCGGCAATACCGTGAAATTGGCGAAGGTGGAGCAGCCCATGTAGTGCATTACCGGCGCACCGTCGCAGGAAAAGCGCGAAGTGCCGTCGGGCATCACGCCCTTGCCCTGCGTGGTGCGGATGGCGGTGCATAGGTTGGTCTTGCGGGATAAGCAGGACTTACAGTTGCGGCACTCTGGCGTGTAGAGCGGAATGACGTGATCGCCCTTTTTCAAACTGGTTACGCCAGGGCCGACCTCGACCACAATACCCGCACCTTCATGCCCCAGGATGGCGGGGAAAATGCCTTCCGGGTCCGCGCCGGAGAGGGTGTAGTCATCAGTATGGCAAATGCCGGTGGCTTTCACCTCCACCATCACCTCGCCGTATTTCGGTCCCTCGATATCCACGATTTCCAGTGAAAGCGGCTGCCCCGCCGCCCGTGCCACCGCTGCCCGTGTTTTCATTCGCTGTCTCCCTTGAATGCGCTTACCGGGTATCCTTGCGCAAACAACAACGATGTCAAATCCGTGTGTTCAATCCGGTTGCCCACCTGGGCGGCCACCACCGGCTTGGCGTAATACGCCACACCCAGCCCGGCGGCCTGCAGCATGGAAAGGTCGTTGGCGCCGTCGCCCACCGCGATGGTGGCGGCCAGCTTTACCCCGCGCTTTTCCGCCAACTCCTGCAGCGTGGCGAGCTTGGCGTCGCGGTCGAGGATCGGCTCCTCAACCTCGCCGGTCAGGGTCGAGCCGTTGTCCAGCAGCGTGTTGGCGCGTTGGATGTCAAACCCCAGTTCGGCGGCCACCCGGGCGGTGAAGAAGGTGAAGCCGCCGGAGACCAGCGCCGTGGTGGCGCCAAAGCTGCGCATGGTGGCGACGAGCGTGCGAGCACCTGGGGAGAACTCGATGGCGCTCCAGGTGCGCTCCAGAGCGGAAATGTCCAGACCTTTGAGCATGCCGACGCGCTCGCGCAGAGCGGTGGCAAAGTCGATCTCGCCGTTCATCGAGCGCTTGGTAATGGCGGCGATCTGCTCTTTCAGGCCGGCATAGGCGGCGAGTTCGTCCAGGGTTTCCGCGGTGACGATGGTGCTATCCATGTCAGCCACCAGCACCGCCTTGCGCCGGCCGCGGAATTTGGTGACGAAAACGTCCAGCGCCTTGTGCTCCAGCACCATCTGTAGCTGGGCGATATCCGGCTGGTTCTTGACGATGAACTCCGCCGACTGCGCCGGGCTGAGCCAGTTGAGGTGCTGGCCGGCGCAAAAGTCGCGCGCGCGCTCGGCCTGGGCTTGAGTAAGGGGACCGGCTTGCCGGTTGGCTACCAAAATGACGATATAGGACATGGACGAGACTGGTAGGACAGAGAACGGTAGGTGGGCAAGCGAGCGGACGGCATTGCTGGTCGCCGGACCGACGGCGAGCGGGAAGTCGGCGCTGGCGTTGGCGCTGGCGCGTCGGCTGGGTGGGACCATTATCAACGCCGATGCCATGCAGTGTTACCGCGAACTGCGGCTGATTACGGCGCGGCCCTCGCCGGAGGATGAGGCGCTGGCGCCGCACCGGCTGTACGGCGTGCGGGCGGCGGCGGAACCCGCCAATGCGGCCTGGTGGCGGGGCGCGGCGCTGGCGGAGATGAACGCCTGCGCGCTGCCGATTCTGTGCGGCGGCACGGGCATGTATTTTTCGGCGCTGATAAACGGCATCGCCGAAGTGCCGGACCCTGGTGTGGAAGCCCGCACCGAGGCGCGGCGGTTGCTGGCGGAGATCGGCGCGCCGGGGGCGCATGCGCTGCTGGATATGGAGACAGCGGCCAAGCTGAAACCGGGGGATTCTCAGCGGGTGGCGCGGGCCTATGAGGTGCTGATCGGCACCGGCAAGGGGCTGGCCGCATGGCAGCGGCAGACGACGCACCGGTTGGAGGGCTGGCGGGTGCGGATGATTTTGCTGGACCCGCCGCGCGAGGTGCTGCGCGAAGCAATTGCCGCGCGGTTTGAACAGATGCTGGCGGCCGGCGCGGTGGAAGAAGTGAGGGATTTCCTGGCGTTGGGGCTGGATGCCAGTCTGCCGCTGATGCGCGCGCATGGGGTGCCGGAGTTGGGGACCTACCTGCGGGGCGAGATAACCCTGGCGGAGGCCACCGCGCGGGCGGTGCTGGCAACGCACCAGTATACCAAGCGGCAGATGACCTGGTTCAGGCACCAGAAGCTCGTCGACAGCCCTGATATGCAAATAATACAATCAAGAATCGTCGGTTTTGCGCAACTTTTGGAAAGTTTTATAGGTAGTTTGGTTAATTTTATAAATACTCCTGGTTGACCCACCGGGGTTGAAGCTGTAGCGGTGCGCCTCCAGGTAATAGTAGGCGGCAGGTATAGTTATGGACGGCACGATCACCACGACCGAGATGATGGCCTCAGGCGCGGAAGCGCTGCTCCGGGCGCTGAAGGCGCAAGGGGTGGACGTTATTTTCGGCTATCCCGGCGGCGCGGTGCTGCCGATTTACGACGCCATTTTCCAGCAGAACGCGATCCGCCATATTCTGGTGCGCCACGAGCAGGCCGCCGTGCATGCGGCCGAGGGCTATGCGCGCTCCACCGGCAAGGTCGGCGTGGTGCTGGTTACCTCCGGCCCCGGTGCCACCAATGCGGTGACCGGGCTGGTGGATGCGCTGATGGATAGCATTCCCCTGGTGTGCCTGACCGGGCAGGTGCCGACGCACCTGATCGGCAACGACGCCTTCCAGGAGGCTGACACCACCGGCATTACCCGCCAAGCGACCAAGCATAATTACCTGGTGAAGCGCTCGGTGGACCTCGCCCGCGTGGTGCATGAGGCGTTTCATGTCGCCAAAACCGGCCGCCCTGGGCCGGTGCTGATTGATCTGCCGAAAGATATTTTGATCAACCCGGCGCCCTATACCGAGGCGAGCACGGCGCCGCACCGCAGCTACCGGCCCCGGACCGAACCGGACCCGGCGCGCATTGCCGAGGCGATTGCGCTGCTGAAACGCAGCGAGCGGCCGATTGTGTATACCGGCGGCGGTATTATTAATGCCGGGCCGGAAGCTTCCAAACTGCTGATTGAGTTCGTGCGGCTGACGGGTTTCCCCTGCACCTCCACTCTGATGGGCCTTGGCGCGTTTCCGGCTTCCGACCCGCAGTTTTTGGGCATGCTGGGCATGCACGGCACCTACGAGGCGAACATGGTGATGCATGGCGCGGACGTGATGCTGAACCTGGGCGCACGGTTCGACGACCGCGTGACCGGGCGGTTGAATGCGTTCTCGCCGGGGTCGAAGAAAATTCATGCGGATATTGATCCCTCCAGCATCAATAAATCCGTGGCGGTGGATGTGGCGATTGTCGGCGATGCGGCGGCGACGCTGCGTGCGTTGATCGCGGCGTGGAAGAAGGATTCGACGCAGCAGGACAAGGCGGCGATTGCCAAATGGTGGCGGCAGATTGATTTCTGGCGCTCGAAGGATTCGATGCGGTTTACGCAAAATCGCGATCCGGGCAGCATTATCAAGCCGCAATACGCGATCCAGCAGCTGTTCAAAGCCACCCGCGGGCGCGAGACGTATATTACGACTGAAGTTGGCCAGCACCAGATGTGGGCAGCGCAGCACTTCAAGTTTGATAAACCCAACCATTGGATGACGTCTGGCGGGCTGGGCACCATGGGCTATGGGCTGCCGGCGGCGATGGGCGTGCAGGTTGCGCACCCGGATGCGCTGGTGATCGACATTGCCGGTGAGGCCAGCATTTTGATGAACATTCAGGAAATGGGCACGCTGGCGCAGTACCGGCTGCCGGTGAAGATTTTCATTCTGAACAACCATTACATGGGCATGGTGCGCCAGTGGCAGGAATTGCTGCACGGCAACCGGTATTCCGAGAGTTACTCGGAGGCGCTGCCGGATTTCGTGAAATTGGCGGAGAGTTTCCATGCCGTGGGCTTGCGCGCGGAGAAGGTGGAAGACCTCGACCGGGTGATTGCAGAAATGCTGGCGGTGGATAAGCCCGTGATTGCGGACATCTGCGTGGATGAGAAGGAAAACGTGTTCCCGATGATCCCATCCGGGGCCGCGCATAATGAAATGTTGCTGGGGCCGGAGCACAAGAATGGCGGCAACCCCGGTGTAACCGATGCAGGGATGGCGCTGGTATAATGTCTGACACAAATTTGCGGTCCGCGACGATTTCAGTGCTGGTAGAGAACGAATCCGGCGTGCTGGCGCGGGTGATCGGGCTTTTCTCAGGCCGGGGCTACAACATTGATAGTTTGACGGTGGCACCGGTGGAGCGCGATGGCAGCAAGAGCCGGATTACCATCGTGACCTCGGGCACGGAAATGGTGATCGAGCAGATCAAGGCGCAGCTGGGCCGGTTGGTGCCGGTTTATAAGGTGGCGGATTTGTCGAAAGAGGGGCCGCATCTCGCGCGCGAGCTGGCGCTGATTAAAGTGGTGGGCACGGGCAATGCACGGCAGGAGGCGCTGAGGTTGGCCGATGCGTTTCGCGCGCGGGTGATTGATGCATCGACGGAAAGCTTTATTTTTGAGCTGACCGGGGCGACGGACAAGCTGGATGCGTTTCTGGATTTGATGCGGCCGCTAGGGCTGGCTGAGGTGAGCCGCACGGGCGTGGCGGCGATTGCGCGGGGGAAAGTGGCGATTGAGTGAGGGGGGTTTTTAGTTAAGCGGCAGGCTCTGCCCGCGCCCGCTGGGGCCACCGGCCCCAGACCCGGATTCCTTGAGGAATTATGACGGCGTGCCGTGCCAGCCTGGTCATTCCTGCCGCCGTATAATCTCGGCGTGACAGGAATAAAAATCCGCCATAGACATTGCTCCTGACCGGACGGTTTAAGGGATGGAAGAGGCAATGCCGCAGACTGCGACGCTTGACGCGATTGGCTTGAAATACGGGACCGACAAGGCATCGTTCCACCATAATTACCTGGAGTTTTATGAGGGGTTTTTCGCGCCGTTGCGCAACGAGGCGCTGACTATTCTGGAAATCGGCGTGTTGAACGGCGCCTCGCTGAAGACGTGGGAGGAATATTTCCCGAACGCGAAGGTCATCGGCGCGGATATCATGCCCGCGACCAAAAAGTTCGAGCAGGGCCGCGTGGTGATTGAGCTGCTGGATCAATCGAATATCGAGGAGCTGACGCGAGTCGCGGTGAAGCATGGGCCGTTTGATATTATTATCGAAGACGGCTCGCATATGTGGGAGCACCAGATTACCACGCTGCGCACGCTGTTCCCGTTCGTGAAGGACGGCGGCATTTATGTGGTGGAGGATTTGCAGACCAATTATGGGTCGATGCAGAAGGATTACAAAGGCATCGCCAGTGCAACCTGCGTGGATTACCTGAAATCCTGGCTGGATTTGCGGGTCGCCGATGACCAACTGCCGATCAACGAGGTTGAGGATGCGTTTTTGCGCACTTATGGGCGCGCGGTGCAGTACCTTACCTTCTATCGCCGCGCGTGCCTGATTAAGAAATCATTCCCGCCGGTGATGCGCGAAATCAGCGCCGGGCAGCCTTTAATGGCCGTGGGCGCCGGGGCGCCGTTGCGTGTGCTGGCGCATATCAGTGAGATTGGCGATGTCACCGGCACGGAGGGGTTTGTGAATCCGGGCGCCGATAACTTCACGTTCCAGGGCCTGGCGGTTGATGCGGACGAGGATGTGTTGGAATACCGCGTGCGTTTTGCCAATGCGACCTGGAGCGAATGGTGCCACGGCAATGGCTATGCCGGCACGCGGGCGCAGTCGAGACTCGTGACTGGCGTGTCGCTCCGGCTGCGCAAGCAAGCCAAGGGATTATACGCGCTGCGCGGCTACGGCCGCTTTGCCGGTTCAGCCAAGCCTGTGGAAATTGCCGATGGGGTGGATTGTGTGTCCCTCACCGGCGGTGCGCTGTGTGCGCTGCAGGTTGAGCTCACGCCGCACGCTCAGGGCTGAGTTTCGCCCATAAGAAACTCCGCCACGGCACCGGCGAACAACGCCAGGATGACGGCTTTTTTGGGGTCACGGCGAATTAACGTGCTGGCGAGGCGCAGGATGAGGGCGGCGGTGCCGATGAGTTCGGCACGCTCGGCGCGTTGTTTGCGGCGGGCTTTCTGGAGCAGCGCATTGCCGGCGAACCATATGGCGGCGGCCAGGGCCAGCAGCGCGCCGCCGGTTATGGACGTGGCGGCCACGGGGGCAAAATGCGCGGTCAACCAGATATAAAAGGCGGCGACGAAAAAGCCGGTGGCGGCCAGGCCCAGGGCCAGCACCGCCGCGGCCAGGCCCACCCAGAGCGCGGTTAGTTTGGCGAATACATTCGCGTGCCGGGTGAGTGACATGGCGGCTTACCGGCGGCGGAAGAACTGCGCGGCCAGCAGGCCGATGCCGAAGGCCAAAGCGACGCTGGTAACCGGGCGGTCTGTGACTTCATGCTCCAGCCGGGAGACAGCGGTTTTGCTGGTGTCTTTGAGCTTGCCGCCAAGGTGTTCCAATTGGCTCTCCAGCGCGGACAGGCGCGAAGCGAGGCCTTCACGGTTCAAATAAGCGTTAATCTGGTCGAGGGTTTCCGACGCGCTGCCGCTGAGCTTGTCTTTCATCCCTAAAAGCTCGGCACGGAATTTGTTGAATTCCTGTTTCAGGAAGTTAATGTCAACGGCTTCGGGGGCGGGGTCGGTATGGGTGTGAGTATGGGTCGTGGTCATGTTTAATACTCCTCTGTGGAATTCCGATTTCGTAAGACAATGTAAGCTTTTCAACGGCATTACGCTATTATTGTTTATTATACACAATTGCGCATCGGAACGGATATGATCCTGACCCGTGGTTGGATGATTATCTTGCACCCCGCCGGGGGCGGTGGCATGCCGGTGGAAGTATGCAGCGATTCCTTGGCTCATGTTTTTTCCTGGCGGCTCTGTGCGGTGGTGGCCAGGCAGTGGCGCAGATGACAAGCGCGCCCGTTTCGCTGGCCCCTCTGGTGCGCGCGGTGGCGCCGGTGGTGGTGGGTATTGCCGTCACGCAAGCCCCTGGCGCGCCGGCCAAACCAGGCCCCGCGGGGGTGGCGCTGGCAGCCGGCTCGGGCTTCATCATCAGCCGGGACGGGATGATCGTCACCAATGACCATGTCATCGCGGGGGCGGCGCGAATCATGGTGACGTTGAACGACGGCGAGCAGTTTGCGGCAAAACTGGCCGGTGCGGACGACCTGACGGATATCGCCGTCATTAAAATTACGTCACCCCACCCGCTGCCCACGGCCGCCTGGGGCAACTCCGCCAACGCCCAGGTGGGGGACTGGGTGCTGGCGGCGGGCAACCCGTTCGCGCTGGGCAACTCCTTCACACTGGGAATTATTTCGGCGCAGGGGCGCGACATCGGCGAAGGGCCGTTCGACCATTTTTTGCAGTTGGACGCGCCGATCAACCCCGGCAATTCCGGTGGCCCGGCGTTCAACATGGCCGGCGCGGTAATCGGAATAAACTCAGCCATAGTCTCGCCTTCCGGCGGTTCCGTGGGCATTGGTTTTGCCATTCCCAGCAACAGCGCGCGGGGCATTGTGGCAGCACTGATCGCGCATGGGGAGATCGCGCGCGGGTGGCTGGGCATATCCGTTGCCGACCCGCCGGATGGCACGGGCGCCCCCGATGAAGGGGCGCAGATCACCGGCGTGGAGCCGGGCGGGCCTGCCGCCAAAGCGGGCTTGAGCGCCTCGGAGATGGTGCTTTCGGTCGACGGCCGGCCGGTCTCGGGCGCCTCCGGGCTGACGCGGGCCATTGCCTCCATGGCGCCGGGGACTAAGGTGGTGCTTGGGATTAGTGAGAATCAACATATATTCGACCTGCCGGTCATTATCGACCGCAGGCCGGAACAATTGGGAGAGTAGCGATGCGCATACTCGTCGTCGAAGACGATAAGGACGTTGCTGGGTTTGTATTGAAAGGCCTGCGTGAGGCCGGACATACCGTGGAGCATGCCGATAACGGGCGGGACGGCTTGTTCCTCGCGGCCTCGGAGAATTTTGACGCGATCATCCTGGACCGGATGCTGCCGGGAGGTATCGACGGGTTGCGGTTGCTGGAAACATTGCGGGCGCAGGATAACGCGACGCCGGTGGTGTTCCTCTCAGCACTCAGCCAGGTGGACGACCGGGTGAAGGGGCTGAAGGCCGGTGGTGATGACTACCTGACCAAGCCCTTCGCCTTCGCCGAACTGCTGGCCCGGGTGGAAGCGCTGACCCGGCGCGGCAAGAGCGACGGCCCCGCCACCAAGCTGACCGTGGGCGACCTGGAAATGGATCTGCTGTCACGCAGCGTGCGCCGGGGAACGGTGAAAATCGACCTGCAACCGCGCGAGTTCCGCCTGCTGGAATATCTGATGCGCCACGCCGGCCAGGTGGTTACCCGCACCATGCTGCTGGAAGGCGTGTGGGATTATCATTTCGACCCGCAAACCAATGTCATCGATGTGCATGTGTCGCGCCTGCGCCAGAAGATCGACAAACCCTTCGAGCTGCCGCTGCTGCATACCGTGCGTAACGCCGGCTACATGCTGCGCGCGGAAGAAGTATAACGCTCCAACAAGCGGGATCTTAAATGGAGATAATCCCGGCACCGGGACCCGGTCCGGCCAAGCGGAAACCTCGGCGGGCGAAACCAATCCGCGAGGCGCGCCGCCGGGCAAAACCGCTGATCCGCTCAACCGGTATCCGCTTTGCGATAGTTTATGCCATGGTGTTCGGCCTCTCGGCCTTTATCCTGGCGTTTTCGCTGTGGTATTCCACCGTGGGCCTGCTGCAACGGCAGGTAGAATTCGCGATTCGTAACGATGCCACGGCGCTGAATGAGCATTACCAGATCGGCGCCCTGCCCTCGCTCATCACCGCCATCCAAGGCCGGCTCGCGGACTCCGGCGATACCGACGGCATTTATCTGCTGCTCGACCCACTGGGCAACCATATCATCGGCAACCTCGACCAATGGCCGCAGGGCCTCAACCAGATCAACACCTGGTACGAACTGCCCGTAACCCGCAAAGGGGTGCGCTCCGTCGCCCTGCTACGCGCCTACACGCTCGCCGGCGGCGAACAACTGCTGATCGGACGGGACGTGAGCGCCAGGGCGCAATTGCGCAACGTGCTGCGCGACGCGCTGCTCTGGGCACTCGGCTTGATGGTCCTGCTGGGCCTGCTCGGCGCGGTGCTCATCCGCTCACTGTTCCGGCGCATGATCCGCGATATTTCCACCACCACCCGCGCCATCGCGCTCGGCGACCTTACCCGCCGCATCCCAAAGCACGGCGACGGTGATGAGTTCGACGAACTTGCTGAAATCATCAATGACATGCTGGAGCGCATCTCCCGCCTGATGGACGGCGTGCGCCAGGTCTCCAACGCCATCGCGCACGACCTGCGCACACCCATCGCGCGCGCGCGCGCACGGCTGGAAGATGCCTCACTGCATGCGCACACCACGGAAGACCTGCAATCGGCGATCGAACGCGCCATGCTCGACCTGGACGGCGTCGTCGGCGTGTTCGAGGCCCTGCTGCGCATCGCCGAAATTGAAGCCGGCTCGCGCCGCGCCGCCTTCGCCGCTATCGACCTCGCCCCGATGCTGCGCGATATCGACGAACTCTACCGCGCCGTCGCCGAGGAACGCGGGCTGATCCTGGACACCAAAATCGCCGATAACTTACCCCTGCTCGGCGACCGCGAACTGGTGCAACAGGCCGTCGCCAACCTGCTCGATAACGCGCTGAAATTCTCGGCCACCGGAACCACCGTCCACTTCACCGCCCGGATGGAAGACGCCATCATCGAAATCTGTGTCGCCGACCGCGGACCGGGAATCTCCGACGAAGACCGCAACCGCGCCACCGAACGCTTCTTCCGCGCAGAATCCGCGCGCTCCACCTCCGGCTCGGGCCTCGGCCTCGCCCTCGTCTCCGCCGTCGCGCAACTCCACAACGGCACCCTCCACCTGGCCAACAACGACCCCGGCCTGCGCGCGATCATCACGCTGCCAGCACGGCGGGAGTAGGGGAGGAAGGACGCAAGGCCAGGGGGGCGCTGCCCCCTGGCCTCACTTACTTACGCCTGTACCCTGTCCTCGGCGCCGATGCCGAGTTGTTTGAGTTTGCGGTGCAGGGCGCTGCGTTCCATGCCTACGAAGTGTGCGGTGCGGCTGATGTTGCCGCCGAAGCGGAGTAGTTGGGATTGCAGGTACTGGGTTTCGAACACGTCGCGGGCTTCGCGCAGCGGCAGGGCCATGACGTCGGCGGCGGGGTCTATGGCCAGGGCACGCGGGGCGTGGGCTGAGAGTTCGGTGGGGAGATGTTCAGCGCGGAAAATTTCGGTTTCGCCGGAACGCATAATCATCAACCAATCCATGATGTTGCGCAGCTGGCGGACGTTACCGGGCCAGTCGTGGGCTTGCAGGGCGGCGATGGCGTCCGATGCCAGGCTGCGCGGCGGCAGGCCGGAGATTTCCGCCGCGCGGGCGAGGAAGTCGGCGGCCAGGGCGGGGATATCCTCCCGGCGTTCCTTCAGCGAGGGCACGCGCAGCGGCACCACGGCGAGGCGGTAGAACAGGTCCTCGCGGAAGTGACCGGCGGCGATATGGCTGGCGAGATCTTTCGCGGTGGAGGCGAGCACGCGGATATCGACTTTGACGCGCGAATTGGCACCGCCGCCGACACGCTCGAAACTTTGCTCCTGTAGCACGCGGGCGATTTTGCCCTGGGTTTCCAGCGGCATGTCAGCCACCTCATCGAGCAGCAGCGTGCCGCCGTGGGCGCGTTCCAGCACGCCGACCTTGCGCGGGGCGGCATGCGGATCGGCACCGGCTTCCACGCCGAACAGTTCCACCTCGAAGCGTTCAGGCGCCAGGATGGCGCAATTCAGCGCCACAAAGGGGCCTTCGGCGCGGCGCGACTGCGTGTGGATCATGCGCGCCACGGTTTCCTTGCCTGAGCCGGGGGCGCCGGTGATGAGCACGCGCGAGCCGGTGGGGGCGACGCGGTCGATGGCGGCTTTCAGGGCGGCGATGCCGTGGCCTTCGCCGGTGAGCGCTGTCTCGGAGCCCACGCGCAGGCGCAGTTCGGCATTTTCCGCTTCCAGGCGGGCAGCTTCCAGCGCGCGGCGCACCACCAGCAACAGGCGGTCCGAGTTGAAGGGTTTTTCGATGAAGTCGTAGGCGCCGCGCTGGATTGCCGCGACCGCGGTTTCGATGGTGCCGTGGCCGGAGATCATCACCACCGGCACGCGCGGCTGCTCCTGGTGCAGCACATCTAGAATGCCGATGCCGTCCAGTTTCGAGCCTTGCAGCCAGACGTCGAGGATCACCAGGGAGGGGCGCCGGGCGCGATAGGCGGCGATCGCTTCGTCGGAGTTACCGGCGCTGCGGGCCTCAAAACCCTCGTCGCGGAGAATCGCTTCGACCAGCAGCCGAATATCCGGCTCGTCATCGACGATCAGGATTTCAGTCATCTTGCAGGCAACTCCTTAACATCATCGGTCACACCTTCAGATTCCGCCGGCAGGGCGGGCAGGATCAGGCTTACTTTGGCACCAACACCACCAGGGGCCTGATCAAGTTCCAAACGCCCGCCATGGTCCTCCATGATCTTGCGGACAATGGCAAGACCAAGCCCGGTACCTTTCGGTTTATGCGTCACATAGGGTTCGGTGAGTTTAGCACGGTCGGTGTCCGGCAGGCCAATGCCGTCATCAGTGACGCTCAGTACCGCATCATTCCCCGAAGCGGCGAGGCTCAGCGTGACATGGCTGGCACCCGGCCGCATGGCCACCGCATCCGCCGCGTTGGCGAGCAGGTTGGTCAGGGCCTGGCCGAGCAAACGGCGGTCGCAGATGGCGCGCAGCGGGGCTTCAATCCGCACGTCCCAATTGATCTGCCGCTGCGCCACGCGTTGCAGCACCATCGCCTCACGGCAAATCCGCTCCAGCGATTCCACGCGCATCACCGGGGCGGGCATCCGCGCGAAGGTGGAGAATTCGTCGACCATGCGGCCGATGTCCCCCACGTGGCGCACGATGGTATCGGCGCATTGCGAGAAGCCTTCCGGGTCGGAGGTGATCTCCTTGGCGAAGCGGCGTTTCAGGCGCTCGGCGGAAAGCTGAATGGGCGTCAACGGATTCTTGATCTCGTGGGCGATGCGCCGGGCCACGTCCGCCCAGGCCGCCTTGCGCTGGGCGGAAAGCAGTTCAGTGACGTCATCGAAGGTGACGATGAAACCATCCGGTTCGCCGGCTTTCATTTCCGCGCCGATACGCACCAGCAGCACCCGCTTGTGCATCGCCGGGCCGTGTTCGATTTCCGCCGTTACCGGGCGTTCAGGGTTTGCCATCACATCGGCAATCAACCCCTCGAATTCCGGCACAATTTCGACCAGATACTGGCCGATTTCCGACTGCAGGCCGATGCGCAGCAATTCGGAGGCGGCGCGGTTCGGCAGTTCGATGCGGCCTTTGTTGTCCAGCCCGATCACCCCGGCGGAAACACCGGCCAGCACCGTCTCGGTAAAACGCCGGCGTTCGTCGAGCTGGCCGTTCACGTCCATCAATTCCGTGCGCTGCGCCGCGAGTTGCGCCGTCATGCGGTTGAAGGCGCGCGAGAGTCCGGCCATTTCATCACCGGTGGCACGCTCGGGCACGCGTACGGAAAGATCGCCGGCGCGCACATTTTCCGCAGCGCGGATGAGGTGGCCGATCGGCTTGGCAATCTGGTTGGCGATGACCAGGCCAAACCCAACCAGGGCCGAAAGCACCAGCAGGGCCAGAATGGCGATTACCAGCGCGAAGGAGATTTCCAGCCCGGCGCGGTTTTTCGAAAGCCGCTGGTATTCCGCCACCGCCTGCTCGGTCTTGTTCACATGGTCGAGAATCGCCGGGTCGATCGGCTTCTCGATCATCAACATCATCGGCGGCGTGATATCGAGCTTGATAACCGCCTGCTCCACCGTACTGCCCGGCGGGCTGATAACCGGCACCTGCCCGGATTGTGCCGCCGCGATGTCGCGCTGGTTTGGCACCTCGGCCGCCATGCCGGCGAACAAACCGGCGGAAGCAACAATTTCGCCGTTCAACGGCTCGAAGATCACCGCCTGGGTGAGTCCGCGCACCGTCGCCTGATTGACGAGATAGGTGGCGAACTCATTCGGGTCGCCAAAAAACACCGTGCCGTTCTGCGACAAATCATTGGCCATCGCCAACGCGTCCAGCCGGATATCGTTGTCGTGCTCGGCGAGGTAGCCCTGCGCCACCTGGTTGCTCTCATCCAGCGCGGTTTGAACCCGCAGGTTGAACCAGGCCTGAATGCCGAAATTGAAGAATACGATGGCGAACACCGCGACCAAAATCGCAGGCACGGCCGCCACGCCGCCGAACAGAAACACCAGTTGCACGTGCAACCGCGCACCCGCGGCACCGCGCCTGTGCTCCAGCACCACACGCACCACCCGCCCAACGAGCAGAATAATCAGCAGCAACAGCGCCGCAAAATCCGCGACGATCAGCCCAATCGCGACACCGGAATGCACATCGAGCTTGACCCGCCCGGCAAGAATGGCAAACGAGGCGATGCCCAGAAGCAGCGCCACCGAGGCGACCAGCAGCGTGGAAACCCGGCCCAGCATAATGTCCAGAAAGGATGCGGGCAGAGAGCGCGGCGCAGTGTCGGACGCTGGCGGCACTATCCCACCCGGCGGTGCACGCCGATGCCGTGCTCACGGATTTTTTTGCGTAGGGTGTTGCGGTTTAGGCCAAGCAGGGCGGCGGCGCGTATCTGGTTGCCGCGTGTTTCCGCCAGCGTCATGCGAATGAGCGGCCGTTCCAGCTCGGCCAGCGCGCGTTCATAGAGCACGCCTTCCTCACCGCTTTCACGAATGGCGGCGAGCAGCCGGGCGACGTGGCGTTCCACCACGGCGGCCATGGTGTCGGCTTCATCGCCGGGGGCGGCCATGGGTTCCTCCGCCACGGTGTAGTCGGCGAGTTCCTGCGCCAGGATGGCTTCCGTGATGACCGGCTGCGGCACCAAGGCGGCAAGCCGGCGGATCAGGTTTTCCAGCTCGCGCACGTTACCGGGCCAGCGGTAGGCGGAGAGCATCGCCATGGCGCCGGGGTCGATGCTTTTTGCCGGCAGGCCTTCGCTCTGCGCCTTGTTGAGGAAGTGCTGCGCGAGCACGGGGATGTCGTCCGGGCGTTCACGCAACGGCGGCAGGCGGATGGGCACAACGTTGAGGCGGTAGAACAAATCCTCGCGGAACTGGCCGGAGCGGATGAGGGCGCGCAGGTCACGGTGGGTGGCGGCGATGATGCGGGCATTGGCGCGGATGGGCTGACGGCCGCCGACGGTGGTGAATTCGCCTTCCTGCAGCACGCGCAGCAGGCGGGTCTGGGCTTCGGGCGGCATGTCGCCGATTTCGTCGAGAAAAAGCGTGCCGCCGCTGGCTTGTTCAAAGCGGCCAACGTGGCGGTTGGTGGCGCCGGTGAAGGCGCCGCGCTCGTGGCCGAACAGTTCGCTCTCGATCAGCTCACGCGGGATGGCGGCCATGTTGATGGCCACAAACGGACCGGCGCGGCGGCGCCCGTAGTCGTGCAGGGCGCGGGCGACGAGTTCCTTGCCCGCACCGGATTCGCCGTTGATCATCACGGTGAGGTCGGTGGTCGTGAGGCGGGCGATGATGCGGTAGATTTCCTGCATCGCCGGGCTGCGGCCGATCAGCGGCAAATTGTCGTCGGGCGAGGGTTTGGGTGCATCCGCCGTGCCGGGGGCGTAGACCGGCTGTTTCAGCGCACGGTCCACCACGGCGAGGAGTTCTCCCAGGTCGAACGGTTTGGGCAAGTAGTCGAACGCGCCGCGCTGCGTGGCCTGCACCGCGGTGGTGAGGGTGGACTGCGCGCTCATCACAATAATCGGCAGCTCCGGGCGGATGCGTTTGATGCGCGGGATCAGGTCCAGTCCGTTTTCATCGGGCATGATGACGTCGGTGATGACCACGTCGCCCTCGCCGTCTTCCACCCAGCGCCACAGCGTGGCGGCCGAGGAGGTCGCCCGCACCTGGTAGCCCGAGCGCCCCAGCGCCTGGGTCAGCACGGTGCGGATCGAGCGGTCGTCATCGGCGATCAGGACGGTAGGAACGGTCATCAATGGTTACTTTCCGGGGGGTCTTCGTAGACGGGCAGGTGGATGCGGAATTCGGTACGGCCGGCGCGGCTGTCGACGTCGATCAGCCCGCCGTGGTCGGCGACGATTTTGGCGACTAGCGCCAGGCCGAGTCCGCTGCCGGCGGCCTTGGTGGTGATGAAGGGCTCGAACAAATGGCGGCGGATGTCCTCGGGGATGCCCGGGCCGTTGTCGCGCACCGCGACGAAAATCGGCAAATTGGCGCGGGTACGGCCCGATGAAGCGGACAGCCGCACGCCGTGCTGAAAGCCGGTGGTGAGGTGAATTTCACCATCCGGGCGGTCCATGCTGGCGATGGATTCGGCGGCGTTTTTCACCAGGTTGAGCAGCACCTGGATCAGTTGGTCGCGGTTGCCCTGCACATGCGGCAGGCTGGGGTCGTAGGATTCAATGAATTTGATACGCGGCGCGAAGCCGGAGCGGGCGAGCTTGCGCACATGCTCCAGCACGCGGTGGATGTTCACGGCCTGGCGTTCCAGCTTCTTTTCGCCAAAGGTTTCCATGCGCTCGACCATGGCGCGGATGCGGTCGGCCTCATCGCGGATCAGCACCGCAAGCTCGCGGTCTTCCGGCGGGGCGCTGCTTTCCAGCAATTGCGCGGCACCCCTGATGCCTGACAGTGGGTTTTTCACCTCATGCGCCAAAATGGCGGCCATGCCGGTGATGCTGCGCGCCGCGTTACGGGCCGACATCTGCTGGTCCAGCGCGCGAGCTGCCGATTCGTCCTGCAAGGTGAGCACCACGTAGCCGGGAACGTCCAGCAACGGCGCGGCCTGCACGGAGCACCCCCGGCGCAGCAGCTTGGGGCCTTCCAGGATCATGTCGTGCTCGGCCACCGTCAACCCGGCGCTACGCGCGCGGTCCAACAGCAGAAAGAGCGGATGGTCCAACGGCAGAATGTCGCTGATATTGCTGTGCAGCAGCAATGCCCTGGAGGAGCCGAAGAACTCTTCCGCTGCGTAGTTCACCGAACAGAAGATGTCGTTCTCGTCCAGCACCGCGACGGCCAGCGGCAACGCGGCGAGGATCTGCGCCGGGTCAACCCGAAGCTCGCGCGACACCTGCGGCTTGCGCTTGACCATGCCGAAGGCTTTTCTGATACCGCTCACGTGCCGCCTCTCGGGTAAATGTTCACGCCGCCAGCGCCATTTCGTCCTGACGGATAAAACCGGACTCGATCAGCGGGTCGTAAAACGCGTCTATCAGCGCCTCCACCTCGGCGCCATTGTCCAGTCGGTTCATCTGCGCGCGGAAGGCAGCCGAGCCGCGCAGCCCGTGGCTGTACCAGGACACGTGCTTACGGGCGAGGCGCACCCCGGATTTTTCGCCAAAATGCGCGCGGATGGAGGCATAGTGCCGCAGCAAAATGGCTTTCTGTTCGGCCAGACTGGGCGGCGCGGTAAGCTCACCGGTTTGCAGGTAGTCCGCGACCTGCTTGAGGAACCACGGGCGGCCATACGCACCGCGGCCGATCATCACGCCATCAGCGCCCGAGCGGCGCAGCGCCTCGGCAGCCTTCTGCTCGGTGGTAATGTCGCCGTTTACGATGAGGGGGATGCGGATGGCATCCTTGACGCTGGCGACAAAATCCCAGTCCGCCGTGCCCTCGTAAAACTGCTGGCGCGTGCGCCCGTGCACGGTAACCATGGCAATGCCCGACTCCTGCGCGATGCGCGCCAGCACGGGGGCGTTCAGGCTGCTATGGTCCCAGCCCATGCGCATTTTTAACGTCACCGGCACGTCCACCGCCTCCACAGTGGCGGCAAGGATTTTGCCGGCCAGCACTTCGTCGCGCATCAGCGCGGAGCCGGCCGCCTGGCCAACCGCCACTTTTTTCACCGGGCAGCCGAAATTAATGTCGATAAGGTCGGCGCCATTGGCGACGGCAATACGCGCGGCCTCGGCCATGGCCTCCGGCTCGCAGCCGGCCAACTGCACGGAGGACGGACCGCCGCCAGCCACGACCTCGGCCATGCGCATGGTATTGCGGTTCTCGCGCACCATGGCCCAGGAGGCGATCATTTCCGAGACCACCAGCCCGGCGCCTAGCGACTTCGCCAGGGCTCGGAACGGCAGGTCTGTAACGCCCGAAAGCGGAGCCAGAATCACCGGGGTTTCCAGCGTGACCGCGCGCGGCCCGGTGCCCAGGGTAATCGGCTTAATCAAGGAGGGCGGAACATTGCTCATGATTTGGGCAAACTACCGCCCCGGCGCGGCGGGCGCAATCACCTGTTGGACATTTCTGTGGCATGGTTGACGTTCAGCCGTGGCGCCGTCACATCTGCGGCGGATTGTATTCAGGAGCTGGCATGATTCCGCGCATCGGTACCGGGTTTGACGTTCACGCCATGGCGGACAACCGTCCCATGATCATCTGCGGCGTCACCATCCCCTTCGAGAAGGGCCTGGCCGGGCATTCGGACGCCGATGTCGGCATCCACGCGCTGTGCGACGCGATTTATGGCGCGCTGGCCGAAGGCGACATTGGCCGCCACTTCCCGCCCTCCGAGAACACCTGGAAAGACGCCGACAGCGCCCGTTTCCTGCGCCACGCCGCGGAACGCATTGCCGCGCGTGGCGGTAAGCTCGCCAATGCGGACATCACGATCATCTGCGAGCGCCCAAAAATCACCCCGCACGCCCCGGCCATGCGCGCCCGGCTGGCGGAACTGCTTGGCGTGAGCATCGACAGCATCTCGGTGAAGGCGACCACGACCGAACAGCTGGGCTTTACTGGCCGCGGCGAAGGCATCGCGGCGCAGGCGGCGGTTATCGTGCTGGTGCCGGCGTAGCCTTCCCTTGCAGGATGTTGCAGGGTCTCAAGATCGCCCCCCTAAGCTATGAAAAAGACTGCACTCCCCCGCGCGAATCAGCATTGCTGCACTGCGCAAAAGTTTGTTGCGGCGGAACCTTGTCCTCTCATATAAAGGCTTCAGCAGGATGAGCTTGCTCTCCTGCTTTCTTGGACGTTTCCTCCCTAAACTTGGCGGCGCTGTATGCGCCGCCTTTTTTTTGTTCAGGGCACCGTCAGGAAAGTGGGGGGCTTCTGTTGCCCGGTGCCCCCCGAACCGCGCTTAGCTGCTGTTTAGGCAGCGACCGCGAATGCTACGTTGTTATCGTTCGCATTTAAGATATAGCCCGATAACGGCGGTACAATGCCGAGCAAAAGGTGGGTCTTTACCACGCGTGTCGAGTCTGTTTCACCCCCAAGGCTTCCTTGCGGCCCGATGCGAACATCAGGACAAAAGAAAAATTTGGTGGAGGTGCCGGGTACTGCCCCCGGGTCCACAACGATTATTCCACGCACCGTTTATCACCGTAGCCAGCAAGCTGGCAGAACCTATATAGGCGAGTTATGAGGGATATGAAAGAGAGACATTCATGACCCTCACGCCGGAGCAGACGACCGAAATCGAGGCAGCACGCGCCAGCACCTCGCCCACATTACGCCCCACCGTGCCGGCGCTGGAGGCCATGCTTTTCACCGCCATCCCCGTGCTGGATCACGGCTTCATCCGGGTGGTGGACTACATGGGCGACGATTCCGCCGTGGTGCAGGCCGCCCGCGTCTCCTACGGCCGGGGCACGCGCAAGGCGCTGGAGGACGAGGGGCTGATCCGCTACCTCATGCGCCACTACCACTCCACACCGTTTGAGATGTGCGAGATAAAATTCCACGTGAAACTGCCGATTTTCGTGGCGCGGCAATGGATCCGCCACCGCACCGCCAACGTGAATGAATACTCGGCGCGCTACTCGATCATGGACAAAGACTACTACATCCCCGCCCCGGAACAGCTGGCCGTGCAGTCCTCCGACAACCGCCAGGGCCGCGGTGAAGTGCTGGATTCGCAGACCGCCGAGCGCGTGCTCAACCTGCTGCGCGAAGACGCCGAACAGACCTACGGCCATTACGAGGAAATGCTGGACGAGGACGGCATCGGCTTGGCGCGGGAACTGGCACGCATGAACCTGACGCTGAACACCTATACGCAATGGTACTGGAAGACCGATTTACACAACCTCTTCCACTTCCTCCGCCTGCGCGCGGACAGCCATGCGCAGTACGAAATCCGCGTTTATGCCGAGGCGATGCTGGAGACGGTAAAAGCCTGGGTCCCGCTCTCCTACGGCGCATTCTGCGACTATCGCCTGGGCGCAGTGACGTTCTCGGCGAAAATGATGACCGTGCTGAAGAAACTGCTGGCGGACGAACCGGTGGAGCAGGCAACGAGCGGCCTCTCCAAACGCGAATGGGCCGAAATGCTGGCAGCACTCGGTAGGTAGATAGTAAGGCCAAGGGGCTCTGCCCCTTGGAACCCCGCCAAAGGCTCGCCTTTGGAATCCATGAATAAGGGTTATGAAAGAGGGCCGCCCCAGCGTTTTCAACGCCCGGTGCAGCCCTCTTTCATAACCCTTTTACTTATGCGTTCGAAGGGCGCGGCCCTTCGTGGGGGTCCAGGGGGCAACGCCCCCTGGCCTTGCCTTACCTACTGTTGCGCTGACCAAACAGCTGCAGCAGGAACATGAATAGGTTGATGAAGTTCAGGTACAAGGTCAGCGCGTCGTAGACGCTGCGTTTGTTCGCCATGTCGATGCCGTAGGACGAACCGTATTGCAGGTAGCTGGTCTTGATGCGCTGGGTGTCGTAGGCGGTGAGGCCGACGAAGATGAGCACGCCGAGTATGCTGATGGCGAAGTAGACTGCTGGCGAGTGCAGGAAGATGTTCACCACCATGGCGATGATGATGCCGATCAACCCCATCATGAGGAAGCTGCCCATGCTGGTGAGGTCGCGTTTGGTCGCGTAGCCGTACAGACTGGTGCCGGCGAAAGTGCCTGCGGTGATGAAGAAGACTTCCGAGATGGAGGTCTGGGTATAGATGAGGAAGATATTGGTAAGGCTAATGCCCATGGCGGCGCAGAAACCCCAGAACAGCGCCTGCGCGGCGGTGGTGGAGAGCTTGTTGACGCCGAAGCTGAGCACCATGACAAAGACCAGCGGCGCGAAGATGCTGATATACGCAAGGCCGGAGGGCACGTTGGCGTAGCTGCCGTCGGCCATCTGGCGCAGCGGGTAGAATACGTTCAGCACCGCGGGCGTGTGCGAGATGGCGAAGGCGATCAGCCCGGTGAGCACCAGGCCGGAGGCCATCCAGTTGTAAACGCGCAGCATGTAGGCGCGCAGGCCAACATCCAATGCCGCGCTGCCGGAGACCGCGTAGCCGGACTGTGCCGTGCGATAGGAATTGCCGTTCGGATCATAAGCCATGGAATTATTCGCTCCTGAAAATAGCCCTGCGGCCATACGCTACAGATTCGTCGTTTTCGGTCTCATTTCAAGTGACAACTCAGACACCCCGCTGCCGGGGCGCTGTATACATAGACCAGAAGAGCGCCCTTGTCCCTGACCGGTGCCAAAACGCAACCAGCCGGGGGCAGGGTTAGTTCAGCGGCGCCACCAGCCGCGTTTTTTCTCCGCGACAGGCACGTCGTCACCGCCGATAACGCGCGGTTTAACCAAAGGCTCCGGCGCGGCGGGCGGTGCCTCAACCGGCGTTTCAGCCACGGGAGCAGGCTCAGCCACCTCCTGCACCACCGCGGGAGCTTCCGGCTCAGGCGCTGCTCGCACCAGATCACGGATACGCCGGCGTTCTTCCTCGGCGCGCTCGGCGGCCTCGAAAATATCGGCGACATCGGCATACACGGGCTCAGCCGGGGCAGCTTCCACCGCCGGGGCTTCATCCTCACCTGTGCGGCGGCGGCGCACACCGCCTCGGGCACGGCGGCGGCGCGGAGCCGGCTCCTCGGCGGCGGGGGCTTCCTCGCCAGATTCACCCAGCTCGGCGGCCATTACCAGGTCGATCTCGGTCGGCTGGTCGTCCACCGGTGCCAAAGCGGGTTCGGCCTCGGCCGGTGCCTCGCCTTCAGTGCCAGGGGCTGACGCTTCCGCCGGCGCATCGCCACGGCGCTTGCCACGGCGGCGGCGGCGGCGGCGCTTGCGCTCCCCCTCCTCGGCCGTGTCGTTGGCGTTGGGCGCATCGGCGTCCTGTTCTTCCTCATCCGTCCCGGCCTCGGCCTCTTCCACCACCGGGGCGGCCACGGCGCGCTCCAGGCTGCGTTCGGGCGTAATCGGCCCGGCGTAGGAGGCTGGCGCCACCACCGGCGCGGAAATCGTTTGCGCCTTGATCTTCTCGATGCGGAAGCTGGTGCCGGTCATGCTGGAATCGGGCGTGAAAATCACCCGCATGGCGTAGCGCGCCTCGATCGCGGCGAGCCGCTCACGCTTGTGGTTGAACAAATAGAAGGCAATTTCCGGCGGCAGCACGACCGAAATCTCGGCGGCGCGGAATTTGCCACCCTCGTCCTCGATGGCGCGCAGGATATGCAGCGCGGCACTTTCCGGGCTGCGGATATGGCCCATGCCGGCGCAATGCGGGCACGTCACCAGCGATGCCTCGGTCAGCGACGGGCGCAGGCGCTGGCGGCTCATTTCCATCAGGCCGAAATGGCTGATGGAGCCTATCTGGATGCGCGCGCGGTCATTCTTCAGCGAGTCCTTCAGCTTGCGCTCAACGGCCGTGTTGTTCTTGCGGATCTCCATGTCGATGAAGTCGATCACGATCAGCCCGGCCAGATCACGCATGCGCAACTGCTTGGCCGTCTCTTCGGCAGCCTCCAGGTTGGTGCGCAGCGCGGTGTCCTCGATGCTGCGCTCGCGGGTCGAACGTCCGGAGTTCACGTCGATGGCGACCAGCGCCTCGGTCTGGTTGATAACGATGTAGCCGCCCGAGCGCAGTTGCACGATCGGGTTGAGCATGGCGTCCAGCTGCGCTTCCACTTGGTGCTTGGCGAACAGCGGCTGGCCCTCGGTCCACAGCTGCACCTTTTTGGCGTGGCTGGGCATGAGCATGCGCATGAAGTCGCGCGCGGCCTTGAAGCCTTCTTCACCGTCGACCAGCACTTCCTCCACGTCGCGCGTATACACGTCGCGGATGGTGCGCTTGATCAGGCTGGCTTCCTCGTAAATGAGCGCTGGAGCCACGGATTCCATGGTGCGCTCGCGGATGTCGTCCCACAGCCGCAGCAGGTATTCGCAGTCACGCTTGATCTCGGGCTTCGGCCGGTTGGCGCCGGCGGTGCGCACGATCAGGCCCATGCCGTCCGGCACATCCAGCTCGGCCATCGCTTCCTTCAGGCGGCGGCGGTCGGCTACGGAGGTGATTTTACGTGACACACCCCCGCCGGAAGGCGAGTTGGGCATGAGCACGGAGAAACGCCCGGCCAGCGAGAGGTAGGTGGTGAGTGCGGCGCCTTTATTGCCGCGCTCTTCCTTCACGACCTGGATCAGCATGATCTGACGGCGATGGATGACGTCCTGGATTTTATAATTGCGCAAAAAGCGCTGGCGCTGGCGGCGTTCGCGCGCCTCGGCTGCGTCATCGCCGTCGCCACCCAGGTTTTCCGGCGGCGGTGCGGCGGGGGATTCTTCGGACTCCTGCCCGTTGCCCTCGTGCCCGTTGGACTCGTGCCCATTGCCGCGCTCGGTCTCGCCCTCGTCGTTGTTTTCGGCTTGTTCGCCGGTGGAGAACTCAGGTGTCGGTTCGGCCGATGCCTGAGCCGGTTCAGCCTCGCCGGCCTCTTCCGGCGGCGGCGCGGAGATAATCTCGATCGGGGTGACCTGCAGCGCCTGCGCGGTTCCCGCATCAGGCTCAGCTACGGCTTCAGCACTTTCGGCAGCCGGTTCATCCCGTTCCGGCGCAACGGCCTGCTCCTCGCGCACGTCTTCGGCGAGAGCTTCCTCGCGCTCATCCTCGGCCTGCAAGGCCAGCAAGCGCTTACGGTCCGCGACCGGGATCTGGTAGTAATCCGGGTGGATTTCGCCAAATGCAAGGAACCCGTGGCGGTTGCCGCCGTATTCCACGAAGGCCGCCTGCAGGCTGGGTTCAACCCGGATAACTTTCGCGAGGTAGATATTGCCTTTTATCTGCTTGCGATTGGCCGTCTCAACGTCGAAATCTTCAAGCCGGTTGCCGTCCAGTACCACCACGCGCGTCTCTTCCGCGTGGCTGGCGTCGATTAACAGTTTTTTCGTCATTTAAATTGGAGCTCCGATGCGCGGCATCCACGGGCAGCCATGAGCTTGTTTTCGCTCTTAAAGCCGCAACGCCGCGATTTTGATGTAAGTTAAGGGGTGCAGACCGGAGCCACGCCATATCCGAACGGAAAAAATTTAAGTCGGTCGGCAGAGCGGTCATCGGTCCTTGATCTCGTCGGCCAGGGGTTTCCACCCGGCCATGTGGGCATTCTTTAGGGTTCGGGTGGCGGAAACGGCCGTTACCAGCCAAAATCCGCTCTTAGTCGAACACCTGGGGTTGTTGATGGCCGAAATACCGCCCATCCGCAAGGGGGTTGTTCGGCTGGGGCTTTGCCGTCAGACTCATCTTGAAGCATCTTAACCGGAGTGCACATGGGCAAAGTCGGCTGTGTCGCGATTGTCAAAAACGAGGAAAACCACATCGCTGAGTGGCTCGCCTGGCAGTTCGTTATTGGGTTCGACACCGTTTTTCTGCTCGACAACAGCTCCACCGACCGCACCGCCGCCATCGCGCGCTCTTTCGCTCCCCGGCGGGACGTGCGGGTGATCGACTGGCCGGGCAGCGGGCGGGCGTTTCAGGCCGACGCCTATACCCACGCCATCCACCTGCTCAAGGCCGAATTCGAGTGGCTGGCCTTCTTCGATACCGACGAGTTCCTGGTGCTGGATCCCGGGCTGAACCTCAAATCCCTGCTGGAGGCGCGGCCGGAGGCGGCTATCGCGGTCCCCTGGGCAATATTTGGTTCCTCTGGGCATCAGGACCCACCCGCGGGTCTGGTCATCGAAAATTTCTTGCACCGCGCTCCGGCGAATTTTCTGCCCAACTCGCAAGTCAAATCCATCATCCGGCCGAATTTGACGACCGGCCCCCTCAACCCTCACGCTTTCGAAATACAGGGTTACTATGTGGATATATTGGGCCGGTTTTTAACATGGTCGAATCCCGGCATCCTTAATGCAGCGCCGGTTTATGAGGGGGCGAAACTCCACCATTATTTCACGCGCTCGTGGTGGCATTGGCAGGCACGGCTCAAACGAGGCAATCTTAGTTCAAGTCGGACCGAGCAGGATTTCCATGAGTACGATCGCAACGAGGTTTTCGACGACACCGCCCTGGCCTACGCCGGGCGCGTCCATGCAGAACTAACACTGCTCTCCACGCCTGGACCCACGCCGCCAATCCAGGAGGCAGCCGGGGCGGCTTTCCCTCAGTTTCCCGCCCCTACCGGATTGCGCCTAGGCATTGCCATTACCACCTTCAACCGGCGCGAATTGGTGGTTGATCTCGTCACGAAAATCCGCGACCTCACCACCAACCTCCATGACCTGATCGTTTGCGAGGACGGCTCGACCGACGGAACGGCGGAGGCCCTGAAAGCGATGAGCGTCCGTGTCGTCGGCGGCACCAATCGCGGCATCGCCTGGAACAAAAATCGCGGCATCTATTACCTTCTGCATATTTCCCAATGCGATGTCGTTCTTCTGCTGGACGACGACATCGTGCCGGAGGGTCCCGGCTGGGAGTCGGAATGGATCGAGGCCGCCTGGCGCTATGGTCATGTGAACCATGCGCATCCGGCCTACAAGAATACGCTCGTCGCCGGCGCGCTAACCGCAGCCGATCCTGGCCTCGCATCCACCATTCCCGGCTGGGCGCTGGCCTTCAACCGCTTCACCCTGGCGGACATCGGTTATATGGATGTGCGGTTCGGCCGCTACGGCCACGAACATTCCGATTTATCCTTCCGCGCGCTACGGACCGGCAATGGCGGCATCACCGTGCGGGAGGCCGGAGGACAAAAGGCACTGTTCTACGTCATCGACGGCGGCTTGAAGGGAGTTCCATCGGTTACTTCCGGAACCCCGGAAGAGCTGGAAACCAATGGCCGATTGCTGATGGAGCTGGGCCGGGAGCCCGTGTACCGCCACGCCTGGCGCGACGATACGCAAATGTCAGACTTCCTGCGGGAAATTGCCGCGGCCGCGCCGGCTGGACTCCCAACCATCATGCGGCGCGACAATGATTTTGCATCCCTGGAAGCATACCAGCAGAGCAAGACGCGCACCGCCTCCCCCGGCGCGCCGCCCGCCCTCCCAGTTGCCCACCCGGTTGCAGACGACGGCAATATCTCCCGTGGCAAGCAGGCCACGCAAAGCTCCATGCCGCCCTGGGCGACCGATACCAACTGGGAGAAAAACGCCAGCGCGGCGCTCAACGGGCGCGTCGACGGCAGCCGCAAATTCCACACCGCGCTGGAGGATAATCCCTGGTGGCAGGTGGACCTCGGCGGCTTCGCCACCATCCGCGAAATCCGCATCCACAACACCACCGACGAAACCACCCAACGCTTCAAAAATTTCAGCCTCGGCGTCTCTATCGACGGCACTACGTGGGTGGAGATCGCCCATAAGCAGGATGACACGCCCCTCACCGGCGGCCCCTTCATCTGGAACGGCCCCGGCACTGCCTGGGCGCGGTTTGTGCGCGTCACGCTGCTGGGACGCGATTTCCTGCATCTGGACCAGGTCGAGGTGTTCGGCACCATGACGAACCCCGGCGGCAAGCTTTGATTCGCCGATAACTTCAGCCACCCCTTGCCTTTTGCCCCCCCCTTGCGGCATCACGCGGGGGTAAGCCACGTCAAGGAGCCAGCCATGTCCGACGCCCGCACCCAAGTCAGCGGTTTGAACCCCGCCACCGTTTTGTATGATTTCGTGGTGAGCGAGGCGTTGCCCGGCACCGGGCTGGACCCGGCGGCCTTCTGGGCCGGTTTTGCGGCTCTGCTCAAGGAATTCTCCTCCACCAACGCCACGCTGCTGGCCAAGCGCGACGAGCTACAGGCAAAAATCGACGCCTGGCATCTGGCAAACAAGGGCAAGCCGCATAACCCCGCCGCCTACCAGGCGTTTCTGCGTGAAATTGACTACCTGCTGCCCGACCCCGCGCCCTTCACCATCGACACGGACCGGGTGGACCCGGAAATCGCCAGCATCGCCGGGCCGCAACTCGTGGTGCCGGTGAGCAACGCCCGCTACGCGCTCAACGCCGCCAACGCCCGCTGGGGCAGCCTGTACGATGCGCTTTATGGCACCGATGCCATCCCCGAGACGGACGGCGCCACCAAATCCGCCGGCGGCCTAAACAAAGCCCGCGCCGCGCTGGTCGTCGCCCGCGGCCGCGCCTTCCTCGACGCGCATTTCCCCCTCGCCGACGGCAGCCATGTGGATGCCCAGGCCTACCGCGTGCGCCATGGGCATCTGGCCGTGGTGCTGCCCAGCGGCGAAGTGGGCCTGAAGAACGGCGCCCAATTCGTGGGCTACACCGGCGAACCCGGCCAGCCGAAAGCCATTTTACTGAAAAACCACAATCTGCACGCCGAGCTGATCATCAACCCGCAAAACCCCATCGGCCGGGATGATGCCGCCGGTGTCGCCGACATCATTATGGAATCCGCCATCAGCACCATCATGGATTGCGAGGACAGCGTCGCCGCCGTGGACGCGCAGGACAAGGTGGACGTCTACCGCAACTGGCTCGGGCTGATGAACGCTACGCTCTCCGCCCCGGTGGAGAAAAACGGCAAAACTTTTGAGCGCAAACTGAACCCCGACCGTGTGTACACCGCACCGGATGGCGGCACGCTCACGCTGCACGGCCGCTCGCTGATGCTGGTACGCAACGTCGGCCACCACATGCTGACCGATGCAATTCTTGATGCGGACGGCAACGAAGTTCCGGAAACCGTGATCGACGCCGTGATCACCTCGCTGATCGCGATGCACGACCTTAAAGCCCGCAAAAACTCGCACGCGGGTTCAGTGTATATCGTAAAACCCAAGCTGCACGGGCCGGAAGAAGTCGCCAACGCAGTGGCCCTGTTCGGCGCGGTTGAAAAACTACTCGGCCTGCCCGCGAACACTTTGAAAATGGGCATCATGGACGAGGAACGCCGCACCAGCGTCAACCTCAAAGCCTGCATCGCCGCCGCCAAATCGCGCGTGGTGTTCATCAACACCGGCTTCCTCGACCGCACCGGCGATGAAATCCACACCTCCCTTGAGGCCGGCGCCTTCCTGCGCAAGGGCGACATCAAAAATCAGCCCTGGATCAAATCCTACGAGGACCGCAACGTGGACTTCGGCCTGGAATGCGGGCTGCAAGGCAAGGCACAAATCGGCAAGGGCATGTGGGCCGCACCCGACCAGATGGCCGCCATGCTGGAACAGAAAATCGCCCACCCCCGCGCCGGCGCCAACACCGCCTGGGTGCCCTCCCCCACCGCCGCCACGCTGCACGCGCTGCACTACCACGCCGTGGACGTGTTCGCCCGCCAGGACGAGCTCAAATCCCGCACCCCGGCTAAACTGGACGACCTGCTGACCATCCCGCTGGCGGACCGCCCGAACTGGAACCCGGCCGAAGTGCAGCAGGAACTCGACAACAACGCCCAGGGCCTGCTCGGCTACGTCGTCCGCTGGGTGGACCAGGGCGTCGGCTGCTCCAAAGTGCCGGACATCCACGACGTCGGCTTGATGGAAGACCGCGCCACCCTGCGCATCTCCTCGCAGCACATCGCCAACTGGCTGCACCACGGCATCACCACCAAGGAACAGGTGCTGGAAACCCTGAAACGCATGGCCCTGGTTGTGGACAAACAAAACGCGGACGACCCCGCCTACACCCCGCTCGCCCCCGCCTACAACGGCCCGGCCTTCGCCGCCGCCTGCGAACTCGTGTTCGAAGGCCGCACCCAACCCAACGGCTACACCGAGTTCATCCTCACCCGCCGCCGCCGCGAGGCCAAAGCCGCCGGGTAATCCGGGCGGTATTGGCGGGGCTTTAAGCAAGCAAGGCCAAGGGGCATGGAGCGGCTGCTAGGCTTCGAGCTTACCCTTCGCCTGCAGGCGCAGCTCATGCAAAAACAATTTGATCAACGGCAGGTCCTTGTCGCTGCGCCGGTGCGCGGCAAAATGTTGCGAGAGAAACTGGTACGTCTGCGGCCGCAGCGCGCGCATCAGTCCCAGTTCCGCATAGCCGTCGCCCATATGCCGCGGCAGGAAGCCAATAAGTTTGCCCGATAGGATCAGCATCGCCTGCGCTTCCATGTGGATGACGCTAGCACTCGCGCGCGGATGGTTGGCCCGGTACAAATCCTCCAGCTGCCGGTATCCGCGCACGGAAAACGGCGACGTCTCGATATCCGCGTTCGTGATTTTTTCCTTCTCGAACAGCACATGCTGCTGGCCGCAATACAACGCATGCGCCTCCTGATGCAGCGGCACATACACAACCCCAGGCCCATGCTTGGCAAACGGGCCAATCACCACGTCGCGGCTACCCTCGGCAACCCATTGCTCCAGCTCGTGCGGCGTGCCCAGGCGTAAATCCACATACACATCCGGCGCCGCCGCAATCGTGCGCTGCAGCGGTCCTTGCAAGGCTAGCTGCGGGTTAGAAATAATGCCGTCGACAATGCCGATGCTCAGCCGGCCCACCAGCCGGTCGTTCGATCGGCCAACGCGCTTCTGAAACTTATCGATATCGGCAAACAAATCGTGTGCCGCCCGCAGCGTCGCCTCGCCAAAAGGCGTGAGGCGAAAGCCGCGCCGGCCACGCAAACACAATGCACCGCCGAGCGAGCGTTCCAGCGAGGCGATGTGCGTGCTCAGGGTCGACTGCGAAAGATTGAGCGCAATCTGCGCGGCCGAAAAACTGCCAGCCTCAGCCAGCGCCACAAACACCCGCAGCAGTCGCAAATCAATATTGTCCAGCCGGCGCATACTCCGGTGTTACATCAAAATCCTTCAATGTAAAACCTTAAAAATAAGGATGGATTTCCATGTTAAATTGCCCCAGCATCACCCCATGCCCGATATTTCCACCCTCACCGGATTATGGACGCGCTCACTGAAGGCCTGGCCGGACGGACGGCGCGACACCACGACGAACGTCACCTGGCTGCAGGGCGTGAGCACCTTTGCCGACCTTCGCCAGCCGCCGCAAAACGCGGGCCAGTTCGGCCATGTCACCTGCCTGCACGACCTCACCATGGTCGATTGTGAAAAACTTGCGGCGCAGCAGGCCTTCGCGGGTACTTTCCAGGCACGCGACGGCAACTATGAATGGGTCCGCAGCATCGACTTCCAGCCACCCCGGGCCACGCCCGACATTGGCCGCCTGTACTGGCAGGACGGCATCCTGGTCGAGGAAGGCCTGCAAGGCGAGTACATCGAACACTGGCACCGTGATCCGCTGCTGCCCGCCCAGCCATGCGCCGCCTTCACGCTGCGCGACAAGGAGGATGGCCGGTGGGGCTGCCTACTACGCACCGGCGGTATGTTCATGTACGCGCGCGGCCGGCTGGGCAGCCCCGCCGGCGCCACGCTGGCACAGGCCGTTGCTGCCGCGGCCAGCCTGCCCGCCGCGCAGGCGTTGCTGGATTTCGAAATATCTTTTGGCCTGATCGGCGATGGCGGCTGGCTGATTACGCGCTCCACCCTGCCGTTCCGGGAAAATACGTTCTTGCGCCATCAATTGTCCGCCGGCGAGGGCCTGCATGTCGCCGACCTCACCCCCGCCGGCGCGCCGCAGACCCGCATTTGGGAGACGATCGGCCGCGAAGGTGATACATCTATACTTCTCAATGGAAACTATGAAAGTTTTTGATTGTTTTGAATACAACCAGGACACACACTGTGCTTCCACCCCGGATAAGGACCAGCTTATGAAACATTTTCGCTCTATCCTCTCACTCGGCGTCGCCACATCGTTCCTCGTCGCCGCCAATGCCGCCAAGGCGGACGATACAATTCGCATCCTGTGCCCCACATGGTCCGGCTACGCGCCTATTTTCGTCGCCAATGACCTTGGTTATTTCAAATCCATGGGCCTCTCCGTCAACATCAAATTCGACGACGAGCGCGCCGATGTGATGGCCGCGATGGCCCGCGGCGACATCGAAATGGATTTGCGCACCGTCGGCGAATACCAGGGCCGCCCGCGCGATGAAACCACACCGGGCATCATCATCGGCACCATCGACGAATCCCTCGGCGGCGACGGCGTTATCGCCGACGGTTCGATCAAGTCGATGGCCGACCTCAAAGGTAAAATCGTTGCGTCGGAGCTAAACATCCCCGGCCGCCTGCTGCTTCAGCTCGAGCTGCACAAATCGGGCATGACGCTGAAAGACGTGCAGCTGAAGGAAATCGCCACCGCCGACACGGTCTCCGTGTTCGCCGATTCCTCGGTCTCCGCCGTGGTCAGCTACGAGCCTTACCTCTCACAGGCCCTGAAGGTGGATGCCGCACGCAAGCCGACCGAGATCGTCTCCTCCGCGCAATACCCCGGCTATATCGTGGACGTCATCATCGTCCGCGCCGACGACCTCAAGAAAAACCCGCAAAAATACCGCAACTTCCTCATCGGCATTTACAAAGCGGTGGACTATTACAACAAGGACCCCGCCGATTTCATCAAGCTCGCGGCGCCGCATTATGACCTTTCGCCCGCTGACTTCAAAGCCAGCATCGACGGCAGCCTCGTCTACACCAGCCTGGCCGACACCCAAAGCCAGATCGGCACCACGGCCAAACCCGGCACGCTGTACGGCGTCTTCGGCACGCTCATGGGTCTGAACCTGGAAAACGGCGCTGCCAACCACAAGCTTGATGCGGCGAAATCCATCGATCCCAGCGTGATTTCGACCATTTCAGCGTCCGACCTTAAGTAAGCAGGAGCCAGACCATGCCGGCGCAGCCAAACGGCAAACCGCCATTGGCCTGGATGTTCGTCTTTCGCGGCGCGTTACCGCGCGGCGTGAGGTTCGCAGCCGGGGCCGGCACCGCCTTGCTGGTGCTGGCCCTCTGGTCCATGGCCGCACCTCTTGGGTGGATTTCTCCCATCTTCCTGCCATCGCCTTTGGGCGTCCTCACCGCCTTGTGGACGATGGTCACACAAAACAACCTCCTCACCAATGCCGGCATTTCCATAGCCCGCGTCTGGGTGGCCTTTCTGCTCTCCGCCATTATGGCCATCCCCATCGGCATATTGATGAGCAGCTACCGGATTTTCGGCTCCGCGCTGGAGCCTTTGATCGACTTCATCCGCTACCTGCCGGTCCCGGCATTGGTGCCGCTCAGCATCATCTGGCTTGGCATCGGCGAGGAAACCAAAATTTTCCTGCTCTGGCTTGGCACATTCTTCCAGCTCGTGCTGCTCGTGGCCGAGGACATGAAGCGCGTGCCGCAGGAATATTTCGAAATCGCCTACACGCTGGGCGCCAAGCCGCGCGCCGCCCTCACCAGCGTCGCCTTGCGCGCCATGCTGCCCTCACTGGTCGACAATCTGCGCATCACGCTTGGCTGGTGCTGGACATATCTCATCATCGCGGAAATCGTCGCCGCCGATAACGGGCTCGGTTTCGTGATCTGGACCGCGCGCCGCTATATGCAGACCGACCAAGTCATGGCCGGCGTGTTCGTCATCGGTTTCATCGGCCTGGCGACCGATCAGGCCTTGCGTCTCCTGCACCGCCGTTTGTTCCGGTACCTGTAAACATGACCGCTCCCGTCCCTTATCTGCAGTTCGATGCCGTGACCAAGCAGTTTTCCGGCTTGCACGTCGTGGCATCCCCCTTCAACCTCGTCGTGCCCCGCCGGCAGTTCGTCGCGTTCCTCGGCCCCTCGGGCTGCGGCAAAACCACGCTCATGCGCATGGTCGGCGGGCTGGACACACCGTCCACCGGCGGCATCCGCCTGGAAGGCGCTCCCGTCGGCGGGCCGGACCGGCGCCGCGGCATGGTGTTCCAATCCTACTCATCATTCCCCTGGCTCACGGTTGAACAAAACATCATGTTCGGCATGAAATACCGGCGGGACATGCTGGCCGCCGAAAAGCACGAACGCGCCATGCATTACCTCAAACTTGTCGGGCTGCAGGACTTTGGCGCCAGCTATCCCAACCGCATTTCCGGCGGCATGCGCCAGCGCGTCGCCATTGCCCGCACGCTGGCCGCCGGGTCGGAGATTTTATTGATGGACGAACCCTTCGGCGCGCTCGACGCACAATTGCGCGAGGAGTTGCAAGTGGAACTGCGCCGCATCCAGGCCGAGGATGCAAAGACCATCATCTTCGTCACGCATGATGTCGAGGAAGCGGTATTTCTGGCTGACCGCGTCATCGTTTTTTCTCCCCGGCCCACGGTCATTCGCGCGGATATCGACATAACCGCGACACTTGGAAAATCCCGCGACCTCGCCATGCGCGACTCCACGGAATTTTTTCGCCTCCGCACGGAAATCCTGCACATGCTGCGCGACGCGCACCGGGCCGCATCATGAATTTTTTCGGCCAGACAGTCGTCATTACAGGCGCCAGCCGTGGCATCGGGCGCGGCATCGCCGAGGGCTTCGCCGCCGCCGGTGCCACGCTGCACCTGCTGGCGGATGACCCGCAGGTTGTGGAGGTGGCGCAAATTCTAGGCGCCACCGGCCATGTTGTGGACATCACAAACAGCGGCGCGGTAACTGAATTCTTTAAAACCGTGCCGCATGTCGATGTGCTCATCAATAACGCCGGGCTGGAACGCTTGACCCCGCTTGAGGATTCCAGCCCGCTGGCGGAAGCCATCTTCCGCCGTATCATCGAGATAAATGTCACCGGCACCTACCTGATAACCCGCACCGCCTTGCCGAAAATGCAGGCAGGGGGCCGCATTATCAATACCAGCTCGGTCTGGGGCCGGGTCGGCGAGCCGCTGTTCAGCGCCTATGTCGCCTCCAAGCACGCCATTATCGGGCTCACAAAAACCTGGGCGAAGGAGCTCGGGCCGCGCGGCATCAACGTGAATGCCGTAGCCCCGGGCTGGGTAAAAACAGAAGCCTCACTGCTCTCGCTCTCGCTCATGGCGGCGCGGCGAAGCATGCCGGAGAGTGAACTGATGGACGAGATTCTAACCGGACAGGCGCTGCCGGGTTTGATGGAGCCCGCCGACATGGCCGGCGTGTATATGCTGCTGGCGTCGCCCTATGCGGCCAACATCACCGGCCAGACCCTGGGCGCGGATCGTGGTGAGGTGCCGTGGTGAGCCAGCGCGTTATCATCACCGGTGCCGCCAGCGGCATCGGCTTGGCCACCGCCCGCGCCTTTGCCGCCGCCGGTGCACAGGTCGTCGGTATCGACATCTCCCCTGCCCCGGACGGCATTTTTTGCATCAAGGCCGACCTTGCCGACCCCGCGGCAATCGAGCAGGCGGTGACCGCGGCCGCCATGCGGCTCGGCGGCGTGGATTGCCTGGTCAACAGTGCCGGGGTTGAATACGATGCGGCCCTGGGCGCGCTTGACATCGCCGCGCTGGACAAAATGTTCGCCATCAACCTGCGCGGCCCGATGCTGGTAACGCAGGCGGCGTTGCCGCATTTCGCCGATGGCGCGCGCATTATCAACATCGCCTCCGAGCTCGGTTATCTCGGCCGTGCCGGCGCCTCGGGTTACTGCGCCACCAAAGGCGCCATTCTTAGCCTCACCCGCTCCTGGGCGCGCGAACTAGGACCGCGCATCCAGGTCAACGCCGTAGCGCCCGGTCCCATCGACACACCTTTGCTCAATTTTACCAACATGAGCGAGAGCCTGCAAAAAACCGAAAGCGGCAATCCGCTGGGGCGCATTGGCCGGCCCGAGGAAGTGGCGGCGGTCATTTTGTTTTTAGCCGGGCCGGGGGCGAGCTTCGTCACCGGCCAATGTTTCAGCGTCGATGGCGGCGCGGCAATGCACTGAGGATTACACATGGTTGATAGCGTATTCATGGCGGAACTATCCTGGCCCGAGTGGCAGCAGAGAGTCGCGGACAGCGCGATCATCTTTCTGCCCCTCGGCGCCACCGAGCAGCACGGGCCGCACCTGCCGCTCAATGTCGATGTCATCCTGCCCACCGCGGTGTGCGAACGCGTCGCGCGCGCCACCGGCGGCATCGTGGCGCCCACCATTCAGTACGGCTACAAATCCATGCCGCGCTCCGGCGGCGGCCAAAGTTTCCCCGGCACCACCAGCCTCGATGCGAATACGCTCAGCCTCGCGCTGCGCGATATCATCCGCGATATGGCCACCCATGGCGCGCGGCGATTCGTGCTCATCAACGGTCATTTCGAGAATAGCTGGCCGGCGGTGGAGGGGCTGGACCTCGCGCTGCGCGAACTGCGCCGCGACGGTATTACCGGTGTCACCGCCATGCGCCTGGAGTACTGGGATTTCGTGCGCCCCGCGACGCTGGATAGAATTTTCCCCGACGGGTTTCCCGGCACGGAACTTGAACACGCGAGCCTCATTGAGACCTCGTTGATGCTGTTGCTGCGTCCGGACCTCGTCGACTTGTCAAAAGTGCCCCAGGAAGGCCGGGCAAGTTTCCCTACCTATGATATTCACCCGGCGCCGCCCGGCTATCTGCGTGCCTCCGGCGTGCTGGCGGATGCGCGCGGCTCGCGCGCCGAGATCGGGCAATGGCTGCTGGATGACCATGTGGAGCTCATCACCGCCGCGGTGAAAAAGGAATTCGGCCTTTGAATATCCTGGATATTTCCAAGGACATCATCGCGACGGCGCAACGCCCTCTGGATCAGGCGCAAACCCTGCCGCCCCAGGCCTATACCGATGAAGCCTGGTTCACGCATGAGGCCGAGCATATATTGCGCGCCGGCTGGCTCTGCGCCGGGCATGTCTCGCAACTTAAGCAGCCAGGCGCCACGCTTCCACTCGACCTGTTGGGCGAACCGGTGATGCTGGTGCGCGGCAATGACGATGTCATCCGCGTGCTATCTCGCGTCTGCCCGCACCGCGCGTCGGACCTGCTGCTGGGCGGCGAAGCCACCGGCTGCCATGTCGCAGGCAGCGTGCTCACCTGCCCGTATCACCACTGGACCTTCGCGCTCGACGGCAAGCTCATGGGCGCACCACACATGCAAGGTGCTGTGGACTTCAACAAGGCCGAATGGAAACTGAACAATATCCGTAGCGCCGTGTGGGAAGGCTTCATCTTCGTCAACCTGAATGACGAGGCGCCGCCGCTGGAAACCTATTTCGCGGATTTCACCGCCATCGCCGCGCCGTGGCAACTGGCTGAGATGGAACTCGTCATTTCCATGGACTGGGACTGTGCATTCAACTGGAAAGTGATGGTGGAAAACTGGATCGAAAGCTACCACCACATCGGCCCGCACTCCAAAACGCTCAACCCCTATATGCCGGCACAGGACACCTGGACCGAGCCGCCGAACGGGGCCTTTGTATACGCGCATCTGCCGATGACCGGACGGGACGCAGCACCTGTGCGCGAGGCGATTGCCAGCGGCGCCCCTGGCACCGGCTTCCTGCCAATTCCCGGCGTGCCGGTGGAGCGCCAGGGCGAGTGGAACCTATTCGTTGGCTTTCCTTGTTTCATGCTGCTGCTCGCACGCGACCGCGCCATCTGGTACCGCCTGCAACCCATTTCAGCGGAACGCTGCCGGCTCACCACCACCACGCTGGTCTCGCGCGCAAGCCTGCAAGCCCCCGGCTATGCGCAAACCCTGGAAGCGGAAACCAAAATGTTGTTCGATTTCCACGTGGAAGACATGCAGGTGAACGAAGCTGTGCAGCGCGGGTTGCGTTCCCGCCACGCCGTGCGCGGGCGGCTTAGCCAACTGGAAGAGCCCGTCTGGCAATTCCATCGTTTACTAGCGGCACAAATGGCAGACTTCCGATGAACGGCCTGTTCGAGCCCACCGACGCCGCACTGGTACCGCGCTTCGCCGGCGTAGCCAGCTTCATGCGCCTGCCGGTTGTCACGGACCCCGCACTGGTCGACGTCGCTTTGGTCGGCGTACCGTTCGACGGCGGCACCACCAACCGCCCCGGCACGCGCCACGGGCCGCGCGAAATCCGCAACCAGTCCAGCCTGATGCGCCGCATCAACGCCAACGGCGTGGCTCCTTATGACACGCTGCGGGTGGCCGACCTTGGCGATTCTCCAGTCAACCCGATCGACCTGCTCGACTCCCTTGCAAAAATCGAAGGTTTTTTTACCGGCATCGCCGCAGCCGGCGCCATCCCCATCACGGCGGGTGGCGACCATCTCATCACACTGCCCATCCTGCGCGCGCTCGCCGCCAAAGCGCCGGTGGGGCTCATCCATTTCGACGCGCATTCCGACACCAACGACAAATATTTTGGCGACAACCCCTACACCCACGGCTCCCCCTTTCGCCGCGCCGTGGAGGAAGGCCTGCTCGACCCCAAGCGCTGCGTGCAGATCGGCATTCGCGGCACCTATTATCATCCCACGGATTTTGACTTCGCCCGCGCCGCGGGATTTCGCATCATCACCATGGACGAGGTAATGGACCGCGGCATCACCGAAGTCATGGTGGAAACACGCCTAATCATCGGCGCTGATCCTGTCTATGTCTCTTTTGACATCGACAGTCTCGACCCCGCCATCGCGGTGGGCACGGGCACGCCGGAAATCGGCGGCTTCACCGCGCGGGAGGCGCAACGCATGCTGCGCAGTCTCACAGGTCTGAACATCATCGGCGCCGACGTGGTGGAAGTCTCCCCCCCGTTCGACCCCTCAGGCCTCACCGCGCTGACAGGTGCGACCATGATGTTCGAACTGCTTTGCGCCATCGCCGGAGGCAAAAACTGATGGCGCATGGCTACGAATCCGGCCGGCTGGATCTGCCCTTCGTTGGTATCTGCAGCTTCGGCAAATATCCCATCCAGCTCGACTGGGATAACATCCAGGCCGACGCCGCCATTCTCGGCGCCCCGTTTGATGGCGGCACGCAATGGCGTCCCGGCGCCCGTTTTGGTCCCCGCGCCATCCGCGAGGCCTCTACCTTATTTGCCTTCGGCCATGCCGGCGCCTACGACCATGAGGACGATACCACCTATCTCGGTAACTGCCGCATCACCGATATCGGCGACGCCGATATTATTCATACCGACACCGAACAAAGCCACGCCAATATCGAACTGGGCGTGCGCAAAATTCTCGCCGCCGGGGCCATCCCCGTGGTGCTGGGCGGCGACCATTCCATTAACATCCCCTGCATCCGCGCGTTCGACCGCCAACCCCCGGTGCATCTGGTGCAGATCGACGCGCATCTGGATTTCGTCGACGAGCGCCACGGCGTGCGCCACGGCCACGGCAACCCCATGCGCCGTGCCGCCGAGCAACCCTACGTCACCGGCCTCACCCAGCTTGGCATCCGCAATGTTTCTTCAACAGCACGCGACGGTTATGAGGATGCGCGGGCGCGCGGCTCGGACATTTTATCCGTACGCCAGGTCCGCCAGCTTGGCACGCAAGCCGTGCTGGAACGTATTCCCGCAGGTGTGCGCTATTATCTTTCCATTGACATCGACGCCTTCGACCCCTCGATCGCACCGGGCACCGGCACACCCAGCCATGGCGGCTTCACTTATTACGAGGTTCTGGAACTGCTCGCCGGCCTGGCCAAACGCGGTGCCATCGTTGGCATCGACCTCGTCGAGACCGCGCCCAGTTACGACCCCTCCGGCATCACCGCCATCCTGGCCGCGCAACTGCTGCTCAATCTCCTGGGACGGGTCCTGGCGCTGAAATAGTCCAGACCAAGCCGCCTGCCTGGGTTCTCGGCGCGGACGAGGGGGTGAGATAGTATGGGCGTGAAGCGGGAAGCCTCACGCCCATACAGCGAAGTTAGATCGAGCGGCCAACCATGAGGCGCATGATCTCGGCGGTGCCTGCGAAAATGCGATGCAGGCGGGCGGCGGTGTACAGGCGGCTGACCGGATATTCATCCATGTAGCCGGCGCCGCCATGGAACTGCACGCACTGGTCGATGATGCGCGCCTCCATCTCGGGCAGCCAGATTTTGGCCATGGCGCAACGCACGGTGTCGAGCTTGCCGGTTTTCAGGTAATCGCGGATCAAATCGTCAAGGAACGCCCGGCCGACTGCCAGTTCGGTTTTCATTTCCGCCAGTTTGAAGCGGGTATTCTGGAAGTCGATAATGGCCTGGCCGAAGGAACGGCGGTTGCGGGTGAAGGTGACGGTTTCGTCGAATGCCCGTTGCGAGGCGGCGTGCGCGATCGAGGGCCAGGTGATGCGGTCCATGTTAAGGCCGGTCATCACCACTTTCATGCCCGCACCTTCAACGCCGACCAGGTTGGAGACGGGAACACGCACATCCTGGAAGGCGATTTCGCCGGTGCCGGAGAGATGCGAGCCCATTTTTTCCAGCTGGCGGCCACGGATGAAACCTGGACGATCGGCCTCGACGATAATCATCGAAATGCCCTTCATGCCCAGTTCCGGCTGGGTTTTGCAGGCGACAATGAAGGCACCGGCGAAGGCGGCATTGCCGATGTAGGTTTTGGCGCCGTTGATGACGTATTCATCACCGTCGCGCACGGCCGAGGTGCGGATGCTGGCGACGTCACTGCCGCTATCGGGCTCGGTGATGGCAAAGCCAAAGCGGATATCGCCCTTGGCGAGCGGGGGCATCCATTTGTGCCGTTGCTCCTCGGAGCCGTTGTGGAAGAGGATTTCGCTGACGCCGTCGCCGATCACCAAGGGGGCAATGCTGGCCCCAGCCACGCTGTAGCCCAGTTCCTCGGCGATGATGACGCGGCAGAGGAAATCGCCGCCCGGCCCGCCGTATTCTTCGGGCACGCCGACCGCGAGAAAGCCCATTTCGCCGGCCTTGCTGAAGAAGGATTGCGGGACCCGGCCCTCCTTCAGCCACTCGTCCACATGGGCATCGGCCTCGGTTTCCAGGAAGCGCCGGTATGACGCCCGGAAGATTTCATGCTCCTCGGTGAACAGATCTCGGGTATAATTATAGGGCATTACGTTCTCTCTCCTTACGGGGCAACAATTCGTTCGCTACCTGCTATTTAACTACCGTACTATTTTATCCAACGTGTCCGGTCAAAAGGCAACTGGCCTGGAGCGGGTGCCATCTTGCGATTATGCCGCCCGGTAGTAATTAGAGCGTCATCCATGCCGCCAGGTGTAAATCCATGCCCGAAGACCTCCGCCTTGTAGCACTTGAGACCAGCCCGCCCGCCTTTACCGAGGGCACCGCGGAAATGATGGCATGGGATATTTTCGGCGTGGCGGGCACCGCCCAGCTGCTTTACGGCGAACGCGACCAGAATTTCCGCATCCGGCCCGAGGGCAGCGACGGGATCATCTTCAAAATTCTTGGCCCGGCCGAGGACCCTGCCGCCGTCGACTTCCAGACCGCGGCCCTTGAACATATCGCCGCCATGGACCCCACCCTGCCGGTGCCGCGCGTGCGCAGAACCCTCGCAGGCGAGGCCTACACGCGAGTGAACGACAACGCGGGTGTTCCTCACATCGTGCGTGCGCTGGACTTCCAACCGGGGCGGATCATGGAAGGCGTGGAACCCAGCCGGGCGTTGTTGCGTAACGCAGGCGCCACCCTGGCGCGGCTAGACCGTGCGCTCGCGAACTTCTTCCACCCGGCAGCGGGCCAGCGCATCGTATGGGACGCCCGCCGCGCGGTTGAGCTGCGCCCATCCGCCGACCTCATCAGCGATTCCGCCCACCGCGCTTTGATCGGCGGCGTGCTCGACCGCTTCATCGCCTTCATGCCCGAGCTGGCGCGCCTGCGCGCCCAGGTCATCCATAACGACTGCCACCCCGGCAACATGCTGGTTGACCCTGAGCAGCGCGCGATCACCGGCCTGCTCGACTTCGGCGACATGATCCATGGCCCGCTGGTGCTCAACATTGCCGTTACCGCCGCCGAAACCACCGGCAAAAACCTCTCCCCCATCGACTACGCCGCCGAGGTAATTGCCGGCTACAATGCGGTTCTGCCGCTGGAGGACGCCGAATTCCCCGCCCTGTTCGAGGCGATCATCGCGCGCCATGCCATGAGCGCGACCATCCATGCCTGGCGGCGGCAGCATGACCCGGAAGGTGCCGCAAAGCTCGGCAGCCTCAGCGCCGCCAGCGCTCCCGCGATCGAGGCATTCCTCAACGCCGGGCGTGACGCCGTAGTCGCCAAATTCCGCGCCGCGGCGGCCAGCCCGGAAACAGACCGCGCCACCGGCACACTCTCAGCCCAGCTACAAACCCGCCGGCGGCATTTCCTAGGGCGCGGCCTGGAACTCTCCTACCGCGAGCCGCTGCATCTGGTGCGGGGCGAAGGCGTGTATCTGTATGAACCGAATGGCGGGCGCTATCTCGACGCCTATAACAACGTGCCTTCGGTCGGCCACGGCAATCCGCGTGTAGCTGCCGCCATTGGCCGGCAGATGGCAACGCTCTGCACCAACACCCGCTACCTCCATCAGGCGGTCGTCGACTATGCCGAGCGCCTGACCGCCACCATGCCCGCCGGGCTGGAGACCTGCCTGTTCGTCAACAGCGGCAGCGAGGCGAACGACGCCGCCTGGCGCATCGCCAAAATTGTCACCGGCAAACGCGGCGCTCTGGTGATGGCCAACGCGTATCATGGTGTGACCGATGCGGTAGCGGCACTTTCCCCCTACTGCTGGCCATACGCCCGGCCGTTGCAGCCGCATGTCCAAGCGCTGGAAGCACCCGACACCTATCGCGGACGCTTCCGTGCCGATGACCCGGAGGCGGCGGCACATTACGCCGCCGATGCGCACCGGGCGATCTCGGCGCTACAAGCAAGCGGCCACGGCGTCGCCGCCCTCATCATCGACTCCGCCTTCGTCTCGAACGGCATCCTGGATGTGCCCCCCGGCTATTTCGCGGCCATTGCCGCCAAGGTCCGCGCTGCTGGCGGCTTGGTTATTGGCGACGAGGTCCAGTCCGGCTTTGGGCGTCTGGGGGATATGTTCTGGGGTTTTGCCCGCCACGGCGTGGTCCCGGACCTGGTCACGCTCGGCAAGCCGATGGCGAACGGCCATCCCGCTGGCGCGGTGGTCACGCGGCGCGACCTGCTGGAGGCTTTTACCGACCAGATCGACTTCTTCTCCACGTTTGGCGGCAACCCGGTTTCCGCCGCCGCCGCGCTGGCCACGCTCGATATTCTGCAAAGCGAAAACCTGCAGGAAAATGCCCGCGCCACCGGCTCCTTGTTGCGCGAGGGCATCAGCACCCTGGCCACGCGGCATCCGGCCATCGGCGACGTGCGGGGCAGCGGCCTCATGGTTGGCGTCGACATTGTTAGCGACCGAAGCCGTCGTACCCCCGACGCTGACGCCGCCAAGCAGATCGCGAATGCGATGCGCCACCTGGGGGTGCTAATCGGCACCGAGGGTCCGGACGGCAACGTCCTGAAAATCCGCCCGCCGCTGCCCTTCGGCCCGGAACATGCCACGATTTTGCTCGATGCTCTGGATCGTTCACTTTAGGGGCTAGCCGATTTCCAATTAACGCCGCTGCGTGGATCCACGCACCACGCAGTGGCCACCCAGCACCACCTTGCGTACTGGCGACTCCGGCTCTTCCAGCCGTTCCAGCAATAGTTGCATCGCCGTGCGGCCGATCGCGGCCACCGGCTGTTCAATCACCGTCAGCCCCGGCCCGGCCAGTTCGGTCCAGCTTTCGTTGTCGAATCCGGCAACCGCCATGTCCTCGGGTATCCGCTTGCCCGCCGCGCGCATCGCCCGCACGACGCCCATCAACAGCAGGCCGTTGCTGGCGATCACCGCCTCCGGCGCGGTGCCTTGTGCGAACCATTTCCCCGCTTCCGCCTCTGCCGCCTCGATGCTGGGCGCGATGAAGCACGCCGCCGGGGTCAGCCCTGCCGCCTGCATCGCCGCCACATAGCCGTCGTGCCGCTCAATGCCCGTGGTGCTGGCGTTGCCGAACAGCCCGGTAATGCGTTGGTAGCCTTGCGCCACCAAGTGCTCCACCAGCATGCCGGCGGCGGCAAAATTATCCAGCACCACGGCATCCTGCCCGCTGGCGCGGCCGGCGCGGTCGATCAGCACCATCGGGAAATTAAAAATTCCCCGCGCCAATTTATCCACCGAGGCGCGGGTGGGAGCGAAGATCACGCCCGTGACGCGCTCCTCCTCCATCAGCTGCAAATACATCGCCTCTTTCTGCGGATTCTCGTCGGTATTGCAAAGGATCACGCGCAACCCAGCTTTATAGGCGGCATCCTCCACCGCACGGGCAACGGCCGTGAAAAACGGGTTGGAAATATCGGCAACGATCAGCCCTATGGTTTGCGAATGGCGCGAGCGCAGCCGCCGCGCCGAGAGGTTTGGCCTGTACCCGGTGGCCTTCACCGCCGCCTCCACCTGGGCACGCAGTTCCGCGCTCACGGGCCCGCCGCCGAGTGCCCTGGAGACCGTGGCGGGTGAGACGCCTGCCGCGCGCGCTACATCTTTAATGCCGATTGTCATGGTTCCTGGTACTTTTTCTAGAAATCGTTCTCATTAACTTGAGCACAACAACCCATTATAATGCAATGGCCGGAGGGGAAATTGATAAAAAATCGCGAAATAGCGCAGCATAATGCTTGACAACCATACATGAAATCGTTTTCATTGTTATTAAGGTTACGGGAAAAACATCCATGTCATCAAATTTGCAAGACGCCCTGCTGGGGCGTGAGCTTGTCCGTCTCAACGCCGCACCCGCGAGCAAGGAGGCCGCCATTACCGAGGCCTGCCAGCTACTGGCCGCCGCCGGCTGCGTGGCGCCCGGCTTTGCCGCCAGCATGTTGCGGCGCGAGGCGGTGGCGAACACGTTTCTCGGCCACGGCGTCGCCATTCCGCACGGCCTGCTCGAAGATAAGGACATGGTCCGCCGCGACGGCATCGCCATTTTGCAGGTGCCGGGCGGCCTGGAATGGAACCCCGGACAAACCGCGCAGCTTATCGTCGCCATTGCCGCGCGCGGTGACACGCACATCGCCATCCTGCGCCGGCTCACCCGGCTGATTCAGGACGAGGCCCGCCTCGCCGCCCTTTGCACCACGCGCGACGCCAGCCAGATCATCCACGCCCTGACGCAGGACACGCCGATGCCCACCGCCACTCCGGTTTCGGATCTGGCGCAATCATTCGACTGGGTGGTGGACTACCCCGCCGGGCTGCACGCCCGCCCCGCCGCCGCCTGGGTGGATGTGGTACGCGCCACCGGCCTGCACGTGCAGGTGCGCCATGGTGATGAAGCGGCCGACGCCCGCAACCTCGTGGCCCTGCTGCAACTCGGCCTGCGCCAGGGCGACACGGTGACCATTTCCGCCGAGGGCGAGGACGCGGCCGCCGGTCTCGCCCGGCTGCGCGCCCGCATCATTGGCCTCACGGCGCAGGAGGTGGCTGACGCCGCCAAAGCCGCCGCCCGCGCCGCCGCTCCGGTACGTGGCTGGGTGCCGCCCGGCGCGCCGCTCACCATCGCCGGCCTCGCCGCCAGCCCTGGCATCGCCATCGGCCCGCTGCATGTTCTCACCACCGCGGAGGTCAGCATCCCCGACACGCCGGTCGCCCTCACCGAAGGCGGTAACGCTTTGCATGAGGCGCTGACCGCCACCCGCCAGCAGATGACCGCCCTGGTCGATGACACCACCCGCCGCCTCGGCGCGACGGACGCCGCCATTTTCAAGGCGCAGGCGGAGCTGCTGAACGATACCGACCTTATCACTCTCACATGCCAGCTCATGGTCGAGGGCCATGGCGTGGCATGGTCCTGGAACGAGGCCATCGAGCGCATGGCCGCCAGTCTTTCGGCATTGGGCAACCCGGTGCTGGCCGGGCGCGCCGCGGACCTGCGCGACGTCGGCCGCCGCGTACTCACCTGGCTGGCACCCTCGCTCTCCTTCGGCTCGCTGCAGAATCTGCCCGAGCAACCCTGCATCCTCGCCGCCGCTGATCTTTCACCGTCGGACACCGCCGGACTGGATATGACCCGTGTCATCGGCCTCGCCATGGCGCTAGGCGGGCCAACTTCGCATACCGCCATTCTGGCACGTACCCTCGGCCTGCCGGCCATCGTCGCCGGTGGCGAGAACGTGCTGGAAGCCAAATCCGGCACCATGGCCATTCTCGACGGCCAGACCGGCCGCCTCTACCTCTCGCCATCCGCCGAGGACATCGCCTCCGCCCAGGAATGGGCCGCCGCGCGCGCCGCCAAACAGGCCGAGGAAGCGCAAAAACGCGGCGAACCCGCCACCACCACGGATGGCCACCGCATCGAGATCGGCGCCAACGTGAACCGCCCGGATCAGGTACCGCTGGCCATCACCGAGGGCGGCGAAAGTGTCGGCCTGATGCGCACCGAATTCCTCTTCCTGGAAACCGGCGCAACACCTTCCGAAGATGAACAGTTCGCCACCTATCGCGGCATGATCGATGCTCTGGCCGGCCGCCCGCTCATCATCCGCGCGCTGGACATCGGCGGCGACAAGCAGGTCGCGCATCTGCACCTGCCGCATGAGGAAAACCCATTCCTCGGCGTGCGCGGCGCCCGCCTGCTGCTGCGCCGGCCAGACCTTTTGCACCCGCAGCTGCGCGCCATCTACCGCGCCGCCGCGCTGGGCGGGGAGGTTTCGATCATGTTTCCCATGGTCACCTCGGTCGACGAAATTTTGCGCCTGCGCGAAATCTGCGAACAAATCCGCGCTGGGTTGGGCGCACCGGTGCTGCCACTGGGCATCATGATCGAAGTCCCCGCCGCCGCCATCCAGGCCGACAGCCTGGCGGAACATTGCGACTTCTTCTCCATCGGCACCAACGACCTCACGCAATACGCACTGGCGATCGACCGGCAGAACCCGGACCTCGCTGCCGAAGCCGACAGCCTGCACCCCGCCGTGCTGCGTCTCATCGCGCAAACCGTGGCAGGTGCCTCCAAATACAACCGCTGGGTCGGCGTGTGCGGCGGCATCGCGGGCGATCCGTTCGGCGCCACGCTGCTCGCGGGCCTTGGCGTCAACGAGCTCTCCATGACCCCGCGCGACATTGCCACCGTGAAAGCCCGGCTGCGCGGCGCCGATTTTTCCTCCCTGCAAACCCTGGCCGCACAAGCACTGGCCGCCAGCACCGCGGCACAGGTGCGCGCTCTCGATGGAGCCGGCGCATGACCCGCATCGTCACCCTCACCCTCAACCCCGCCATTGACGAGACCGTGCTGCTGGAACGCCTGCGTCCCGGCCATGTGCACCGTGCCAGCGGTGTCGCCTTCCATCCCGGGGGCAAGGGTGTGAACGTCGCCAGCTGCCTCGCCGACTGGGGTCTGCCGGTTACCGCCACCGGCATCCTTGGGCATGGCAATGCAGGTACGTTCGAGGCGCTGTTCACCGCCAAGCACATCACCGACGCCTTCATCCGCGTGCCCGGCGAGACCCGCACCAACATCAAGCTCAGCCACGACGGCGAGACCACCGACATCAACCTGCCCGGCCTTACGATTTCCCCGGCAGATGCCACAAGAATTTTCGAACAGACGGTGGCGCTGGCAGACTCCGGCACGCTGGCCGTGCTGGGCGGCAGCCTGCCCGAGGGCATGCCTGAGAATTTTTACGCCGGGCTCACCCTCGCCTTGCAGGAATGCGGCGCACGTGTGCTGCTGGACACCAGCGGCACGCCACTCACCCGCGCCCTACGGGCCGCGCAACTGCCCTACTGCATCAAGCCAAACCGCACCGAACTTGAATTCTACGCCGGCACCACCTTGAACTCTGACGCCGCTCTGATCGAAGTCGCACGCGAGCTCATCGCCCGAGGAGTCACCCTTGTGGTTATTTCGCTAGGTGGCGAGGGTGCGTTGTTCGTCACCGCGCAAACCGTGTTACGCGCCTCGCTGCCCGCCTTGCGCGTCACCAGCACAGTGGGCGCCGGGGATGCCATGGTTGCCGGCATCATCGCCGCATTTAGTGAAAACGCCGGGCTGGAAGCAACTGCCCGCCTCGCTACCGCCTTCGCCACCGCCAAACTGCAACAGGCGGGACCGAATCTACCCGCGCGTCAGATCGTCGAAACGCTCTGCGCGCACGTACAAATTAGTTAGGGAGTAAACAAACATGAGCGACATTATCGCGTCGGTAGCCACCGGCAGCGTAACCGTAAACGGTGTTCTGGCTGCGCAGGCTTTGCGCAAATCGGCAAAATCAGCTGGTAAAACCATCGAGGTTGAAGTCCGCACCGACGAGGGCGTACTTAACCCCCTCACCCCCGGGCAGATTTCCGGCGCGCAAAACGTGCTGCTGATCGGCAAAACCGATGCCAGCGACGCCCGTTTTTCCGGCATGTTGACCCAGCGCGCCTCCATTGAGGACGTGCTGGCCGATGCGAGCGCCGTGCTGCGCGGCAGCAAGCCGGTGACCGGAGCAAAAAAAATCGTCGCCATCACCTCCTGCCCCACCGGCATCGCGCATACCTTCATGGCCGCCGAGGGACTGCAGCAAGCCGCCACCACGCTGGGGCATGAGATCCGCGTGGAAACGCAAGGTTCCGTGGGCTCGCAGACGCCACTCACCCCGGCCGAAATCGCCGCCGCCGACCTGGTCATCATCGCCGCCGACAAGCAGGTGGAGCTTTCCCGCTTTGCAGGCAAACGCGTATTCCAGTCCGGTACCAAACCCGCAATCAACGATGGCCAGAACCTCATCGCGCAAGCGCTGCGGGAAGCAAACCTGCAGGCGGGCATTATAGAATCCGCCAGCGCCGCGCCGCAGAAAACCGGCCCGTACAAGCATCTGATGTCGGGCGTCTCTTTCATGATCCCCTTCGTCACAGCAGGCGGCCTGCTCATCGCACTCGCCTTCGCCTTCGGCGGCATCTACGCCACCGACCCCGCGCAGGCGCACACCTTCGCCGGTGCGCTGTTCGAAATCGGCGCCAAATCCGCGTTCACTTTGTTCGTGCCCATCCTTGGCGGCTTCATCGCCTATTCCATCGCCGACCGCCCCGGCTTGGCGCCGGGCATGATCGGCGGGCTGCTGAGCTCGCTGCTCGGTGCCGGGTTTCTGGGCGCCATCGTTGCCGGATTTCTTGCTGGTTACAGTACGCTTTATCTCAACCGTTATATAAAACTACCGCGCGCGATGGAGGGTTTGAAGCCGGTTCTGATTTTGCCCCTACTCGGCACGCTGATTACCGGGTTGCTGATGGTCTACGTCATCGGCACCCCGATTGCCGAAGTTCTTGCCTTCCTCACAAACTTCCTCAAATCCATGCAGGGCTCGTCCGCCATCATCCTCGGCCTGCTGCTCGGCGCCATGATGGCGTTCGACATGGGCGGCCCGGTGAACAAAGCCGCCTACACCTTCGCCGTCGGCCTGCTCTCCGCCCAGGTGTATACGCCGATGGCCGCCGTGATGGCTGCCGGTATGACCCCGCCGCTGGCCATCGCGCTCGCCACCCGTCTGTTCCCCGCCCGCTTCTCGGAGGAAGAACGTGAAGCCGGGCTTTCGGCCGGCGCGCTGGGCCTGTCCTTCATCACCGAGGGCGCCATTCCCTTCGCCGCGCGTGACCCGTTCCGTGTCATCCCCTGCACTGTCGCGGGCTCGGCCGTGGCCGGAGCCATCTCCATGGCTTCAGGCGTGGAACTGAAAGTTCCACACGGCGGCATCTTCGTGCTGCCCATCCCCGATGCGGTCACGCATCTCGGCTTCTACGTCATCGCTTTGGTAGCAGGCACCATTGTCACCGCGTTGATGCTCGGCGCGCTGAAGAAAAATTTCGTTGAAAAAACCGTCTAACTCAAGAAAAGGTCAACAGGTTCATGCTTAAAAAATTCGTCTATGCCGCCGGCATTTCCATGCTGGCACTCAGCGCCGCGCAGGCGCAAACCACCCCGGCACCCACCCTCGGCCAGAAATTGTTCGACGACGGCGTCTCCATCTCGCTGAACTACACGGGTGAAGCTGCGGGCAACCCCTCCGGCGGCATCCGCCAGGGGTCCGATTATGCGGGACAGGTCTTCCTCAGCGGCGATTTCGACATGAGCAAAATCGCGGGTCTCACCGGCACCACTATCCATGTCGCCGTAACGCAGCGCCATGGCCGCAATCTGGCCGCTGACGACATCGGCAACAACACCTCCGTGCAGGAAATTTATGGCACGCAGAACGTTCATCTGGCCTATTTCACCATCGAACAGAAACTGTTCAATGACCGGCTGGACATTACCGCCGGGCGCACCGTCGCCAACATCGCCTTCCTCAACTCGCCGCTGTATTGCCAGTTCCAGTCCAACTCGGCCTGCGGCAATCCCACCTTCATTTTCAAGGACAGCAATTTCACCTACTTCCCCGCGTCCAGCTGGGGCGGCGACGCAAAATTCCTGTTCACGCCCGATACATATGTGCATGCGGGCCTGTATGAGGTGAACCCGGTCGACAACACCTTCCTCGCGCACGGTTTCGACCTCTCGGGCGAACATGCAACCGGCGTCGTGGCCCCCGCCGAACTTGGCTACACGCCCAACGGCAACCTCTACGCCGTTGGCGGCTGGTACGACACCGGCGCCTATTCCGACCCGCTGAACGATGCCACCGGCCAACCCGCCCTACTCACCGGGCAGCCCTACGCCACCCATCACGACCGCTCCGGCATGTTCCTGCGCTTCAACCAGCAGGTCACCCCAACTGGTTTGGCGGTATTCGGCGTGTTCATGACCAAGCTCAGCGGCCAGGTGAACGAGAACCAGTATTACGAGCTCGGCGCCGTGCAGACCGGCACTTTCGCCGGGCGCGACACCGACACCATCGGCTTCGTCGTCAACGACCAGGAATTCTCCAACGCCTTCCTCGACAACATCGCCACCGCGCGTGAATCCGTTGGCGGCACCGGCAATATTCCGCACCGTGAGATCATGATGGAACTCAACTACGACGCCCAGCTCACGCCGTGGATGACCGCCACGCCGAACCTGCAGTACATCATCAACCCGGATCAGTCCGCCGAGCCGTATCGTAAGACCAACATCAAGAACGCCTTTGTCGTCGGCTTGAAATTTACCGTTGACCTTGCCCGTCTGGGCGGCTTCGCCCCGCCGCAATAGGCGGGCGATGATCCGGGACCGCGCCGTGGCGCGGCGCGGTCCCGGATATCCATTTGCTTTCAATGGTTTTCGCGTACAATTTGCAAGCGCAACCGTGAAGAAGGATTTGCCATGACCAGCCGCGTCATCCCCGTCGTCCCCTTTGTCCTCGTGGTGTTCGGCGCTACCGGCGATCTGGCCCGGCGCAAACTGCTCCCCGCCATGTTCCAGCGCCATATGGCCGGGCAATTGCCCGATGCCGCGAATATCATCGGCGCCTCGCGCGGCAAGCTCACCCATGATGCCTTCATCGCCCTCGCCCGGCAGGCCATTATCGACCACGTCCCGGCCGATGAGCGCAATGAGGCCGATGTCGCGCGCTTCATCGCCCGGCTGGATTACGTCGCGGTTGAGGCCGATGACGACCACGGATGGCTGGACCTGACGCACGCGCTGGAAGCCTACCACGACCGTGTCAACGTATTCTACCTCGCCACCGGCCCCGCGCTGTTCGGCCCAATCTGCGAGCGCCTGGGCCGGTTCGGCCTGGCGCATGGCAATGCGCGCGTGGTGGTGGAAAAGCCGATCGGCAATAACCTGGAGTCCGCCAAGGCGCTCAACGCGGCCATCGGCAAGGTCTTCCCCGAGGACCGTGTCTACCGCATCGACCATTACCTCGGTAAAGAGGCGGTGCAGAACCTGATGGCGCTACGCTTCGCCAATTTCCTGTTCGAGCCGTTGTGGAACGCCGCGCATATTGACCACGTGCAGATCACCGTGGCGGAGAGCCTCGGCGTGGAAGGCCGCGCGGGATATTACGACACCGCCGGCGCGCTGCGCGACATGGTGCAGAACCACATCCTGCAACTGCTCTGCCTCGTCGCCATGGAACCCCCAGCGCGGCTGGATGCCGATGCCTTGCGCGACGAGAAACTCAAAGTCCTGCATGCGTTGAAGCCCGTCGGCGACCCGCTTTCCACGCAGAACGCCGTGCGCGGCCAGTACCGCGCGGGGGCTTCGGCCGGCGGCGCGGTGCCGGGCTACCTGGAGGAGCTGGGCGCCGAGGCCAGCAGCACGGAAACCTTCGTGGCGCTGAAAGCCGAGGTCGAAAACTGGCGCTGGGCCGGGGTGCCGTTCTACCTGCGCACCGGCAAGCGGCTGGCCGAGCGCGTCTCGGAAATCGTCATCGCCTTCCGCCCCATCCCGCACTCCGTCTTCGCCCCCTCCGCCGGCGCCATCGAGGCCAACCGCCTCGTCATCCGCCTGCAACCCGATGAAGGCGTGAAACTCTGGCTGATGACCAAGGACCCCGGCCCCGGCGGCATGCGTTTGCGCTCAGTGCCGCTGGACATGAGCTTCGCCAACGCCTTCCAGGTCCGCAACCCGGATGCCTACGAGCGCCTGGTGCTGGACGTGGTGCGCGGCGACCAGACCCTGTTCATGCGCCGTGACGAGGTGGAAGCCGCATGGAGCTGGATCGACCCGATCCTCGACTCCTGGTCGCATGCCGCCGAACAGCCAAAACCCTACACCGCGGGCACCTGGGGACCGTCCGCCGCCATCGCCCTCATCGAGCGCGACGGCCGCACCTGGCTGGACGGCAGTTCGTGATCCGTGAATTCCCCACCCCCCAAGCCCTGGCGGACGCGCTGGCGGACTACGTTACCGCCCTCCTCATCGCGCGCCTGGCACGCGATGGCGCGGCCGCGCTGGCGGTTTCCGGCGGCACCACGCCGGTGAAATTTTTCCAGGCACTGGCCACGAAGGAACTGGACTGGCGGCACGTTACCATCACCCTGGTGGACGACCGCTGGGTGCCGGAAGCCTCGTCGCGCTCCAACACCGCGCTGGTCAAACAGCACCTGCTGCAAGGCAAGGCCGCGGATGCAAAATTCCTCCCGCTTGTGAACGATGCCGCCACGCCGGAAGCAGGGCTGGCGGAGGTTGAACGCGCCGTCACCGCGCTGCCCCTGCCCTTTGCCGCCGTGGTGCTCGGCATGGGGCTGGACGGCCACACTGCTTCCTTCTTCCCCGGCGGCGACCATCTGGCAGCCGCGCTGGCCCCCAGCCACGGCCAGCTTGCCGAAACCATGCGCGCGCCCGGCGCCGTGGAGCCACGCATCACCCTCACACTGCCGGTCCTACTGGCGGCGGAGGGGGTGGCACTCCATATCGAGGGTGCGGCCAAACGCGCCGTGCTCGAAGGCGGCGCGCCGGACCTGCCGGTCCGCGCCGCGCTCGCCCGCAAACCCGCGCCCGAAATTTTCTGGAGTCCCTAAACATGGTTCATCCCCTTATCCAGGACGTCACCAACCGCATTATCGCCCGCAGCGCACCCGCGCGCGGCACCTACCTCGCCCGCATCGCGGCGGCAAAATCCGAAAAGCCGCAGCGCCGCGCACTGGGCTGCGCCAACCAGGCACATGGTTTCGCCGCCTGCGCACCGGGTGACAAAGCCGTGTTGCGCACCGGTGACGGCACCAGCCTCGCCATTGTCACCGCCTATAACGACATGCTCTCCGCGCATCAGCCCTACGAGCGTTTCCCCGACCTCATCCGCGCCGCCGCCCGCGCGGCCGGAGGTGTCGCCATGGTCGCCGGTGGCGTGCCCGCGATGTGCGACGGCATCACCCAGGGCGAGATCGGCATGGAACTGTCGCTGTTTTCCCGCGACGTGATTGCGCTTTCCACCGCCGTGGCCCTCTCGCATCAAACTTTTGATGCCGCCGTATTCCTGGGTATTTGCGACAAGATCGTCCCCGGCCTGGTTATCGGCGCGCTCTCCTTCGGCCACCTCCCGGCCGTGTTCATCCCCGCCGGCCCCATGACCTCCGGCCTGCCCAATGACGAGAAATCGCGCATCCGCCAGCTCTATGCCGAGGGCAAGGTGAGCCGTGACGATCTTCTGGAAGCCGAGGCAAAATCCTACCACGGCCCCGGCACCTGCACATTTTATGGCACAGCCAACACCAACCAGATGATGATGGAAATCATGGGGCTGCATCTTCCCGGCGCTGCCTTCATTAATCCAAACACGCCGCTGCGCGATGCGCTCACCACCGCCGCCGCGCAACGCGCTTTGGCCATCACCGCCGCAGGCAACGACTACACACCGGTCGGCCATATTCTCGACGAACGCGCCTTCGTCAACGGCATCGTCGGCCTGCACGCCACCGGCGGCTCCACCAACCACACGCTGCACCTCGTCGCCATGGCAGGCGCCGCGGGCATTACACTCACCTGGGACGATTTTGCCGACCTCGCGCAAGTCACGCCGCTGCTCACGCGCATCTATCCCAACGGCACCGCCGACGTGAATCACTTTCACGCTGCCGGCGGAACGGGTTTTGTGATTCGTGAGTTGCTTTCCGCCGGTCTGCTGCACGAGGATGTGCGCACCGTGGTTGGCACCGGCCTGACCGCCTACGCGGCGGAGCCAAAACTGGTGGACGGCCACGTGGCCTGGTTCCCCGCCCCCGAGGCCAGTGGCAACGCCAGCGTGCTGCGCGGCATCGGTGACGCGTTCCAACCCACCGGCGGCCTGCGCGTGCTGGATGGCGACCTTGGCCGCGCCGTCATCAAAACCTCCGCCGTCAAGCCAGAACGGCATATCATCGAGGCCCCGGCAAGGGTTTTTCACAGCCAGGAGGAAGTGCAAGCCGCCTTCAAGGCCGGCGAACTCAACCAGGATACCGTGGTCGTCGTGCGTTTCCAGGGACCAAAAGCCAACGGCATGCCCGAACTGCACAAGCTCATGCCACCGCTCGGCGTGTTGCAGGATCGCGGCTACAAAATCGCCCTGGTGACGGACGGGCGGCTCTCCGGCGCGTCGGGCAAAGTCCCCGCCGCCATCCACGTCACCCCGGAAGCCGCCGACGGCGGCGCCATCGGCAAAATCCGTGACGGCGACATCATCCGTGTCGACGGCACGAACGGCCATCTCACTGTCCTCGTACCGCCCGAAGTCTGGGCCGCGCGCACGCTCGCTAGCGCTGATCTCTCCGCCAACCGCAGCGGCGTCGGGCGCGAACTTTTCGCCGCCTTCCGCCATGTCGTCAGCACCGCCGACACGGGTGCTAGTATTTTCGCAAAGGTCTCCGCATGAATCTCGAAACCATTTTACGCGCAGCGCCGGTCATCCCCGTCGTCATCATCGATGATCTGAGGGACGCCATCCCCCTCGCCCGCGCCTTGGTCGCCGGCGGCCTGCCGGTCATCGAAATCACCCTGCGCACCGCCGTGGGGCTGGAGGCCCTCCGCGCCATTTCCGCTGAGGTACCTGAGGCCATCGTCGGCGCCGGCACCGTGCTGACCGCCGCGCAGTTCGAAAAAACCGTTGCGGCAGGCGCGAAATTCGCTGTCTCGCCAGGCGCGACAAAAACCCTGCTCGATGCCGTGGCGGGTGCGCCCGTAAAACTCCTCCCCGGCATCGCCACCGCGTCGGAGGCAATGCAACTCATCGAACGCGACTACGAATTTGCCAAACTCTTCCCGGCGGAGGCCGTTGGCGGTGCGCCCCTGCTGTCCTCCCTCGCCTCTCCACTGCCGCAACTCAAATTCTGCCCCACCGGCGGCATCACCCTGGAATCCGCGCCGCGCTATTTAAAACTCCCCAACGTCATCTGTATCGGCGGCTCCTGGATGGTGAACCGCAAAGCCATCGCCGAGGGCGCCTGGGCCGAGATCACCGCCGCCGCCGCGCAAGCGGCCGCACTGCACATCCATCGGGGGAGTGCGGCCCATGGATGAGCTCTGGACCAGCCTGGCCAATGTGCAAAAAACCACGCTCCCCTTGCGCGACCTGTTCGAGGAAAATCCGCACCGCTTCGCCGAATTTTCCGCCACTCTGGATGACCTGCTGCTCGACTATTCCAAAACTACCCTAACGGAAAAATCGCGCACCCTGTTACTAAGCCTCGCAACCTCCGCTCAGGTCGCGCAAAAACGAGACGCCATGTTCGCGGGCGAGAAAATCAACACCACGGAGAATCGCGCCGTACTGCACATTGCCCTGCGCAACATCACCAACACCCCAGTGTATGTGGATGGCGCCGACGTGATGCCCGAAGTCAACAAAACTTTCGACGCCCTTTACAAATTCGCCGAATCCATCCGCTCCGGCGCCATCACCGCCGCGGACAGACAACCTTTCACCGACGTCATCAACATCGGCATCGGCGGCTCCGACCTCGGCCCGGTAATGGTCACCGGCGCCCTCGCCCCCTACCATAACGGCCCGCGTGTGCATTTCGTTTCGAATGTGGATGGCGCACACCTGGCCGACACCATCCGCACACTCAATCCCGCGCGCACGCTCATCATCATCGCCTCCAAAACCTTCACCACCATCGAAACCATGACCAATGCCCATTCCGCGCGGCAGTGGATCGTGGACGCTCTTGGTGAACAGGCCGTCGCCAAACATTTCGCGGCAGTCTCCACCGCCCTCGACAAAGGTGCGGTCTTCGGAATTTTACCCGAAAGAACCTTTGGCTTCTGGGACTGGGTAGGCGGGCGCTATTCCATCTGGTCCGCCATCGGCCTGCCGGTGATGCTTGCCATCGGCGCGGAAAAATTTCGTGAATTTCTTGCCGGCGCGCATGATATGGACCAGCATTTCCGTACCGCCCCGTTCGCGCATAACCTGCCTGTGCTGCTCGCCCTCACCGGCATCTGGCACCGCAACGTGTGCAACTACGCCTCCCGCGCCATTCTCCCATACGACCAGCGCCTCGCCCGCTTCCCCGCGTACCTGCAACAGCTGGATATGGAGTCCAACGGCAAACGCGTCACCAAAAGCGGCGCACCCGTTACCCAAGCCACCGGCCCACTGGTCTGGGGTGAGCCCGGCACCAACGGTCAGCACGCTTTCTACCAGCTTCTGCACCAGGGTACCGCAATCATCCCGTGCGAATTCCTCATCGCCGCGCAAGGGCACGAGCCCGGTATGCGCGAGCATCACAACCTGCTCATCGCAAATTGCCTGGCGCAAACACAGGCGTTAATGAACGGCCGGACACTGGAAGAAGCCTGCGGCAATCCGCACCGCGTCTTCCCAGGCAACCGCCCGTCCATCACCCTCGCCTACTCCAAACTAACCCCCCGCACGCTCGGCCGCCTCATCGCCCTCTACGAGCACCGCGTCTTCGTCGAAGCCGCCATCTGGGACATCAACGCCTTCGACCAATGGGGCGTTGAACTCGGCAAGGAGCTCGCCACCCGGCTGCTCCCCATCGTCGCCAGCGGCCGGCCGGAGCGAGATACCGATTCCTCCACCGCCGGCCTCATTCTGCATATTACCCAAAAGGACACCGCGCCATGATCCAAACAAACCCTACCGTATGGGACCGAAACCTGGCGCTTGAACTGGTCCGGGTAACCGAAGCCGCCGCCATCGCCGCCTCGCGCTGGATCGGCCGTGGCGAGAAAAACGCAGCCGATGGCGCCGCTGTCGAGGCCATGCGTAAGGCCTTCGATACCGTGGCGATTTCCGGCACCGTGGTCATCGGTGAGGGCGAAATGGACGAGGCGCCCATGCTCTTCATCGGCGAAAAAGTCGGCTGCGGCGGCCCAGCCATGGACATTGCTGTCGACCCCCTGGAGGGCACCGAAATCGCCGCGAAGGGCGCGCCAAACGCACTCGCCGTGATAGCCCTGGCGGAACGCGGCAATTTCCTGCACGCGCCAGATGTCTACATGGACAAAATTGCCGTCGGCCCCGGCCTGCCTGAAGGCATCATCTCACTCAGCGCACCGGTCGCCGAGAACCTCCGTAATCTGGCTCAGGCGAAGCGCTGCGACATCTCCGACTTGATGATCTGCATCCTGGAGCGAGACCGCCACGCCGAAATCATCGCCAGATGCCGGGAGGCCGGCGCGCGAATCACTTTAATCGGCGAGGGCGATGTCGCCGGTGTCATCGCCACATCCCAGTCCGAAACCGGGATCGATATGTACCTCGGCTCCGGCGGGGCGCCGGAAGGCGTGCTGGCGGCGGCCGCGTTGCGCTGCACCGGCGGGCAAATGCAAGGGCGGCTGCTGTTCGAGGATCAGGCCCAGATCGACCGCGCAAAAACCATGGGCATCACCGATCCCAACCGCATTTACAGCATGACCGAGATGGCCAAAGGCGACGTCATGTTCGCGGCATCCGGCATCACCTCCGGCCAGATGCTGCGTGGCGTGCAACGCTCCGCCCAGGGCGCCACAACCCATTCCATCGTCATGCGCAGCAAATCCGGCACAGTACGCTTCATTGAGGCCCACCATAACTTCCAGACAAAAACCTGGGGCAACGAATAGACGACGGGCATATCTATAATTTTGCGTATCGAAGTTGAACTGCTGGGCGAGATGCTTGATTTTGCCTCCAGCATGAGCTTTCGCGACCTGGAGTCCTTGAACCTTCGCTTGATGCCGCGCTCCTGAAGACGGATGGTGACTTGGTGGCGAATGCGTTAAAAGCCAAAGCTTGCGGCCCGACCTCCCTGATTGTCCTAAGGACGCCGGGGAAGGACCGCCTAAAACAAGACTTGGGGAAACGATAATTATCATGGGCGACGCCAATCTGGCACCTGAAAACTACCTCGGAGCGACCTACTTCCTGGATTATGACGCCGCGCGCGAGCACTTCCAAACGGACGAACCATGAGCGCTGACGCTCCCGCCAGCACCACAGCGGTCCAGCACCTGCGCGTCGCCGATTTTGGCCTGGGCCTCTCCGCGGCACTGGTGGCAAAGCAGTTCGCCGAACTGGGTGCCACAGTCTCCCGGATTGAGCCCGCAGCCGGTGACCCGTTCTACGACGTCTACCCCGCCTACCGCTTCTGGCGGTGCCATACAGTCCTCGAACCAATTGAGCGCGGCACGGAAATTCTTGAGACGGCCGATGTCTGCATTATCGGCGGCGAGGATTATCCTGGCCTCGCCTCGCCCTGGGATGCACAGGCGCTCAGCCGCCAGTACCCCCGCCTGATCGTGCTGCAAATCGTTGGCTACCCGGATGACCCTGCCCGTCCCGCCGTCGACCTGCTGGTGCAGGCGCGGCTTGGCACTGTCTATGAACAATTCTCGCAACGGCCGGTTGCGGCGGGTTTTCCCGTGCCCAGCTACGGCGCTGCGTTGCAAGGGCTGGTCGGCGCATGGGTCGCCCTTGTTGAGCGTGAACGCAGCGGTCTCGGCCAGATCGTCACCATCTCCCTCGCGGCCGGTGCCGCCATGTTCTGGGGCCCATTCTGGATGAAGGCCGAGCACGCCGATGCCGGGTTCACCGGGATCACCCCGCGCGATGTCCGTCAGCTCATTCTGCGCTGTGCGGGCGATGAATACGTGCAGATGACCATGGGCGTTCCCGGCGCCCTGGCAAAAGTGCATGCCGCCCTCGGCATCCCCGGCCCCGTGGACCCGAACGACCGCTGCATGCCGGACCCGGCGCGCGGCGCCGCCAATTTCTACGGCGATGTCGACCTGCTCAACACCTACGCCGCGCACCATACCCGCGCCGGCCTGCTCCGCGCCCTGCATGGCGCGGGCGTCCCCGCCGAGGCAGTTCTCGCCCCCGGCGAATGCTGGGACGACGAACAAACCCGCCTGAACGGCATCATCGAAACCTGCCCGGACGGCTGGCAGGGTGCCGGCAATCCGCTGCGCATCACGCCTATCCCGGCGCCGCCCACCGCTCTGCCGGAGCGGCTACGCGCCTTCCCGCCCGGCTCGCCGCCGCTGGCCGGCATCAAAATCATCGATTGCGGTATCTTTGTCGCCGGCCCCTATGCCTCCAAGCTGCTGGCCGATTACGGCGCCGACGTCATCCGCGTGGAACCGCCAACCGGGCGTTCCACAATGAGCGGCGAACGCACCATCATCAGCGCCAATTTCGGCAAGCGCACCATTTGCGTCGATGCCAAATCCGAGGACGGGCGGGCCATTCTCGCAATGCTGTGCCAGCACGCCGACGCCATACTGCATAACTTCCGCCCCGGCGTCTCCGACCGCCTCGGCCTGGACCAAAAGACAATGCGGCGGATCAATCCCGGCCTCGTCACGCTGGAAACCACCGCCTACGGTGCCACCGGCCCCAAAGCGGCCGCGCCCGGCTTCGATATGGTGATGCAGGCACATTGCGGCCTGCACTACCGCGCCGGCGGCACCGGCAATCCACCACTTTGCAGCCGCACGCCCCTGGTTGATTTCGCGACCGGCGCCGTCGGCGCCATCGGCCTGCTGGTCGGCTTGTACGAGCGGCTGACAACCGGCGGGACAATTGCCGCCGAGAGCAATCTGCTGAACGTCGGCACCTACCTGATGTCCGAACTGGTCCGCTCGCCCACGGGCACACCGCTTGGGGCACCGTCACTCGACGAGACCCAGACCGGCTTCCACCCTGCCGAAAGCCTGTACCAGACCGCGGACGGCTGGGTCGCCATCGCCGCCCGGTCCAACGCGATGGCCGCCGCACTGGCTGGCATGCTGGCTCTTACACTCCCCACCAACCGCAGCGAATGGGGCCCGTCTGCGCGAAACCAACTCGCATCAGCCATCCGCAACTGGACAACCACCGCCGTCATCCAATCCGCCGAAGCCAATGGTATCTGGATCGAACTCTGCCGCAGCGACGCCTGGGAGCAAACCCCGCCGGACGGCACCATCCTGCGCAGCATGCACGATGACATCTACGGCGAGGTCGTCCACTGCATCGGCCCCCTCGCTAACTTTTCTCGCAGCCAGACGATTCCAGCGCAACGGCTTTCCGTCGCCCCCGGGCAGGACACAAAATCCATCCTTGCCGAGCACGGTATATCCGAAGCGCAGGTCGCCAACTGGATTGAGGCCCGCGTAATCGTGTAACCGCGCCGGAATTTATGAACCAGCGCGAGCCAGGGTCGGTTGTTTCGTGCCCGGCCTAATCACACCCCAGGCAGCGCATGGGAAACAATCTCACCCCTTGTCAAAAACTTTGGAAATCATCGCCTGCGCTTCATCCTGAATCAGCTTCAGGTGTTCCTTCCCACAAAAACTTTCCGCGTAAATTTTATACACGTCCTCGGTCCCAGATGGCCGCGCGGCAAACCAGCCGTTTTTCGAAACGACCTTGATGCCACCGATTTTTTCATTATTACCCGGCGCGCGCGTCAATTTCGCTTCAATCGTCTCGCCCGCAAGCTCCGTGGCATCCACATCGGCCGGCTCCAACTTGCCAAGGCGCGCTTTCTGTTCGCGTGTGGCCGGCGCGTCGATCCGCTCATAAAAAGACTCACCCAACTCCTGCGTCACGGAGGCATAAAACTGCTGCGGGTCCTGCCCGGTTCGCGCGGTCATTTCCGCCGCGAGCAGGCCCATAATCAGCCCATCCTTATCGGTGGTCCACACCGTCCCATCCCGCCGGAGAAACGACGCTCCGGCACTTTCCTCGCCGCCGAACGCGAGCGAACCATCCACCAACCCGCTGCTGAACCATTTGAAACCAACAGGAACTTCCGTGAGCTTGCGCCCCAGCTTCGCCGCCACACGGTCAATCATGCTGCTGGAGACAGCGGTCTTGCCAATGGCGCTGTCCGCCCGCCAGCCCGGCCGGTTCGCGCATAAATAGGCAACCGCCGCGGCCAAAAACGCGTTCGGCTTCATCAGCCCGCCCGACGGGCAGACAATGCCATGCCGGTCCGCATCCGTATCATTGGCAAAGGCAATGTCGAATTTGTTTTGCAAGGCAATCAGCGGCGTCATCGCATAAACCGATGAACAATCCATTCTTATTTTGCCGTCCCAATCAGCCGTCATGAACCGGAACGCCGGATCGACGCCACCGTTCACCACGGTTGCGTTGAGTTTGTAGCGCTCGATAATGGGTTGCCAATAATGCACGGCCGCACCGCCCAGAGGGTCGATGCCAATGCGCACACCAGCCGAACGGACCGCGTCCAAATCGACAACATTGGCAAGGTCATCGACATAAGGCGTGATATAGTCATGGGCATGGCAAATCGCGGCCTGGCGCGCACGCGCGTAAGGAATACGCAGCACGCCCTTCAACCTATCCGCAAGAAAGGCGTTGGCTGCTTTTTCGATAAAGCCAGTCACATCCGTATCCGCCGGCCCACCATTCGGCGGATTGTACTTAAAGCCGCCCTCATCGGGTGGATTGTGCGACGGGCTGATGACAATACCATCGGCAACGCCACTGGTGCGGCCACGATTATACCGCAAGATCGCGTGCGAGATCACGGGCGTGGGTGTATAGCCATCGTGCGCGTCGACCATGATCTCCACGCCATTGGCCACCAGCACTTCCACGGCACTGGCGAAGGCGGGCTCGGACAACGCATGCGTGTCCATGCCCAGGAACAGCGGCCCGTTAATGCCGGCGTGGCTCCGGTACAGGCAAACGGCCTGGGAAATCGCCAGAATATGCGCCTCGTTGAAGGAGGAAGCGAAGGCGGCGCCACGATGCCCCGATGTGCCGAAGCTGACCCTTTGGGCTGTAACCTCCGCATCGGGCACCAGCGCGAAATACGCCGTCACCAGCCGTGGAATATTCGCCAGCAAATTTTCCGGGACCAGCTTCCCGGCGAGGGGGCTTACACGCTCAGACATATCATCCTCAATCTTATCCCAGCTCAACCTGTATCCGGTGCGCGGCGCCTCCGTCTACCAAGGGAATAAGAATTTTTGCATGCGCCTCTGTCTTGCTTTCCACCGGACGGGTGGTGGACGCATTCAGCTCAACCGGGTACGGCAATCCCAACCGCGCTACCGTAGCGCAACATGAAACCGCCGTACTGGATTTAAGCATGACCTCCGCCCACCCCCGCCCCATCCTCGCCACTCATAGCGGCAAGTTCCATTGCGACGAGGTGTTCGCCTACGCCGTATTGCGCCTGGCACTGGGACTAAGCGGGCCTGGAGTGGATCACACCCTGCTGCGGACGCGCAAGCCGAACCTCATCGAGACCGCGGATATCGTGTGGGATGTCGGCAGCATCTTCGACGCGGCGCTCAACCGGTTTGACCACCACCAGCGCGGCGCCCCGGTACGCCCGGACGAAACCCCCTTCTCGTCCGCGGGCCTCGTCTGGCAAGTCTACGGCGAGCGCGCCGTCACCGCACTACTGCCCCCCGGCGATTCCGCCCGGTTCGCCGCTTCCGTCGCCGCCGAGCTCGATACCAGCTTGGTCCGCCGCATCGACGAGATCGACAACGGCGTGTCGGCAACCGGCCCGATCAAACGCGACACACTTGGCCTGGCGACGCTCATCGGCGAATTCAACCCGACATGGGACGATAGCGACGCAAACGGCCCGGCCGCCGGCGACGCCGCCTTCCTGGAAGCAACCGCGCTGGTAACCGCGACGCTGCGCCGCCGCGTTGACAATCTGCGCGCACGCCACGCCGCCGAAGCAGCCGTACTCGCCGCTCACCAGACCGGCGACGACCCGCGCCTCCTCGTCCTCGATACCGGCATGCCCTGGAAAAACGCGGTTTTCTCGCATGATCTCCCCGTGCTTTTCACCGTCTCCCCCGCCTCCAACGGCAATTGGATGATCGACACCATGCCGCCGGAGCCCGGCTCCTTCGAACAGCGCCTCCCCCTGCCCGCAAGCTGGGCCGGTCTGCAGGCCGAAGACCTCGCCCAGGAAACCGGCGTCGCGGACGCTGTATTCGTGCATGTGCGCCGCTTCGTCGGGTCGGCAAAATCCCGCGCGGGCGCCATCGAACTGGCGCGCAAAGCACTCGCCACGGCAGAGCCAGTCAATAATTGAACTGATACGTCAGCCCCACGCTGCTGCTGTTGCCGGTGCTGGAAGTACCCGTCGAGGTTTGCAGTTTCAGGCCTTTGTACAGATTAATCTCCACGGTCGCCTGCGTGCCCTGGCCGTTGGTTGCCTGTGTCGCACCGACATAAACCCCCGGCGCGACATAACGCCCAGCCGCCACCGAGGGTGGACCGCTGCCACTGCCACTCAGCGAGAGTTCGCTCAACCCCAGTGCGTTACGCACGGAATCCAGCGGATTGGGCAAGCCGCCACCTAATCCGGAAAGTTGCGCCAGGGCCGCCGCCAACGATGCTGTCTGGAAGGGTGAAAGGCTCGTAGTGCTTTGGCCAAACAGTAACCGCGCCAGAATTTCGTCCGAGGGCAAAGGCGGCGAACTGGTTAGCGTAATCTCCGGCTTGGCCGCCGTGCCGCCCACAATCAGCGTCGCGGTGGTATTATCCGCGGTCACGGCCGAGGCTTCGAGGTCCAACGTCGGCATGAAAGCGGCACCGTTGAAGCTTACGTTGCCTTTGGTGAATTGCAGGTTTTTCCCGGCGAGCGAGACATTACCCCGGATCAGCTCAAACCCACCCTCCGGGTCGGGCGCCGCCATTGTACCGGTGAGATGCACCCGGCCCCCGAGTTCGGCAAATATCCCGTCACCACGCACAAAAATCTGATTTTTCGCGGTCACCAGAAGATCGAGCAATACAGCCGGCAGCGGGGATGGCGGCGGCGGCAGCTTTTCACCGGCATTGATTATCGGAAGATCAGCAACACTTGGCGGCAGTGATTTAGGTATGTTGATATTGGCCTTACCGATGTTAACGGTTCCCGCCAGCGCCATCTGGCCACGCAGTGCTCCCTTTAGCGTCAGCGCGGCATCAAGGTTTCCGGAGAAAATATCCGAGGAGATGGGAGTCGCATTGGCGGCGTCCAACGCGATATCAAGCGGGAAACCAGGCGTTCCCAGATCAATGGTGCCATGCCCTGTTATGCGCCCGTCCCCGGCCGTGGCCTGAAAGCTCTGCAAGGTAATCATTGGTCCCGCCGCTTGCATGCGGGCCGTCATATGGGTGAGGTTCAGCCCGTTGCCGATATCCTGGACGCTGCCATCGTCCAGGGTTGCGTCACCATCGACGCGCGGCGCCACGGTGGTGCCGGTCACCATCACATCCGCCGTCACCAGCCCGCGCACCTCGGTTTCATTTCCCGCCACAAACAGATCGAGCAGCCGCAGATCCGTGCGCCCGGTTACGTGCAGGTTCAACGGGCCATCCGCGCTCAGCGGCACCAGCCCCGCGGCGGTGAGTGCCACATCCTGCCCGGCAGTCAGTGTCGCATTCACGTTCGCGGCTTTGCCGGAAACCTCGGCGCTACCGGTCAAATCCGCCGCCGGCATGGCGCTGGCTGGGCCGGATCGCAGTTTAATGTTTTGCGCATTCAGCGTAATATTCCCGATCGGAGCGCCCAGGGTGCCGGTCAGTGCCGCGCTGGCGGAAAGCGTTCCCGTCATATCGAGTTTCGGCGCGAACAGCACGGCCAGGCTTGCGGGCAGGTTCTGCACCGTCAGGGTTGCCTTGAGCTCCGGCGCAAGCGTGCCATCCAGCCCGATCCGCCCGCCATTCAGACCCAGCGCCAAATGCCGCACGGTAATAGCAGGCCGAGTCAAAATCTGCGCCGGACCTTGCAGTACGGCGTCAACCTGCCGCCAGGAGGCACTGAACGATGAAACCGTGGCGGCCCGTGTCTCAAGGTTAACCACACCGGCCAACGCCATCCGCGCCGGCGCCGAGCTCAACCGGTCCGCCGAGCCCTGCACGCGCACGGCCAGCGCATTGGCCGGCCCGTTGGCGCTGAGCGTGGCATTCACCGCGCCGGGCGACGGTCCTGCCACCAGGTTTTTCGCCGTAACGTCCAGTTTGAAAATATTTTTGCCCGAATAGGCAAAACTTCCCGCCAGACTGCCCTGTAACGGCACCGGGGAAAACCGCGCAAAATCGCCCAACCGCCCGACCATGAAGTTCGCCGTGCCGGTGGGCACCGTGGCACCGGGGGCCAGAACGAGGTCCGCCTGCGCCTTCAACGAGCGCCATAAAGCCTTGTTGATCGTGAGCGTCGCAGCACCATTCACATCACGCGACAAGGCAGCGTCGAGCTGGAGCGGAGAATGCTCGAACTCGCCGGAGCCGGTAAGCGTGCCCACGGGCGCCAGCGGCAAATGCTGTGCGCCGATAACTATACTGAACGGAGCTGAGGGGATCGCCTTCTCAGCCACGCTGCCGGTCAACAGCGCTTGCACGGCAAAGTCCCCCGGCATGCCGGTGATGTTGCCGCTCCCGGTTACATCACCGGAAGTTCCGGGCAAGAATGCACCCAGGCGGTGGAGCGAAATCTGCGTCCGCAGGTTCATACCCGCTGGCGCCACGCTGCCACTGGCTGAAGCCTCGAATGCCGCGCCGGAAACCTCAAAATTCTGGATCGTGAATACCTGGCGGCGCACATTCGCCAGCAGTTCAAAATGCCCCGCCGGGCCGACCAATTTCTCAAGTCCGTAGGGGCCGGCCGTCAACGCGGCATCGCCGGAGAGCGCCAGTGTGCTGCCACCATCCGGCTGCATCGCAATGACAAGATGCAGGCTCGTGCTGCCCGCCAGATTATTTCCCGCCATGGCACCGAAGGGAGCAAGGGCTGGAACGTTCAGCACCACATCAGCCTTGGGACTATCCGGGTTAAGGCCAAGCGTGCCGTTGCCATTCAAGTGCGCCGCGCCCAACGCCATGTTGAAATTCAACGCAGCAGCGTCGCGCGGCCCAGCCAGCGTAATATCCAGGGTAAGCGGCTGATGCACCAACGGCCCGGCAAAATGCCCCAACGGGCCATCCGGCGGCTCGGCGGCATGCAGTTGCATGGAGACCGTTCGCGGGTCGATCCCCGCATTCAGGGAATAGCCCGCGCCACCATTCAGTGCCGTGGCATTCAGCGTGATACTTCCATGCGTCACATTGCGGAAATGCATCGCGCCGGTAACGTTCAGCGAGGTGTTTTCCCCCGCGAACGCGGCCCCGAGGTTCAGCGCGGGGATCGCCACCCGGGCAACGTCGATCCGCAATCCTTGCAGTACTCCCCAGGAATTTTTCGATTGCGTACCCGCAACCGGCTGGCGTGGAATGTCGAGCGATGCCGCCGTCAGCGATGTCACGTCGATACCGCCGCGCAGGAGCGCAAGCGGTTGCCAGCGCAGCTCCAAACTCTGCCCACTCAGCCACACGCCGCCGCTGTCGGCAAGGCTGAGCGAGGCCAGTTTTATATCCGCCGGAAAATGCCCCGCGAGCCCCGCGACACTCACCTGCGGTGCAAAAAAGTGATTAATTTCCCGCTCCGCAAACGCTCTCCCCGCGCCAGTGTTCAGGGCAATAACAAGCCCCCCCACGGCAAGCAGCATGAGCAGCAAAACCGTAATCAGCACGCCCAGGAAGATACGGAACAGGCGCATCAAAAATTCTCGCCGAGGCCAACATACAGCGCAAACGCACCGCTGCCCGCAACCCGCGTGAGCGGAAACCCCACATCCAGCCGGATCGGCCCGATGCTGGTGTAATAACGCACCCCCAGGCCCGCGCCGGCTCTAAGCGTCCCGCCAAACGGCCGGCTCGTGGTATTCACCTGGCCAACATCCACAAACGGCACAACCCCAAAATTCGCGCCTATTCGCTGGCGGAACTCAAGCGTCGCCGCATCCATCGCCAGCCCGCCCTGCGGCTTGTCGTCGGGAAACAACGGCCCGATCGTCTGATAGGTATAACCGCGAACCGTCCCCGAACCACCGGCATAAAACCGCTGGTCCGGCGGAAGTTGGAACACCGAAGCCCCCTGGATACTCCCCACCTGCCCGCGCAGCGCCACAATACCTCGCCCGCCATACTCCACCGGAATATAGGTGGCCGCCGAAGCATACACGATGAGAAATGCCTTGCCCTCACCCACCGTCGGCAGGCTCGGCGTCAGGGTCACGCTGGCTTTCACGCCATGGACCGGCTCCAGCAGATTGTTCGCCGTATCATAAGCCAGGGTAACGGGAGCTTGCAGCAGTGCATAGTCGCGGCTGACTCCCTCCTGCTGCACCCGCTCATGGGTGAATGCCAAACCGTAGGTGAGGCTGATCTTCGGGGTTAGAGGAAGGGAGAGCGTGACACCCGCCAAGAGCGCGGTACGGCTATAGGCGGTAAGGGATTCATTCAGCCCTTCCAGTGAGACACTGAGCGTCTGGCCCCGGACACCGTAATCGGGCTTGGCAAAAACGCCCTTCAGGTCATACCCCGGCTGGTTGGTGCCGGTCCCGCCCAGCCCGTTCCCCGCCGCCGTAAAGGTCAGCCTCTCGGCATGCGCAAACACATCACGGTCCTCCCAGGAGGTACCCAGCGTAAACCCGGTATCAGTCGCGTAGGCGGCACTGATAGTAACGGCATGGCGTTTTTCGGGCACAACACGGAACACAATCGGCACCCCGCCATCCGCCGTGGCGTGGTCCGGGGGCACCGGCGTAACTGAGGCGAAAACGCCCAGCTCCAGCAACGAATCCCGCGCCTGCATCAGGGCCGTGTCAGAATATCGCTGCCCTGGTTTAAGCGCGATATACGCCCGCAAAAAATCCGCATTGGTGCGCGTGAGGCCCTGAAAACTGACCGGCCCGACATTCACCCGCGGGCCGGGGTCCACCGTATAAGTCACATCCAGCCGGCTCACCGCGGGCTGCGCCACGGCCAGAGGCTGGCTGACCTGGGCAAAAGCATACCCCGCATTGTGCAAAGCGCTGCGCAACGCTGGCGTCGCCGCCAGGATCGGCGCCGCCAGCGCCGGCTGCCCCGGCTTCACAATTACCGGCGGGACGAAACCCGCCGGCAGGCCAGGCACCTCCACCCGCCCCAGCAGAAACACTGCCCCCGGGTGCGTGATAACCTGCACTGCCACGGTCTTGCCCGCCGGCACCTGGGTCAGCATGTCCAGCAATGCCGGGTCATTCAGCGCGTCACCTCCGATGGTGATCTCCACGCTGCCCGCATCATACCCCAGGCTGTGCAGCACCACGGTGAATTGCCGCACATCCCGCCGCGCCCGGCCGATTAACGCAAACGGCCCAGCGGGGAGTGTTTTTTGCACCGCGACAAGCGAGGACGTTTGCCGCAGCAGGCTATCCAGCGCGGCATCGCCGCTCGGCGTAAAATTAACCGTATAGGAGACCGTATCGGCGGCAAATGCCACCGAGCCCATGAGGACAGCCAAGCTAGCCAAGCAAAACATCTTCCAGCGCCGCATGATGCGACGTTGCCACGCCCACGCCCGCAGGCCAAGGCAACGACCTGGTAGTGCTGAGCGTGCCACCCGCGAGCGTGGTTAGGAACGCGACCTCAACCCGGCGGCTTTTCGGCGCCGCCGCCGCCCAGGGCTTCGTTCAATTTGGCATGGAGTTCCCGGTGCAGCTGGTGGAGTTCCTTCATCAGGATTTGCATGTCTTTTACGGTTTCCATCACCGCGTCGTGTTGTTCCTTGGCCAGTTTGTCGGAGGAGCGTGCCGCCAGGATGGTTCCCACCCCGAGCAACGGCAGGGCGATGAGCTGCAGCACGCCGGAGCTGGCGTATTGCACGAAGGGCATCGCGGCCGGCCATTTCAGCGGCAGCAACGAAAAGACCAAGCAAAACCAGAAGAACCCCATGGTGGCGAATATCTGGTTGGAGCGGATGGCGATCTGGTCGTTAAGTTTGGAGATTTTATCGAGCGGGAGTTTTTGGATGATCTCGGGCGGTTTCACGACTGTCTCCTGATTGATTTTGTTCACAAACCATAATCAGGCGAGTCGCTTGCAATCAATTAGCCTCCAATTGCCGGAGGTTACGCGTTTTGCGCGACAACCGAAGGCTTGGATCAGCCTCCCAATCAAAAGCTACCTTACGGGCACCGGGATCGGGGTGAAGACCACGGCGCGCCGTTCCACCGGCGGTGGCGGACGGCGGCAGCAGATAATCCAATAGGGCAGCACCACCAGAAAGGTCCAGGCGAAGTTCAGCGCCAGTTCCTGATGGCCTTCCACCGGTAGCTGGAAGGGAAATGCCGCCAGGTCGAGCAGCCAGAGCGTGCGCCACAACAAGCCCGTTACGCGCGCCGCCGGCATGAACGCCTGGGACTTCGGCTCGCGGGCTTCATGCGCGCGGATTTGCAGGAAGGTGGCGAACACCATGATACCGAGGCAGAGCGTGTCCTGGTAAAAATCCGAGCCGAGGAGCTTGTCGAACCGGTGCACCCAGATCACCCCCACCCCGGCGCCGAGCACGGCAACCACTTTCGCCACCGTATACAACGGGATGGCAAACATCTGCGAGGCCAAGTTGATACCCGGCTGCAACGCGCGGTCGATAATGAAGTCGTCAACCGCCTTGGCGATGGTGATAAGCTTGCTGGCCAATATTACGCCTCGTCTCCAATCCTATTCTTCCGCGTTCAGCGCCCGCCGTAAAGAAGAATCTGCCGCCGCCAGCTTTTGTGCCGCCTCCTCCGCCGATAACTGGCGCAGCAGCATCAGCACGGCGATTTTTACATGGTTATGGCATTGCTCCAGCGCAACACGGGCGGCGGGTTCGGCGGCGCCGGTAATGTCCATGGTCATGCGCAGCGCGCGGCGGCGCAGTTTGTCGTTGGTGGCGCGCATATCCACCATGTACGGGCCAAATACCTTGCCCTGGCGCAGCATTACGGTGGAGGAGAGCGTATTCAGCGCAATTTTCTGCGTGGTCCCAGCCGAAAGCCGCGTCGACCCAGCGATTACCTCCGGCCCGGAGGCAATCTGCACCGCAATCTCCGCCGCCGCGGCCAGCGGGCAGCCGGGATTATTCACAATCGCCCCGGTCAGCGCCCCCAGGCCGCGCGCATAACGCACCGCCGCCAGCGTAAACGGCGTGGTGCCGGAAGCCGCGATACCGACCAGCGCATCGGCGGCGGTAAACCGCTCCGCCTGCAACGCGGCAACCGCGGCCTGGGTATCATCCTCCGCCCCTTCCGCCGCCTGAATAAACGCCTCCGCCCCCCCGGCCAGCAGCGGGATGATAACGCCCGGCGGCACGCCAAAAGTCGGCCCGCACTCCACCGCATCCAGCAGCCCCAGCCGCCCGGAGGTCCCCGCGCCCACGTAAAACAACCGCCCGCCGGCTTGCAGCCTTGCCGCCACCCCATCAGCCAGCGCCGCCAGCGCCGGGGCCACGGCACTCAAGGCCATCTGCGCCGCCGCCTCCTGCGCCAAAAACGCCTGCACAATTTCCAGCGTCGGCCGCTCGTCGAGGTCAGCCAAATCCACCCGCGCCGTCTCGGTCCCGGGCGGCCTGTACGGCAGGGGCACGGCGGCCCCAGCCGTCCACACCCGCTGCACCGAAAAATCATCGCCCCACCAAACCAAATCCGCCCGCGCGCCCGGCACGATCCGCCCCCGGTCCGCCAGCTCCAACGCCTCGGCCGGGCGAGAGGTGGCCGCCGCCAACGCCGTTTCCGGCGCCACGCCATAGGCAACCAGCCGCCGCACGCCCTCATCCAGCGTAATCCCTGCCCCGGCGAGCGTGCCGTCCGCGCGTAGCCCTACGCCCCGCGCCCCCAAAGTCACCGCGGACCCGCCAAATTCCTGCGTCACCCCCAACTCCAACCCGGCGATCACAATGGAATCAGTCACCGCAATCGCCCGCGGACACCCGGCAAACGCCAGTTGCAGCAGCATCGGGTCCACATGCACGCCATCGGCGATCAAACACGGAAACAGCCGCCTATCGCTCAACGCCACCCCCGGCGCACCGGGCGCGCGGTGGCTCATCGGCGATTGCGCATTAAAAACATGCGTCACCATGCGCGCCCCCGCATCCACCCCGGCGGTCATCTGTGCCGCCGTGGCATCCGTATGGCCCAGCGAAACCACGACCCCCGCCGCCGCCAGCCGCTTGATCGCCTGGATCGCCCCCGGCAGTTCCGGCGCCAGGGTGACCAGCCGCAGCACCGCGCGCATATCCTCATCCGCCAGCAACTCATCCAGCGCCACCGCATCGGGCAGCCGCAGCCATTCCGCCGGATGCGCCCCGCGCCGCCCCGGCGCCAGGAACGGCCCCTCCAGATGCAGCCCGAGAATCGCCCCATGCCGCGCCATGGCCGCCGCCACATTCACGGCGGCCGCCCGCAAATCTCTAAACGGCGCCGTAATCACCGTCGGCAGCACCGAGGTCACCCCCCGCGCCGCCAGTTTTCCAACGTAATCATCCCACTGCGCCGGGCTCGCCGTGGCGCAATCCACACCAAAAGCGCCGTTATTCTGCAGGTCGATCAGTCCTGGGCTCAAAAACCCATGCGTGAGGCGAATATCAGCCTCCACCTGCCCCGATAATATTCTTACGACCCGCCCATCCCGGATTTCCACGGCGCCAGGGCCGCTAAACGCACCATCGGTAAATATGTTTGGCGCGGAGATGATCATATGAGCCCACAAAAGCTGGTGCCGGGTGAGGGATTTGAACCCCCGACCTTCGGTTTACAAAACCGCTGCACTACCACTGTGCTAACCCGGCGCGGGGTGACCCTTACCATAAACCTTCGTTCCTTCCACCCCTTGATCCCGGAGCAAACCCCGGTCTATACCCCCCTCCAGCGAAGGGGCTATAGCTCAATTGGTAGAGCGCCTGCATGGCATGCAGGAGGTCAGCGGTTCGATTCCGCTTAGCTCCACCATTCCCCTTTCTATCAGGCCACCGTTTTTATCAGGCCACTGTCAGTTGCACGTCCACGGTCTTATGGATCGCGTTGGAATACGGGCAAACGATATGCGCCTTCTGCACCAAGTCTTCGAGCACCACTTTATCAACGCCCGGAGACGTGATCGTCAGCGCGGCGGTAATGCCAAATCCCTTGCCGTCATCGCGCGGCCCAATGCCGATTTTCGCTGCCACCTTCGTCTCGGGCGGCAGCTTCACCTTCTCCTTGCCGGCCACAACTTTCAGCGCCCCCAGAAAACACGCGGAATAGCCGACCGAAAACAGCTGTTCTGGATTGGTGCCCGGCCCGCCATCGCCGCCCAATTCCTTTGGGGTGCTAAACTGCACCGCCACCTTCCCGTCGTCGGTTGCGCCCTCGCCGGTCCGCCCGCCGGTCGCATGGCCGTAAGCATGATATAAAGCTTGCATTTAATCCTCCGGTTTTGAGTTCAGCTCCGGAGATTTGGGGCTGGACACTCAGCAATCAACCAGAGCCGCCTGCAAAGCCCCGGCAACGGTGGCATTAAACGCGGCAAAGCCGTTTTCCGCTTCCAGCCGCGTCAGGGCTTTCGCGCGGGTCGCTGTCCACAGCGCCTCGTCACGGTACAGCCGGGCAATCTGCCGTGCAAAACCGCGCGCATCATCCAACGCGGCGGAGAGAAGCTCACCGCCCCCCCAGCCAAGCTGCACCTCCAGCAGGTCGGTCACCACGCAAGGCAAGCCAAACGAGGCACTCTCGTACACCTTATACGGCGTCCCGGCGGCAAACCGCGTCGGGGCAACAAACACACGCGCCGCGTTGTAGAACGGCGCCAGATCACCCACCGCGCCGTGCAATTTTATGCGCTTGTGTTTAAACGGCGAAAAATCAATCCCCGGCGCGGTGTAGCCCACCACATGCAGCACCGGCGCTTCGCCCATCTCTGCCGTCAACGCCGGTAGAACTTCCCGCAAATACCACGCCAGCGAGTCCAGGTTCGGACTATCCACCTGGTGAATCCCCGCGACAAACAACAACCCGTCCCGCGCCGCGAATCCGGCCGGCGTCGGCGCTGCCTCGCGCGCCGTGCCGAGCAAGCTGGTCTGCTCCAGCCCAATCGCCTGTAACTGCGCCACCTCACGCACGTTCACCGCCAAAATCCGCGTGCAAGCTTCCGTTCCGGCAAACTCCGCCCGCAACGCGGCACCCAGGTCAAAATCCCCGCCGTGCAACGCCGCCTCCCGGTTGGCCACCACCGCCTCGGTATCCAGCACCACCGGCACGCGCGCCGGGTCCAACCCACCCTTACGCAACAGCAAAGCAATCCGCGCAAAATTATGCGTGCGCGCCACCCACACCAGATCATAAAAATTCCGCCGTTCCGCGAGGAACTCCGCCAGCCCGGTAAAATTCCGGTCATGCAGCACCTCCACCCCCTCCGGCAAATCCCCGAACAGGCTCATCACGTCATACGCAGCGCCGTTCACCGGGAACACATGCACCTCATACCCCGCCGCCGCGATCGCACGCACCACATCGTTGGAACGCACAAACCCCGACCCCAGCCGGCGCAACGGCACCGTATCCTCAATGAACAACACACGCGGCTTTGTACTCCGGCTCCGCGCCGCCACCAGCGTCTTGTCCGAAGGCGCATGCTGGATTTTTAAAAACACCGCGTGTTTCTTCTTAAAAATCCGCCGCCCCCGCCGCATCAGCGCCATCGAGGCCTCAGTAGTCGCCGCACTGCCGAACTCCAGATGGTGCACCTGCACATCAGGATCATAAACCACCCTGTACCCCGCGCCGATCATACGCACGCACAAATCCACATCCTCGAAATACGCCGGCGCAAACGCTTCATCAAACCCGCCCAGTGCCCGCACCAATTCCGCGCGGCACAGCAAAAACACCGCCGAGCAATAATCCACATCACGCAAAAAATTCGCCTCGGCTGCCAGCGGCGAGGCATCGCGCATATAACCAATGGTGGTGCCCTCATTCCAGATGATCGAGCCCGCCTCCTGCAACAATCCGTTGGTACGAATTATCTTGCCGCCCACCGCGCCAATATCCTCACTCCCCCGCAACCGCGCCAGCGCCGCGTCCACGGCGCCATGCGCCAGCTCAATATCATTGTTCAAAAACAGCAGGGCTGGCGCCGTGACATGCGCCAGCGCCACATTGCAGCCGCGCAAAAAGCCAATATTGCTCTCCATGCGCAAAATCTTTGCCCCGCGCACATAATCGGCAATCCGCCTGGTATCGTCAGTGGAGTCATTATCCACCACAATCAACTCAATCGCCGCCGCAAAATTATCCCGCAGCGAGGCCAACGCCAGCATCGTCAGCTCAAACCGGTTAAACACCACCACCACCACACTGAGCACCGGCGGCACATCCAGCGTAAAATCCAATTTATGCCGTGCAAATAGCGCCAAATTCTGCCGCGCCTTTTTCACAAACAACTCGCGCGTCAACGCCTCGCTCAAACTCGGCCGCTCCTCCGGCGGGCAATACGGCAAATTCTCCACCAGCCCCACCAACCGCAAATGTGCAAACGCATCGCGCACCTCGCCCGCATTCAAATCGTTGCGCACACGCTCGTTCATGTCGCGGTAGTAAACCAGGTCAATCCCCACCGCCGGCTGGCGCAACTCGAACGCGCCATATTGCACAAACTGCTGGTATGCGCTGCGATAAAACCCCTGCTCAATCGCCGCCGCGATATCCGGATGCCGCTTGCGGTAAAAACCTTCAGAGAATTGCGGCACCGGATCCAAATGCTCCGCCGCCTCGCTGGTCAAATAATGCTGTATCGCCGAGCCATACCGCCCACGCGCGATTTCCGCCTTCGCGCCCGGATGATGCTCCACATACCAGGCGGGATCAAAATACACCGACGGCGCCAGCTCCTCCTCCCCGCCCCCCAGCCGATTCAAAAAATGCACATACGGCCCATGCAAATCCACGTCCGCGCCATCCACCCCGGCATCAATGCCACCCGCGCGGTAATACTGCGCATCGAACAAAAAATGCCCCATCCGCCGCTCCCGCTGCCCCGAGCGCAAATAGTGGTCATACCGCCCGTAACACCCATGCTGGCCGAGGTTGTCCAGCGTCATATCCTCGTACAAATCCGCATACAGCGCATCGTCGAACAGCCAGTGCGGCGAGACCCCACGGTGCCCATGCTGGCAGTAATGGTCAAAGCCGGACTGATAACTCCCCCCGCGCACCAGCACCGCAATGTCCGGGTTGCGCGCCAGGTAAAACCCCTCGTCGAACAACGGGCTCGGACTATGCCCCAGCCTTGCCCCCACGCGCAGGTAATACAGCAACGCCGCTTCCGGCGGCTTATCCTGGCAAAGCACCCGCGCATCGGCGTGGCGGCGCAAATACCACCCCCGGTCGAACACCGCCCAGGCCGGTTTTATCACGCAGGCTGGGTCGAGCAGTTGGTACGCTGGGTAAGGCATTGAATCCTGGATTTTTACTTCTCCAGGTTGCAATCTAAACCGATAAAGTCAATGTCCGGTTGTTTATTTCTCGCTCAGCACCACAAAAATTGCCCGCGTCAGCTGCGCCAGCTCCGCCTCCCCAATCGTAAACGCCGGCGTCAGATACAAAATACTCCGGAACGGCCGCACCCACACCCCCTGCGCCACCAGCGCCATGCGCAGCGCCGCCGGGTTGGCAATCTCCGCCAGCTCCACCACGCCGATCGCCCCCAGCACCCGCACGTCCACCACCCCAGGCAATCCCCGGCACGGCTCCAGCTCACGCGCCAGCTGCGCGGAAATCGCCGCCACCTGCGCCAGCCGCGGCTCGCTCTCAAACAAATCCAGCGACGCATTCGCCGCCGCACACCCCAGCGCATTGGCCATATAAGTCGGCCCATGCATCAGCGCCGTGGCCGGACTGTCCGACAAAAACGCCTCAAACAACGCATCCGTCGCAATCGTCGCCGCCAGCGGCAGCGTCCCCCCGGTCAACGCCTTGGAAAGCGTGATGATATCCGGCACCACCCCCGCCTGCTCAAAGGCAAACATCGTCCCGGTGCGGCCAAACCCGGTGAAAATCTCATCGAAAATCAGCGTCAGCCCATACGCATCCGCAGCCCGCCGCAAATGCCGCAGCACTTCGGGTGGATGCAGCACCATCCCCCCCGCCCCCTGCACCAGCGGCTCCACAATAATCCCCGCCAGCGTATGCGCATGTTCCGCCAAAAACGCATCAAACGCCGCCACGGAAGCCTCGTCGCGCGGCAACGGCACCACCGGATGCTCCGTCAGCAACCCCGTAAACAGGCTATGCATCCCCTCCTCGGGGTCACAAATCGCCATCGTGCCAAACGTATCGCCGTGGTAGCCGCCGGTAAACGCCAGTATCTTCGTCCGCCCGCGCTCGCCCCGGTTAAGGCGCGACTGCACCGCGATCTTTATCGCCACTTCCACCGCCACGGAGCCCGAATCGGTAAAAAACACCCGGTTCAACGGTTCCGGCAGCATCGCCGCCAGCCGCGTGGCAAGCCGGTACGCCGGCTCATGCGCCAGCCCGCCGAACATCACATGCGGCACGCGCTCCAACTGCGCAGCCACCGCCTGCCTGATATGCGGATGGTTATAGCCATGGCACGCCGTCCACCAGGAGGCGATGCCGTCGACCAGCACCCGCCCATCCTCCAGGTAAATCCGCGCCCCCTCGGTGCGCGCCACCGGCAACGGCAACGGCGCGGTCTGCATCTGCGCATATGGCAGCCAGACGTGCCGCCAGCCTTCCTCCAACCAGTTCACGATTCGGGCTTGATCCCCAACTTAGCGAACAGTACCTCGTCATGGTTCACCGTGGCGTTCTTCGTGGTCAGCAACTTATCACCATGAAAAATCGAGTTCGCTCCCGCCAGGAAGCACAAAGCCTGCGTCTCGTCGCTCATCGCCTCGCGCCCCGCGGAAAGCCGCACATAGCTCTTCGGCATGGTAATCCGCGTCGCCGCGACCACGCGCACAAAGTCGATCGCATCAATCGGCTCGGCATTGGCCAACGGCGTGCCCTCCACCGCCACCAGCGCGTTAATCGGCACGGATTCCGGCGGCTCCGGCAAATTCGCAAGCGTCGCGATCAACCCGGCGCGGTCGCTCTCATCCTCGCCCATGCCCACAATGCCGCCGCAGCACACGTTAATCCCTGCATCGCGCACGTTCGCCAGCGTATCCAACCGGTCCTGATACGTGCGTGTCGAAATTACTTTTCCGTAATATTCTGGCGAGGTATCAAGGTTATGGTTGTAATAATCCAGCCCGGCATCCTTCAATTTCGCCGTCTGCGGCACCGTCAGCATGCCCAAGGTTACGCAGGTCTCCAGCCCCAGGGATTTCACGCCTGCGATCATCTCGCACACATTATCCAGATCATGGTCCTTCGGGCTACGCCAGGCCGCCCCCATGCAAAACCGCGCCGCGCCCTTCTCCTTGGCCGCCCGCGCCTCGGCCAGCACAGCCTCCACGGCCATCAGCTTGGATGCCTTGGTCCCGGTGTCAGCCCCCGCCGCCTGCGGGCAATAGCCGCAATCTTCCGGGCAACCGCCGGTTTTGATCGAAAGCAGCGTGGAAATCTGCACCCGCGCCGGGTCAAAATTCTCCCGGTGCACACTCTGCGCGCGGTACATCAACTCCGGGAACGGCAGCGCCAGCAACGCGGCAACATCCGCCCGGCTCCAGCGTAAATTCGTGACAATATGGCTGTCGGGCAAAAGCGGTCTCCTAACTGATTGCCATGGAGGTTAAACCCATGCTTCAAAGGAGGAAAGAGTGGAATTATGGTCAGCTATTTTGTTACCGCGACCGGCACTGGCATAGGGAAAACCTACGTCACGGCTGGCATTCTCCGGGCGGCGCGCAGAACCGGGAAACTGGCCAGCGCGATCAAGCCCCTGCTTACCGGCTATTCGACGAATCAAGCCGCCGATTCGGACGCCGCGATTTTGCTCGCGTCCATGGGCAAGAACGTCTCGCGCCAGAACATCGAGGCCATTTCCCCTTGGCGCTTCGCCGCCCCGCTGGCGCCCGACATGGCCGCCGCGCGTGAGGGCCGCAAGATCGACTTCCCCATGCTCACCAAATTCTGCCAGGTCGCCATCAGCGCCTCTCCCGGCACTTTGCTCATCGAGGGTATCGGCGGCGTCGCGGTGCCGCTCAATGAATCCACCCTGGTGTCGGACTGGATTTCCACCTTGCGCATTCCGGCGATCCTGGTGGCGGGAACCTATCTGGGCACCATCAGCCACACCATCTCCGCCGCGGATTTTCTCGCCTTTCGCGGCGTCAAAATCGCCGCCATCGTACTGAGTGAAAGCGAAAATCCGGCCACCAGCCTCGAAGAAACCGCCGCCACGCTGGCATACCACCTAAAGCCGCCGATCCACCTGATCCCGCGCAACCTCAACGATCAGGCCTTCCAGAAACTAGCTGACAGCCTGTTAAATCTTACCTACGCAGGGCCATCTTAATCGGCCCATGCGAGCGGCCATGCGTGAACTGGTCCACCACCGGGTCGGTGCTGGTCATCAGCTCACCCGCGGGCCCGGTCCAGCACACCCGCCCCTCATAGAGCATCGCCGCCCGGTCGCCGATCCGCTGCGCGCTCGCCATGTCATGCGTAATGGAGATCGACGTACTACCGAGTTTTTTCACGCAATCCACAATCAACTCGTCGATCACCGCGCCCATGATCGGGTCCAGCCCGGTGGTCGGCTCGTCAAAAAACATGATCGCCGGTTCCGAGGCAATCGCCCGCGCCAGCGCCACGCGCTTTTGCATCCCGCCCGAGAGTTCCGAGGGTGAAAGCCCCGCCACGTCATCTGCCAGTCCGACCTGGGCCAGCACCTCAACAGCCTTGGCACGCGCAGCGGCACGTTTTATCTTTTTCTTCGCCAGCAGGCCAAACGTCACGTTTTCCCACACCGGCAGGCTGTCAAACAGCGCGCCGTTCTGGAACAGCATGCCGATCTGGGCGCGCAACTCCCGTGCCCGCCCGCGCGAGGCTTTCAACACGTCCTCGCCGTCAATCTCGATCACCCCGGCATCTGGCGTCACCAGGCCGAGGATGGATTTAATCAGCACGGATTTGCCCGTACCCGAACCGCCGATCACCACCATGCCGGTGCCCGGCATCACATCCAGGTCAATGCCATCGAGCACCTTCTTCTCGCCGAAGGATTTCTTCAGGCCGCGGATGCGGATTTTCGGAATGCTCATTTCACGAACAACACTTGGGTGAGAATATAGTCCACCGCGAGGATCAGGATCGAAGCGGTAACCACGGCCGATGTCGTCGCCGCACCCACGCCCTGCGCCCCGCCCTTGGAGCGGTAGCCGTTGAAACAGCCCATCAGCGAAATAATAAAGCCGAACGCAGCCGCCTTGATCAGACCGGAAACCACGTCCTCGGATTTTAAATTGGTGAAAGTGCTCACCAGATACGTGGCCGGCGTAAACCCGAGTTTCTCCGTGGACACCAGAAACCCGCCCATCACCCCAAGCACGTCAGCCACCAATACCAGCAGCGGCATCGCGATAACCCCGGCCACCAGCCTCGGCGCCACCAGATATTTCATCGGCTCGGTCGACAAAGTGGACAGCGCGTCTATCTGGTCGGTCACCCGCATGGTGCCAAGCTCGGCCGCCATGGCGGCACCCGCGCGCCCGGAGACCATCAACCCCGCCAGCACCGGCCCCAGCTCACGCGTGACCGAGAGCACGACAATACTGGCAATCGCGCTCTCCGCGTTAAAGCGCGAAAACCCGGTGTAGGACTGCAAGGCCAGCACCATGCCGGTAAACAGCGCGGTCAGCGCCACCACGGGCAGCGAATAAAACCCAATCTCCATCACGCTGCGGCCAATCAGCCTGGGGTAATACGGCGGGCGGAAAATATGCGAAATGCCCGAGGCCGCGAAAATCCCCAGCTCGCCGACAAACTCGACCGTACCCAGCACCAGCGCGCCCAGGGCGGCGACCCAATTAAGAAGGAACTTCATGCGCCGATATACCGCCGCCGGTAACGGCGCCCGAGCGAGGTGAGAATTTCATAGCCATTGGTCCCCGCCTCGCGCGCCAGCGCATCCGGCCCGTGCCCTGGGCCAATCAGGCACAGCGCATCGCCGGGGGAAGCACGCAGGCCGGTCACGTCGAATGTCGTCAGGTCCATTGATACACGGCCTACCAGGGGCACTATGGTATCGTCAAAGTGTGCCGTCGCGGCGTTGGAGAGCGAGCGCAGGTAACCATCGGCATAACCCACCCCCACGGTGGCAATCCGGCTGGGCCGTTTGGCCACCCAGTCGCCGCCATACCCCACCGCACCGCCGGCCTCCACCTCATGAATTTCCAAAATCGGCGCGGTCAGCCGCACCACGTCGCGCGTCGGGTTGGCCCTCCCCGGCGTGGGGTTCAGCCCGTACAGCCCAGCCCCCGGCCGCGCCAGGTCGGAGCCAAACTCCGCCCCCAAAAACATCCCCGAGGAATTGGCAAAACTGGTTTTCACGCCCGGAAACTGCTTCATCACCTCGATGAATTTTTGCGCCTGCCGCTGGTTCACGGGCGACTCCGGTATGTCGGAACTGCTCAAATGCGTCAGGATATACTCCAGCCGCAGCCCCTCCAGCAGCGTCGGATCCTCGCGCAACGCCGCCAGGTCCGCGGCCGAAAGCCCAAGCCGCGCCATGCCGGTATCCACCTGCAAAATCGCAGGCAGAATCTTGCCACGCCGAACCGCCTCAGCCCGCCACCAGCCGATCTCGTGCAACGAACCCAGCACGGGAACCAAGTCCTGCGCGTAGCAGTCCCCCGCCTCCTCAGGCAGCAGCCCATTCAGCACCGCCAGCATCACACCGGGCAGCACCGGCCGCAGCGCCACCGCCTCGGCCACATGTGCCAGAAAAAAATGCTTACACCCCGCCGCCAACAGCTTGCGCCCCACCTGTGCCGCGCCCAGGCCATAGGCATTCGCCTTGATGACACCCGCCGTCGCCCCGGTATGCATCGCCGCCAGCGCCCGCCAGTTCCACACCACCGCGTCGAGGTTAATTTCCAGCAGAGCCGTCAAATTTCGCGCCTACTCATAAACCCTGCGAATGCGCGCTTACTCATGCACGGTATCAAGGTCAGCAAACCGCGTGAACTCGCCCTCGAAAAACAGATCAATCTTGCCGGTCGGACCATGCCGCTGCTTCGCCAAAATCAGCTCTGCCTTCTGGTATACGGTCTGCATATCCGCCTTCCACTTCTCCATCGCCTCCTGATACTTGTCCTCACGGTCAAAGGCGACGATCTTCGGCTCCTTCTGCTGCAGATAATACTCATCGCGGTAAATGAACATCACCATATCCGCATCCTGCTCAATGGAGCCGGATTCACGCAAATCCGAGAGCTGCGGCCGCTTGTCATCCCGGCTTTCCACCGCGCGCGAGAGCTGGGAGAGTGCGATCACCGGCACCGCCAGCTCTTTCGCAATCGCCTTCAGCCCCTGCGTGATCTGCGAAATCTCCAGCACCCGGCTCTCCGGCCTGGTCCCGGCAGCGGGGCGCATCAGCTGCAAATAGTCGACAATCACCAGCCCCAACCCCTGCGTACGCTGCAACCGCCGGCAGCGCGTGCGCAACGCCGAGAGCGTAATCGCCGGGGTATCGTCAATAACCAGCGGAATATCCGAAATCTCCCGGCTGACCTTCACGAAGGTATCAAAGTCGCGCGACGAGATTTCACCACGCCGGATCTTATCCGCCGAAACCCGCGATTCTTCGGCGAGCAGACGCGTCGCCAGCTGGTCCGCGCTCATTTCCAGCGAGAATATCGCCACGCATTTCTTCGCCAGCGCATTGGGATTATCAATCCGCGCATTCGCCAGGAGCGCCTTCGCCGCGCCAAAGGCAATTTTCGTCACCAGCGCGGTCTTACCCATGCCGGGCCGCCCGGCCAAAATGATCAAATCCGACGGATGCATCCCACCCGTCCGCTTATTCAAATCCCGCAACCCCGTATCCAGCCCGGAAACCGACCCCTGATTCTGGAACGCCTTCGAGGCAACCTCGATCGCCGCCGTCAGCGCCTCCTTAAAGGTCATCCCCTTGCCTTCGGATCCCCCCTGCGTCGCCAGATTGAACAGCGTCTGCTCCGCCGCCTCAATCTGCATCGCGCCGTCCAGCTCCGGCTCGGCGCCAAACGCCCGGTTCACCACCACCTCGCCAATGTCGATCAACTGCCGGCGCAGCCAGGAATCGCGGATCAGCCGCCCATAGTCCCCGGCATTAATAATGCCCACCATGGCCGAGAGCAGCTGCGCCAGATACGCGGTGCCCCCCACCTCATCCAGCACGCCGCTATGCTCAAACTCGCCGCGCAGCGTCACCGGGTCGGCAATCTGCCCCGCCTCGCACCGCCGCGCGATCGCCTGGAAAATCCGCCCATGCACCGGGTCCGCGAAGTGCTCGTGGGTTAAAAACTCCGAAACCCGCTCATAGGCTTTATTATTAGCCAGCAGCGCGCCGAGCAGCGCCTGTTCAGCCTGGGTATTGCTGGGGGGCAGCCGCTGGGAGAGTCCCAACAGGGGAGGATCGATGGAATTCATGATCTACATCATAGCCTGAACCGCGGAGTCGCGGCAGTGGATAGTCCTGTGGATGACCGTGTATAAGACGCAACTCAGGGAGCACACTGATGGCCATTGCAGCAATCCGCCGTTTCGACCCAGCCCGCCTCTTCCACCCTGAATCCGTCAGCCTCAGCGGCACTTCCACCCCCCTTGGCCAGCAAATCCTGGCCAATTTGCGCACCGCCCCCTTCACCGGCACCATCGCCACCGAGGCCGATAAACTGCAAAACGCCGACCTCGCTTTGGTCGCCGATAACGCCGCCGATGTCCCCGCCGCCCTCGCCCGCCATGCCGCAGCCGGCGCGCGCGGCGCCATCGTGCTCTCGCAAACCCCCGGCCTCGCCGCCATGGCCCAGGCCGCCGGCATCCGCGTGCTCGGCCCGCACTCCTTCGGCCTCGTCGTCCCCGGCCTCGGCCTCAACGCTTCCCCCTTCGCCCTCATGCCTCCCCGCGGCCGCGTCGCCTTCGTCGGCCAATCCTCATCCATCGCCCGCACGGTCATTGACTGGGCAGTCCCCAACGCCGTCGGCTTCAGCCATTTCGTCGGCATCGGCGGCAATTCGGACATCGGCTTCGGCCTGGTGCTGGACCACATCTCCCGCGACCCCGCCACCACGGCCATCATGATGGAGGTCGACCGCCTGCGCGACCCGGCCCAATTCTTCTCCGCCGCCCGCACCGCCGCCCGCCTGCGCCCCGTCGTCGCCATCGCCCCCGGCGTGCGCCAGTTCGGCGGTCCCCCCGGCTCTCAGGGCAACTTCCCCGCCGCCCTGGAAGCCGCCCTTTCGCGCGCCGGCGTCCTGCTCACCTATTCAGTGGCCGAGTTCATCGCCGCGGCCGAAACCCTCACCCGCGTCAAACCCGCGCGCGGCGAGGCCCTGGCCATCGTCACCAACTCCGTCGCCATGGGCCGCCTGGCCGCCGACGCCGCCATTGGCTCCGGGCTAAGCCTCGCCGAGCTCACCCCGCAAACCGCGCAGGCCCTCGCCCTCACCCTCGGCCGCATCCCGCCGCCGGGGCCGATTTTCTCCGGAAAAACTCCAATGCGCCTGGCCGAAATCGCCGCCACCCTCTCCACCGCGCCGGAAGTCGGCGGCATCCTCGTCGTCCACGCCCCCACCGGCGGTGATGACAACACCGCCATCGAGGCCCTGCTCGCCTGCGCCAAAACCATCAAAATCCCCCTGCTCATCGCCGCCATGGGCGAGGCGCACGGGCTGGAACACCGCCACCGCCTCAGCCAAGCCCGCCTCGCCTGCTTCGACGGCCCCGAAGCCGCCATCGCCGGGTTCAAACATCTGCTGCGCAACCGCCGCAACCGTGCCGCCGCGCGCGAACTCCCCGACTCCACCGTGCTGAAAATCGCCCCCGACAAAGCCGCCGTCTCCATGCGCATCCGCGCCGCGCAGGCAGCCGGGCATGAGACCCTGGTGCAGGACGAAGCTTTGGCCATCGTCGCCGCCTACAACGTCCCCGCCATCGCCAGCCGCCACGCCATGACGCCTGACGAGGCAGCCGAAGCCAGCGCCCAACTCGGCTACCCCTCGGTCGTAAAGCTCTCCCACCCGGACATCCCCACCAACCACCTCGCCGGCTCCGTCATCCTGGACATCCCCGACAAAACCGCCGTGCACGACGCCGCCCGCGCCATCCTGCTCCGCCTCGCGCAACAGGGTTTTGATGCCACCCAGGCTGGTTTCGTCGTGCAGAACCAAGCCCCGCGCGGCACCCAACTGCGCATCCGCGTCAGTGACCACCCGGTCCTCGGCCCCGTCATCGGCTTCGGCGCCGGCGGCGGCGACCCGGACGATTTCACCGGCCTCGCCGCTGACCTCCCCCCCCTCAACCTCACTCTGGCGCACGCCCTCATCCACCGCGCCGCCGTCGCCCCCGCTCTGGCCGCCCACCGCGGCGCCCCGGCGGCTGACGAAGCAGCCATCGCCGCCATGCTGGTCCGCGTCAGCCAGCTCATCATCGACACTCCCGAAATCCAACTCCTCGACCTCGACCCCATTTTCGCGCACGAGCAAGGCGCCATCGCCGCCAGTGCGCGCATCCTGCTCCGCCCGCCCGGCAGCCCCCGTCCGCCGCTGCTCATCTCCCCCTACCCGAGCGAACTGACCACCAGCTATACCGCCAAAGGCCATACCTTCATCCTCCGCCCCATCCGCCTGGAGGACGCCGACGCCCACACCGCCATGCTCTCCCGCTTCTCCGCCGAGGACATGCGCTTCCGCTTCTTCTCCGCCGTGCGCACCCTACCCATCGAGCAGGTCACCCGCATGGCGGACGTCGACTACAAACGTGAAATGGCCTTCATCGCCGTCCGCGAGGCCACGGGTGAGACAGTCGGCGTCTCCCGCCTCGTCTGCAACGACACCGACGCCCGCACCGCCGAATTCGCCGTCGTGGTGGAACCCGCCGCCAAAGGCCTCGGCCTCGCAACCGCCCTGATGAACGCCATCATCGCCTGGGGCCGCTCACGCGGCGTCGCCGAAATCAACGGCCAAATCCTGGCCGACAACGCCCCCATGCTCGCCTTCATCAAACGCCTCGGCTTCTCCATCGAGCACGTCCCCGGCGAAAGCGACATCGTGGAGGCGAAGCTGGTGGTCTAGCAGGGCTTTGATCCGCCCCGTACAAAGGCGCCTACGGCAGCCGCCGGTGCAACACCAGAAACTCACGCACGGTCAGAATTTTTGTTCCCTCAAACAGCCGGAGCGCCAGCAGATCCCCCTTGTCGCCGGTAATGAGAAAATCTCCCGCCCCGGCGGCAGCCATCGCCAGCAGATAATTGTCATACGGGTCCGGCGAGACCGTCACGGCGGGCAAGTCGTGCAACATCACCGCCAGATCACGGATTTCGTTAATCAACCGGCCCGCCAGCGCCGGAGCCAGCCGCTCGCGAATTTTCGGATAACGGGTCACGCGCATCAGCTCGTCGATCTGCTCGGCCGAAGTCAGCAGGTCAAACCAGCCTTCGCGCCACAACACAATGAGATGCGCCGGCAACGACGTCCCGGCCAGCAGCGCACTTACAAGAACATTGGTATCGACAACCAGCCGCATGCGCTAACCGGCTTTCGTCGCGTCCACCCGCCGCGCGGCGCTAACCGCCTCGCCGATCAACTCCTCCAGCGCCTCGGGCGGCAGATCGGCGAATTTGCCGCGCGCCTCGGCCATGGTCTGGTCGAGCACGCGCCATTTCACCGCATCCTCGATGAATTTCGACAAATCGCCCTTCTTCACCCCGCGCCGCGCGAGAAAGCTGCGCACGGCAATATCCGTCTCCCTGGAAACCGACACTGTCCAGCGCGTGGTCGTATCGTTTGGCATCACCCCTCCTGATAGGCTGATAAACACCTATCCACATAACATGCTACCACCCCCAACCGCAACCAATCCCCCAGGGCCAAAAGTTTTTTGGTGCTTTTTTCCAAAAAAACACCGCTTTCCCTCACCTCACCTTGCTTTCCCGCCCCCACCATGCCAAACGCTGCCCTCCCCTGCTGGGCGTGAGGCATCACGTCTGGCTATGCTCGCCCGCTTATGGGTTGGTCCAGACCAGGCCGGAGCTGATATCCAAAGGGGCGGAGTAGAAAATGCCGTTATATGAAACCGTGGTAATTGCACGGAGCGAAATCACGCAGGCACAGGCCGAGGCCGTCGCCGATGCCGTGATCACCCAGCTCGAAGCCGATGGCGGCGCCGTTAAAAAGCGCGAATATTGGGGCCTCCGCGCCCTCGCTTATCGCATCAAAAAGAACCGCAAGGGCCATTACATGCTCCTCGGTCTTGACGCACCTTCCCCCGCCGTTAAGGAGCTGGAGCGCCAGCTGAGCCTCAACGAGGACGTGCTGCGCTTCATGACCGTGCGCATCGAAGAAATCACCGAGGAACCCTCGGTCATCCTGTCGCGCAAGTCCGACGACCGTGAACGCGGCTTCCGTGGGCCCAAGCCCGCCGGCCGTTTCGAGACCGGCCGCAAGCGCGGCTTCGATGAAGGCCGTGAGGAATTCCGCGCGCGTGACGAATTCCGCGCCGACCGTGACGACTACGGCATTGAGGAGGAAATCTAATGTCCGAAGCAGCAACCCCCGATGCCGGCCTGCGCCGCCCCTCCGTTGGAGCCCGCAAGCCCTTCTTCCGCCGGAAGAAATCCTGCCCGTTCTCCGGTGCAGGCGCCCCGATCATCGACTACAAGGACGTGCGCCTGCTGTCGCGCTTCCTCTCCGAGCGCGGCAAAATCGTGCCGTCGCGCATCACCGCGGTGTCCGGCAAAAAGCAGCGTGAACTGGCCAAAGCCATCAAGCGCGCTCGCTTCCTCGCCCTTCTCCCCTATGTTCTGAGCTAAGAGGAGCAAGAAACATGGCACAAGTAGAACTGATCCTGCTCCAGCGCGTCGAGAAACTCGGCCAGATGGGCGAAATCGTCAAAGTCAAACCCGGCTATGCGCGCAACTTCCTGCTGCCGCAGTCCAAAGCCGTCCGTGCGACCAAAGCCAACCGCGAGCGCTTCGAACGTGAGCGCGTGCAGCTTGAAGCGCAGAACATCAAGCGCCGCGACGAGGCCGAGCGTGTGGCCGAGCGCGTGCATGGCCTGAGCATCACCCTGATCCGTCAGGCATCCGATGCCGGCGCCCTCTACGGCTCCGTCTCCAGCCGCGACCTTTCCGACGCCTGCACCGCTGCCGGTCTCGGCATCGAGCGCGCCCAGGTCCTCCTGGTCCACCCGATCAAGGCGCTTGGCGTTTCCTCCGTGCGGGTCGCCCTGCACCCGGAAGTCGTCATCGACGTCAAGGTAAACGTGGCCCGCTCGGTTGAAGAAGCCGAGAAGCAAGCCCGTGGTGAAGCCGTCGCCGCCGAGCCGGACGAAAAGCCGGAACTCGGCCCGCTGTTCGGCGAGGAAGAGACCGCCGCGTAAGCCTCACCGCTTACAAAGCCAAAAAAACGGCTCCCGTGGCAACACGGGGGCCGTTTTTTGTGCCCGCCGTCCAGCCCGCTGATTTCTTTTGCAAAATTGACCCGGATCAAGGTATAAACTTCCAATCCTGCTACATCTTTTTTTCTGCATCTTGCTTCCTGGCTAACCGTTAACTGCAACGGAGAAGGACGTGACCTGGCTGTTCAAAAAGCTGTTGGATCGTTTTCTTACCGGCTCCATTCGCGAGGGCCGGTTCAGGGTTATCTGGCCCGACGGGTCGGAGTCCCTCTACGGCGACGGAACAAATCCCGCCGCTGGCATCAAAATCCTTGATGCAGCCACCTTGCGCCGTCTGGTCCTCAACCCCGGCCTCGCCCTCGGTGAAGGCTATATGGATGGCGGCGTCATCCCTCTGGACAGCTCCATCCACGACGTCCTGATTATCTTGCTGGGCAACATCGGCCGCCACCCGATGCCAACACTCGAATGGAACGAGCGCCTAGGCTTGCTGTTGCGCCCGATCTTACAAGCCAACAACGCCGTCCGCTCCAAAAACAACGTGGCGCACCACTACGACCTCAACGGCCAGCTCTATTCGCTGTTCCTGGACCGCGACCGGCAATATTCCTGCGCCTATTTCCCCCGCGGCGATGAGAGCCTGGAGGAAGCCCAAACCGCCAAAAAACGCCACATCGCCGCCAAACTCCTGCTCAACCGCCCGGACCTCACGGTGCTGGACATTGGCTGCGGCTGGGGCGGCTTGGCCCTCTCCCTGGCGCGCGACTTCGGCGCCCGCGTCACCGGCATCACCCTGTCGGAGGAACAACTCACCGAGGCCCGCGCCCGCGCCGCCGCCGCCGGGCTCTCCGAACGCGTGAAATTCGAACTAATGGACTACCGCGCCATGGACCAGCAGTTCGACCGCATCGTCTCGGTCGGCATGTTCGAGCATGTCGGCGCGCCGAGTTTTCCCAGCTTCTTCGCCACCGTCAGCCACTGCCTGAAGCCTGACGGCGTCGCCCTGCTGCACTCCATCGGCCGGTTCGCGGGCCCCGGCGCCACCAACAAATGGATCGCCAAATACATCTTCCCCGGCGGCTACTCCCCCGCCCTATCGGAGGCGTTGGCCCCGCTGGAAAAATCCGGCCTGGTAACCACGGACATCGAAATCCTCCGCCTGCACTACGCGAAAACCATCGCCCACTGGCGCCGCCGCTTCGCCGCCAACCGCACCGCCATCGCCGCCTTATACGACGAGCGCTTCTGCCGCATGTTCGAGTTCTACCTCTCCTGCTCGGAACTCAGCTTCATCCACTTCGATGGCATGAACTTCCAAATCCAGATGGCCCACGACCGCGCGGCCGTGCCCCTAACCCGCGACTACATGGTCGAGCAGGAGCGCCATCTCACCCAGGCCAGAGCGGCGGAATAACCCGCCAGTTTGGACATGCGAGGGCAAACACGCTTAAGCTCCCCGCATGCAACTCCCCTGGCAAAAACCAAAAATCCCCGTCCTGTCCCTGCGCGGCATCATCGCCGCCCGCCCCGGCGCCATCAACCTGGAGGCCTACACCGCCCCCATCGAACGCGCCTTCGCTCTGGCCAAAAAGAGCAAACACCTCATCCTGGCCATCGAAAGCCCCGGCGGCTCGGCGGTACAATCAGACCTCATCGGCCAGATCCTCATCCGCCGCGCCAAGGAAACCAACGTGGAAATCACCGCCATCATCGGTGACGTCGGCGCCTCCGGCGGCTACTGGCTCGCCTGCGCCGCCAATAAAATCTACGCCAACCGCCTCTCCATCGTCGGCTCCATCGGCGTCATCACCGGCGGCTTCGGGCTGGACAAATTCATCGCCCGCCACGGCATCGAGCGCCGGCTCTTCACCGCCGGCGAAAACAAGGCCCGGCTGGAAATGTTCTCGCCCTTCCGCCCGCAAGACGGCGAATTCATCCACGGCCTGCTCGGCGAAGCCCACGAAATATTCAAATCCTGGGTCCGCGAACGCCGCGGCACGCGCCTGACCAGCGACGAGACCAAAATCTTCGACGGCGGCTTCTGCTCCGGCGAACGCGCCGTCGCCCTCGGCCTCATCGACGGCCTCGCCGACCTCGACACCATCGTGAAGGAACTCGGCGGCAAAAAAGCCCGCCCCATCTGGCTCCGCCCAAAACCCCCGCGCGGCATCATGCGCTTCCTCACCCGCGGCGCCGTGGAATCCGCCCTCGACATCGCCGAAGAACGCCTCAACGCCCCGACGCTGCGTTAAAAACCAGCTTTAGAGCGCGATCGGTTTAGGTCCGCTCATCTTGAGCGGCCTAAAGCGTGAATCGCCCTCAGCAAAAAGGCTAGAGCATGATCGCACTTAAAGCGATCATGCTCTAGCGCCAGACGGTCAGCGCGCCGATGAGCAGCAACGCCAGCACTGTCGCGACGGTGTTGACGGTGAGGAATTTTGTGAAGCCATTCCAGCCTTTTTGGGAAACCGTGTCGAAATCCAGATCAGGCGGCAGGGTCGTGGTGTTGTGTGCGGTCTCGGATGACATGTTTGTTCTACTTTCCCGGAGTAAATTTCAGCAGTAATCTTCTGGCCCGAGCTTTACGGTTTTGCCCCGCCCTCTGGCAAGTGGATTTTGCGGGCCAACTCCGCCAGCGCCGCCGGATAAATCCGGTGCTCCTGTTCCAGCACCCGCGCCGCCAGCGCATCCTCGTCATCGCCGGGCAGCACCGGCACCGTGGCCTGCGCCAGCACCGGCCCGTCATCCATCACCTCGGTCACCAGATGCACCGTGCAGCCGTGTTCCGGCTCACCCGCCGCCAAAGCCCGCCCATGCGTATCCAGGCCAGGATACGCCGGTAGCAGGCTCGGGTGGATATTCAACATCCGCCCCGCCCAGCGCCCCACCAAATAAGGCGTTAGTATCCGCATATACCCAGCCAAACACACAATCGCGATGCCCCGCTCCACCAGCACCGCATCAATCGCCCGCTCATGTGCCTCGCGATCCTTGCCATACGGTTTCGCCGAAATCGCCAGCGCCTCCACGCCCAACCCGCGCGCAATCTCCAGCCCCGGCGCCTCCGCCGTGTTGGAAATCACCAGCGCAATCTCCGCCGAATACCCCGGCGCCCGCGCCGCTTTAATCAACGCTTCCATGTTGGAGCCGCGCCCGGAAATCAGCACGGCCACGCGCGGTTTAGGCAAACAGCCTCTCCTGCCCGGCAATCACCACACCCGGCGTACCCGTAACCTGCCCCAGCACAAACGGCGCCTCACCCGCCTCGTGCAGCAGCGCCATCGCGGCTTGCGCGTCGGAGACAATCAGCGTCATCCCCACGCCGCAGTTAAACACCCGCAGCATTTCCTCCGCCGCCACATTGCCGGTCTTGGCCAGCCACGCAAACACCGCCGGCATCTCCCAAGGCCCGTGCAACGCCGCCCCGCAATCATCCGGCAGCGCGCGCGGCAAATTCCCCGGCAGCCCGCCGCCGGTAATATGCGCGGCACCCTTCAACAGCCCCGCCTTATGCAGCGCCAGCATCGGCTTCACGTAAATCCGTGTCGGCTGCATCAGCACCTCGGCCAGGGTCCGTCCATCCGTAAACGCCGAATCCCAACCCAACCCCGCATTGGCAATAATCCGCCGCACCAGCGAGAACCCGTTGGAATGCACGCCCGAACTCGGCAACGCCAAAATCGCATCCCCCGCCGCCACACCCGCCGGCAGCAGCGTGCCGCGTTCCGCCGCCCCTACTGAGAATCCGGCCAGGTCATAATCCCCCGCCGCATACATCCCCGGCATTTCCGCCGTCTCGCCGCCCACCAGCGCGCAGCCGGAAATCGTGCACCCTTGCGCAATCCCCGCGATCACCCGCTTCGCTGCCTCCACATCCAGCGCCCCGGTGGCAAAATAATCCAGAAAGAACAGCGGCGCCGCCCCCTGCACGATCAAATCGTTCACGCACATCGCCACCAGATCAATGCCGACGTAGTCATGAATCCCCGTCTCAATCGCGATTTTCAGCTTGGTCCCCACGCCATCGGTGGTGGAAACCAAAATCGGGTCCACAAACCCGGCCGCCTTCAAATCGAACAGCGCGCCAAAGCCGCCCAGGCCCCCCAGCACCCCGGCGCGCGAGGTCGCCTTCGCCAGCGGCTTGATCGCCTCCACCAGCGCGTCGCCGGCCTCGATATCCACACCTGCATCCCGGTACGTTACGCTGGTCATGTCAGCCTCCAATGCGCTAAGTCTCCAGCATGGTTTTGCGAGTCCACACCGATAAAATTCTGCCGCGTTTCAACACAGGCCATAGCCGCGCGCAATCGCTGGCGGCCCCGCAATGAGCAATCCACCCATCGAAACCCCCACCAGCAACAAACTACTCTGGCAACGCCTGGCGTTCTCCGTGGTCATACTGCTGGTTGCATGGGAATTTCTCCGCCTGTTCTCCGGCATCCTCACCCCCTTCGTGGTCGCGGCTGGCCTGGCTTATTTCCTCGACCCCGCAGTCAGCCGCCTCGCCAGACTCGGCCTGCGCCGCTCGGCGGGCACCCTGCTCATCCTTGCCGGCGCCAGCATCCTCGTCGCCCTGTTCATCCTGCTGCTCTACCCGGTCATCGCGGCCCAGGCCGCTGCCTTCGCGGCCAACCTGCCCAACTATATAAAAACCGCCGAGAAGGATTTCGGCTACCTCATCCTGGATTTGCAGCACCGCCTCGGCCCCGGCGCCATGAGCCAGAAACTGCGCGACGTCGCCGCCAACCAGGCCGGCACCATCGTCTCCTACGCCGGCACCGCCGCCAGCAACATCATCGGCAGCGGCTTTGCGGTGGTGAACATCATCGCGCTGCTCGTCATCACCCCCATCGTCACCTTTTACTTCCTGCGTGACTGGCCGGCGATCATCAACCACGCCGACACCTGGCTCCCCCGCCCCTACGAGGAAGTCATCCGCGCCCAGGCCATCGAGGTGAACCGCATCCTCGCCGCCTGGATACGCGGCCAGGCGATCTGCTGCCTGCTCCTGGCCCTGGTCTACGCCGTGGGGCTAACCATCATCGGGCTGGACCTCGGCCTTATCGTCGGGCTGGCGGCCGGTCTTCTCTCCTTTATCCCTTATGTCGGCACCATCCTCGGCGGCGTTACCGCGATCCTGCTCTCGCTCAGCCAAAACCCCGGCTGGCACGGCGTCATCATGGTGTTCATCGTGTTCGGCTTCGGCCAAGCCCTTAACGACTACGTCATCCAGCCCCGTTTCCTGGGCGGCCGCGTCGGCCTGCCCGCGGTCTGGGTCATCTTCGCGCTGTTTGCCGGCGGCGCCGCATTCGGCTTCCTCGGCATCATGCTGGCCGTGCCCGTCACCGCCACGCTGGGCGTCCTCGCCCGCTTCTGGCTGCGCCGTTACCTGCAAAGTCCATTGTACCTCGACGACCCGCCGCCCCCATGAAGCAGCTCGCTTTACCCTTCGCGGAATCGCAGAACTTCTCCGCCGAGGATTTCTGCACCGCCCCCTCCAACGCCCAGGCGCGCGACTGGCTGGCCCGTCCCGACACCTGGAGCAACGGCCGCCTCGTGCTCTGGGGCGAACCCGGCTGCGGCAAAACCCACCTGCTACACATCTGGGCGGCGGCCGTTGGTGCCACCATCATCAACGGCGCCACGCTGCAAGGCCTGGTCCGCCCCAACGGCCCAGTGGCGGTGGACGATTCCGACATCGTGCTCGAACCCCAGGCCCTGCTCCACCTGCTCAACGCCGCCGCCGAGGCCGGTTTCCCGGTCCTCATGGCCGCCCGCCTGCCCCCATCGCGACAGTCCTACCGCCTCGCCGACCTCACCAGCCGCCTGCGCGCCGCCGAGGCGGTGGAAATCCGCGCCCCCGAGGACGAGTTGCTGGAGCGCCTGCTCACCCGCCTCTGCGCCGATCGCCAACTTTCCTTGAATTTTTCCGTGCGCAACTTCCTGCTCACCCATCTGCCGCGCACCGCCGCCGCCCTGCGCGAAGCCGTCGCCCGGCTGGACCACGCCACACTCGACCAGGGCAAAAAGATCACCCGCCCCTTCGCCGCCGAGGTGCTGGCCGAATTATTCGAGCCACCATAAGAAATTTTTAAGAAAAACTGTTACCAACTCGTCATCCCCGGTGCACAATGGCCTGTGTATAGGCATGGTCTGTGTATAGGAGAGGGTATGAACCAGATCACCACTACACCCACGCCGGAAATCAGCCTGGACGACCCGGCCCGCTTCATCAACCGCGAGCTTTCCTGGCTGGACTTCAATTTCCGCGTGGTCTCCGAGGCCGAGAATCCCCGCCACCCGCTGCTTGAGCGGTTGCGCTTCGTCTCCATCAGCGCCTCCAACCTCGATGAATTCTACTCCGTCCGCGTCGCCGGCCTCATCGGCCAGGCCCGCGCCGGCGTACTGGAGCGCTCCGCCGACGGCGCCAGCCCGGCCCAGCAACTCCAGCAGATCAACGCCCGCGCGCGCGAGCTTATCGCCGCCCAGCAGGCCGCCTTCACGCATGTGCGCGCCCAGCTCGCCAGTGCCGGCATGGTCGTGTGCACCGCCGCCCAACTTACGTCTGACGACGCACATTTCCTCGACACCTACTTCATGGAGCGCGTCTTCCCCGTGCTCACCCCGCTGGCGGTGGACCCGGCGCATCCCTTCCCCTTCATCCCCAACATGGGCCTCGTCATGGCTCTCACCTTGGCCCGCAACGATGACCACGGCCACATGTCCGCCCTCATCCCCCTGCCCAGCCAGATCGACCGCTTCGTCCGCCTGCCCACCACCCCCGGCGGGCCGATCCGTTTCGTCATGCTGGAAGAACTCGTCGGCATGTTCCTCTCGCGCCTGTTCCCCGGCTTCCAACTCCAAGGCTCGGGCCTGTTCCGCCTGATCCGCGACACCGACGTGGAGTTCGAGGAAGAAGCCGAGGACCTCGTGCAATCATATGAAACCGCCCTGAAACGCCGCCGCCGCGGCGTCGCCATCCAGCTCACCATCCAGGCCGACATGCCAGACGACCTGCGCGAACTGGTGATCGACGCCATCGAGGCCCCGTCCGATGAAGTCTACAGCGAGACCGGCATCATCGGCCTGGTCGACGTCAAACAGCTCATCGTCGACGACCGCCCCGATTTACTCTTCCCCCCCTACACCGCCCGCTTCCCCGAGCGCATCCGCGATTTCGCGGGCGACTGCTTCGCCGCCATCCGCGCGAAGGACATCCTGGTCCACCACCCGTTCGAAAGCTTCGACGTGGTCGTGCAGTTCCTCCGCCAAGCCGCCATCGACCCCGCCGTGGTCGCCATCAAGCAAACCCTCTACCGCACCAGCCGCGACTCCCCCATCGTCAAAGCCCTCATCGAGGCCGCCGAGGCCGGAAAATCCGTCACCGCCATGGTGGAACTGCGCGCCCGCTTCGACGAGGAAGCCAACATCCGCCTCTCACGCACGTTGGAAGCCGCCGGCGTCCAGGTCGTGTTCGGCTTCGTCGGCCTTAAAACCCACGCCAAAATGTCCTACGTCGTGCGCCGCGAAGGGGGCACCTTGCGCGCCTACGCGCATTTCGGCACCGGCAACTACCACCCCATCACCGCGCGCATCTACACCGACCTCTCCTTTTTCACCTGCGACCCCGCCCTCACCCGCGACGCCGCCCGCCTGTTCAACTACATGACCGGGTACGCCCGCCCAGAAACCATGGAGCAGCTCGCCTTCTCGCCGCTGACGACGCGCAAAACCATCGACACGCTGATCGACGGCGAAATCGCCAACGCCAAAGCGGGCAAGCCCTCGGGCATCTGGCTGAAAATGAACTCCCTGGTCGACGACCGCCTGATCGACCATCTCTACGAAGCCTCGCGCGCCGGCGTGCCAATCCAAATCGTCGTGCGCGGCATCTGCTGCCTGCGCCCCGGCGTCCCCGGCCTGTCGGACCACATCAAGGTCAAATCCATCGTCGGCCGCTTCCTCGAACACGCCCGCATCTGCGCCTTCGCCAACGGCCAGCCGCTGCCCTCGCGCAACGCCAAAGTCTACATGTCCAGCGCTGACTGGATGGCCCGCAACATGGAAGGCCGCGTCGAAACCTTCGTGCCCATCCACAACCCCACCGTCCACGCCCAGGTGCTCGACCAGATCATGGTGGTCAACCTGCGTGACGATGCGCAAAGCTCGGAGCTGCGCGCCGACGGCACCTGGCACCGCGTCACCCCCGGCGACCCGCCGGCCTCCGCACATGAATACTTCATGACCAACCCCTCGCTCTCGGGCCGCGGCTCGGCTTTGCACGGCGGTTTGCAGGCGGAACGTCCGAAAGCGAAATATAAGCGCCGCGTCGATTAGTTTGAGGCCGCATCGGCAGTTTTGATTGATCTAGGTCAACGACGAACCCGCCGCCGCGCTCCACAACTAATCCCAGAGATTTTGGTGTACGCGCGCACGCTATTGTGGAATATCCATAAGCGCGCAAGCCGCGCCAAAATAAACAAGGCGGCCGCAGTCGCGGTCAGGGAGTCATTATGAGCACGGATGTTCTAATTGTAGGTGCCGGTCCGGTTGGGTTGGTCATGGCGGCGGAACTCGCCCGCTACGGCGTCAAGGTCAGGATTGTGGAAAAAACCGCGCATGGCTCGAACCAGCCTAAAGCACTGTTTTTATGGAGCCGTACCCTGGAGCTCCTCGACCGCGCCGGTTGCGGCGCCGCGTTAGTGGCCGCCGGCCATAAAGTAACCGCCGGCAGCATCATTGCCGGCAACAAGCCCATGGGCCGCGTGGATTTTTCCGAGGTGAAAAGCCCGCACCCATACGCGCTGACACAACCGCAAGCGGAAACGGAGCATTTGCTGGAAGCGCATCTGGCCAGCTTCAATGTAAAGGTCGAGCACGGCGTTGAACTGGTATCCTTCACCGATTCCGGCACCACGGTCAGCACCCGCCTGCGCCACCCCGGTGGTGCTGAGGAAACCGTGGAGAGCCAATGGCTCATCGGTTGCGACGGTGGCAACAGTAAAGTGCGGGAAACACTGGGCATAGCCTTTACCGACCACGAACTGAAAAGCGGCTGGATTCTTGCCGATGTGCACCTCTCCGGCCTGAACTTTCCCCCGACCGAACTGGTCTCCTACTGGCACGAAAACGGCTTTCTCGGCTTCTTCCCGCGCGCCGAGGGGCTGTACCGGGTCATCGCCGACCTGCCGCTGAGCGAAGACCAATCGCCCACGCCCCCGTCCCTGCAGGAAATCCAGCACATCGTCGACACGCGCGGCCCTGGCGGCATCACGGTCTCCTCGCCCACCGCCATTTCCGCGTTCCACATCAACGAGCGCAACGTCCGCAAGTACCAGTCCGGCCGCGTGTTCCTGGCCGGTGACGCCGCGCATTTGCACAACCCGGCCGGCGGCCAGGGCATGAACATGGGCATCCACGATGCCGTCAACCTGGCCTGGAAGCTGGCCCTCGTCATCCGCGGCCTGTGCGGCCCGGATCGCCTGCTGGCAAGCTACAACACCGAACGCCACGGCGCGACCAATCAGGTTTTTGCGAATGTCGGCCGTCTGACCGCGGTCTCGATCATGAAAGGCCAACTGGCCCAGGCCACCCGCAACGCCTTCGGCAGCGTCATCTTCGGCCTGGCCCCGGCGCGGCGCGCCATCGCCGACACGCTTACGGAAGTCTCCATGGGCTACGAACACTCACCCCTGAACGGCTCGGAAGACCGCTCCTTCCCCGGCCCCGGCCCCGGTGAGCGCATGCCGCCCCGCGACGGCGAAACCCCCTACGGCTCCGGAGACACCCCGCGTTTCGCCCTCTGCGCCGACCCCAGCGCGGAAGTTAACGAGCTGCTGGAAACTTACGCCCACCTGCTGGAGCCCCAGCTGCGTCCGCCCTTCGGCCGCCGCTGCATCTGGCTGGTCCGCCCGGACGGCTACGTCTCCATCGTCGCCCTCGACCCCGACACCAAAGTCATCGCCACCTTCCTGGACAGCCTGGAAAAAGGCGCCGTCAAAGTCGCGTAACCCCGGTGAGAGCAAACATCTAACGCCGCACCAAGAAATAAGGGCTGAAACCGCGAGGTTTCAGCCCTTATTTCATATCAGCGCCCCACCCCGCGGCTATTCCTTGGTGATAACCGAGCGGTGGTGGAGTTCATCGAGCAGCTGCTGGGATTCCAGTTCGACCCGGTGTTCCACGATCATTTGTGTAATCGTATCGTCCGACGGCAGGGTGGCGGCCTGGCTTTGCCGGCTGCACACCATCACAACGGAAGCACCATCCGCCGCGACGAGCGGTTCGCTGAGCTGTCCCACTGCGAGGTTCGCCAGGATCGTCTGGAAGGCCGGCGGCGTCACGGTTGCGAGGTTAACCGGGCCTGGGTCGGCCGGGTGCACAGTGCCAAACGCCGCGTTCACGCCTTCCATGTCAGCGCAGGAATGCGCCGCGTGGGCTGCCTGCATCAGTTTATTAATGGCCGCCGCCTGCACCGGCCCAACCTGCCCATTGGTAATCGGCTGCGGATACTGCACGAAGGCCTGGCGGATGGAGAGGACCGTCTGCATTTCGGTCCCGACCTGATGTGTCGCCTGCAACTGCACGATATCGTAACCGCCCGGCACGCGCACCGGGTTGCTGATCGCGCCAACCGGCATGGCGCTGACCACATCGGCCACCGGCTTATCCAGTTCGTTCAATTGGACAAAGCCCATATCGCCACCCTGCAACGCGGTCTGCGCCTGGCTGAACTGCGCCGCGATCACCGGAAACGGCGCGCCGGTACGCAGCTGCGCGATCACTGAATTAGCAAAGCTCAGCGCCGCGGCATCGTCCTCCGGCCCGGTCACGGGCACAAAGATTTCCGAAATATGATACTGTGTGCTGCCGATCTCGGCCTTCAGCGCGGTTTTCTGTGCGTTCAGGTCGCCCGGCGTCGGCTGCAATCCTGGCCCAAGCACCTGGTGCAGCACGCTCTGCCAGCCCAGCTCGGTGCGGATCTGCGCGACCAGCGTGTTAAACGGCACCCCGGCGGCGGCCAGCTTGGCCCGCAGCCCACCCGGCGGCAGGCTGTTGCCCTGCTCAATCCGGCTGATCGCCCCGGTCACATCGGCTTCCGGCACGGTCACGCCCAGCTTGTCGATCTCCTGCATCTTCAGGGTCTCGTCGATCAACAGCGAGGTCACCTGCGGCTCCAACCGGCCAAGTGCCTGCGGTGTCGCGGGCATACCGCTGGAGAGTGCGAGCAGCAGCGTGCGCGCCGCCACGTCCTGCGTGGTAATCACCTGCCCATTCACAACAGCCGCAATGCTGGCGCTATCGGCATTCACGGTTTGCGCCAGGGCCGGGACCGCCCAGGGGGTGGCGGCTACGGCGGCGGCTACGGCGGCGGCACGGAGAAGATACTTCATAGGGCGCTGAATCCAACATTACCGAGAGTTTTAAAAGTGAACTGGAGCAGCACGATCGTATTGCCTTTATCCAGGTTGAATGACGTGAATCGCTGGTAGTACACGACACTGACGCCGAAGCAATCATTTTGCCAGCCGGCGTTGAAATTGGCCGAGTCGAAATCGCCGGTCTGCAGGTTGCGTTCCGTCCCCGCCCCCAGCGTCCACGGGCCGATATTGGTGCCTACACTGGCGGTCACCTCATGCCGGTGCGTGAAATACGCCGCCGGCGGCGCCAGCGTGGGGGAGCCGATGCTGGCGCTGTCATACAGCACGTAAGGGTCGGTATTGGTATACAAATACCCCACCGAGGCCGTGAACGGGCGCGTCGTGTAATTGGCCGTCGTATCGATCATCCGCGCGCCCAAATCGGTATGGCTCAGGCGGGTGCGGTAGGTGATGTTGAAGTGCGGCACCGGCGCGAAGATCAAGTGGCCAACGATATCCGAGACATTATCGGTCAACCCGGAACCCGGCAGGTAGTTATTATCCTTATGCACCCGGTACGACTGCCCGATCAGCCCATCCAGCATCGCCCCTTGCGGCAGGTACCAGGCGGCGTGCAGCGCATAATCCACGCGCGAGCCACCCTCCAGCCGGTCGATTCCGGGGTAACGGTTGAAGTCGAACAAATTCGCGTCGGAATATTCCAGATCAAGGCTGTCCTCGTTCGGGATGCGGAGATTCTGCGAGATCCCGATATTCGGCGCCCCAACCAGCTGCACCTCCGGCTCGATAATCTGGCTGCCCAGCGCCCCCGCCTGGCGGATCAGCGGCCAGTGCAGGAACACCGCGCCATACGGCTCCACCCGCGCGGTGTTCGCGCCGTCCAGCGTGCTGTAATTTGGCTGGCTGTAGAGACGCGTGGCAATATAGGCGGCAGCAACCAGCTGCACCCGGGCCGTCCCCCCCACGCCGCCGGGCAGCATGAAGGGCACTGAATAGCCCGGCAGCACCGCCACGCGCTGGCTGTTGGTGCCCAGCTTGCGCAGCACGTTGAACACATCCGCATGCAGGCTGAACTGCCCGCCCAGCGCATCCTGCCCGGAAAGAAAATCATACTGCCCATGCGGCATGACAATCGGCAGCTCGCTCTGATTAACGCTGGCCACCAACCCCTGGAAGGTCTGCGCATCCAACCTGGCGTAGGAGCCGGGCGAGAACCCCTCGAGGAAGACATTGCTGGACAAAAATGCTGCGTTGGGCAGAACATTAAAATCGTTGAGATACGCCGGGTTGGAAGCATGGTTGTAGTTGAACCCAGCGCGCCAGTCCTGGTTCAAATCGAAGGTGCCGCTGGAGAATACGGAATTGCCGATCTTGCCGTTCACCTGACCGCCGGAAAGGTTGATGTTCAGCTGCCCGTTATTAAAGTCGCGGCGGTAATCCGCCTTCAGCGCCGGCCCCTCCTTCACCGCGAAGATCGGTGTCAGCGTCACATCGGATTCTTTGTCGATGACATAGTAATACGGCGTCGTCGCAAAAAACCCGAGTTTCGAGGTCACGCCAAACCCCGGCATCAAAAACCCGCTTTCGCGTTTCACCGAAGGATCAGCCTGCGTGAAATACGGCACGTACAACACCGGAATCCCGTAGAACTCCATTTCGGCGTTGCGGTACTCAATCATCTTGTGTTCCAGATCGCGCGTCGCGGTCTCGGAGCGTATCTGCCAGATCGGCGCCCTGGTGGGGTCGGTCTTGCACAGGTCGCAGGCGGAATAAACCACCTTGGTCATCTCATCGATCTTGCCGTCGTAGCGCCGCGCGCCATTGGCGATCAGCCGCCCATTATCGGCCAGCCGCGCCGCCACCCCGCGCATCACCGCGTCCTTCATGCCCTTGTGCAGCACCGCATGCTCGGCAAACACGGTATCGCCCGAGGGCTGCGTCAGCACGACATGCCCTTGCGCCGTCACCACATCCGTATTGCGGTCCAGCACCACCTTATCGGCATACAGCGTCTGCCCGTTCTGCACGGCCCGTACATGGCCGGACGCGGTAACGATATTCCCGGTTTTGTCGTAGGAAATCCGGTCAGCCAAAAAGCTGACAGGCGCCTTGGGCGGCGTGACGGATTGCGCACGCGCCGGCCCGCTGAGGCAAGTGCTGGCAATAAGTGCGAGAAGCAGGCCGGATCGTTTCATGCCTCAGCCATCTTCCAGATGCAGTAACAACGCAAGCGCCAAAAATAATCCCGCCACCGCCGGCGCCCATGCGGCGAGGATAACCGGGACCGCCCCGGAGGTGCCAAACTGGTTGGCAACCTCCGATACCATGAACAATGCAAAACCACAGCCCACCCCGCTGACCAGCATGCTCGCCGCCCCGCCCCGCCGCGAGGGCCGCATCGAGAACCCCGCCGCCACCAATGCCATGGTGGCACACAGCAACGGCAGCGCCGCCAGCGCCTGAAACGCCAGCTCATGCTGGGTCGCCGAAAAGCCCGAGCGTTTCAGCAGCGCGATAAACCCCGGCAACGCCCAGAACGAGAGCGAATCGGGCGAGGCAAAACTCTCCTGCACCCGGTGCACGGTCAGGTCGGTGGGAAAAATCATCTCGTCGATATGCCGCGGCTCGGCATCGGGAGCGAGTACGTTCACCCCGGTCAAATCCCACTCCCCGGCTTTCAACGTCGCATTCCCGGCTTCCAGCCGCTGCAGCAGCGTGGTCCGCCCATCCAGCCGCAGCACGCTAACCTGGTCGGCACGCAGGATGTTATTTTGCAGATGCACCCCCGCGGCATGCAGCACCGCCACGCCACCTGGCACCAGGCCGGCATCCGCCTGGCGCACCCACAGCTCCCCGCCGTTCAGCGAGAGCGGGCCGCCGCCGGGCCTGAGAGACATGTTGTACAAAGTCTCGGCGCGGCTGAACATCACGGCTGAAAGCGGACTCAACCCGGCGGTGCCAAACACCCCCAGCAGCGTGGCCAGCAGCACGGGAACCGCCAGAAACTGCCAGGCGGAAATCCCCGCCGCGCGCGCCACCACCAGTTCCGAGGAGCGCGAAAGCCGCCAGAATGCGTAAATCCCACCCAACAAAACTGCAAACGGCAGTATCTGCAACAGCGTCCACGGCACCCGCAGAAACTCTATCCTCACGATCACGCCAAAACCGGCCAGCGGCTTGGTCGCCGACTCGCGCAGCAGCTCCAAAAAGTCGAACAACGCCACCAGCGCCGAGAGTGCGGCCAGCATCGCCAGCACGGCAAACAAAAACTGCCGGCCAAAATAAACTGACAGCGTGTACGGAATATTCTTCATCGCGGCGCCCGTTTGCTGAACAGCAGCACGCCGGAGACCAGGCCGGGGAGCAGCGCCGTAACCCAGATCAGCGGCAGCAGCATCAGGTTGCGCGCGGCCAAATTGTCCACGCCCAGGCTAAGCGCCACCAGCAGCGTAACCGCGGCCACGGCGCCGACCGGGCGCACCATTCCGCCATGACGGCGGAACCCGCCGCTCAGCGTCGCCAGCAGGCCAATCAGTGCGTAGCTGATCGCGCTCAGCGGTGCGGTCAGCCGCCGGTGCGCCTCAACCAGAAACCTCCCCTGTTCGCCGGGCGTCAGCGTCGCGGGCGGGCGGAGCAAGGTGCTCAGGCCGGCTTCCGCGGAACTCACGTTATCGGGCGCCTCCGTCTTGGCGCCCTGCGCCAGCGAAACCACATTGCGCGCAAAGGTCAGCACATCCAGCCGCCCGGTCTTCGCGTCTATCTGCTCGCGCGAGCCATTTTCCAGCATCACCACCGGCCCCTGCGGACTCGCCATCAACTGGCCGGAACCCGCCAAAATCGTCGCCGGCGCCGCCGGATCGCGCCCATCCTCTATCAATATCCCGCTCAACTCATCATTCGGCCCGCGCGCCTGCACATATACAGTGATATGGTCAGCCACCGGCGTAAACACCCCCGGCTCCAGCAAAAAGGCGGCAATCTGGTTGCGTATCTCATATTCGTAAGTGCGAAAGCCGCTCAGACTGGCCGGCACCAGCAGCAAATTCAGCCCATAACACACCGCCGCCACCGCCACTGCCAGCGCCAGCGCCGGCCGCGCCAACGCGAGGTCGGAAAGCCCGCTGGCCCGCATCACCGTCAACTCACGGTCGCCACTCAACCGCGCATAAATAAACAGCACAACAATAAAACAGGTAATCGGCAAAATCGTCGCCACAAAACTCGGCACCAGCAGCAGCGTGAGCTTGATGAACACCAGCGGCGAAAGCCCGTGATTAACAATAACCTGAATGAACCGCAGCGACTGCGTCAGCCAGATCAACGCCACGAGCCCGGTGGTAACCACCACCAGGGCAATCAGCAATTGCCCGAAAATATAGCGGTCAATCCAGGTCGGTGGCGGGCGGCGATCCATGCCCGTGGTTCTGGCCGGGTAGCCCCGGAATGGCAAGACCACGCACCTAAAATGGTTTTAACCGGAGGGGATTTCTCCGGCCCGAAAAACCTCCCCATACAAAACATGATACGTCACCCCAAACCCGCCCCGCAGCGACTCCAGCACCCGCCGGAACGCCCCCGCCGTCAGCGGCTTATACCCAGCCGCCGGTTCCCCCGCCCCGAGCATTTTCAAACTCCGGGCAAACGCCGCCCCATCCGCATAGTCTTGCGTCACAAACTCCTCGGCCCCGGCATGCCCAAACCCCTCCGGCCAAGGCACCGCATCCAGCGCCGGATATTTTGGCGTCCCGCTCTGCAGCCCCTGCGCCGCATGCGCCGCCGCCCACTCGGCAAAATTCCCCGCGCCCAGCGTGGCAAACACCATCCGCCCACCCGGCGCCAGCAACCCCGCCAGCCGCGCCAGCCCGCCGCGCAAATCGCCAAACCACTGCATCGCCAGGCTCGACACAATCAAATCAAACCCGCCCTCCGCCGCCTCCGGGTGTTCTCCATCGAGCACCTTATACGCAGGCCCATCCCCCAGCCGCGCCCGGCACCGCGCCAGCATCGCCGGCGAAATATCCGTCAGCACCAGCTCAGCCCCAGGAAACGCCGCCGCCAGTGCCTCGCTCAAAAACCCGGTCCCGCAGCCAATCTCCAAAATCCGCTTCGGCCTCAAGCCACCCGCCACCACCCGCGCCGCCACCCGCGCCGCCACCCGCGCCGCCACCACCCGCTGCACCGCCGCCACGTCATCATAGCTCCCGGCCCGCGCTGAAAACGCTTGCGCAATCCGCCCCTTGCGCCCGTTCACCCCCGCCGCTCCAGCAACGCCCGCACCCGCGCCGCGCACCAACCTGCATCCTCCAGCGGCAACAAATGCCCGCCGTCATGCCACTCCATCACATCCGCCGGAAAACTCGCGATACTCATGGCCTCAGATACCAACGGATCAGCCCGCCCGCACAACGCCAGATCCACCGGCGCCGGCCGCTCATCCCACTCAGCCAACGCCCGCAACCCATCCAACAGCGCCGCCCCGTCCAACGCCCCCGGCGCCGCCGCCGTACACCCACACCGTACCCGGAACTCCGCCACCACCGCCCCCGGCGCCGCGCCAAATTGCGCCGTCATCCGCTGCAACGGCCTTACCGCATTGCCCGCAGGAAAATCCTCCCGCCGCGTAAAACAGCCAAACCCATTCACCGCCACCAGCGCCCGCCACGCCACCGGCCGCTCATGCAACAGCCACAGCGCCCCAAACGAGTGCCCCACCGCCACCACATCCCGCCCCTCGGGCAATGCCGGCCGCGCCGCCGCGCCAAAAAACCCCAAATCCCACGCAAAACTCTCATAATCGCCCAGCGCCGCCTGCACCGGGTCCCAAAACCCGGCGTCAAACCCCCAGCCATGCACGAACAGCAAAACCGGCTTCATACCGCCTTGCCCAACCGCACCACGGCCTCAATCAGCGCCTCAACCTGCGCCTCACTATGCGCCGCCGAAAACGTAAACCGTATCCGGCTCGTCCCCGCGGGCACCGTCGGCGGCCGTATCGCCACCGCCAAAAACCCTTCCGCCTCCAGCGCCCGCGCCATCCCCAGCGCCCGCGCCTCCGCACCCAAAATCAGCGGCACAATCTGCGTCGTCGAAGCCCCCGTATCCAACCCCGCCGCCCGCAACGCCGCCCGAAACCGCGCCCCATGCCCCGCCACCCGGTCACGCTCCACACCCAACGACGGTATCAAATCCAGCGCCGCATCCATCGCCCCCAGCACCGCCGGCGGCAGCGCGGTCGCATAAATCACCCCGCCGCAGCGGTTCACCAAATACTCCCGCAACACGCCCGAGCACGCCGCATAAGCCCCAAACCCACCAAGCCCCTTGGAAAACGTGCCCATCACCAGCGCATTGCGCAACCCATGCGCCAGGCCGAACCCGCCCTGCCCCATCACCCCGGTCGCATGCGCCTCATCCAGATACAAAAACGCCCCAAACCGCGCCGCCAACGCACTCAGCGCCGCCACATCGGCGCAATCGCCATCCATGCTGAACACGCTCTCGGTAATAATCACCCGCGGCCGCGCCAGCCCCTTATCGCGCTCCAGCAGTTCTTCCAGATGCCCCAAATCGTTATGCCGGAAGCGTATCTGCCGCACCCCCGCCGCCGCCCCCCCCTGAATCAGACTCGCGTGGTTCAGCCGGTCCGCATACACCAACGGCTCTCCACCCAATACTTTTGCATCCAAAAGTGCCGGCAGCAGCGTCACATTCGCCTGCACGCCCGACACAAACACCAGCGCCGCCTCACTCCCCTTGCCACGCGCAATTTTCGCCTCAATCGCCCCAAAGGGCAGCAAATTCCCCGAAACCAGCCGCGATGCCCCAGCCCCCGCCCCCCAGCGCCGTGCATACTCCCCCGCCCGCGCAATCAACGCCGGATGGTGCGACAGCCCCAGATAATCATTGGACGAAAAATCCAGCACCGGCCCCGCGCCCAAATCCACGCGCCCATCCGCCAGCCGGTCAATATCGCGCAAACGCCGCCGCCGGCCGATCTTATCCAGATCATCCAGGCAGCGGCGCCAGCATTCATCAAAATCGCTCATCAGACCTCCTCAAGTCAGCCTGATCAGACGTCAAAGACGTCCCGGCTTATTTGAAGCTGATCAGTTCCACGTCGAAAATCAGCGTCGCACCGGGGGGGATCAACCCGCCCGCGCCGCGCTGGCCATAGCCATGCTCGGCCGGCAGAATCAGCGTGCGCTGGCCGCCCACCTGCATGGTGGAAACGCCAATATCCCAGCCGGAAATCACCTGGCCAACGCCAAGCTTGAACACAAAAGGCTGCCCGCGGTCACGCGAGGAGTCGAATTTCTTGCCTTTGGCGCCATTGTCATCCAGCCAGCCGGTGTAATGCACCGTAACCATCTGGCCTTTTGCCGGGGTTTCACCGGTACCCACCACATGGTCCTGGACTTTAATGCCGGACGGCAGGGTAACGAAATCGGATTCGGACATTGTTTGCTCCTCAAGCGGTCGTTTGCGCCGCCTGGGTAGTCAATAATTCGCCGTCCCGCAAATCAGGGGGGCACAGCCCCCGCTATCCCACAAATCAGGGGGGCACAGCCCCCCTGGCTTGCAACAGTCTTAGTTCTTCGAAGCGTGGTAGCCGGCAGCGGTGGCGACAGTCTCGCACACATACGCGCCGTGCTTGGTCTTGCCGTACAGCTTGGAGGTCGAGAGGTGATAGATCTTGCTCTTCGACAGGCTGGTCCACACCACGGTGTCACCGGTGCAGGAAGCCTGCGCGGCAGCAACGGTGGTGAACTCATCAGCCTTGGTCAGCTTCACGGCAGCAACCGAAGTCTTGGTGGTGCTGGTAACGGCCGGGGTCGAGGTGGTGGTGGTGGTCGCAGGAGCCGTGGTGGTGGAAGTCGTCGTGGCAGCAGGCGCCGCGGTCGTGGTGGTCGTGGTGGCAGCGGGTGCCATGGTGCCGTCGGGAGCCGCTGCGGTCTGCGCCATGGCGAGCGGGGCAACGCCCATCGCGCAAGCAAACGTGAGGGCCGGCAGCAGGCGGCGGGTAATCTGGGTAACCTTCATGCAAACTCTCCTGAGAGGAATGCCGCCATTTAGGGGCGGTCACGGTATTGGGGATTAAGTCCGTAACCCGCCAGTTTCCCGCACGAGTTACGTATCCGCGCCCTATGCCGATTCCACCCGCGCCGCAACTAGAACAAAACATTACATAATGTAACGCCCCCTCGGCATTTGCGTGCGCAAGGGCACCGGTTTAGTGTCCCGCCGCCCATCAACAGCAGAGATTTTTGAGCATGACCCTTATCGCCGACCGCCTGAACCGCATCAGCCCGAGCCAGACCATCGCCATCTCCTCCAAGGCGCGCGCGCTCAAAGCCGCGGGACGCGACATCATCAGCCTCTCCGCCGGCGAGCCTGATTTCGACACGCCCGAACATATCAAGCAGGCCGCCATCGCCGCCATCCATGCGGGCGACACCAAGTATACGGATGTCTCGGGCACCCCCGCGCTGCGCAAGGCCGTCGCCGCAAAATTCAAGCGCGACAGCGGCCTGGACTATAGCCCCGAGGAAATCATCGTCTCCACCGGCGGCAAGCAGGTCATCTTCAACGCCATGCTCGCGACCGTGCAAGCGGGCGATGAAGTCATCATCCCCACGCCCTGCTGGGTCTCCTACCCGGACATCGTGGCATTGGCTGAAGGCACCCCCGTCTTCGTCCCCTGCGGCCAGAACAACGGTTTCAAACTGCGCGCGGAAGACCTGGAAGCCGCCATCACCCCAAAAACCAAATGGGTCTTCCTCAATTCCCCCAACAACCCCACCGGCGCGGCCTACTCCGCGGCCGAGCTTCGCCCCATCTGCGATGTTCTCCTCAAACACCCGCAAGTCTGGGTCTTCACCGATGACATTTACGAGAAATTAACCTACGACGGCTTCAAACCCGCCACCATCGTCGAGGTCGAGCCCGCCTTGCGCGACCGCACCGTCACCATGAACGGCTGCTCCAAAGCCTACGCCATGACCGGCTGGCGCATCGGCTTCGCCGGCGCGCCCATCGCACTCATCAAGGCCATGGACAAACTGCAAAGCCAGTCCACCTCCAACACCTCCTCCATCAGCCAGGCCGCCGCCGTCGCCGCCCTCAACGGCCCGGAGGACGCCCTGCACGAGATGGTAAAAGTCTACAAAGCCCGCCGGGACCTGGTGGTCGACATGCTCAATGCCGCCACCGGCATCACCTGCCACAAGCCCGAAGGCGCCTTCTACGTCTTCCCCGGCCTGCACGGCTGCCTCGGCAAAACCACCCCCAAGGGCGCCAAAATCAACTCGGACGAAGACTTCGTCATCGCCCTGCTGGACGAAGAAGGCGTCGCCGCCGTACACGGCTCCGCCTTCATCTACCCCGGCCACTTCCGCATCAGCTACGCCACCTCCACCGAGGCCCTGATAGAAGCCTGCACCCGCATCCAACGTTTTTGTTCCGCACTGGTGTAACCCTACGTCTCCACCGTCATGCCCCGCGAAAGCGGGGCATCCACGCCTTAGCTTCCTCCAAATCACGTCAACCATTGTTTTGGTTGCAAAGGATAGACAGCCAAAATGGAGAGTTTTTGCACCAAAGTCTGCTCTGCGCCGAAGGCAGCCATTCCGCATGCCTACCGGATTCTCCAAGAGCTGCCCCTGCCCTCACCGGTCCGGCTGCAAACTCCCGAAGATAGGCCTTGGGGTCAACCAATTTCCGGTTCGACTGCGCTCTAACTTCAAGAGGCTGATTCAGACCTTCGGTTCACGCGCAACGCGCGCAAACCTCTGACGATCAGGCCCCAGTCATTGCGATGAACCGGAAATCATCCATTTAAAGGCGAAAATGCGGCCTCACAGGCGCTGCCGGAGACCGCATTTACTTGGAACACGAGAGATCAGGCGTTAAGCGGCGTTTGTTGCGTAGGTACTGTCCAGTTGAACAGACCGGTCAGCCAGCATTTTACGGACGAACATGGGCACCTGGCGATAAGACTTCGCGCGCGGATAAGACAACTCCACGATAGGCGCTGTCTCCCCTAACGCCTCATGCTCAGCCCAATTGTCGAAATTCATGCGGTCCACATGGTCGATGAAACTCTCCGCCGGCGCTCCCTCGGCAATCAACACTTCATGGCTGGCCAATTCAACATGGTAATAGGTGAAAACCTCCGGCACGTTGGCTTCGCGGACAATACCAACGCCGTCCACTAGTGCAGCGGCGTGGATCAAGACTTCGCCGACCAGCATGGCGTGATCCGGTGAGACCAACAGATCGCGCACCGGCAGATATTCACCCAGTGCACCCGCCTTGATGCGGATGGGCAGAACCCGCAACGGGTCGGCGAAGCGGGTGGAGACCGTGGAATGGCCAAGCCAGCGTACCGGCAGCGCTTCCCCCGAATTCGTTACCAGCATCGTTCCAATCTTGAGGTCTTCGACCGCAATTTCACCTTCAGTCGTGAGGATATTCGTACCCGCCGTGAAACAGGGGGCTGTTGGCGATAAGGTCCCGCCACCGGTCGAGGTGAGCTTGACGGCAGAAAACTTGCCGGTGCTGTCCGAAATTGAGGTATAGCGTTGCTCAATGCCGTTCTGGGCGGGGGCCTGGGGGACATATAACGCCGTCGCATTCGGGGTATAGTCCAGATACACATCATGCACCGTCGAGTAGGCCGGCGAAGTTGTGTTGACCGCGATGTAAATCTGATAAAGCGGCTCTCCACCAGGCCCTGTTATGCTGGCCTTTTGGACGGTTGCCGTCGCATCGGTGCTATCGAGCGTTACCGGGGTGCCGCCCACCATGACCGTTATGCTAAAGCTTGTTACATTTGTCAGGGCGCCGGTCGTAGCGTCATAAACGGCCGTGAAGCTTCCGCTCAACGTCTCTCCATCGGCGAACACGACGTTCGATAAGGTTTCAACTGTTCCCGACATATGTCTATTCTCCTGACGTGCATGCGTAATTTAGCACAAATTCTCAGGAAACAGCTAATAAATTTTGGCCGAAAAATTCACATTTGTCCGCAATTCGCAATTTCCGACCATGAGCGGACCGGCAGCTTCTGGCCCCATCCAGCCCTTCCACCGTTGGCCGTTACCGTCCGACAAGGGGCTAAAACCGTCCCCAAACCCCAACTCATTCCTTTTCCAACACAAACCCGCACAAATTGGGGTGCAAGCAAAAAATTAAACCACACTAACAACGTGTTACACCACAACCCTCACAAGTGCTCCACGTGGAACACCCCCGGCGCCCACCCTCAGCTTTCATCCTTCGCTGCAGTCTCCTCGGCCTCCGGCGTCAGCGTCCGTCTCGCCCGCAGCCTGCGTATCCGCCGCGCATCCGCCTCCAGCACCAAAAACTCCACGCCCGAGGGATGCGCGATAATCTCCCCCTTCGCCGGCACCCGTCCCGCCAGGTTAAACACCAGCCCACCCACGGTCTCGATATCCGCGTCGCGCTCATCTTCCGAGAGCACCGACCCCATCTTCGCCTCGAACTCTTCCACCGGCAGCAGCGCATTCAAATCCAGCGCGCCATCGGGCCGTTCCACCACCATCGGGCCTTCAATTTCGTCATGTTCGTCGGAAATATCGCCGACAATCGTCTCCACCAAATCCTCGATGGTCACCAGCCCGTCGATCCCGCCGTACTCATCCACCACCAGCGCCAGATGTGTCCGCGTCTGGCGCATCTGCAACAATAAATCCAACACCCCAATCTGCGGCGCCACCAGCAGCGGCTTACGCAAAATCTTTTCCACCGAAAAACTTTCCGGCTCGCCACTATAAGCAAACACATCCTTAATGTGCACCATGCCCAGCATATCATCCAGATGCTCGCGGAACACCGGCAACCGCGAATGTCCTTCCTGCCGCAGCAACTCTATCGCCTGCGCCAAACTAACATCCGCGCGCATGGCGATAATATCGGGCCGCGGCACCATCACGTCATCGGCACTCATCTCGCGCAACCGCAGCACGTTGGCAATCAGCGCCCGCTCCTGCAAATTCAGCCCCACCCCCTCGCCATTAGCACTCAGGCCCGCCTCGCCCCCGGCCTCCTGCACCAGTTCCGCAATGGAATCGCGCACCGATTGCTCGTTGCTGCGCAGCCGGTTCAATATCCGTCCAAATGCCGAGCTCATCGGTTTTTCCATGGGTTTGCCACCTTCAACCGCGCCAAAATTTTAGCCTCCTCGCTCTCCATCTCCCGCGCCTCGCCAACGTGGTGATGGTCATATCCCTGCAAATGCAACGCCCCATGCACCAACAGATGCACCAGATGCGCCGTCACCGACTTCCCTTCCCGCGCCGCCTCACGCCGCACCACGCCCAGCGCCAGCATAATCTCCGGCGGGGTCTCATAGGTGAGCACATTGGTCGGCTTATTCTTGCCCCGGTCCCGGTAATTCAGGCGCTGCACGGTCCGGTCGTCGGTGAGCACCACACCGGCCTCGCACCCCGCCGCCCGCAGTGCGCGTGCCACCACGCGCACCACGTCCCGCACATAAAAATTCCAGCGCCTATCCGTAACAACCACTTCGCCCCCGAAGGGGTAACTACTTCCAGGTTCCATCTTTATCCGCTTATCCGCGCCGCTCGCGCGAAACTTCCTTCGCGGCGGCCTGGCGCTGGTCATAGGCCTCCACAATCCGCCCGACCAGCGGGTGACGCACCACATCGGAATTATTAAACCGCGCCACGCCAATGCCGGAAATCCCTTCCAGCGTATCCAGCGCATCCGCAAGGCCCGATCGCGTACCGGTCGGCAGATCGATCTGCGTCAAATCCCCGGTCACCACCATCCGCGTACCCTCGCCCATGCGGGTCAAGAACATTTTCATCTGCACGGAAGTGGTATTCTGCGCCTCGTCCAAAATCACAAACGCATGCGCCAGCGTCCGCCCGCGCATGAACGCCAGCGGCGCAATCTCAATCTCGCCGGTCGTCATCCGCTTGGTCAGTTGGTCGCCGGGGAGCATGTCATTCAGCGCGTCATAAAGCGGGCGCAGATACGGATCCACCTTCTCCTTCATATCGCCCGGCAAAAACCCCAGCCGCTCACCGGCTTCCACCGCCGGGCGGGAGAGCACAATCCGGTCCACCCGGCCGGAAGTCAGCATCGCCACCGCCTGCGCCACCGCCAAGTACGTCTTGCCCGTGCCTGCCGGCCCGAGCGCAAACACCATCTCATGGCGTGCAAGCTGGTCAATATACGCCGTCTGCGCCGCACTGCGCGGCCCAACAGCCCCTTTGCGCGTCCGTATCGCCGGCAAGTCGGAGAGCGGCAGCCGTGGCTCCATCGCCGGGTCCGTCAGCCGCATCGCCGCATCCACCCTTGGCCCGTCGATCATCTCGCCACGCTCCAACTGCCGGTAAAGTGCCGCCAGGGTCGCTTCCGCCGCGGCAACCTGCTCAACCGAGCCGGTGATGGAAACGCGGTTCCCCCGGCACGCCAGCCGCACACCGAGCCGCTGCTCGATTCGCGACAGATGCCTGTCATGATCCCCCAGCAACAACGAAAGCAGCGCGTTATCGCCAAAGGTAAGGGTGAGGGACCGCGGGGGCGGGACGGGTTGGGTAGCCATGGATGCAATGATCTGGCTCAAGCGGCAAGAACCTCCTTTTTCAAACTTCCTAAGAGTGAGTTGGGATTAGCGTGGGTAATTTTCACCTCGTGAATTTCGCCGGTCAGCTCTACCGAAGACTCCACAACAACCGGCTGCGCATAAAGCGAGCGCCCGGCAATCTGGCCTGGGTGGCGGCCAAAACCTGTAAACAACACCGGCGTCGTCAGCCCCACGGTCGAGGCATTGAACGCATCCTGCTGGCGCCGCAATTCCGCCTGCAGCTCATACAGCCGGGCATTCTTCACCTCGTCGGAAAGCTGCGGCAGCCCCGCCGCCGGCGTGCCGGGGCGCGGGGAATAGTTAAAGCTATACGCCAGCGCAAACCCCGTCTCGCGCACCAGCGCCATGGTGGCGGCAAAATCCGCATCCGTCTCGCCGGGGTGGCCGATGATAAAGTCCGACGTAAACGCCATATCCGGCCGCACTTCGCGCAACCGCGCCACAATCCGCCGGAAATCATCGGCGGTATGCTTGCGGTTCATCGCGGCCAGTATCTTGTCCGAGCCAGACTGCACCGGCAGATGCAAAAACGGCATCAGCGCCGGATTATCCCGGTGCGCCAAAATCAGCTCCTCGGTCACGTCCGATGGGTGCGAGGTCGTATAACGCAACCGGCCCAACCCCTCGATCTCCGCCAGCTCGCTCAACAGCCGCGTCAGGCTCCAAATCCGCCCATCCGGCCCCTCGCCGTGGTAGGCGTTCACATTCTGCCCCAGCAGCGCAATCTCGCGCGTGCCCTGCGCCACCATCCGCCTGGCCTCGGCCACAATGCTCGCCACCGGGCGCGATGCCTCAGCCCCGCGCGTATAGGGCACCACGCAGAACGAGCAGAACTTGTCACAGCCCTCCTGGATGGTCAGGTTCGCAATCACCCCCTGGGGTGCTGCCGCATCCGGCAGAAAATCAAATTTTTTCTCGGTGGGGAAATCCGTGTCGATCACCGAGCCCTTGCTGCGGTGCACCTGCGCGATCAACTCCGGCAGCCGGTGATACGCCTGCGGCCCCACCACCATGTCCACATAAGGTGCGCGTTTCAGCAGAATATCCCCCTCCGCCTGCGCCACGCAGCCGGTCACGGCGATCATCATCTTTCCGCCGCCGGCCTCTTTCAAATCGCGCAGCCGCCCGAGTGCCGAGAACACTTTCTCCGCCGCCCGTTCGCGTATGTGGCAAGTGTTCATAATCACCATGTCCGCCCCCTCGGGGCTGTCCACTGGCGCGTAACCCAGCGGGGCAAGCACATCCGCCATCCGCGCGCTATCGTACACGTTCATCTGGCAGCCATGAGTCACTATGTGCAGTCTACGGGTTTTTGTGTCCGTCGCGGTCATACGTCTAGAGCCCGATCGTTAAAGGTTGCGTCAACTTCTGACGCAGCCTTTAACGTGAATCGGTCTCTGATCAAAAAGTTTGAGTGCGGCCGCAGGTCGCGTTCAAAACTCATCCGGTTTCCCCGGACGGAAAAGCGCGTGTAAGGCAAACTGGTCAAGGTCAATTCTTTAAGAATCCTCCTGAGCGTCCCGCTACTCCGCTATGTTTCCACGCGCCGTGTCAAGAAAATTTGCGTGACCATCCGGTGACTTAATGCTCAGGCCGTGCCCCAAAGCCACCCGCTGGTCGAACACAAAACACTCGCCCCGCCACTTGCTTTCCGCCTCCGGAACCTCCTCCAGATAGCGCAAAATCCCACCCTGGAGTTGGAAAACCTGCTCAAACCCCGCCTCCAGCATAAACGCGCTGGCCTTCTCGCAGCGGATTCCCCCGGTACAGAACATGGCAATTTTCCTGGTTTTCGCATCGCCAAGCCGCTCGCGCACAAAATCCTTGAACCCGGTGAAACTGGTCAGCCCTGGGTCGATCGCCCCCTCGAACGTGCCATAACCAACCTCGAATCCGTTGCGTGTATCCACCAGCACCACGCCGGGGTCTTCCAGCAGCGCGTTCCAGTCCCGCGGCGCCACGTACTGGCCAAGCTTCGTGGTCTCATCCAACAACTGGCCAAAGGTGATAACCTCGCGCTTCAGCTTGATTTTTAAGCGGTCAAAATGGGCCGCCCCAGCCGTGGAAAATTTCACCTCCAACCGCTCGAACGCCGGGCGGTCATCGGTTGCCACGCGCAGCTTCCCGACAAACGCATCAATCGCCTCCGGCGCCCCCGCGATGGTGCCGTTAATCCCCTCCGGGCTGACCAAAATGGTCCCAAAAATCTCCAACGCCGCGCAAGCCGCCAAAAACTCTTCCCGCACCGCCTGCGGCTGTTCCAGCCGCAAAAACTGATACAGCGCGGCTACCTTGTTCGTCATACCGTAAGTCCCTGTCCCGTAAGTCCTTGTCTCAGTGCCGCGGCATTATGCGCAATCCGCGCTTCCAACGCCGCCGCGAGTATTTTTCGATTCGGGAAAGTCCCCGGCGGAATCGGCGCGTCCAGCAATATCGTCGCATGCACGCTGCGCCGCCGGCCAAGCCGGCTAAAATGCGGGGCCATCTCCATGTCGCCATACCAGGCGATCTCCGGCCGGTCTGCCCGCAGCACCGGCAGCCCGTCCAACCCGTCGTACACAATCGTCACCGGCTGCACATAAGGTTTGGCCGCCGCATCCGCCACTACTAAAAATGAAGAGGCAAACGGCAAAATCCGGTTGCCGTCGGAGGTGGTGCCTTCCGGGAACAAAATAATATTATCCCCCGCATCCAGCCGCGCCGCCAGGCCGCCCTGCTCACGCGCCACGTTGGTGCGGTTGCGCGAGACGAACACCGTGCGCCCCAGCCGCGCCACCCAGCTTATCAACGGCCAGCGGCCGATTTCCGCCTTGGCGACAAAACACCCCGGCAGCACGCTGCCCAGCGCCACCACGTCCATCCAGGAGCAATGATTGGCGACAAACAAAGTCGGCCGGTGCGGGGACAGCGTGCCGGAAACCCGCAACCGCAACCCCAGCACCCGCGCCACGCCGCGCCAGTACACGCGCGCGAACCATTCCTTGCCGCGCCCCGGCAACACCAGCATCACCGCCTGAATGGGCATGGCGAGCAGCGTCAACACCAAAATCGCCGCCACCCGCGCCGCCAAACGTATCAGGGCGCGCCGCCTTTCAGCATGGTCCTCAAATCCAGGAGAATCGGCTCCGGATCGGCGGCAAGAATGTCGCGCACCACCTCCACCCAGTCGCCCACATCCTCCACCCTGGTCGGGTTGTCGCGCAGCAGTTCGCGCTTGATGAATGGAAAGCCTGAAATCAGCAGTTGCCGCCACAAATCCGAGGTCGGGTTAAGCGCGGTCCGGTGCGCCACGCCATCGCGGATGCGCAAGACCTGCATCTTGCGGGTGATCGTAATCGGGTCGGACTTACCCAGCTCGGTTTCCTCCTCCTCGATCAGCTTCGCCAGCTCCGTGCGGTTGACCAGTTTGATCAGGTTTTCATACGGCCATACGGCGGCGCAGCGCAGCCCGCCTTTCACCATCGCCTGTGTCACGCCCACTTCGTAGGTATGCACGATGTAGGATTTCACCGGCACCGGGCGCACGCTCGTCCAGAATTTGCTCCACGCCTCGGCGCGCAACGCCACCGGGCCAAACGCCAGGAAAAACGATTGCAAATGGTAGCGCAACTGCCAGCTTTCCGTCAGGCCCCAGACATCGGCTTTCGCGTAGTTCAACCGGCGCAGCGTATCACCCAGCGGCAGCAACGGGCCGAATACGCTGTCGTTGGCCAGAATCACCTCTTGCGTTTCCGCGCGGGGCAATTCGAGAAAATCAACCGCATCGCGCCAGGCGCCAAAATCGTAGCCGACGTTTTTGCGCACGATCACGCCTGAGCAAACCTCCTGCAACGCTTCCATGGCCGCCGGCTTCAACCGGCCGGAATTGCTCACCAGCACCACGCTGCGGCCGTTGTCTTTCAGCGCGCGCATGTAGTCTATCACTTGCGGACGAACCAGGCCGCGGCCGTCAAAATGCATGAACAGCACCACCTGCGGCCCGAGCTTAACCTCACCCTCCGGCCAGACCCACAAAATCTGCCGCGTGCTGCGAATCTGCCCCACCACACGGGCGGGCGGAATCCATAGCCACCATTTGGCCAGGAACAGCAACCGGCGGATTTTTTCACTCAGAGCATGTCTCATGCTTTCGGACTTTCCATCTGTTGCAACAGATCATCGGGGGCGCCGGGATAATAGCCGGCAAAAGCGTTCAACAGGGCGGCGGCATCCTCGCCGCGCTTCAAATGGTTCAACGCCACCAGCTCACCGCGCAACGCCGGCCAGAACAACGCATCCGGCTCGCTGCCGGCGGGCGCCAGCCTCACAAGCTCGTCGCGCAGCCGGGCAAAGCAGGTGGCGCTACGGCGCCAATCGTCACGCTGCTCCAAAAACAGCACACCCGCCGCGAACAGCGCATTGCGCGCCACCTCGGCATAGGGCGGACGCAGCGTCTGCAGCAGCGGATCCACCAGGTGCCGCAGCAGCCGGGCGTTGGCAAAATCCCCGGCGTTCACCAGGGTCACAAAGGCGACCAGCTCCAGCTCCTGCATGCGCGCCTCCTCAAGCCCGCCCTGCAAGGCTTCCTCCAGCCGCTGCACAATCCGCGCGCCATCGCCCTGTTGCAGCTCCAGCATCAGCAGCGCCGCCAGCGCGTCGCGCCGCAGCCCCGCCTTGCAGTCCGCCATCCGGCGCTCCACCGCGCGGTCCCGCGCCACCGCCGCCGCCTCGGTGAACTTACTCTCGTTCACCAGCCGCACAAAGCTATCCACCAGCAGCGGCCTCAGCACCGCGAGGTCCGCCCCTGCCTGTTCCAACTGGCCGATCCGCCGAATCGCGGCCTGCGTGCGGGCAAAATGCAGGTCCAGCATCACGCTCGCCAGCCGCGCATCATCCGCCGCCGCGCCCGGCAAGCTATCCAGTTCGGAAAAACAAGGCTCCGCCGCCGCCAAAGCCTCGGCCTCATCGTAGCGCGCGGTGTTGATCAACCCAGTATAGGCCCCCAGCAGCAGCGCCGTGCGGCGCTCTGGCGCCAGCTCGACCCCCGCCAAACGTCCCCGCACCAGCCCCGGATCACCCACGGCGAGGTCCAGTACCATCCGCGCCAGCCGCGCGTCCTGGCCGGTCTTTTGCTCCGCCGCCCGCGCGGCCAGCGCATCAATCCCATAGCGAGATGCCACATCCAGCGCCTCGCCGTAACGCGAGGCATTCACCAGCCGGGTGAAAGCCTGCAGCACAATCCCGCCCGCGTCCTCGCCCAGGTCGCGCAGCGCATCGGCATACGCAAACGCGCGCATTGTCTCCCCGCCCGGCGCCAGCACAAAATTCGCCAGACTCAGCAGCGCATTGCAGCGCAGATCATCTGGCAGCACGGCATGCGGCATGTCCGCCAGCAGCGCTGCCTTCAATTCCCCCGCCAGCTCCAACGCGTCGGCATTCACCAGCGCGACAAAGCCGCGCCAGCCGTCAACCACATCCCCGCGCGCGATCAGCCCCGCCACACTGGCAGCCTCGCCTGCCTCGGCCTGGCAAAGCAATATCTCGCCCTCAACAATATGGCCGATGCTGGCTGAAAGCCCGTCGGTGAGCGAGCGTTTCGCCAGCGCGGCCTGCAAGGCGTTCACCGCCTCACCCGCCAGGCGCAGCAGCGGCAGCAGTTCCGCGCGGCTGGTGTCCAGGCCAAGCAGGTAATTGACCCGGCCGAACAAAATCATGCCCAGCCCCAGCGGCATCAACCGCGCCAGCTCCGCCAGGCTGGCGGTTTGCGCGCCGGCGGGCAATTCCCGCATGGCCGCCAGATCCAGCCCAAAACGCTGTTTGGCCGCCGGCAGCAGCACGTTCCAGGCGGCTTCCACCGCCTCGGCGTCGCCGTCATTCGCCGCCTCGAACAGCCCGCGCCCGGCAAAACCAAAGCACAAATCGCTCCCCGGCGCGGTGATCTTGCTGCGCTCCACCAGATAACGCCGGTACATCGCCCGCCCGGCGGCGGTATCCTCAATCAGCGTAAACGGCGCCGGGGAGGCATAGGCCACCAGCGAGAGCGAACTACGCAGCACCACCACATGCGCGAACCCGGCGGCGCGCAGCGCCAGCTCCAGGCTGGTGGCGGTCTGCAACACCAGATGCGCGCCCGGTGAGAGCAGCGGCATCAGCGACCCGGCGTCCAGCGCGGGGGTAATATGTTCAGCGTCCGGCGTGGTGAGGACCAGCAGGCCGCCGTCCGCCATCGCCTTGCGCATCAGCGCTAAAAATTCCGGCGGATGCTCCAGATGCTCCAGCACCTCGGTGGCGATCGCCACATCCCACGGCCCGCAGGTCAGCTCGGCCTCGGTGAAATAGGCCTGTTTGATATCCAGCCCCAACTCGCGCGCGCCAAAAGCGGCCAGCGGCGAGGGATCGTACCCCACCCCCTGCCAGCCGCGCGCGCGGATGCAGAAATCCAGGCCAAAACCATACGCACCGCCGATCTCCAGCACCTTCGCGCCGGGCGGCTTGTTCACCCGCGTCAACGGCGCTGAAATCGGCCATACGCCGGCACCCAGCTGCACCTGATAGACGTTCCAGCCGATCTCGATCAGCTCATCGGTGCTGTAGTCCATGGTGTGCATGTTATCGACGAAGCGCGCCGTGCATGCCGGGCAGATTTGCAAAATAAAGCGATGCACCGCTTTGGGCGGGCGGTAGTCGATGTCGAGAATCTGCTCAGCCTGCACACTGGCGCCGCAGTTGGGGCACACCGCGGGCGCGGTGCGCGGGTCCAGCCATTCAACCTCAATATGCTCGGCAATCCGTATTTTGCGGGTTGCTGCTGGCATCAGGCAAAGAGTTCCGGCACCCGCGCTTTAAGGGCCTCGGTCAGTTCCGCGCGGCGCTCCCACAGGCTGCGGTACCATTGCGTGCGGGCTTCCACCTGGTACGCCAGCATCCGTTCCCCGGCGACATAGGCGCGCGCCGCGTCGGCCATTTTGCGCGTCGCCTCCGGGTAGGCAAGCAGCCGCAGCAGGCCCGCCCGCAACTCCGCGGGATTGCTGAACAGCATGCCGGTTTTGCCGTCCTGGATGGTGCCCGCATAAACCACGTTGCTGGCCAGCGCCGCCACGCGCGCCGCCCCGGCCTCAATAAATTTGAGGTCCGATTTGGCGCGGTTGAATGGCGTGTCGGCCAGCGGCATGAAGGCGATATCCGCCTCGCCCAGCATGCGCATATAGGTCGCGTAATCCGCCATCGGGTCGAAGCGCTTATGCGGCGTCTCCAGCGCGTTGTAGAAATTCTCGTCGAGCAGGACATGGAAGTGCAGGCGGCCGCCAACGGCACGCGCCACCTCGTTGAGCACCGGCATCAGCGGCGCCCAGTCCGGCCCGCGGTTGAGCGCGCCGAAAAACAGCGTCAGGCTATCAGGGTCGTTAAAATTATTGACCAGCGGCAGCGAGAAAATGCCGTTCTGGAACACGCGAATTTCCGGGTTCTGCGGCCGCAGGGCATCGGCCAGCGCCTCGGTGCTGGTCTGGATCGCGTGCACGCCGCGGAACGTCAGCAGCTCATCCAGGTTCACGCCACGGTCTTCCATGAACTGCGGATGGTCGTCGAACTCGCTCACCACGACATAGCCCTTGTCCATCAGGGTGCGCAGCCGCGCCAGGCCGGAATCGCCCAGCAGCAGCGGCCGGTGCAACACGGCGATGCGCGGCGAATCCTGCAAACGCGGGTCGAGGTCGACCTCGCTGGCGATCGAGCCCAGCAGCGCGCTGTCGGTGCGCAGGGCGCGAATCGGCTCTATCACGCGCACATCGCTCACCCCGCCCTGCGGCGTCAGCATGGTGGCGTTCAGCTCCAGCCGCTCCGGCGCGGATTTACGGGCGCGCCAGATGAACTGCAGCGGCACCGCGCGGTTGAGATATTCCGCCGGGTTGACGCCGATTGCCTGCAACCCTGGGGCCAGCAGGTTGATGAACTGCTCCGCCTGCTCACGCGCAATCGGCCGGGGCGCGACATCGGAGAGTTCCAGCCCGGCGTCTGCCAGGGCTTTGCCCATCATGCGCGGCGTGAACCAGCGCAGATGGGTGTGGTCGAACAGCCCCTGATCCTCGTAGTCAAAATTCCCGGTCAGCAGCTTGGCGGCAAAAGACCAGTGTTCCACATTCGGCATGCAGACCAGCACGGTGCCCTGCGGCGACAGGTATTTGGCGTGTTCGGCCAGCAGCGCCCAGGGGTCGACGAGATGCTCCAGCACATCGCCGTAAACAATACAGTCGATCCCTTCCGGCACGCTGAAGGGCATCGGCGTCTTCTCGACATCGCCGCAGAACACCTCGGAGATCCGCTCCCTGGCGTGGGCAATCGCCTCATCGTCCACGTCGATACCAAGCACCCGCGCACTGGGATTGCGGCGCAGGTAATCCGCACCCAGCGCGCCCTGGGCGCAGCCGACGTCGAGAATCGTACGTGCCGAAAGCGGGATTTTTTCAAGCAGTTCGGGATTGGCGAAATCTGGATATTGCGTGTGAGCGGGGGTCAATGGGCGCTATCCTTGAGAACTGACGGTTGTAGGGGCGGCATAATCCTGTTTTGCCCGACCAATGCCCTGATAGGCAAATCCTGCCTCGCGCAGGGCTTTGGGGTCGAACACATTGCGCAGGTCGACCACGACATTGCCGCGCATCAACTGCTTTAATTTCGCCGGCGCCAGGGCGCGGAATTCGTTCCATTCGGTGACCAGCACCAGCGCATCCGCGCCGCTCAGGGCCTCGGCGGCATCGTTGGCAAAGCTGACGCTGCCCGGCAGCAAGGCTTTCGCCCCTTGCATCGCCTCGGGGTCGAAGGCCGTGACGATGGCGCCTCGCGAAACCAGCCCCTGGATCAGCGGCAGCGAGGGCGCCTCGCGCATGTCGTCGGTCTCCGGCTTGAAAGCCAGGCCGAGCACGGCGATGCGCAAGCCCTCCACACTGCCGCCGCACGCCGCCACCACCCGTGCCGCCATCGACTCCTTGCGTGCGTCGTTCACGCTCACCACGGACTGGATCAGCCGGCTCGGCGCCCCGGCTTCCTCGGCAATGCGCATCAGCGCCAAAGTGTCTTTCGGGAAGCACGAGCCGCCAAACCCCGGCCCGGCGTGCAGAAATTTGCGGCCGATGCGCCCGTCCAGGCCAATACCGCGCGCCACGTCCTGAACATCCGCGCCCAGTTTTTCGCACAAATCGGCCATTTCGTTGATGAAGGTAATTTTCATCGCGAGAAATCCGTTGGCGGCGTATTTGGTCAACTCGGCGGTCTCCAGCCCGGTGAAGACAATCGGCGCCTCGATGAGATACAGCGGCCGGTACAGCCGGCGCAGCACCTCACGCGCGTATTCGCTCTCCGCGCCCACCACCACGCGGTCCGGCCGCATAAAGTCGGTGATGGCGCTGCCCTCGCGCAGAAACTCCGGGTTGGCGGCCACTTCGATGCCGAGATCCGGGCGCAGTTTTTGCGCCATCGCGGCGATTTTACGCCCGGTGCCCACCGGCACGGTGGATTTGGTGACGATAACCGCCGGATGGTCCAGCGCCATCAGCACCTGCTCAACCGCGGCGAATACATAGGTGAGGTCGGCATGGCCGTCGCCGCGGCGGGTTGGCGTACCGACGGCAATAAATATAGCCTCCGCCTCGGCAATGCCGTCCTCCAGGGTAGCGGGGAAGGTCAAGCGTCCGGCGGCCGCGTTTTCCGCCACCAGCCGGTCCAGCCCCGGCTCGTAGATGGGGATTTTGCCCTCCAGCAGCATGCGCCGCTTGGTCTCGTCGGCTTCCACCACCGCGACCGAGACGCCGAACTCCGCAAAACAAGCGCCCGACACCAGGCCAACATAGCCGCCGCCAATGATCGCAATCTTCACGCCCGTGCCTCCAGCAGTACGAACCCCGCGCAATGGTTCTGACTTGGCGGTATGCCGCAGACAAGCCCCGGCCGCCAGGGTTTGCCATCAATTCCCAGCACCTTCAAATTTGTAGCGCTTTCAGCCATGGTCCAAGCCAGATGAACCCCGCAATCTCCCTCGGCCTGCTCGCACTGCCCCGGCACCTTGCCCTCATGGCCGGACTGGCCATTTTCTCAGGCATCATCGTGCGGGTGATGATCACCATCGGCGTGCCGGACCGGCCCGAGGCGCGCAAGGCGCACAGCCGCGTAACACCCAAATCCGGCGGCGTGGGCATTGTCGCCGCCTTCATGCTCGGCGTGCTGCTGCTGCACCGCTACGGCCAGGTCTCGCGCCTTGCCGAGGGGTATTTCCTCGGCGTCATCGCCGCCGCGTTCCTCATGGCCGCAATTTCCTTAGCTGATGACCTGCTCGACCTTTCCTTCCTGATAAAACTTACCACTCAACTGATCGCGGCGGTGGCCGCCGTGGCCTGCGGGCTGTGGATGCATGTCGTCGCGCTGCCGTATTACGGAAGCGTCGACATCGGCTGGATCGGCCTGCCGCTGACCGTGTTTTTTCTGTTGTTCGTCACCAATGCGATGAACTTCATCGACGGGCTGAACGGGCTGGCCGCCGGGGTGACGCTGCTCGCCTGCCTGTTCCTGGCGGGCATCGCCGGCAGCTATGGCGGGTTTTTCGTCTACACCGCCTCGCTGCTGCTGGCCGGCGGCGTGCTGGGGTTTTTGCCGTTCAACTTCCCAGCCGCGAAAATCTTCATGGGCGATGTCGGCAGTCAGTTCTGCGGCTTCATGCTGGCCCTGTTCGGCATCGCCGCGACTCGGTTCGAGGGCGCGCCGCTCTCCTTCCTGCTGGTGCCGCTGCTGCTCTCGGGCGTACTCTATGACGTCAGCTTCACCTTGGTCCGCCGCCTGCTGGCCGGGGAGAACATCACCCAGGCGCATAACGGGCATTTATACCAAGTGGTGCGCCGCGCCGGGATGGATGCGCGGGTGGTGGCCTTGCTGCACTGGGGTTTCACCGTACTGGGCGGCGTGTGCGCGCTGGTGTTCCTCAACCTGCCATCGGTGTGGAAGCCGCCATTTTTGCTGCTGCCGCTGGCGGTGCAACTGGGCTGGACGCTTTACGTGATCCGCCGTGCGCGGGTGGCGAAGATCGGACGCTGGTAGGTTTAAAAACCAAAAATACTCACCAGCAACGGCAGCGCCAGCGAGGTGACAATGCCGTTCAGCCCGATCGCCAGCCCGCCAAACGCCCCGGCCGTCTCATTGAGCAGCAGCATGCGCGACGTGGCCAGCCCATGCGCCACCGTGCCCGCCGCCAGCCCGCGTGCCCGCCAGTCGCGCACCCGCGTCAGGCGGAACATGCCGGTACAAACCAACGTGCCGAACATCGCCGTGACCATCACGAATACCGCCGTCAACGAGGGCTGCCCGCCGAGGTTCTGCGCGATGCCCATGGCGATCGGCGTCGTCACCGATTTGGGGCCGAGCGAAATCACCACCACTTTTGGCGCGCCGAGTGCACGGGCGATCAGCATCGCCGAGACCGCCGTGATGATGGAGCCGGTGGTCAGCGAGACGAAAATGGCGAGGAAATTCTCACGTATCGCCGGCCAGTTGGCGTACATCGGCACCGCCAGGGCGACAGTGGCGGGGCCCAGCAGGAAGTGAATATACACCGCGCCCGCGAAATAACTCTGGTAGCTGGTGCGGGTGAGCAGCAGCAGCACCGCCAGGATAACGATGGAAACCACGGTCGGGTTGGTCAGCGCCGTGCGCCCGGCCCGCACATCAATGAAATTGGCGATTTCCCACACGCAGAGCGTGGCGGTGAGGCCGAGCAGCGGCTGGGTCTGCAAATACGCCCAGACATGGAACAACGGGAGCGGCAGGATACTATGCATCGGCAGAGTTCCGGCGGCTGACGAACCACTGCATCAGCATGCCCGTGACCACCAGCCCGAGCAACGTGGACACCGGTATGGCGACGGCGATGGCCAGCGCGTTTTGCCGCAACTCCTGCAACTCGGTCACCACACCCACCCCGGCGGGGACGAACAGCACGCCGAAATACTTAAGCAGCCCCTGCGAGGTGTCGCGCAAATGCGCCGAAGGGCCGCCGGTTTTGACCAGGTAGCCGAGCAGCATCACCAGCCCAAGCACGGGACCAGGCACCGGCAGGCCGGTTGCCGTTACAATCACCGTGCCGGCCAGCTGGCACAGCAGCAGTATGACCAATCCGCGAATCAGCACCGCCCATCTCCTTAACTTCGGTCAGGCCATCCTATCGTTAGGCCGATTGCCAAAACCCGCCGCTACTCTATTACCTCGGTCCACAATGGCGGGATTCCATCTCCTGGCCTATCAAATATTTACTTAACCCGCGCAACCGGTGCCCTGGCGCATCTGGCATGCCGCCCTGACGTTTTTGAGAGGCGATTTGAATGCCCAGCTGGCAATCCCACTTCATCCAACCCATCCTGTGGTTCCGCGTCAAACTGCGGCTCATCCTCTCCGACACCGCGCATCAGGCGCGCGAGGCGTTCAACCATCACCCGCCGGTGCCGCACGGCGCGCATTTCACCGCGGGTACGGTGGGTGGCGTGCACGGCGAGTGGGCCGAATCCAAGCACGAGCCGGTGGGCACGCTGCTGTACCTGCACGGCGGCGGCTATTTTGCCTGCTCGCCGCAAACCCACCGCAGCATCACCGGGGCTTATGCCTTACGCGGCTTTAAAGTGTTCGCGCCGGAGTACCGGCTGGCGCCCGAGCACCCGTTCCCCGCCGCAGTGGACGACGCGCTGGCCGCCTACAAGGGCTTGCTGGAAACAACCCCGTCCGGCCAGTTACTGATCGGCGGCGATTCAGCCGGTGGCGGCCTCGCCTTGGCCACGCTGCTCGCCGCCAAGGCCGAACGCCTGCCCATGCCCGCCGCCGCCATCTTGTTCTCGCCCTGGACCGACCTCGCCATCACCGGCGACTCCATCAGCAAAAACGCCCACCACGACAATTTGCTGCATGGCCCCAAAATCGCCGAAGGTGCCACCATCTACCTGCACCAGATGGACCCAAAAAACCCGCTGGCCTCCCCGCTGTACGGCGACCCCACCGGGCTGCCGCCGCTGCTGTTCCAGGTCTCGGAAGATGAGATTTTGCTCGACGATTCCACCCGCATGGCCGAACGCGCGCGTCAGGCCGGGGTGAAAGTGGAAATCACCATCTGGCCAAACCTGCCGCATGTCTGGCAGGCGATCGAGTTTTTCCTGCCCGAAGCCCGTCAGGCGCTCGATCAGGCCGCGGCTTTTGGCAAGGCTGCCCTTGCGTCCGGGGCCGCTGGCGCGTAAAGGCGGCGCTTCAATTCAATGCTGCCGGTCGGGATCGGCGGCGCAATACCCATGGAGCGCACACGGTGAAAGCCAATATTCATCCGGAATACCACGAGATCAACATCATCATGACCGATGGTACGGAATTCAAGACCATGTCCTGCATGGGCAAGGCCGGCGATACGCTGCGCCTGGATATCGACCCGAAATCCCACCCGGCGTGGACCGGCGTGCAGCGCGTGATGGACACCGGCGGCCAGGTCGCCAAGTTCAACAAGCGCTTCGCCAGCATCGGCACCCGCAAGGGCTGAGCCACGGCCCGGCAGCAGCCGGGCGGTTAGCTAGGGTTTTCAAGGTAACTCCAAGGCGCACGGCGCTTTGGAGTTATTTTTTTGCGTCCCGGTAGGCGGCGATATTGCGCAGTTGGGCAGCAAAATCATCCGCGAACACATGCCCGCCGTTGCCGGTGGCGACGAAATAGATGGCTTTGACGGGGGCTGGGTGCAGCACGGCCTGGATGGCCGCCAACCCTGGCGCGCAGATCGGGCCGGGGGGCAGGCCCGTGTGGGCGTAGGTGTTGTAGGCTGAGGGGTTGGCGAGGTCCGCGTGGCTGATCGGCTGGCCGCCAGAGGTGGCACCATTGCTGGCGGCGTAGATGACGGTTGGGTCAGCCTGGAGTTTCATGCCGATGGCCAGCCGGTTTTCATACACGGCGGCAATTTGCGGCAGTTCCGCCGGCAGCGGGGTTTCCTGCTGCACGATGGAAGCGAGAATGAGCGCCTGTTGCTCCGACTGCAGCGGTACGGCAGGCGCGCGTTGCGCCCAGGCTGTGTCCAGGCCCGTCTGCATGGCTTTTTGCGCCCGCTGCAGGATGGCTTCGCGTTTGGTGCCCAAAGTGAAGTCGTAGGTTTGCGGCAGCACGGAGCCTTCGGCCGGCGCGGGCACGCTGCCGCTGGCGGCCGGGGCGGCGTTGAGGATTTTGGCGATTTCCGTACCGGTCAGGCCTTCGGGGATGGTGACATGGTGCTGCACGGGGGCGCCGTAGCGCAGAATGCCCAGAATGTCCGCGATGCTGGCGTGGGCTGGGAAAAAAAGCTCGGCGGCATGGAGCGGGCCTTGGCCGCGCGTGAAGTAAGCCGCCGCGAGGAAGACGCCGGGGTGGTCAATGGCGCCGTTCCGGCGCAGCACTTCCATAACCGCGACCGAATCACCCTCGGGGATGACCAGGGCGGCGGAGTTTGGCAGGGGGCCGGGGCTGTAGACGCTATTTTCGGCCAGCATGACGGCAAGGCGGAACAGCACCAGCAACGCAAGCAGCGCGATGACGATTTTATCCCCGGCGCTCAGCTTTTTCACATCCATGGCCGCCCCGCGCTCAAGCGTTCAAACTACCTCAGGGCGCCCGTTTGAACAGGATAGAGGCGTTGGTGCCGCCAAAGCCGAAGCTGTTGGACAGCGCGACGTTGACCTTGCGCTCCTGCGCCTTCAACGCCACGCGGTCGATGACGCTGGCGCGGCTGGGTTCATGCAGGTTCAGCGTCGGCGGCACAATGCCGTCGCGGATGGCGAGGATGCTGAAAATCGCCTCGATGGCGCCCGCGGCGCCGAGCAGATGCCCGGTGGCGGTTTTCGTCGAGGACATGGCGAGGCCTTTGGCGGAGTCGCCGAACATGTTTTCCACGGCTTCCAGCTCCAGGTCGTCGCCCATCGGCGTGGAGGTGCCGTGCGCATTGACGTATTGCACGTCCTCGGGCGAGAGACGGCTGTTTTTGAAGGCGGCTTTCATGGCGCGGAAGGCGCCGTCGTGGTGTTCCGCCGGGGCGGTGATGTGATACGCGTCGCCGGACATGCCGTAACCGGCGACTTCGGCGTAGATTTTGGCGCCGCGGGCTTTGGCATGCTCGTATTCTTCGAGCACCACCACGCCGGAGCCTTCGCCCATGACGAAGCCGTCACGGTCTTTATCCCAGGCCCGTGAGGCTTCGGTGGGGCGGTCGTTAAAGCCGGTGGAGAGCGCGCGGGCCGCGCAGAACCCGGCAATGCCAAGCGGGTTAACCGCGGCTTCCGCGCCGCCGGCGACCATCACATCGGCATCGCCGAAGATGATCAGCCGTGCCGCGTCGCCAATGGCATGCACGCCGGTGGCGCAAGCCGTGACGGCGGAGTGGTTCGGGCCTTTGAGGCCGTATTTGATGGAGACCTGACCGGATACCAGATTGATGAGCGCCGAGGGGATGAAGAACGGCGAGAGGCGCCGGGCCTTGCCTTCGTACACCTGGACCGAAGCCTCATAGATAGACTGTAAACCGCCGATCCCGGAGCCGATCATGACGCCGCTGACGTATTTTTCTTCCTCGGTCTGCGGAATCCAGCCGGAATCCTCGATGGCCATGCTTGCCGCCGCGATGCCGAGATGGATGAAACGATCCATCTTTTTCAGCTCTTTGATGGCAATCCATTCCGACAGGTCCAAACCGCCCTCGGCGGATTTTCCCGCCGGAACCTGGCCGGCGATTTTAGCCGTCAGCTCCGTGGTGTCGAACGATTGGATGACACTGATCCCGGATTCCCCATTGATCAGTCTTTTCCAGACATGTTCAACGCCAACCCCAAGCGGGCTGGCGATACCCATCCCTGTTACGACAACACGGCGCATGCGAACTCCTCGAACGGCTCTCGTTCAGTCAGCCTGATTATTCGGCTTTCTGCTTTTCGATGTATTCGATCGCGTCTTTGACCGTGGTGATCTTTTCAGCGGCGTCTTCCGGAATTTCCACGCCAAAAGCCTCTTCGAACGCCATCACCAGCTCCACGGTGTCCAGCGAGTCAGCGCCAAGGTCGTCGATGAAGGAGGCTTCCGTCGTCACTTTGCCCTCGTCAACGCCGAGATGCTCGACAACAATTTTCTTAACCTTGTCGGCGATTTCGCTCATGTAATTCACTTTCCTACAACTGGTTTGGTGGAGACCTTTGGTGCCACAAGCACCGCGGGAGACAATTTGGTTAATCTTTAGACGTCGCGGCGCTTAGCACGGTTTATTGCGCCGCGCCAACCGCCCTTAGAGCATGGCCATCCCGCCATTTACATGCAGGGTGGCGCCGGTGACCCAACCAGCTTCCTCGGCAGCCAAGTAGACCACGGCGGCGGCGATGTCGCCAGGGCTGCCCAGGCGGCCGAGCGGGATTTTGGTGGCGAGGTCAGCGCGCTGCGAGTCGCTGAGCACATCGGTCATCGGCGTGGCGATGAAGCCGGGGGCAACGAGGTTGACCGTGATGCCGCGCGAGGCGACTTCCTGCGCCAAAGCCTTGGTCAGGCCAATCAGGCCCGCCTTGGCGGAGGCATAGTTGGCCTGCCCGGGGTTGCCGGTGCTGCCAACCACGGAGCCGATGTTGATAATGCGGCCCGCTTTGCGGCGGAGCATGAACTTTAGCGCCGCGCGAATTAACCGGAATGGCGCCGCCAGATCGACGTTGAGCACTTTTTCCCAGTCGGCATCGCTCATGCGCATGGCCAGACCGTCCTTGGTCAGGCCGGCGTTGTTGACCAGAATATCCACCTTGCCCATCGCGGCCTCGGCGGCGTTGATCAGTTCCAGGGCCGCTTCCGGCTGCGAGAGGTCGGCGGGCAGCACATGCACCCGTTCGGCCAGCTCAGCTGCCAGCGTGTCCAGCGCCTCGCGCCGCGTGCCGGAGAGGGCGACAACGGCGCCTTGTTTATGCAGGGCGCGGGCGATTTCCGCGCCGATGCCACCGGAGGCGCCGGTTACCAGCGCGGTTTTTCCCGTCAGATCAAACATCACAGAACTTTCAGCAGAGCTTCGATATCAGCCGGCGAACCGGCGGAGGCGGTGGCGGCGTCCGGGGCGATGCGCTTGACCAGCCCGGCCAGGACCTTGCCAGTGCCAAGCTCGATGAAGCTATCCACGCCCAGGGCGGCCATTTCCTGCACGCTTTCGCGCCAGCGCACGGTGGCGGTCACCTGTTGCACCAGCAGGTCGCGGATCAGGTTCGGGTCCGTGGCTTTGGCGGCGCTCACATTGGCCACCAGCGGCACCAGCGGGGCGCGGGGCGGCGTGTTGGCGAAGGCTTCGGCCATGGCATCGGCGGCCGGGGCCATCAACGCACAATGGAACGGGGCGGAGACGGGCAGCAGCATGGCGCGCTTCACGCCCTTGGTTTTGGCGATTTCGATGGCGCGTTCGACCGCGCCCTTGTGCCCGGAGATGACCACCTGGCCGCCGCCGTTGTCGTTGGCGCAGGCAATGATTTCACGGCCATTCGGGCCCATTTCGGCTTCAGCGCAGATTTCGCGCGCCACGTCCATTTCCACGCCGAGCAGGGCGGCCATCGCCCCCTGCCCCGCCGACACGGCGCGCTGCATGGCCTGGCCGCGCAGTTTCAGCAGCCGGGCGGTGTCGGCGATGGAGAACGACTCGACAGCGGCCAGGGCGCTGTATTCACCCAGCGAATGCCCGGCGACCAGAGCGATTTTTTCCTTGATCGCGATGCCGCCCTCGGCCTGCAACACCCGCAACACGGCGAGCGAGACGGCCATCAGGGCGGGCTGCGCGTTCTCGGTGAGGGTCAGTTCCTCAATCGGGCCTTCGAACATCAGTTTCGAAAGCTTCTGCTTCAAAACCTCATCAACTTCCTCGAAAACCGCGCGCGCCGGGGCGAAAGCAGCAGCCAGATCGCGGCCCATGCCGACTGCCTGGCTGCCTTGTCCGGGGAAAATAAAGGCGTGAACCGCCATGTCTTGGGTCTCCATATAACTGCGGCGCACCTAGCATGAGCGCCGCGCGAGTCAAAGTTTTCGTTAAATTCCGTTACAGCAAACCGAGTGCGGCGAGCTTGCGGCGCATGTCCTCGGGCATGTCATTGGCCTGGGTGTCGGAAGCCGCGAGGTCGGGCGGGGCGTCGGCGGGTTCCAGGTAGCGCCAGCCCTGGAAAGCTTTTTTGGCGTGGCCGGCGACTTGCACCGGCACGGGGTCGAGCAGCAGCACGGCGCAGCGGGAGCCGTCTTCCCGCGTGGCGGTCTCGACGCCGAGAATTTTCTGCCGTGCCTGCACGATGCCGCCGATCACCCAATACAGGGAGCCGCCGTCGCAAAGTTCATCGGCACGTTTGGGGAGGTTGCGAGTCTGGTAGCGCAGCGGCTGGCCTTCAGCCGCGCGATTGGCCTGGAGGGCGGCGAGGTGCGCGAAATCGCGCACCCCGACGGCCAGTTTGATCAGGTGGATCAGTTTTTAGCTTTGTCCACCAGGGCGTTCTTGGAAATCCACGGCATCATGGCACGCAGCTTGGCGCCGACTTCCTCGATCGGGTGGGCAGCGGTGGCGCGGCGCATGGCTTTGAAGTTGGTCTGGCTGACCTTGTTTTCCAGCATCCAGTCGCGGGTGAAGCGGCCCATCTGGATGTCTTCCAGCACCTTCTTCATTTCCTTTTTGGTCTCGGCCGTGATGATGCGCGGGCCGGTGACATACTCGCCGTATTCGGCGGTGTTGCTGATGGAATAGTTCATGTTCGCGATGCCGCCCTCGAAGATCAGGTCGACGATCAGCTTAACTTCATGCAGGCACTCGAAATAGGCCATTTCCGGGGCGTAGCCGGCTTCAACCAGGGTCTCGAAACCAGCCTTGATGAGTTCCACCACGCCGCCGCACAGCACGGCCTGCTCGCCGAACAAATCGGTCTCGCATTCTTCCTTGAAGGTGGTCTCGATGATGCCGGCGCGGCCGCCGCCATTGGCGGAAGCGTAGGAGAGCGCGATGTCCAGCGCGTTGCCGGTGGCATCCTGCGCCACGGCGACCAGGCTCGGCACGCCGCCGCCGCGCTGATATTCGCTACGCACGGTATGGCCTGGGCCTTTCGGCGCGATCATGAACACGTCGATGTCGGCGCGCGGCTCGATCAGGTTGAAATGGATGTTCAGGCCATGCGCGAACGCCAGCGCGGTGCCGGGGCGCATGTTGGGAGCCAGATGCTCGCGGTACAGGTCGCCCTGGCCTTCATCGGGGGTCAGCACCATCACCACATCGGCCCATTTGGCGGCGGCGGACGGGTCCATGACTTTAATGCCAGCGCCCTCGGCCTTGGCAATGGCGGTCGAGCCCGGGCGCAGCGCCACGGCCAGCTCTTTCACGCCGCTGTCCTTCAGGTTCAGCGCATGGGCGTGGCCCTGGCTGCCATAGCCGACAATGGCGACTTTTTTGCCCTTGATGAGGTTAACGTCGGCATCCTGGTCATAGTAAACGCGCATGATACTGGTATCCCTGTTTTGCTTCTCAAACTGGCGCGTCACCTATTACGTTTTCCATGAACTGTCACCCTTGCCGCGACGGACAGAAAAGCATGTCAGACGCCTGTTTCACGCAATGATATTACGCACGAGACCAATTTTACGAAATAAGTCAGGCACCTCTATCCCGCCGCCGCAATCCAAATTAAAAATACGCCTGGAATCAAGGAACTGAATACCATGCAGGAGCTTGTCAGGGTCATCACCTCCGATCACTCAGAGTGGCGATTCAGGCAGTTCTGCTTGCGCAACCCCGGCCTGCCCGCGCAGGCGATTTACGCTTTCAATGCCCAGGACTTCCCCTTTGAGGCCTGTATCCGTGACGGGGTGATCGCACCGGATACGGGCTGGAGCCGCGACGCGCTCGCCGCCGCCCTCACCCATATCGCGCTTTGGCAGGAATGTGCCGCCGGGAAAATGCCGTTCCATATCGCCGCCGACGACATGCTGCTGCGCGCCGACTTCTGGCCACAGGCGCAAGCCCTGCCATGTAAGCCGGAATGGGATATTGTGCTGTGGACAGCGGATTTCGATTTCCCGGTCACGCTCGTGCCGGCACCGGGACTCGGCCCGGCCACCATCCAGTTCGCCCCGGCTGCTGCCACGCAACATCCGGATGATTTCCGCAATGCCAAAACCCGCTTCAGCCTGCTGCCGCTGATCTCCGCGGCTGGGCTTGGCTGCTATTCAATCTCCCCCGCGGGTGCCGCCCGCCTGCTGGCCGACTGCCTGCCCGCCGGCGGCAATCCGGCCCCAGGCGCTGCCTTCCGTTTTGAGGTAAGCCGGTATTTTCCCCGGCACCGTTCCTTCGTGGCGATGCCGCCGCTGGCGCTGCCCCAGCCCTTGCCGCCGCCGGTCCGCGCCGCCGCCGGGAAAACCCTGGTCTTCTGTACCGCCTTCGCGCGCAACCAGGCGGACTGGAACGACAGATACGGGGTCTGGCTGGACGCCATCAAACGCTCAGGCTTGCCGCAGGACCAGATATTGATCGTCGATGACGGCTCACCTTGCCTGCCCGGCTGGCCTGACCTGACCGTGGTTTCGGCGGATGCGTGCCCCTCCGCCGGAGAAACCCCCGTACCGGGCGGCGTGCTGCTTTATCACTTTGAGGATAATCTCGGCCGCAATACGGTCCTGGATTTTCCCGGCTGGCACCGTTCATTCGCATTTGCCGCGCAATATGCCGCCGCGCATGGGTTTGCGCGCGTGATCCATCTCGAATCGGACGCCTTCCTGATTACCCGGCGGGTGCGCGAGTATATCGGCGGGCTGACCGAAGGCTGGGTCGCGCTGTTCTGCCCGGCGCAGAATTTTCCGGAAATCGCCATCAGCGTGGCGGCCGGCCAGGGGGTTGAGGATTTCGCGGCCTGGGCCAGAATCCCCTGGCCGCACCAGAACGACCAGGCCGTCGAACTGACGATCCCGTTTTCCAAGGTCGAACGGGTGTTTACCGGCGATCGCTACGGCGAGTACCGGCCTGACATTCCACGCGATGCCGATTACGCCGCGCAAACCCAGATCGGCCGGGAGGCGGAATATTACTGGTGGCTCACCCCGGAGCATGCCGAGGACGCCGCTCTGACAAATTAGCCGCCGCGCCGCCGGGCAGCCGTGGCCTCGCGCAGGCGCTGGAACACCGCATAGAGCAGCGGAATGATGAAAATGCCGACCAGGGAAGCCGCGATCATGCCCGCGAACACCGGGGTGCCGAGCGAGCGGCGGCTGATCTGGGCGGCGCCGGTGGCGATGACCAGCGGGACCAAGCCAGCGATGAAGGCGATGGAAGTCATCATCACCGCGCGGAAACGCATGCGCGCCCCCATGGCGGCGGCTTGTTCGATCGGCATGCCCTCGGCGCGGCGCTCCTTGGCGAACTCCACGATGAGGATGCCGTTTTTCGCCGCCATGGCGATCAGCGTGATCATACCGATCTGCACGTAGAGATTTATGTTCAGCCCGCACGCCCACACGCCGAACAGCGCGCCGAACGCGCCGATGATGATGGAGAGCAGCACCGGCACCGGGATCACCCAGCTCTCGTACAGTGCGACCAGGAAGAGGTAGGCGAACAGCACCGAGAGCAGCAGGATCGGCCCGGTTTGCCCGGACGCGGCGTTTTCCAGATAGGCGGTGCTGGTCCATTCATAGCTGTAGCCCGGCGGCAGGGTGCGGCTGGAGACATCTGCCATGGCCTTGATGCCGCCGGCCGAGGAAACGCCCGGCGCCGGGTTGGCGACGATGGGGATCGCCTCGGTATCGTTGTAGCGCGGGATAACCGGCGGTTCGAGGATGGTGCTGGTGGTGGCCAGGGCGCGCAACGGCACCATGGCGCCGGAGCTGCTGCGCACGTAGCTCTGGTAGATCGAGTCCGGCGTGGCGCGGTTGGCGGCGATGCCTTGGATATTCACCTGCCAGATGCGGCCGTACAGATTGAACTGGTTGACGTAATAGCCGCCCAGGGTGGCCTGCAGCGTGGTGTAAATATCGCCCATGTTGACGCCCAGGGCACCGGCCTTGTCGCGGTCGATGTTGAGGAACAGCGTGGGCGTTTCGGCGTTATAGGTGGAGAAGACCTTGCCCAAACGCTTGTCCTGGCTGGCGGCCACCAACAGGCCGTTGAGGACCTCCTGCATCTGCTCCTGCGGCGCGCCCTGGGTGTTTTCCAGCTCATATTGCAGCCCGCCGTTGGGGGAGAGGCCGGAAATCGGCGGGAAGTTGAAAGCGATCAGCCGCCCGTTGAGCAACTGGCTGCCGACACCGAACACATGCTTGATCGCCGTGTCGGCGCTGTTGGCCTCGCCTGGGCGGCCGGCGAAGGGTTTGAGGCGGATAAGGAAAAAGGCGGTGTTGGATTCCGAGGCGCCGTCGAGAATGGAGAAGCCGATCACCGACATGACATGGGTGACTTGGGGCATCTGCCGCAGTTTCGTCACCACCGCGTCGGCCACCGCCTCGGTACGGTTGACCGAGGCGCCGGCCGGCAGGCTGACCTGGGCGAAGAAGGCGCCCTGGTCCTCGTTGGGTAAAAACCCGCCGGGGGTGACGATGGCCATGGCGGCGGCACCCACCGCAAAGACGGCGATGACCGCCAGGCCGATCCAGGCTTTGCGCAGGCCGCGCGTGACAACGCTGGTGTAGCCGTCGCGCGCCTGGTCGATGCCGCGCAAAATCCGCCCCAACACGCCACGCGGCCGGTGGCCGGGGCGAATGAGGATGGCGCACAGCGCCGGCGATAGGGTGAGCGCGTTGAAGGCCGAGAGCAGCATCGCGACGCTCACCGTGACGGCGAACTGCTGGAACAGCAGGCCCGAGAGGCCGGGGATGAAGGCGATCGGAACAAACACCGAGAGCAGCACCAGGGAGATGGCGATAATCGGCGCGGTGATCTGCGTCATCGCCAGCTTGGTGGCGTCACGCGGGGAGAGGTCCGGCCGCTCGGTCATCACGCGCTCGACGTTTTCCACCACCACGATGGCGTCATCCACGACAATGCCGGTGGCGACCACCAGGGCCAGCAGGGTGACGGTATTGGCGGAAAAACCGCAGGCCAGCAGGACGGCAAAAGTGCCTGTGAGGGCGATGGGCAGCACCACCGTGGGCACCACCGCCGCGCGCCAGTCGCCCAAAAACAGGAACACCACCAGCACCACCAGCACGAACGCCGCCAGCAGGGTGCGCTCAACCTCCTGAATGGTCTCGCGCACGAAGCTTGAGGTGTCGAACACATGGGTGGCGATGAGCGAGGGCGGGAATTTCTGCTCCAGCAGCGCCAGCTCCTGGTCCACCGCGGCGGAAGTCGCGAGCGCGTTGGCGCCGGGGGCGAGGTAGATGCCAATCGCCTGACCGGCGCCGTTGTCGATTTTGTTGATGCGGGTTTGCGTCTGCGCGCCCAGCACCACCTGCGCCACGTCTTTGATGCGCAGCAGCGAGCCATCCGGGTTGGTGCGCAGCACGACATCGCCGAACTGTTCCACCGTGGTCAGGCGGCCTTGCGCCTCCACGGTCATTTGTAGCTGCTGCGTGGCGGCGTTGGGCGGCACGCCGATGGCCCCCACCGGCGCCTGCACATTCTGGCCGTTAAGTGCTGTGATGATGTCCTGCGGCGTGAGGCCAAGCTGGGTCAGGCGGTTGGTGTCGTAGTACACCCGCATGGAGTAATTCTGCGGCCCGAACAGCAGCGCCTGCCCCACGCCCTGCACGCGCGAGAGCGGGTCCAGCAGGTTGAGGGTGACATAGTTGGAGACCTGCAACTGCGAGAGCTGGTTGCCGGGGCTGGAAATGAACAGGAAGTCCAGCACGGCGGAGGAGCGCTTGCGCACGGTGATGCCCTCCTGCTGCACCAGCGCGGGCAGTTGCGAGGTGGCCTGCTGCACCGCGTTGGTGACGTTCACCGTGTCGATGTTCGGGTCCGAGCCGACGGCGAAGCTGACTGTGAGGGAGTAGCTGCCGTCGTTGGCGCTGGTCGAGGACATGTAGATTTCGTCGTTGAGGCCGTTGACCGCCTCCTCGATCGGTTCGGCCACCGTCTGTTCCACCACTTTCGCCGAGGCGCCGGGGTAGTTGACCGTAACCTGCACCTGCGGCGGCACGATGTTGGGGAACTGCGCGACGGGGATGCGCGTAATGGCGATTATCCCCGCCAGGGTGATGATAATCGCGTTGACGATGGCAAAGCGCGGGCGGTCGATGAAAAAGGCAGAGAACATCAGTTCTGTGCCGCGGGCTGCGGGGAAACTTTCATGCCCGGATGCACCATCTGGATGCCCTCGGTGATGATTTTATCCCCCGGCGAGACGCCGGAGAGCACCGGGACGGTGGTGTTGGATTGTGGTCCTAGAGTGACACTGTGGCGGGTGACGATGTTGCCAGGGCCCACTTCCAGCACGTAATCGCCGAGCTGATCGGCGATGACCGCCGCCAGAGGGATGACGATCTGCGACTGTGCCTGTTTGGCACGCAGGATGACGGTGACGAACTCGCCGTCCGTAAGGGCGTCGTCCAGATTGGCGATGGTGGCGCGCCAGTTCAGCGAATCGGTATTCTGCGTCACCTGATTGTTGATGAAATCGACCTTGCCGGTCTGCGCGTAGGTGGAGCCGTCCGGCAGTTGCAGCAGCAGGTCCATCTGGGCGGCCTGGGCGCGGAACTTCAGCGCGTCGGCCATGGGCAGGGAAAAGTCCACATACATCGGGTCCTCGGCAACGATGGTGGCGAGCACGCCGCTCTGCGGGCCGGCGACATTGCCCACGTTCACCGTGGTGGCGCCGATGACGCCCGCAATCGGGGCGCGGATTTGCGTGTAGTCCAGGTTGATCTGCGCGGTTTGCAGTTGCGCCTGCGCGCTCTGCACCGCCGCCTGGTCGGAGAGGTAGGCGGCCAGCGCAAGGTCCACGGTGGATTGCTGCCCGGCGACGGTGTGCAGCAAGGCCTGCGCGCGTTGCAGAGTGAGCTGGGCCACATGCGCCTGCGCCTGCGCCTGGGCGACCGTCGCCTGCGCCTGCGCGACTTGCGCCTGGTAAGGCGGTTGTTCGATGACATAGAGCAGGTCGCCTGCCTTCACCGCCTGGCCGTCAGTGAAATTCTGCGTCTCCAGAAACCCGGTGACGCGGGCCTGGATGTTGACGATCCGTGGTGACTGGATGTGCCCGGTATAGTCCTGCTGCGCGTAAACCGGCTGGCTGGCGGCGGTGATGACGCCCACAACCGGAGGCGGCGCTTCCTGCGCGCAGGCAAAGCCGCCCGCCAGGCAGGCGAGCAGCCCGGCGGCAATAATCTGTTTCATTTCAGTCTTCCCTGCCCGCGGATCGCGATAATCCAGCCAATATGGACCGGGACGAAGCCCCGTCAATGCGCGGCATGGCGGCCATGCTTGCCGAGCCATGAGCAAGCATATAGTGTGCTGGTGAACCAGAAACAGCCACCTCCCATTGCGGTCAACCGCCGCGACTGACAAAACCACCAAATATTTTTGACGAACTAGGAAAGGCGCCTCCGTGGATATCGAAAAAATCAAGAACATGCAGCTTGGCTCGATTGAGCAGAGCTATGACAAGCGCGACACCATCCTCTACGCGCTGGGCCTGGGCTACGGCGCCGACCCGCTGGACGAGGGCGAGCTGCCGTTTGTGTACGAAGGCAACCTGCGCTGCGTGCCCTCCTATGTGAACGTGCTCTGCCACCCCGGTTTCTGGGCGCAGAAGCCGGAATTCGGCATCGACTGGGTGAAGCTGCTGCACGCCGAACAGGAATTTAAAATGCACCGGCCGATGCCCGCCACCGGCAAGCTGCGCGGCGAATACCGCGTTGCCGGGGTTGAGGACAAAGGCCCCGGCCGTGGCGCGCTGCTGCACCAGGAAAAAGAACTGTTCGACGCCGCCAGCGGCGAGAAAATCGCCACCGTGCGCTCCACGCTGTTTTTGCGCGGCAACGGCGGCGAGGGCGGGTTCGGCACGGTGCCGGCCGCGGCCGAGCCGGTGCCCGAGCGCGCGCCCGACCGCGTGGTGACCATCCCCACCCTGCCCCGCCAGGCGCTGATCTACCGCCTGAGCGGCGACTGGAATCCGCTGCACGCCGACCCGGAGATTGCCCGCAAGGCAGGCTTCGACCGGCCGATCCTGCACGGGCTGTGCACCAACGGCCTCGCCTGCCGCGCCATTCTCTCCGCCTATTGCGATAACGACACCGCCCGCTTCGGCGGCATGTTCGTGCGCTTCAGCAAGCCGGTGATGCCCGGCGAGACGATCCGCTTCGAGTTCTTCGAGGAGCCCGAGCGCCTGCGCTTCCGCGCGATTGCCGTGGAGCGCGACACCGTGGTGCTCGACCGCTGCACTGCTACATTGGTCTAGAGACTAGACTCATAAGTCGCTCTGGTGAGTCGTATAGCGGGGATTTTCGAGCACCGGAGCGGAGCGTACTTCAGTACGTGAGCCCGTTGCTTCGCGCGCTCGAACCCGTGGCGCGCACTCGCAACCGCAAAAAATCGCCACTAGACGGCCGCCAGAGCGGCTTATGACACAAAAAGATCACATAACTTCGGGCTGTGTCGTGGCAACCAAACGGCATGTTCCCTATATGGAGGTAACATGAGCAATTCACTGACATCGACCCTGAATGACCCGCGCATCCTGCACCTCGCCGGGGGGCATAACTTCCGCGATATCGGTGGCTACGTCGCGGCTGACGGCAAGCGCGTCGCCTCGGGCAAGGTGTTCCGCTCGGCCAATCTGGCGCGGCTTACCGATGAGGACCACGAGCTTATCGCCGCGCTGAACATCCGCCTGATCTTCGATCTTCGCGACAACCGCGAACGCAAGCGCCGCCCTTCCCGCCATGCCAAAAACGCCGGGTATGAGGTGTGGGAGCGCGACCATACCGGCAGCACCGCCGATCTGATCTCGGCACTTTCCGCCGCCGGCGCCACCGCCGAGACGTCGCACCAGAAGATGGTCGATATCTATAAGCACCTCGCCTACGAGCAGGCGGAATCCTACACCGAGCTGTTCCGCCGCATCGCCAAGGGCGATCTGCCGCTGGTATTCCACTGCGCCGCGGGCAAGGACCGCACCGGCGTGGCCGCGGCACTGCTGCTGGACGTATTGGGCGTGCCGCGCGAGACCGTGGTGCAGGACTACCTGCTCACCGAGCATTTCTTCGAGCATAACCTCGCCATCGTGATGACGGATTTCGACTCGCATGCGCTGAACGGCGTCGAGCAATCCATCTGGGCGCCGATGATGCATGCCGAGCGGGACTACATCGAGACCATGTTCACCACCATCGAGGCCAAGCACGGCTCGGTGAAAGGGTTTTTGCACGAGGTGATCGGCCTGAGCGATGCCGAGCTTGACGCGGTACGCGGGGCGCTGCTCGTATAAACCACTGCCTCGCGTTCCAGGAGCTAGATTTTGGGTACCAGACTGCCGGCCGACCCCGCCCCGTATTTCGAGACCCATGTGTTTGTGTGCGGCAACCGCCGGCCGGAAGGCCATGAGCGGGGCTGCTGCGCCTCCAAAGGCTCGGAGAAAATCCGCGACTATATGAAGGCGCGGGTGAAGGAGCTGAAAATCCCCGGCGTGCGGGTGAACCAGGCGGGCTGCCTGGACCGCTGCGAGCTTGGCCCCTGTGCCGTGCTATACCCCGAGGGCGTGTGGTACCGGCTGGATTCCTTCGCGGCGGTGGATGAGGTGCTGGACCGGCATATCCAGGCCGGTGGCCGCGTGCCGGAGTTGATGCTGCCGGAAAAATGACCGCCGACCTGTTTCCGCCAAGCTATCCGGGGCTGACGCTGCTGCCCGGCTTTGCGCGGGACAATGAGGCAGCGCTGCTGGCGGCGGTGGAAGATGTGGTCGCCGCCGCACCATTGCGGCAGGTGGCAACGCCGGGCGGCAAGGCGATGTCCGTGCATATGAGTAATTGCGGCGCCATGGGCTGGATCTCCGACCGCCACGGCTACCGCTACAGTGCGGTGGACCCACTGACCGCGCGGAATTGGCCCGCGATGACGGAGGTTTTCCGCGAACTGGCGGCCCGCGCGGCCCTGGCCGCGGGATATGCGGACTTTGCCCCCGACGCCTGCCTGGTGAACCTGTACCGCCCCAGTACGCGCATGACCCTGCACCAGGACCGCGACGAGGCCGGCTTCACCGCTCCCATTGTCTCCGTCTCGCTCGGCCTGCCGGCGGTGTTTTTATGGGGCGGTGCGGCGCGCGCGGACAAGGCGGCGCGGATTGAGCTGCTCAGCGGCGACGTGGTGGTGTGGGGTGGCGTGGCCCGGCTGAATTTCCACGGCGTGATGCCGTTGCGGGACGGGGTGCATCCGCTGGCGGGGCCCAAGCGCATCAACCTGACGTTCCGCAAAGCGTTGTAGTACCTTGCCGGAACAATCCGTTCCGGCCTACCGTCGCGGTAAAACAGGAGAAGCGCATGTCTGGTTATGTTAACCGCTCATCCGGCCGGGGCCGTAGCTTTGCCCAGGCCATCGACATTTGCCTGCAAAACTACGTGGGGTTTGCCGGGCGGGCACCGCGCTCGGAATACTGGTACTGGACCCTGTTCTGCGCCCTGCTCGGCCTGGTGGTTGGATTTGTTTTCGGCTTTCTCGCCATCATCCTGCACGACAGAGCGCTCTACCATGTCGCTACTGCCGCCATGGAGCTGGCAATCCTGCTGCCATCACTCACTGTCGGCATCCGCCGCCTGCACGACATCAACCGGTCCGGCTGGTGGTTGTTGATCACCTTCGTGCCGCTGGCCGGCGGCATCCTGCTGCTCGTGTGGTTCTGCACCCGCGGCACAACGGGCCAGAACCGTTTTGGTCCTGACCCGCTCGCCGAATATTAAAACCGGGGCGGCAACGCCCCGGTCCGTTTAAAGCCGCTTACTCTTCGGCCACGATATCCGCGACCAGCTTGCCGTAACCCGACGGACGGTAGAAAACGATGCCGGCCAGCAACCCGCCGATGCCGACGATTTTCGTCGTCATGTTAAAGGTGGAGATGGCATATAGCCCGAGCGTCATCAGTGCGAGCGCGCTCAACGCCGGATAGATCACATATTGCACGGCGTCCCAGCGGAACGATCTCAGACTGTCGCGATAGGACCAGGCACAAACAAACCCGGCCAGCCCGTAATAATAACAGACCTGCACGGCGATGGCGCTCACCGAATCCCCCAGGATGGAGGCAATCGAGGGCATGAAGCTGGAGAGGAAGATCATCACCAGCCCAATGCCCAACAGCAGATACATGGTGCGCACCGGCGTCACTGTTTTCTCGTGCACCAGGGCGAAGAACACCGGCAACGCGCGGTCCCGGCCCATGGCGAACAGGGTGCGGGAGAATTGCAGCATGGTGGTTTCCAGCGTGGCAACGCTGGAAAGGATCAGCGCCAGCGAGGCCGCATAACCGCCCGTCTTGCCCAGACCGGCGGCAATCGCCACGTGATAGATCAGATTGTCGGAAAAGCCGGAGGCGGTGGCCAGTGTGAACATCATCAGCGCCGCCACGGTAAACGCCACGAAGGAGGCAATCGTCACGAAGATGCTCAAAAACCCGCCCTGGCCAGCTGAATTCGGCGGATGGCCCTTGGTTTCTTCCGCGAGGTTACAGGTAACGTCCCAGCCCCAGTAGAGGAACACCACGATGAGTGCCGAGGAAGCAAACGTGCCGGCCGGATAATTGAAGCTGAACCAGGACCAGGAGAACGGGGTTACCGCCCCACCTACACCGGTATGCAAAAACGCCGCGATGGAAATGCCAAACAGGATCAACAGTTCGATCGTGCTCATCACCACCTGAATTTTGCTGGTGAGTTCAATACCGGCAATCAAAACCGCGCCGATGGCGAGAAACCACACCGCGCCGATGCTGGTGGTCAGCCACACATTGGTGGCCAAGCCGGGGTCAAACACGTCGATGGTAGCGGTGCCGAGCGGCACGCTGCCCGTGACCATGAACACCATGGAGGCGATCAACAGCGCCCAGCCGGAAAAATAGCCAAAGAAGCCGCCGAATACGGATTTGGTCCATTCATAGGCGGCACCCGCGTTGGCCATTTTTTGGTTGAGCCCCTTGTAGGCCACGGCAATGCCAAGCATCGGCACGGCAAAAATCAGCAAGGCATTGGGGGAAACCGCCCCGGACGCGGCAAGCAGGCCGGAAATAGCCACGGCGATGGAAAATCCCGGCGCGCTTCCCGCGATACCCATGATAATTGATTCAAAAAACGATAGAGAATTTGCTTTTAACTCCGTAGCCATTCTAGCCCCCTTATGTTTATCTTTAAGTCTTTGGTTGTTGCTGGGTGATGCAATGAATATTGCCGCCTCCCAGTAGAATCTCGCGCGCCGGCACCATTACAATCTCCCGCTCCGGAAACAGCCGCGCCAATACGGCCCGCGCTGGGGCATCCGTTGCTACCCCAAAGCGTGGTGCAATTATCGCGCCATTCGCAATATAAAAATTCACGTAGGACGCCGCGAGCCGCTCGCCCGCCGCCCGGTTCATGCCGTTTTCCGCATGGTCGATGCCGGCGGCCTCATCCGCGGAAATGAACATCGGCGTCGGCATGGGAATATGCTCGGCCGTGATCTCACGCCCCCGCGCATCGCGTGCCCCTTGCAAAGCTTCTTGGGCGGCGCGGGAGACTTCGTAATGCGGGTCGGCTGGGTCGTCGCACCAGGTAAGCAGCACCACGCCGGGGCGCACGAAGCAGGCGAGGTTGTCGACATGCCCGCCGGTCTCATCACCCGGCACGCCGGCCCCCAGCCACACCACATGGCTGACGCCGAGATAATCTTTCAAAACCCGCTCCATCTCCTGGCGGGTGACGCCAGGATTGCGATCCTCGGCGAGCAAACATGCCTCCGTAACAAGCACGGTGCCTTCGCCGTCAACATGAATCGCCCCGCCCTCGACAATTTTGGGCGCGCGGAAACGCGCCGCGCGCTCCACCTGCAGCATTTTCCCGGCCACCTGGTCGTCCAAATCCCAGGGGAAATACAAGCCATTCTGCAAGCCGCCCCACGCATTGAACGGCCAGTCCACGCCAGCCAGTTCCCCCGCCGCGTTCAGCAGAAAACTCGGCCCCACATCACGCGCCCAGGCGTCATTCGTGCTGACTTCCACCACGCGCACCGCCTCCGGCAGCGCCGCCCGCGCATTGGTGAATTGCCTTGCACTCACCAGCATCGTCACCGGTTCGAATCGCGCAATCGCCGCGGCCACCGCCGTGAACGCAACCTGCGCCGGCTTCGCCCCCAGCCGCCAGTTGTCCGGCCGCTCGGGCCAGATCATCCAACATCCCGCGTGCGGCGCCCACTCCGCGGGCATGGCAAAACCAAGCTCGCGGGGCACCGCCCTCATTAACGCGCCCCACTGACATGTTTGCCGTCCAGGGTGAGCAGCGGGGTGTAGAGTTCCGGGCGGCGGTCACGGAATACGCCCCAGGAGGCGCGGATATGGGCCAGGGCGTCGAGGTCGAAGGTGGCAGTCAGTATCCCCTCATCGGTCCGGTTGGCTTCGGCGATTTTGGCGCCCGTATTATCGGCGATGAAGGAGGAGCCATAGAAAGTGATGGAAGTGCCATGCCTGCCCGGTTCCGTGCCGATACGGTTGGAGGCAACGAGCGGCATGAGGTTTGCGGCGGCGTGGCCTTGCATGGTGCGCTGCCAGTGGCCGCTGGAGTCCAGCGTGGCGTCCTGCGGTTCGGAGCCGATGGCCGTGGGGAAGAACAGCAGTTCCGCCCCCATGAGGGCCATGGCGCGCGCGGTTTCGGGAAACCATTGGTCCCAGCAGATGCCAACACCGATGCGCGCGTATTTGGTGTCCCACACTTTGAAGCCGGTATCGCCGGGGGAGAAGTAAAACTTCTCGGAATAACCGGGGCCGTCGGGGATGTGGGATTTGCGGTAGTAGCCGAGGTTGCTGCCGTCAGCATCAAGTATAACGATAGTGTTGAAAAAGCTTTGCCCGGCGCGCTCGAACACCGAGATCGGCAGCACAACACCGAGTTCCTTCGCGATGGGCGCGAAGTGTTTGACAGCGGCGTTCTCCTCCAGCGGCTTTGCCAGGTCGAAAAACGCGTGAATCTGATCCTGACAGAAATACAGGCTCTCAAAAAGTTCCTGGATCAGAATGATCTGCGCGCCCTGCGCCGCCGCCGCGCGGACCAGTTTTTCCGCTCTGGCGATGTTCGCCGGGGCGTCTGGTCCGCAGGCCATTTGCGTGGCCGCTACGGTGACTTGTCTCATGCGGTCTCCAGATACGCGTCGTACTCCACATCAGAAATACGCCGCCGCATTTCGTTGATTTCCTGGCGTTTGCAGGCTGTGAAAAGTCTCTGGAAATCAGCGCCAAAAATGCTTTTAATGTGGGCGGAGTCAGCAAATTTATCGAGCGCGGCGGACCAGGCGATGGGCAGCGGCGGGGCTTGGCCAGTGCGTTTGTCGCCAAAGGTTTCCGGGCCGGGGTCGGCTTTCGTTTCAATCCCGTTCAGCGCCGAGCCGAGCAGCGAGGCGAAGGCGAGATACGGGTTGCAGTCGGCACCGGCAACGCGGTGTTCGATGCGCGAGGCCGGCGGGTCCGCGGTGATAACACGCACCGCGGCCAGCCGGTTGTCGTGGCCCCAATCGCCGAATGTGGGCGCGTGCACGCCGGGAGCAAAACGCCGGTAGGAGTTGGCGTGCGGTGCGAGGGTCAGCATCGTGTCCGGCATGGCCTGGATGATTCCGCCCACCGCGTTGTACAGCACGGGTGCTGCGCGCTCGGGCGTGCCGACGAAAATATTGTTGCCCTGCGTATCCAGCACGGACATATGCACGTGCATGCCGCTGCCCGCCCATTGCCCATAAGGCTTGGCCATGAAGGTGGCGGTGAGCCCATGCTTGCGCGCCACCTGCTTGATGGTGCGCTTGAACAGCGCGGCGGAATCGGCGACGCGCAATGCATCGGTCGAGTATTTCAGCGTGACTTCAAATTGCCCCGGCCCATTCTCGCTGATCAGGGTTTCCAGCGTGATTCCCTGCGATTTTGCGATCGACATCATTTCGCGCAGAATCGGCTGGTAGTCATGGATTTCACCCAGACCCACCGCATCAATATGCCAGCCGCGCCAGCCCGAGTAATCCGCGCCGCGCGGGGCAATTTTCAAGCCGCCGGTCTGGCCTTCGTCGACCAGGTAGAATTCCAGCTCCACGCCCAGCGCCGGGCTAAGGCCGGCGGCGGTGTAGCGCTCCAGCACGCGCGCCAGCACACCGCGCGGGTCGAGGAAGAAATGGCTGCCGTCCGCCTCAAACATGGTCAGCATCGCCTGGCAGGCCGTACCCTCCGCCCAGCTCATGCGGGTGATGGAATGCGGCACGGCGGTGCACAAGCCATCAGGGTCGCCGGTGTCGAGCGCGATGCCGCCCTCCACTATGTCGCGGCCCCAGATATCCAGCAAAAAAGCCGAGCGCGGCATGGCCACGCCGGCGCCGAGCAGGGATTTCGCCTTGTCCGGCTGCATCCATTTGCCGCGCGGCACGCCGTTCACGTCAATGATAAACGCCTCGATATATTCAGCCTGCGCCATCAGCGCCAGTTTGGCATCGCGGTCCGTAACGGTCACGATGCCACCTCGTGCTTCACCTTCTCATAGGTCTGGTCGAAGGATTTCTTCGCCAGCGCAACCATGGTGTCGATTTCATCATGCGAAATAATCAGCGGCGGCGAGAACACCATGGTGTCGCGCACGGCGCGCATGATCAGCCCGTTGCCAACACAGAAGTCGCGGCAGATCTGGCCGACGCGGCCGCGGTTGTCGAAGAAGCGGCGCGTGCGTTTGTCGGCAACCAGCTCAATACCGCCGATCATGCCGATGCCGCGCACTTCGCCGACGAGCGGATGGTCAGCGAACACCTCTTGCAGTTTTTCACGCAGCACTTGGCCCACCACATTGGCGCGCTCAACCAGTCCCTCGCTCTCGATGATATCAAGATTCCTCAGCGCCACGGCGCAAGCAACCGGATGCCCCGAATAGGTGAAGCCGTGATAATACTCGCCGGTCTGGTTAATCAGCACCTCGGCCACGCGGTCGTGGATCAGCACCGCGGAGAGCGGGATGTAGCCCGAGGTGAGGCCCTTGGCGACCGTCATCATATCCGGTTTGATGCCAAAATAATCCGAACCGAACATTTTTCCGGTGCGGCCAAAACCGCAGATCACTTCATCGGCGATCAGCAGTATGTTGTTTTCCTTGCAGATGCGGTTGATCTCGGGCCAATAGGTTTCCGGCGGAATGATCACGCCGCCCGAGCCTTGCAACGGCTCGCCGATAAAGGCGGAGATGTTGTCGGCCCCGAGTTCCTTGATCTTATCTTCCAGCTGCTTGGCTGCATAAAGCCCGAATTCAGCGGGGCTCATCTGGCCGCCGTAGCCGTACCAATAGGGCGGCAACACCTGCACGAAGTTCGGCATGTCGCCGGCCTGGCGGTGCATATCCACCATGCCGCCGGCGGAAGCGCCGAGCGTGGTGGAGCCGTGGTAGCCGTATTCACGGCCGATGACGATCTTCTTTTCCGGCTTGCCCAGGGTCTGCCAGTACACGCGCGCGGTGCGCAGGGCGGTGTCCACGGCTTCCGACCCGGAACAGGCGAAAAACACGTGGTTGATGCCCTCGGGCGCGATTTTTGCCAGGCGCTGCGCCAGGGCGGCGGCCGGCGGGTTCGTGGTTTTAAAAAACGTGTTGTAGTACGGCAGCTTGCTCATCTGGGTAGACGCGGCTTCCACCAACTCGGGCCGGCTGTAACCCGCGTTCACGCACCAAAGCCCGGCCATGCCGTCCAGAATGCGGTTACCGTCTGAGTCATGCAGAAACACCCCGTCTGCCCCGGTGATAACCCGCACGTGACCGGCGTGCAGCGCCTTATGGTCCGTAAACGGGTGTAAATGATGTGCGTTATCGATGTCTTGCCAATTAACGGCGCCGCCAGCCTGATCCAACATAGCTTGAGTCTCCCCTATAGATTAATGAACGCGCCCGCGCGTTTGCAGCGGGCAAGCCAAAACCTTAAGTGCGGGGCGGGCTGAAACCTATGCGTGCACAAAGAAGAAGCAGTTCTTCCTTGAAGCTCAGTCCAACAGGGGCGGTTGCAAAAACCATTGCCAAGCTTTGCATGGCCGCTGTGCAAGTTCAAGACAATTATAATATTGTTAATAAAAAGCGGCTGGGAGTGCCCCAGCCGCTTTTGCCGCAATCCTACGCATAGCTGGTGCTCAGAAGACCAGCCAGATGCCCGTGAACCACACATCGTTCGCCTGCGCCGAGCGGCCGTTGCCATCGTAATTATGCGCCAGCCCGTTGAATGTGGGGTAGATCGTGTTTTCCACAAAGAACTTGGCATTCACCCAGGGGAAAAATTTGGGGCCGTCGGTGTTAAACGGATAGTAGTCCAGCTCGGTGGTGAAGCTGTCAGTGTTCGGCTTGCCGTTGGCATTGCTGGTGCCGGAATTATATAGCCCGGAATCTGCGTTGCCGGTGATGTTGGTATAGGCTTCCGTGACGCCGAACATCTGGTGCCAGAGGTAGGAGCCCGTCAGGGACTCGGTATCCAGCGAATCATTCTTGTTCGCGGTCCCGCCCTGCGGATAGCTGGCACCCCAATACTGGAACTCATGAAAATACGAGGCCTGCACGGAAAATGCCTGCTGCACGGTGATATATTGGTACTGCGCGTCCACGCCCACATCAGTCAGCGTATCCGTGGGGCCATGGGTAAAGCCGGACGGATACGGATGATCCACCAAGCCGGACGTGCCAATTTCGATGGATTGCTTCCAGCTGCTGTGCTGCAAGGCCAGGCGCCAATAGGGAATCACCCCGGAAATCGGCACCTCGGGCCCCGAGCCCAGCATGGCCGCGGTGTGGTTGGGCACGGATTTGTAAAGATCGACCTCATTATAGAGCATGTCGGCCGGCGTCAGGTTCACCGCGACATAGCCACCCACGCCCGCCACGGCCTGCGCCAGCGCGCTGGTCTGAATGCCAGCGGTCGCCCCGGCACCCAGCCCCGGCGGGATGAACGGATAGCCCCATGCCGGGAGCGTGTTCCACAGATCCGTCAGACCTGGGGAGTTGTTGAAGGTGAAGCCATACACTACCCGCTTATTGGCGATGGTGGTCATCTGAGCGAGACGGATGTCGAGGTTATCCCAGCTGTAATGATGCGCAATGCCATCATATGTGCCCTGCACGAAGGCGCCGAGGCCGATGTTGCCGTCCAGCGCACCGCCGTAGAACAGGCTGGTCTGCTGGATCGACCAGGCGTTGTTGCTGGGATAATTCGGCGCGAGACCGCCCGGCACCTTGTCGTGCAGCTGGGTGAACCCACCCTGCACCATGGCGGCGAAATTCTTCACGTCGGGGAAAGTGCCGCCCTGGACGTAGCCGTCCATCTTAAAGGCGCGGCCAAAGGGGGTAAGCTGGGGGAAACCGATGTGGCAGGCCGAACATGGCATGCCCGTCTGCGCCGCGAATGAGGGAATCGCCTGCGCTCCATGGGGCATCGCCGTCATCGCCACCAATCCGGCCAATGCGCCAGCGGCGCCTGTCCAGTTAAATTTATTTCGCTTCATTGCGCACTCCTGCTGATAACAAGCGGATGTCTGGCAGCCAGAAAAATCCGCTGCCTTGATCTAGCTCAAGAACCTGCCGCGCCGCACAAGACTATTCATGTAAATCACCCAACCTGGAACGTTTCCCTAAATCATGCGGCAAATTTACCACGCTTCAGGCCACGGCCTTGCCCCCGGCGCCCGAGTTCGGCAGTTAGTCACGCATGTCAGATCTAGACCAGCTCATCAAAGCCCGCGGCAACACCGCTGAACTCGGCGCCCATGCCATCGCCGCCTGTTTCGACGCCACCGGCACCCACGCCGCCTTTGCGCTCGGGGATGGCACCCTGCGCCTGCAAAACGTCCCCAGCTCGACCAGCATCGGCTGGACCAGCATCGCCGCGCATAACGGCGCCGTGCTCTCCCTGGCGCCCCACCCGGTAGCTCCCGGCTTCATCACCGGCGGCGATGACGGAAGATTTCTCAGCATCGGCGTGGACGGCAACGTCACCGAAATCGCCCGCTTCGGCTCCAAATGGGTGGAACACGTGGCCAGCTACGCCGGCAAAACCCCGCTACTCGCCGCCGCCGTGGGCAAAAACCTGCATCTGTTTAACGGCAAGGGCGAGCCCCTGCGCACCCTGCCCCACCCCAGCACCGTCACCGGCATCGCCTTCGATGCCAAAGGCAAACGCATCGCCGCCTCGCACTATAACGGCGCCTCGCTGTGGTTCACCGCCTCCACCTCCGCAACCCCGCGCAAACTGGAATGGAAAGGCAGCCATACCGGCGTCGCCATCCACCCGCAGGGGGAAGCCCTCGTCACCTCCATGCAGGAAAACGCCCTGCACGGCTGGACCCTGCCGGAAGGCAAACATATGCGCATGGCCGGATACCCGGCGAAAACCGAATCCTTCGGCTTTACCCACTCCGGCCGCTGGCTCGCCACCGGCGGGGCGGAATCCACCGTGCTCTGGCCATTCTTCGGCGGCGGACCCATGGGCAAAGCCCCGCTGGAACTCGGGCCCGGAGACGGCATCGTCAAACGCGTCGCCTGCCACCCGGAACACGACGTCATCGCCGCCGGTTTCGACACCGGCCTCGTCCTCATCCTCGACATCAACAAAGAACAAGTCCTCCCCGTCTGCGGCCCAGGCCGCGGCGCCATCACCGCCCTTACCTGGAACCCATCCGGCTCCCACCTGGCGCTGGGCACCGAATCCGGCTTCGCCGCCACAGTCGATTTCACGCGCGGGTAAGGAAGTAAGCAAGGCCAAGGGGCGCTGCCCCTTGGAACCCCGCCAAGGGCTAGCCCTTGGGAACCCATTAGTCAGGTTCTTGGGCGGGAGGGGTATTCGCCCGTTTATACCAGCCGCCGAATTTTCT